>JAPPNJ010000212.1 GCA_028818705.1 Candidatus Poribacteria bacterium
TGAAATTGAGGGTTTTGCTGTGCATCCCCGGAATCGCTTAACGACAACTTGGGCGAAGCTAAAAAAACGGTAGGGCTGGACTCAAGTACTGTGACATCAGAGCTGTTAGTCCTAACGGGTGGATGATGAAACAAATGCGTCTGCACCTCGCCAACTCAGTGTGTCCAATTAATTCTAAGCTCCACCATAGTCTTCCAAAATTTTAGGTGGTCCATTTCTCGGAAATCCACTGTAGGAGGGATTTGGAAGGTTCTTCTACAAAAATTGTTAGATTTATTGACAATATTCACAGAATGATACATTTTTTGGGAAAAAAAATTAGTCCCTTCTCGTTGATTTAACTTGATTAATGTAGGTGGGACGTGATAGAATAGAATATATCGGTGTGTGAATTCAGGAAAAATATGGTTACACAGCACTGATTTTTTATGATTTTTGTCATTAATTCGCCCTCCATTCAGGCATAACTTAGATAAAGTAAAGATAAATTTGCTTTTTTTTTCAAAAAACGGTATAATACTTAAAGGAAATTGTATTTTCTGCCGAATGATGCGCCAGCATTAGAACTTTGTTTAGCCAACCCGAAGGGAAAATTTCAATATGCAAATGGAAATGAGATATGGTACCGGAACACTACCCATCGAAATTCCGGATAGGAATGTTGTCAGGGTTCTCGAAATCTCGGATAGCATTCCACTGCCGGATGAAGATGGCGCGGTTCGGGAGGCAATTGCGGCACCTATCGCCTCATCGCCTTTGGCTGAACTCGCCAACGGACGTGAATCGGCGTGTATCGTAATCTCTGATATAACCCGGCCCGTGCCAAACAAAGTCATCCTCCCACCAATGTTGGAAACCCTTGAAGCGAGCGGCATCCCACGCGAGAAAATTACGATCCTCATCGCGACTGGCATCCACCGTCCCAACAACGCTGAAGAACTCGAAATAATGGTTGGACGCGATATTATGGAGACGTACCGGATTGTCAACCATCTTTCTCAGAAACCAGAGACCCACACATACTTAGGCGAAACACAAAACGGCACCCCAGTTTACATCAATAAAACTTATCTCGACTCGGATCTGAAAGTTATCACCGGATTGATTGAACCGCACTTAATGGCTGGCTATTCTGGTGGCAGGAAAGCGATTTGCCCAGGAATCGCCGCTGTTGAAACGATGAAGGTGATGCACGGACCGGAACTGATGGAACATCCAAAGTCGGCTGTCGGCATCTTGGAAGGCAACCCCTTTCACATAGAAGCGACGGAAATTGCGCTAATGGCAGGCGTTGACTTTAATCTGAACGTCGCGATCGACAAAGAACGTCGGATCACAGGTGTTTTTGCAGGTGACATGGTTGAATCCCATCGTATCGGTGCCGAGTTTGTTGAGCAACAGGCAAAAGTTACATTACCCGCGCCTGCTGATGCTGTTGTCGTATCAAGTGCTGGCTACCCTTTAGACGCAACATTTTACCAAGCCGTCAAAGGGTTGCTCACGGCCGTTGAGATTGTGAAGCAAGGTGGCAGTATCTTGCTTGTCGCAGCGTGCAGTGAGGGGATCGGCAGTAAGCCATTTACAGATTTAATCTTCAAAACTGACGATTTAACTGCATTTGTGCAAGGACTTTATAACCCAGCGAACTTCGTCATTGATCAGTGGCAACTTGAAGAGTTGGCAAAGGTTGCTCGGAAAGCAGATATCTATTTTTATACCGATGGAATACCGTATCATCAGCGAGCAAAACTGTTTGTACACCCGTTGAAGCACGCACAGGAAGGCATTAAAGAAATTCTGAACCAATATGGAGAAGATGCACAAATTGCGGTAATTCCTGAAGGTCCCTATGTCTTAGCGCAGTTAGAAGCAGCCGAATAGCAAACCACGATCAAAAGGTCATGTCTATCGAGGCAACACCCTCAATAACGTTGAATTGAGATTCAAGTATCAAAATGGCAAATTCAACTGTAGCACTCAGGGCATACAGAGATGGTTTGCATTTAATCATCAAGCCCCATCTGTCTATAGCGGACATCGAAGAAGCTATCCAAGAGGAGATCTCCCGGATGAATCGTCCTTTAACGGGGACATCTGTGCAGATTGACTTCAAGGGTCCAGACTTACAAGAAGAGGAGATAGCGCAGCTAAGATCAAAACTTAAGGAATCCTACAATTTGATAGTGCGAGGGGTCATAGTATCTGATGAGCCTGCTCCACAGCCTATTGCTGCTGCACCGACGACACATATTATATCGCAAGCCGTGAATACCCAGCAGGACACCCGCGATAGCGAACTTTCTCGGATTGTTCCGTACACAATTCGGTCGGGACAAACGGAAGAGTTCCCACAAGGCAGCCTCGTTATCTATGGGGATGTCAATTCAGGCGCTGAAGTCAGAGCCGGTGGTGATATTGTTATTTTGGGGGCGTTACGAGGTAACGCACACGCTGGGATAAACGGCAGACTTTCATCCGTCATTATTGCGATGGATTTGGTGCCATTGCAGCTTCAGATTGGTACCTATATGAATCATCTACCTATTGACCAAAAGTCCCGAGGCTATCCAGAAATCGCGCGCATCGGGGTGAAAGATGTAATTATTGTCGAAAAATTTGTTAAGTTTTAACATTAGGAGGTCCCAGTATGGGAAAAGTGATCGTAGTAACATCAGGAAAGGGAGGTGTGGGCAAAACGACGTCTACAGCGAATTTAGGGACAGCCCTTGCCCTCCTGGGTAAGACGGTCGTACTCGTTGATGCAGATGTCGGGCTTCGGAATCTCGATATTGTCCTGGGACTTGAGAGCCGGATCGTTTATACCTCAATGGACGTTATCGATAAGCAGTGCGAACTTCCTAAAGCACTGGTTAGAGATCGAAGAGTTGACGGGCTTACGCTTCTGGCAGCCTCGCAGAAAAACAACAAAGACGATATTCAGCCGGCGCAGATGAAAGCGATTTGCGATAAGTTGCGGTCCACGCACGATTTTGTCTTAGTTGACTCGCCTGCTGGTATTGAGCGGGGCTTTAGTAACGCTTCAGCAGGTGCAGACGAGGCAATCATTGTTACAACGCCAGATGTCTCTGCTATTCGGGATGCCGACCGAATTATCGGGTTATTGCAACATGCAAGAATCGAACCGATCAATCTCGTTTTAAATCGATTCTCTCCAGAGCTTGTTGGGAATGGTAGTATGATGAACCAAGAAGATGTTATAGATATTCTCAACATCGACCTTTTAGGCATTGTTCCAGAAGACGTAGGCGTAATCACCTCGACAAATCGTGGGATACCGCTTGTCTATGAAGAAAATTCCGCAGGTGCCCAAGCATATATGCGTATTGCACGACGGATGACGGGCCAACAAATCCCGATCCCAGACTTAGAACAGAGGGGTCTGTTCACCAGTATCATGAATTGGTTCACCAGAAATAGTTAAGGAGTCAGCATATGAGTATAAGCATCAGACGGCTATTCGGGCGCAAACCGAAATCAAGTAGTATCGCGAAACAGCGCCTGCAGCTTGTCATTACACAAGATAGGTTCGATGTTGATGACCGCGTCAATACAAGGTTACTTCATGAATTGACAGAAGTATTAGCGAAATACTTTGAATTTTCGATGAACTCTGTCCAGATGTCGCTGAAACAGGAAGGTAACTCTTACGTACTCGTCGCCGATTTCCCTTATAAGAATGCCCGCGACGTGAGTACCAATAAATAACTAACTGCTTGGAAGATTCTTGCGTTTAAGCAGCACGTTCCGAGGAAATTGCGATCGTTTCACTATATCAGAGAATTAATTCCCAGATGGCCTTTGCGACCCCGTTATCGTCATTCGTCCCTGTGATATAATCCGCACAGGCACGAATCGGTGGGACGCCGTTTGCCATCGCTATGCCGAAACCGGCAGTTTTAAGTAAGCTTTCGTCATTGTAACTATCCCCAAAGGCAACAACACTATCTATCGGGATGGCAAAACGATTCGCCAAAGCCGATAAAGCGCGTCCCTTCGTAACTTCTGGATTCATAAATTCAATATATTCCGGTTGGGTCTGCGTGACGTAAAGTTTTCCTGCATAATCGGTTTGAAAATCGTTTAAGAGCGAGGGTAATTCTTCGGATATGTGAATAATAAGCATTTTCGTGGGCGTCTCACCAGCCAACTCACGTAAGTTTCCAACCGGTGTCGCTGGAACGCCAGTCCGCGCTTCATAAAGATCACTCCAAGCATTCCGTTCAGCCACATAGAGTTCATCGTTCAGACAGAAATTGAGATGAAGCCCCCGTTGATTACACGCGTCAACAATTGCCATGGCGTAATCAGCTGGAACGGGAATGTGATGATAGACTTCACCACTTGTGGCATGTCGGACCATTCCACCGTTATACGAAATAATGGGGTTTTCTAAACCAATTTCGTCGCTGATGGGCTGGATAGATCGGTGCATCCTTCCAGATACTAAAACAACCAGAATGTCGTTTGCTGCGAGCGCCCGAAGTGCCTCGCAGTTTTTTGGCGGTAGTCCGTGTTCGCTGTTCAGCAGCGTACCATCTAAGTCAAAGGCAGCTAAGCGACACGGGATTTTAGTGCTTTCACTTTCCATTTCTTTTTTCCTCTCATTAAAAATTATGAGAGCACTCGTTCGGTTTTTTGATCGAAGAAATGCATCTCTGCCTCATTGAAATCCAACCAGATCGTATCCCCAACTCCGACGCGAAACGAAGGATGGGTTCTCACCCGTAGCAGGATCGGTTCTTGGGTTTCCAGGTGGGTGCCGAGGCGAATGTCAAGAATGTTTACTGCACCGAGCGGTTCAACAAGGTGGACCTCGGCGGCGATTTTTTCGGGATCGGATTGGTTCACAGCGGTGATGTGCTCAGGACGGATTCCGAAGACTAAGCCGTTCTCTTGCGCAGCGGTAGTGATAGCTGCCTGTCTTTTGGGGGACAGCGGTAGGTAAACATCGGTGTGGCTGAGCTGCAGAACGGATTTACCGTCGCGTGCCGTGAGCGACGCGTCAAGGAGATTCATTGTAGGCATCCCCATAAACCCGGCAACGAAGAGACTTTCTGGTCTGTTATAGACTTCGTATGGTGTTCCAATTTGCTGCAGGAGACCTTGATGAATGACGGCTATTCTGTCAGCCAAGGACATGGCTTCGACTTGGTCGTGCGTCACAAAAATGGTTGTCGCTCCGATTTCGTGTTGGAGCCGTTTAATCTCGGCACGGGTATCGACTCGGATATTGGCATCTAAATTCGCCATCGGCTCATCAAGGAGATAGACTTTGGGTTGGCGGACCATTGCGCGTCCAAGTGCGACGCGTTGCATCTCTCCACCACTGAGCATACTTGGTTTCCGGTCCAGCATATTGGATATTTGCAAAATCTCGGCAACCCGCTTGACTTGCGTGTCAATCTCTGATTTTGAGACTTTCACGGCTTTGAGCGGAAAAGCGATGTTATCGTAGACATTCAGATGCGGGTAGAGTGCGTAGAATTGAAAGACGAAAGCTATATCCCGGTCTGCTGGGGAGAGATCGTTGACACGCTCACCATCAATGAGAATATCGCCTTCTTCGGGATGTTCCAAGCCTGCGATGAGACGGAGTGTAGTAGTTTTGCCACAACCCGAGGGACCGAGAAAGACAACAAATTCCTTGTCCTGGATTTCTAAGTTAAAGTCTCTGACGGCAATAACATCGCCGTAGCGTTTTACAACATTTTCAAGCTTTATATTTGCCATAATTCGGGGTTATGTGAGGCTTTAATTGTCTGAATCACAGATTACACGGATTACACAGATTCCGCAGATTTTAAGTTATTTTTTTACATAACACAAATTGCCGCTGCTACACGGCTAAAAACCTAAGGGCCCATGCATTAGAAAGTGCATTACTGCCCCTGACACCAATGGGACTGTGAGGTTATCGTCGATTGGGAACGGCATCATCTCTACGATTGTGGCAACCAAGGCACCAATAATCCCTATAATAGGGTGTAATTGCACTAAGGCAATTGCAGCACAAACGACGAAACAAGCAATGCTTCCCTCTAAACTCTTTGTACCCAAGAGTTTAGTTTTTCCCCACATTCTTCCTACCAACGCCGCTGCGAGATCCCCCAACACCATGAAAAAGATGCAAACAATAGCGAGCGTCTTAGAAAAAAAAAGAACACATAAGAAAGCACTAATCATGTAATAGGTTGCGCCTGTCATGGCACCCCTGCGCTCATGTCTCCGGAGCATCGGCGCGAAAATTTGGAAAAAGAATTTACCAAAATCCGGGGAAAACCATTTCACTAATTCTACAGTAACCGCAATTCCAGTCAATACACCCATCACAATTAACATCATGGGCTTATCAAGAAAGAAATAGATAACCGGTAGGATCAGTCCTGCTAAATGAATACTTTTCCGAAGGAGCTCGCCTAACATGAATCGCCTTCCATACAGGGGCACAACGTTTGTTTAATTATTATAGGGCTTATAATGGAAAATATCAAGGGGAAACCTATAGTTGTGGAATGTCTGAATCGCAGATTACGCGGATAGTACAACTTGTGCTGATTTTGGGTTTTCTGTTTTTTAAGGGAAAACAGTTTTTTATTTTTTACCCAAGTTGCCAGTTTGTAGCATAGACTGTTAGTCTGTGCTGCTGCGTCCGCAAACGCATCGTTTTCAGCCTAAAGATGCAGACTTCATCGCTAAAATCTTGTAAGTAGCAAGTTGGGTTATTTTTTGACAAAAAAATAACACATTTTTGTATCATTCAGAGATTATAATTTTTTTACCATTGGAACAGTGTTGAGAATAGAAAGGTTGGCGAAGCACCACCCGCGCGTTCTATATAATGGTAGATTTTAGAATTACTTGGACACCTCTTTTGTAGCGCAAACTGTTAGTTTGCGGGCCCACTTTGCACAAACTCTCACTGCGAGGCAAGTCTTATGCTACAAGTGTCCACATATTTTGAGACCTCACTATAAAAAAGTAGAAAAGGACGGATTTTCACATATCCGTCCGGACGCGCTGGGTACGCAAATTAATAACTAAGAGAGGATTTCAATACGGGTTAATAAAGACAAAATGAGAAGACTCCTAAATATGGGTTGCCAAACCCTACTCTTCGGGGAACATTTCTGCATCGGCTTGTTGGTTTTGCTCCTTGGAACAGGACTTGGACTTACGGAAACAAGTGCTGCCGACGAGCAAACACAACAGGTCGTCAAAATCATAGGTAGTGTTGTCGATAGTGAAACCGAGGCACCGCTATCGGGTGTAGTAATTCGGGTTATTGATACGCAGATTCAGGTGACGACAGATGAAACTGGTGCATTTTCACTGGACTTGCCGAGTGGTACCTATAGGATCCATGCAGGTGCACCGTTTTATAACACGTATGTGGTCCCCAATTTTCAAGTCAATGAGACAGAAGCATCCCAACCTTTACAAATATCACTCGTTCCACAAATAGTCAAACTTGATGCGGTCAAGTTACCTGTACAGTTAAGCCAATCGAGTGAGCGCGGTCTGCTTGAACAACGAATGCGCAGCTCTCGAATTGAGGATAGTATCAGTACTGAAGAAATTAGTCGACTGCCAGCATCTTCTGCAGGAGAGGCGATTAAACGGGTAACAGGCGTTAGCATTGTTGGCGGTCGTTACGTATTCGTCCGTGGATTGGGCGAACGCTACAGTAACACGCTTCTTAACAATGTTGAGATTCCGAGTCCTGAACCGAACCGACGGGTCGTGCCGATGGACATTTTTCCGGCAAGCCTCCTCGCGAGTTTACAGACAGTCAAAACATTCTCTCCAGACCAGCCGGGCGGTTTCGCGGGTGGCTCTGTCCAAGTGTTTACGAAAGATTTTCCGGAAGAGTTGACAATGTCGCTATCGATGTCAAGCGGTTTCAACACACAGGGGACAGGAGAGGATGGGTTGACATATCCGGGTGGTAATTATGATTTTTTAGGGTTTGATGATGGCTCGCGCGATCTACCCGGGATTGTCCAAAATCGGGCGGCAGATTTACCAATCCGTGAACGTGGACGTTTTACCTCTTTAGGGTTCACCCAAGAACAGATTCAAGAGTTCGGGCAATCGTTTTCTAATGTCTGGTCGCCGGAACGACAAGTGATTCCTGTCAACCAAAGTTACAAATTCAGTCTCGGCAATAGCAACACGCTTTTCGGTAAAGAGTTCGGTTACTTAGGCGTTGTCTCTTACGGTAATAGTCACAGTTATGGCACACAGGTCCGTAACGCCTTTCGTATTGGCTTAAACGAGACGCTTTCACCTGTAACCTCGTATAACGTTGAACGGAGCGGGAATGAAGTAGACTGGGGTAGCGTGGTGAACGTGAGTCTTCGTTTCTCTCCAGAACACCAGCTCAGCGTCCGAACACTTTTTACACATACCGCTGAAGACGAAACGCGTACATGGGAAGGATTCAACGCCGACAGAAATACGGATATGCGCAGCTTCCGGCTTCGCTACGTTGAACGCCAACTCTTCTCCGGACAGTTCGCCGGAACACACGATTTCAACTTCGGTGAACCGAGTTTGGAAGGTCCAAGGCAGCCCGATGTTTCAATGGAGTGGCGGCTTACTTATTCTCGTGCTTCACGGGATGAACCCGATACACGCGAGAATATCTACGAAGATAGAGGGGATGGAACCTACACGTTCCGCGATGTGACGCATAGCGGGAGCAGATTCTTCTTCGACCTTGAGGATGATGAATACAACGCCCGCGCCGACTGGAAAGTTCCGATCGGTGCCGAAGGGGTCTTCAAATTTGGGGGATTGCTACGAGATAGATCGCGTACGTTTGATGCCCGGCGATTTAGATTTTTGCCTTCAGACAAGGTAGATGCTACAGTGAATCTCTCCGACCCACCTGAAATACTTTTCCAAACCCAAAATATTGCGCCTCGTGTTTTTGAATTGCGTGAATCCACGCGTGCGACGGATAACTACTTGGCAGATCACGCTATCTACTCAGGCTATCTTATGCTTGATATGCCGGTTAGCACGAAATGGCAGTTCATGACGGGGTTGAGATTGGAATCTTCTGGACAAAAGGTTACAACCTACGATCCGTTCTCTGTTGCGGCAGCCCCGATTGTAGCGGATTTGGAGACACTCGATTTACTGCCGGGTGCGAACTTGACGTACCGCTTAACCGAGCGAATGAATTTGAGGCTTGCGGCATCTCGCACTATCACGCGACCAGATTTCCGGGAACTGGCACCGTTTGAATTTACAGATTTCGTTGGTGGCAGAACAATTCTGGGTAACCCAGAGTTGGAACGAACCCAGATCGATAATTTCGACTTCCGTTGGGAGGCTTTTCCACAAATAGGCGGCGTTGTAGCCGTGAGCGCGTTCTATAAGCGTTTCCAAAAACCGATTGAGCAGATCGTCCAACCGCAGGCAGAGGTCCGAATCACCTACGAAAACGCTGAAGGTGCCAACAACTACGGTTTGGAATTAGAAACACGTCAGAATTTGAGCGTGCTTACACCTGCCTTACGTAAGTTTTCAATTAACACAAATGCAGCATTGATTTCTTCACAAGTGATACTGCCCGATGTCGGTATTCAGACTTCCTCTGAGCGTCCGCTACAGGGGCAGTGTCCATATATTGTTAACGTGTCTATCGGTTACGAAGATACTGACGGGGGCATTTCAAGCGCGGTTGCCTACAATATTTTCGGACGTAGGCTCTCTGAAGTGGGTAACCACGGGGTGCCAGATGTATACGAGCAACCACGGGGTCAACTCGACGTGAGTTTTAGCCGGGTCGTCGCCGATTACTTCAAGATTAGTTTTTCTGCGAAAAATCTACTCGATCCCAATGTGCATTTCAAACAGGGCGAGGCGACTTATGTTCGGTATAAACTGGGCAGGGCGTTCTCCTTCGGGATAAGCTACAATTTGTAGTTTTTATGGTGAAGTATAAAAATACATTACGCGCATTCAGCGTTGATTCCTTCTTGTATTTTCGATCTGCAATGTCAAAGTAATTCTAATGCAAAAAACTCATAACATTGTCATTTTTTCGCAACAATTTATCAGTATCTTTAATTTGATAGGACTTACGCATTTCCTCTTAAAGTCCCCTTGATAAGGGGCGGGGAATGCCCTAAGGCATTCATACCGTTGATGCTTTAGGGGGTTAAAAAACACCAAAATTACCGCTTTTTGTGTCCGAATGTCCTATATTTGCTCAATTTGCGTAAGTCCTGTTTGAGATAAATTACAACAGCGATTCACAGTTAAATCACTATGTATAATTGGGTCGCAACCATTGATGCCGACTGGTGGAACCAGTTGAGCATATAAAAAAACAAATAAGGAGCTTAGTTAGCTGATGTTAAATATTGGGTTAACCTTGGCATCTACACGGAGGAAAGGTCTATACAAAAATTGGCTGTTCCAGTTAATAGCCATCTTCGCAGCTGGATTGGCGTTGGGTTTCGTCGGTTGTGGCAGTGACGAAGAAGATACCGAATCAACCAAAGAAACAGTGTTGGTGCCTGAAGAAACCATTATCGAGGTTGATGGACACCAAGTGGTTGTGCTTGAAGGTAGACTGAATGCCGATAAGACGCTCACAGCGGCTTACGATTACCTTCTCCGCGGTGCGGTGTTTGTCGAAGGCGGCGCGACGTTGACCATTGAACCCGGCGTTAAAATTTACGGTGAGCAAGCCAGTAATGGTACACTGATTATTGCCCAAGGTTCAAAAATTATGGCAAACGGCACCGTCAGTGCCCCGATCATTATGTCCAGTGATGCCTTTGAAGGCAGCCGTGCCCGCGGGCAGTGGGGCGGTTTGATTATCAATGGAAACGCACCCACAAACCAAGGGGTAACTTTTGGTGAAGGCGACACCGGCGCATTTGGCGGCAACAATCCTGCTGACAGCAGCGGTGTGCTTCGCTATGTTCGTGTTGAATACGCAGGCATTGAATTTAGTCCTGATAATGAGCTGAATGGCATCGCCTTCCAAGGTGTTGGATCCGGCACTATCGTTGAGAACGTCCAAGTCCACATGAACCAAGACGACGGCGTTGAGATGTTTGGCGGCACTGTTAATCTCAAATATGTCATGGTTACCGGGGCACGCGACGATTCCTTCGACTGGACAGATGGCTGGACAGGTAAGGCACAATTCCTCGTTGTACAACACTATGGGGATGACGCCGATAACGGCTTTGAAGTGGATAACAGCAGTAAAGATAACGAAGCGACACCACGTTCAGATGCGACTATCTATAATGCGACCCTCGTTGGCGATCCATCGGGGTCTGAAAGCGACAACGGTATGCTGATTCGTGAAGGTGCTGCTGGCACATTCGCAAATTTCATTGTTACCGGATTTAATAAAGTCGGACTCGATATCAACAACGAAGCAACCCATGCCCAAGCAGATAGCGGTAAACTGGTTGTAAAAAACAGTATTTTCTTTCAAAATAGAAAAGGTAATTTCGGTGATGAGAAAGATGACGACGGTTTTGATGAAGCCAGTTTTGCAGCTGCTAATGGTAACAAAGAAACAGACCCGGGTTTAAAGGCTCCGTTCAACAAGCGCGCGCCCGATTTCACACCGGGTGCGGGCGCGGCAGCGGTGTCCCCTGCAGCACCACCTGCTGACGGTTTCTTTGAAAGCGTCAACTTTATCGGTGGTGTAAGCCCATCTAACAACTGGACAACCGGATGGACGACGAGTGCTCAGAATTAAGGAACACTTTGTTTACATATCTCACATGCTACTAACTGGGCTGCTCATGTATAGCAGCTTGGTGGGTTGTGAGAAATCGGTATGGAAAAATAGTCTCGACTCGCCAGGTCAACTCGGTCTGGCAGTCGTTGACGCATTAAATCAGGAAGATATTGAGGCATTAGACCACTTACGGGTGCAACGCAAAGAGTATCTTGATTGGATCTGGCCAGCATTTCCAGCGAGCCGTCCACCTAATAATTTTCCGGGTGATTTTGCTTGGTCAAACTTGAATCGGAAATGTAATACCGGTATGAAGAAATGGGTTGCTCAATACGGCGGGAAGGACCTAAAGTTTGTGGATATCCGCTTCGATCAACCGCGTGAGACTTATGACGGATTCCAACTTCTGCGTGGAACCGTTTTGACGTTACGGAACGCTGCTGGAGAAACAGAGGAATTGAAAATCCTCGGCTCAGTAGTTGTTAAGGACGACAAGTATAAGCTGCTTAGTTATAACGATTGACTTAGATGTCGAAATCGCATATAAGGTCGCTTAGGTAAACTCGCAAAAAACATCTGTGATGGCTGGTATTTTATAAACATTTTTGCTCTTATTGGGCTTGAGGAGGATTAAATTTTTTATGGATAACGCTAAACAGACGCAGTCGGCACCGATTTCGTCAACTTCAACGACAATGGCATATCTCCAACGGCAGAATCGAGAAACCGCTCAAAGACGGAAAAAATTGGCGATGCGGATCGCAGGTGGCTTCGCAATCGGACTGCATGCCATCGGGATTATCGTCGGTGCTATCTATTTTGTTAAGAAAACAGTGTTGGATCCGAACAAGGACAAAGTAGAAAGCGTCGTCTTGGAAGCGTCAAAACCCGAGGCGAAGCGCCGTACACCACCGCGTGTAACACGACAACCGAAAAAACCCAAGTTTTCCAAGATCCGTGCCCCCAAAGGACAACCCATTACGACGAATGCTAAAATCCCCGTGGGCAATGCCACCTTCACACTGCCAGCCAGCGCGGTGCCTTCACGACCAGTGATGGCACCAAGCACTGCTGGGATTGGCAGAAATTTGTTCAGAGGATCGCAACAGACAAATATTGTCACAACGATGCCGAAGTTTGAAGTCCCGAAGTTTGAAAATACAAGCTTAGTCGCAAGACTGGATATGGAAACCAATCTTGCGCAGACGGAATTCAATGATTCGGGGAACCTTGAACTCACTTCTGTCAACTTAGGCGATGCAAAACAGTCTTTTAACGAATTCCTGCAAGCCGTTCGGGATCGGATTAAACAGGTGCAACGTTTTCCACCGCGCGTCCGGAATCTGGAAGATGGCAGTACAACTACGATCCGGTTCACGCTTTTCAACGATGGAACCGTTCGGAATCCGGAAGTCTTTATCTCTTCTGGCTCACATGCACTCGACAATGCTGCGCTCGCAGCTGTCCGAAATGCTGTGCCTTATCCGCCCTTCCCCGAAGGACAAGAGGGTCTGAGCTTACGACTTGAAATTCCGATCATTTTCGAGTTGGCAAATTAATAAGAATAGCATTTAATAAAAGTAAGGGACGACTTCAAAGTCGTCCTTTTTTCTTCGCTGAATCGCGGACTACACAGATTTCACAGATTTTATGCACCTTACCCCGATTCTCCGTTGTAGGAGGGATTTCCCAATCCCGACTTATTTCTCTATAATCGCCAGAACCTATTTTATTTTTGAAACACCCTCATTTTACCTTTCGCTAACTTAGAAGGCAAGTTTATCTGCTTTCGCCTTTTCGTCGTTTACAAATGCTAAAAGAATCAAACCAGTGATAAAGAAGACCATCAGTGAAATAATTGCGAGGCGTGCGCTGCCAGTTATCTGTTTGATTAAGCCAAAGGTTACTGGACCCCAGATTGATGAAAATTTACTAAAAACAGAATAGAATCCGTAAAATTCGGCACTTGCGTTTTCTGGAATCATTGCGCCATACAAGGAACGACTCAAGGCTTGTGTTCCTCCGAGTACGATACCGACAATCATGCCCAAAACGAAGAACTCGGTTGCGGTATGGATGAAATAGCCGTAGGTGACGACAGCACTCCATAAGACCAAAGCACACATCACCGAGTGTTTTGCACCTATACGACTTGCCAACCGACTGAATATCAACGCCCCACCTATTGCCACGACTTGCACCAACAGGAGCGTCACCATGAGTTCTGTCGTTTTTAGTCCTAATTCTTCAGTACCGTAGATTGTCGCCATGCTCGTAACGGTGTGGATCCCGTCGTTATAAATCACATAGGCGATAAGAAAAAGCGTGAGGTGTTTAAAACGTCCTACCTTTTTCGCCGTTGAAATAGTCCGATTGACGCCTAACGCCAGATATGCTAAAACTTCAGGTCGATTGCGATAGGCTTCTGGGAGTTCGGACGGCGTTTTTTCTTCTTTTAGATATTTCAGCGTCAGTAAGGTCCAGCCCGCCCACCAAAAACCTGTCATTGCCATCCCGACGCGCGCTGCCGTTGCTTGGGCCTCTGGGGTCTTTTGCGTGGCGACGAGCGCGAGGGTAATGGCAAATTGGAGTGAGCCGCCGACATACCCGAAAGCATACCCTCTGGCAGAAACGGAATCCATTTTGTCTTCGGAGGCGATCTGGGGTAAGAACGCATCGTAGAAAACATTACCGCCAACAAAGCAGATTTGAGAACCGAGAAATAGGATAACTGTTAGTCCTACATCGCCAGACTCGCAAAAATAGAGTATCGTTGCGAAGAGACTGCCCATATACGCAAAGCCCATGAGGAATCTTTTCTTGGCTGCAGAGAAATCGGCGATGGCACCGAGTACAGGTGCAAAGAGGAAAACACAGAACGCCGCGGTTCCCAACATATATCCCCACAACGTCGTAGCCGTCATATTCATACCGAGGATATCAATACCGGCTTCGCCTACAACGGCTTTCGCAAAGTAATTCGGCAATATAGCGGCGATCACAGTGGTAATATAAGCAGAATTCGCCCAGTCGTACATGCACCAACCGAAGATGGTCTTTTTATCGTTTTTCATAGATCTCCTATCTGCGAAGGGGTAAGAAGGAGCTTTGTTGTATTTTCCCACATCTTGCGAAGAAAATCAATAAGATTCTTTAGCGCGATCAGGGCTATTTAGTTTAAGAAATAGGTTTACCTATGTGAAGGATTCCTGTCTCTGGATGCCCGAATTTATTCGGGTTTGCCCACTTTTCCTGAACAAGTTCGGGCATCCTGGGGGAAATTACTGGGAAACTATGGTAAACTTGAAAAATAAATAGACATTCGCCCCTCCCCTGGTAGGGTTTTTGCTGGGATATTCTTCACGGTTTCTAACCTCGCCGGTGTAGAGTGTCCAATTAATTCTAAGGTTTACCATAAATGACCCTATTAGCGCGATCGGTATAAGCAGCGAGTGAACTCGCTCCTACGAGAAGAGTGGAAGCGTGGAATGGGTATGACAAGGTGAATGCTAAAAATGAGTTGACAAATAAAAGAAAAAAGATTAAAATTGGTTTTGAGTAACTAACACAAAAAGTAACTATTTATGGACGAAGAAAGATCAAGTAGAAAATGGCGTGAAATTATAACACCTGAATGGTCGCTTGCCATTTTAATTCATGTAATTATTTTGGAAATGCTTTATGTATTTTTCCTGTTGAGGCCTAAGGGAGAAAGCCTGAATACTCTCATCTTAAATACAAGCACGGCATTACCAATTTTCACGCTCGTAGCAGTAACTCTTATGGAAATCTGGGAGGCTGTCTGGGAGGTTATCATGTTAGTCAAAAGGATTCTCGAAAAACGTGAGGAGAAAAAACTTCAGAGAGCCCGCTTAGAAGGGGCGAAGCAAAAGCATGCAGAGTGGATAGAATGGGCTAAAAATGGAAGAGATAAACCTCAGCCAAAACCCCCTAAAGACCCTGAAGATAATTAGGTTTGTTTAACCAACCCTTCAACTCGCACGACCCACAACCCACACAACGAATTGGAAACAGTGGGAGCGTAAAGATTTCACGCTCCCACTATCCGTGCCTTGCCGAGATTAGGCAAGGTCGAAGCGATCAAGGTTCATGACCTTGTTCCATGCAGCTACAAAGTCCTGCACAAATGCTTGTCGAGCGTCATCACAGGCATAGACTTCCGCAATAGCTCGGAGTTGGGAATTTGCGCCGAATACAAGATCAACACGGGTGCCGGTCCACTTGAGTTCGCCGGTCGAGGCATCGCGGCCCTCGAATACACCCTCAGATGTTGAGGATGGTACCCACTCGGTGTTCAGGTCAAGTAGGTTCACGAAGAAATCAGACGTCAACGTCTCGGGATGCTTGGTAAAGACGCCGAGTTCGGACTGACCGACGTTTGCATTCAGGGCACGCAAACCACCGACAAGAACAGTCATCTCAGGCGCGGTTAGCGTCAGCATGTGTGCCCGATCCACCAGCAAGTCTTCGGCTGTTCTCTGGTGTCCGTTTGCGAGGTAGTTTCGGAATCCGTCGGCGGTCGGTTCAAGTACAGCAAATGATTCGACATCGGTTTGCGCCTGTAAAGCGTCCGTGCGCCCCGGTGTGAAGGAAACCTGTACGTCAATACCGGCGTTTTTCGCGGCTGCCTCAACAGCTGCACAACCTGCCAGAACGATCAGGTCAGCGAGTGATACCTGCTTCCCGTCGGTCTGCGAACTGTTAAATTCCTTTTGAATCTCTTCCAAGGACTGAAGTGCCTTCTCCAATTCGGGCGGGTTGTTGACCTCCCAATCCTTCTGAGGTGCGAGGCGAATGCGCGCCCCGTTAGCTCCACCGCGCTTGTCGGTGCCGCGGAACGTTGCTGCGGATGCCCAAGCGGTCGAGACGAGTTGGGAAATGGACAGTCCTGATTCGAGACACTTACCCTTGAGGACAGCGATGTCTTGCGCTTCAATCAATTGATGATCGACCTCGGGGACAGGGTCCTGCCACAACTGCGGTTCCTCGGGAACTAACGGACCCAGACACCGTGTGAGAGGTCCCATGTCGCGGTGGGTCAGTTTGTACCACGCCTTAGCAAATGCCTCTGCGAACTCCGCTGGGTTTTCGTAGAAACGTTTGGAAATTTGTGCATAGGCTGGATCCGCCTTCAGGGATAGGTCGGTCGTGAGCATCATAGGTGCGTGCTTCTTCGAGGGATCGTGAGCGTCTGGCACGGTGCCCTGTGCAGTTTCATCTTTGGGAGTCCACTGCCACGCACCGCCGGGACCTTTCACGAGTTCCCACTCGTAGTTGAAGAGGTTTTCAAAGAAGTTGTTGTCCCACTTGGTCGGTGCGATCGTCCAAGCACCCTCTAAGCCACTGGTGATCGTGTCGCCGCCCTTGCCGCTGCCAAAAGTGTTCTTCCAGCCGAGTCCCTGCTGCTCAAGGGGTGCACCCTCTGGTTCGGGACCGACGTACTCGTCGGCATCAGCTGCACCATGCGTTTTGCCGAATGTGTGTCCGCCAGCGATGAGCGCAACTGTCTCCTCGTCGTTCATTGCCATGCGACGGAACGTCTCTCTAATGTCTCTGGCTGCAGCGACCGGATCCGGTTTACCGTTTGGTCCTTGTGGATTCACATAGATGAGGCCCATCTGAACGGCACCGAGCGGATTCTCCAGTTCCCTGTCACCGGCGTAGCGTTCGTCACCGAGCCACGTGGTCTCTGATCCCCAATAGATGTCTTCTTCAGGCTCCCAGACATCTTCTCGACCGCCAGCGAACCCAAGCGTCTTGAGTCCCATAGACTCAAGGGCACAGTTCCCGGTGAAGATCATTAGGTCTGCCCACGAGATCTTTCTGCCGTACTTTTGTTTGATGGGCCAGAGCAACCGGACCGCCTTATCGAGGCTGGCGTTGTCGGGCCAACTATTGAGGGGTGCAAAGCGCAGCGTGCCGGAGGCTGCGCCGCCGCGTCCGTCGTGGATGCGGTACGTGCCTGCACTATGCCACGCCATCCGAATGAAGAGGGGCCCATAGTGCCCGTAGTCGGCGGGCCACCACTCCTGTGACATTGTCATCAGCTCATAGATGTCCTGTCTCAGTGCCTCTAAATCAAGTGTTTTAAACGCTTCAGCATAGTTGAAATTCCCGCCCATAGGATTGGACTGCGGTGGGTTCTGGTGGAGCATCTTCAGGTTCAACTGATCGGGCCACCACCGTTGGTTCGCTATAGTGCCTTGTGCGTGAGTGTGGTGCATCACCGGACACTTGCTTTCGTTGGTCATATTTCCTCCAATTGGTTCTGTATCTTATCCAATATTTTCTTTGAGTATTCCTCCCGTAAGCACTTGTTTAAAAAATCCAAATCGATCTCTACAAGTTTCCATTTCATGAAGGAATACCCTTACTAATATTATACACCAACAATACCGCTGAGTGTCAAATCTTTTTTATAGGATTATTCAGCAATTAGCAGTTAGCGATTGGTGTTTGGCAGTTGGTGTTAAAGATTTGTTCCGACACACGGCAGGGAAAGCCGCATGTGAGCCTTCCAAAGACCCTACTACTTTGCAGACAGTTATAGATTAGGATGTGCAGAATTCAAATAAATGTGGTATAATAATAATCAAGTTTAAGGTAATTACGGAGGTGGTTTTCTAATTTTGAATACTATAGATTATCTATGTAGATGGCTATCAATTTTACTCCTCTTTTGTATCAGTGTTGGTGTGCATGCTGAAACGGAGGTGTTTCAGGCAGAGGCGTATCGCACATACGAGAGCATTGAGGTTGATGGTGAACTCTCAGAGTCGGATTGGCAGAAAGCAATACCCATCCGTCAATTTACACAATACGAACCCTATGAGGGCGCACAGATGACGGAACCAACAGAGGTTCGTATCCTGTATGACGATAGACATATCTATTTCGGTTTTGTCTGTAGCGAATCAGAACCTTCCAAGATCGTTGCTAATAAGATGCGGCGCGATGCGATGTTATATGATAACGACACCGTCTTTGTCATGCTGGATACCTACAACGACCGGCGCAGTGGCTTCTTTTTCAGGGTTAATCCGTTGGGGGCGAAGGAAGACGTTGCGATAATGGATAGTGGAGATAGCCGAAACGAGAACTGGAATGCCGTCTGGGACAGTCGAGCAAAAATTAATGGCGATAATTGGACAACAGAGATTGCAATTCCGTTTAGTCAGCTTAGATTTAAAGACGAAGAAGCGGTAACATGGGGTTTGAACCTTGGACGTTCAATTCAGAAGAATCAGGAAGAAGGCACATGGGCACCCGTGCCAGCAGCATATACTTACTTAGCGCGCTATCGGACGACGCAGCTCGGATCGCTAACGGGTTTATCGGGCATCTCACAACGCCGGAATATAGAGTTCCTTCCATATTTCCTGCCTGGCGTCGCTCGGACAAAAGAAAACGGGATAGTTAGTGTATTTGATTTAGGTGGCGATGTAAAGGTAAGCGTCACTTCAAATCTGACAGCTGATTTAACTGTCAACACAGACTTTGCACAGGTTGAGGCGGACCGGGAAGAGACGAACTTAACGCGGTTTAGTCTGTTCTTTCCAGAAAAACGTCAATTCTTTTTAGAGGGTGCGGGCTTATTCGATTTTGGTATTCCACGCACGAGTTACAATGCGCCACCACCGCTCCTACTTTTCTATAGTCGTCGGATTGGTATTGAGGAAGGACACGCGATCCCGATTATGGCAGGCGGAAAAGTGACGGGTAAAGTAGGCGGCTTTGGCGTGGGGCTCCTGAATGTTCTCACGGATAATTATTCGGCTGATGCTACGGAAAGTGCGGATGCTGTTGATGTCGATAGGAGAAACTATTCGGTGCTGCGAATCAAGCGCGATCTTTTCACTGGTTCAAGCGTTGGTATGATTGCGATTAATAAGCAAGGTCTTGACACGCATAATCGTGCTGCTGGTGTTGATTTCATCTATCGTCCGACTGGCGAGATAAATCTTCGAGGGCTCTGGGCACGTACCTTTGAACCGAGCGCAATCAGCGGGCCAGCCTCTCCGGGAAATAGTATCTTGTCTAACGAACCTCCTATGGCAAACCCAAACGCCCTGTACTTCGGTGGCAATTGGCAAAGTTCACTTGCACGAGTGAATGCCTCTTATACGGATATCGGGGAGGATTTCAACCCTGAAGTCGGCTATGTCTATCGTACAGGTTCACGTTGGTTCCGCGGAGAAGCACGCGCCACGCCTTACCTTAATTGGTCTGTATTTCGTCGGTTGTGGACTGGACCGGAGATTGATTTTATCCTCGATTCAGACAATGAATTGGAGACCCGAACTTTTATGTGGAGTACGTGGCTTGAATTGGCTACACAAGGTTTTGGTGGTCTCCGAGTCTCCCGAAACTATGAGAACCTCACTGATGACTTTGAAATTCGAGAGGGGATTATCATTCCAAGAGGCAGGTACAGCTACAATAACTATAATCTCATGCTCAACGCGCAAGGTCAGGTTTTCAACGGGCGTTTTGGGTTCAATATCGGGGATTTCTACAACGGCACCCGGCGCGGGTTTGACCTCCGTTTCGATATTCGGTTCTCGGGACGCCTGAATTTGGAACCGCGATATGAGTTTAACCGCGTCACGCTGCCAGAAGGTTCGTTTGATACCAACATCTTCGGTGGACGTGTTATTTATTCCTTCTCCACAGACCTTTTTGCCAAGCTTTTTGTACAGTGGAACAGTGACCGGAATCTGGTTACTACAAATTTCTTGGTTAACTACATCTACCAACCGGGTAGCGATTTCTATTTTGTTTTCAATCAGACTTATGGAACGGACAGTATATCAACAGAGTTGCTGGACACGACCTTGGTTGGTAAAGTGACATATTGGTGGAATCCGTGATGTCCTCCGGTTAAGATTGGCACCAAAGTTGTAGTCTGAAACGAAGTGGAAAACGACGCTACGGAAAGGACGTCAAACCACAAACTCACCCACAACGAACCGCAAGGAAAGTTTAAAAAATGAAAATTGTTGATGTGAAAACTTATCTCGTTGATGTGCCGCCGCCGCATTGGGGTGGACGGCGTTGGATTTTTGTCAAATTGATAACTGATGAAGGTATTGAGGGTGTAGGCGAATGTACCTATCATACGCAATTGAATCACGTAGTCATTGAACTGATTAAGGATTGGGGAGAACGCTACCTGATTGGCGTGGATCCGTTTCGGATTGAGAGAATCTGGTCTACACTTTACGAGGGACCATGTGTACGGCATTCAGGTCCACTAACAAGTCCAGCGATGAGTGCAATTGAGATGGCATGCTGGGATATCGTTGGAAAAGCGTTAAACCAACCGATTTACAATCTGTTAGGTGGCATGTTTCACGAGAAGCTTCGTGCCTATTCCTATCTGTTGCAATGGCGACGCGGTGATTCTCCAGAAAAAACGGGAGAACTCGCACTCTCTTATGTTGAAAAAGGGTTTACCGCTGTCAAGTTTGATCCCGTTGACCCGAACACTGCAGATAGATTGGAAACACTCGATTATGCTGAGAGTGTGATTCGAGGGATTCGCGATGCTGTCGGCGATAAGTGTGATATTCTGATCGGCACACACGGACAGTTCAATACCAACAGTGCGATCCGTTTCGCGAAACGCGTCGAGCCGTACGATCCGCTCTGGTTCGAGGAACCGTTGCCGCCGGAGAACATCAAGGAGATGGCGCGCGTTGCCCAGTCCACGAGTATCCCGATTGCTACTGGTGAACGGTTATTGACGAAATACGAGTTCGTGGATTTGCTGGAACAACAAGCAGCATCTATTTTGCAGATGGATTTGACAATCACAGGCGGTATCCTCGAAGCGAAGAAAATTGCATCGATGGGCGAAGCGCACTATGCCCAGATAGCACCACACCTGTACGGAGGTCCGATCGGTGGTGCAGCGAACATCCAGCTGGATGTCTGTAGCCCGAATTTCTTGATTCAAGAAGGCATTCACATGTGGGACGGCTTCCACACTGATATCCTTCAGGAGCCGATACAGTGGGAAGATGGATACGTCATCCCATCAACGAAACCGGGACTTGGTGTTGAATTGAACGATGCGGTTTTGGAGAAGCATTCCATTGAGGTTTAAAACGGAGGGCACAAGAAGTCGAATTATCTGAATTGTATTCCTAAAAATGGATTAAAAGAATCAGTGAATGCAACCGTATTCATAAAAGTTGTATCTTGTCGTGTACAACTCCCGAAGGACACTGATGTTCGTACCTTAGCAGATAGAGGTGAATGATGTATTTAGTCTGTTATTCATGCAGGCGAGGCTATCGCGTGCACCAAGATAGTATTGACTTTGTTAAGGAAAAAACCTGCTCAAACGGACATGTTCACGATCTGCAGTGCAGGTGTGGTCGGAAGATATATGTTGTTCAACGCGTTGATTCAACGCGTTGGAAGTCCATCGATCGCAAAATCCCCTGGAAGTATCCAGACGAACGCACACTCGGGAAGTAAACAAGGAGGTATAAAGAAGGAATGGCAATTACAGAGACGCCTACGGGTACGCTTGACCCGATACCCGATTTAGTTAAAGAGACACTGAATAAATTAGATATACGCTCAGAACAGATCCGATTTGCCGTTCAAAGTGATGTAAGTTCAGCAGGCAGCTATGGTGAAGAATGGTTCGTGCTAACGGACGCCGCGATATTTACCGTGACAGGTGAAGGTGAAGTGCCTCACTACATTCCCTACGAGAAGGTACTTGGCATTCGCGCCGAAGTCGTGGTAGACGCCGGGATCCTTGTTCTGGAAACACAAGATGGCACTGTCGATCTCATTCGGTACTCCAACGGCTGTGCAGCGAAGTTTGGATTTGTTGCTCGATTCATTGGAGACGAGATTGAGTTCCGAAATGGAAAACGGGATGAAGCACCAATATGGGACTATAAGCCGGAAGAAAAATTTTGCCAGTCGTGCGGTTTACCACTGCCAGATGAGTTCTCACCATGCCCGGCATGTACCAAGAAACACAAAGTGATGTTACGGATTTTGTCCTACATCCGCCCTTATCGCACTAAGGCAATTTTGTTTATGGTATTCGTGATCGCTGGAACCCTTATTTCGCTTGTGCCACCTTACTTTTCCCGTATCCTGATTGACGACATCCTGATGCTAAACGATGCTACCGTTGCTGCACAAGATGCATCGAGCACGCGGTTGGGTGATATTTTCCGCGCCCTTCAACCGGCAGCGTTAGCCTTGTCTATCGCTGTAGGTGCGTTATTAACGATACAGATCATCCGTGAAATCCTCACAATTTTTCGGTTACGTATAGGTGCCTGGCTGACGTTCCGGGTCGCCGCGAATATCCGCTCTCATGTGTATCAACATCTACACAACTTGTCTATCCGATTTTTCGATAAACGAAAAACAGGGACAGTTATTTCGCATATCACAGAGGATAGCGAGCGGCTCCAAGACTTTATGTTGGAAGGGCTGTCATTTCTGGCAGTCGAACTGTTACTCTTCTTCGGCATTGGAGGAATGCTTTTCTGGATGAACTGGCGATTGGCGTGTTTCATCTTAATCCCAATTCCGATAATTGTTTTTGGCGCAGGTTGGTTCTGGAAAAAAGTGCGAAGCCTTTGGCACCGTGCTTGGCGCCGTCGCTCAAAGTTGTTCGATGTCGTCAACGATTCAGTATCTGGTATTCGGGTTGTCCGCGCTTTTGGACAACAACGCAATGAAGTTAACCGGTTCGGCGAAGCGAATATAGATGCACGGGACTATGAAACCAATGCAGAGATGATCTGGGCAACCTACTACCCACCGCTGATGTTTGCTGTTCAGTTGGGGTCCCTCATTGTCTGGTACGTCGGTGGTCTTAACATTATCGCTGGAACAATGACACTCGGCACTTTGATGGCTTTCCACGCATATCTGTGGATGTTTTACGAACCGTTACGCTATATTAGTCCACTGATTAACTGGGCTTCTCGTTCGCTGACAGCGGCGGAGCGATTGTTCGAGGTGATAGACTCGCAACCCGAGCAGTTGGACGATGGCACCCTTAAATCGATGCCGAATATTACGGGAGAAGTCAAGTTCCACAACATGACGTTCGGCTATGATTCACACAAACCTGTGCTTCGAGACATTAGCCTGCACGTAAAACCGGGAGAGATGATTGGACTCGTCGGGCATTCGGGCGCGGGGAAATCGACGCTTATCAATCTCATCTGCCGATTCTATACGCCAGACTCCGGCAATTTAGAAATCGATGGTGAAGACATCAAACAGATTGATCTTAAGGATTTGCGTCGACAAATTGGGGTCGTGCTACAGGAACCATATCTGTTCAGTGGAACTATCGCTGAGAATATCGCCTATGCCCACCCTGATGCCACGATGGAAGATATTATCACGGCGGCGAAGGCGGCAAACGCTCACGAATTTATCGTTAAGTTCCCCGATGGTTACGATACAGAAGTCGGTGAACGTGGGGGTCGCTTGTCTGGTGGTGAGCGGCAACGTATATCCATTGCACGGGCGATTTTACACAATCCGCGTATCCTGATTCTCGACGAAGCCACTTCGTCAGTAGATGTGGAGACTGAGAAGAAGATTCAACAGGCAATTGACAGGCTCGTGCAGAACAGGACGACGTTTGCTATTGCGCATCGGCTTTCAACGCTCCGCAATGCCGATCGGCTTTTCGTGATTGAAAAGGGTAAAGGTGTTGAATGTGGTTCCCACGAGGAACTAATGGAGCAAAAAGGTATCTATTACAAACTGGTAGAAACCCAACGTGAAGCCGCTAACGTTCGTGCAGCAGCACAAGCAGTGGAGAGGTAGACATGCAGAACGAAAATGGAAATAGGCAAACGACTCTTGCAGCGGCACCAACGGTAAATCCTATGCCGTCTGAATCAGATAACTTCACGCCGCGTTACTTGGATGCCTCCGAGCTTACGTTCACACGTTCCGAGGTAGGAACGGCACGTCTGGAAATTCGGAAAGAGGCGTGTCATCTACGTGTGGTGGTGCGGCGGCTTATGCCCCTCAGCAAGCCTGATAGTTACATCTCACTTGCCGCGGATGAGGATACTGAAATTGGGATTCTCGTGAACCCATCAGAGCTTGCACCCGAGAGTCTGAAAATCCTGCAGGAGGAGTTGGATAAACGCTACTTCACGCCGACGATTCAGAAGGTTTATCGCGTGAAGGAGCAATTCGGCATCCACGAGTGGGAAGTTGAAACGGAACGTGGACGTGTAACTTTCTCGGTGCGTGGGTTGAATCAGAACATTAAGCAGGTGCCGCCCGCTCGGCTTTTTGTGACGGATGTGCGGGGAAATCGATACGATATCCCCGACTATCGGGAGTTAGATGCCGAGAGTTATTTACATATCCAGCGGCATCTCTAAGGATACCGAGGACAGGGCAAAATGAAATGGAGTTCTCACTGCGAAGCATCTACGGAAAAGCATGTCAACGCTCAAACCCACTTTAATGAACCGCAAGGTAAATTAAAAAAATGAAACAGAAACCTTTTTTGGTGCAGATTGCAAGCCAAAACTTGCGACACAAACGTCGCGCAGCTATCGCTTCGATTGGATTGCATCTACTGTTTGTTGTAATTGCGGCGTTTCTGTTTTCAGGGCAGCGGGAGTTGAACCAAGATACATTTGAGGCGGCGTTCGTCACGGTTAGTCCCACACGGACAGACACCCGTATCCGCCCGACACGCCGAAATGTGGCGGTTAGTACGCCTCAGATAAGCACCACTGTGACTGCTCATGCACCGAAGCAGATGTCGAATCTAACGCAGCTTCCGACCGAGAAAACAGCGGTTGTGCGGCAAGTTCCAGAACTGAAGGTTGACACCGATGTCCTGAATCCCGCAGAGATGGCGGTGTCACCTATCCTTCCCAGTGTCGAAAAACCTACTACATCATCTACACATTCCGCCGGGGCATCTGTAAGGGATGTGCCAGCGATTGAAAAAAGTCGCTTGCCCGTGGTACAAAGAGGTAGCACAGGATCAGCCAGCAGTGGATTATCTGAATTCCTCGACGGATCCCCACCGACAACCGGTTTAGGAGACGGGTTTGATACTGCTTTTCGAGAACTTGTACGGCTACCCAAAGGAAAATTGGGCGGTATCCTTGAAGGTACTGGAAACGAGATGCGTGGACATATCCGACTGATCCGGCTTAAGCATTCACTCTCGGATTGGTGGCAAGACCCGACAGCGATTCCCGCGCTCATTAAGTGGCTGGAAGACCATACCGCAATTCGAGCGGATATGGATTTTAAAGGCGGTGCCTTACCGCTTACCGATCCGCACATCATGGATGCCCCTCTCATCATTATGACAGGACACGATAAAGATATTACTGTCGGGCGTGGGCTCGCGAAAGACGGTCCTTTACAGGTGGGTTTTACATCACAAGAGCGTGCGGCGCTTCGGAAGTATATCGTTGAAAAGGGTGGGATGCTCTTTTTTGACGATTGCGGTTTTAACGGGTTGTTCGCACATATCGTCGCTGATGAACTCAAGACTATTTTCCCGGAGTATCCGCTCGAAATCCTACCTCATGATCATGAACTCTATAGTATCTACTACGAAATGCCGAAACCGCCAACCGGTGGCGATGTGTTCTGGGGAAATGAGAATAACGCACAACCGACGCAGTTCCGTTTTCAGAAAGGGATTACGATCGATGATCGGTTAGCGGTGGTGTATAACCGTAAGGACTATATGTGCGCGATGGAGACTGCAGAGATTGAGAGTCGTACGATGTTACGGCTCCGGCGTTCTACGGATGTCTATCGATTTATGTCAAACTTACTGATTTATGCGCTGAAATATGGTGGGAATACGGATAGGACGGGGTATAAGGCGAAAGATTAAAGGGTGTTGGTTATCGCTTCTTCAAGGTTTTTGGGAAAATCGAAAAGTGATGTTAGATTCGTCCGGATCAACATGCGTCTGATGCTTCTGTCGGGGTTCAGGAGGACGACACGCCCGCCCATTTGACGGACCTGGGTGCTAGTCGTGATTAGCACGCCTAAACCGGCACTGTCGATTGTTTGGGCGCGCTCCATATTGAAAACCAGCATCGGTGTTACGCCCTGCTTCCCGAGTTCTTGGATATGTTCCTCAAGCACGGTTTTGAGGACGAGAGCATCTTGTCCGATGACATTTCCTTGGATTTCGAGGAGCGTAAAGTTTTTGGTTTGGATGTCGATTTGCATGGGTTTTTGCAGGTAAAATATTGCTCGGTAGTGCCTAATCTGTGTGTTTGTCCGAATCGCCTATGACAACCTATGCCCATCAAAACCAAGCATCCTAAATAGACAAGGCGGAAAGGTCGTCACTGTGCCAACTTACGGTGCGATCGTCAATCTTCACTGCGCCCTGTTGCAAGTACCTATCAATTGATTTACCTTCAAGGACACGGACTTCAAACGCATAAGGCGGATGAATTTTAAATGGGGAAATCTGCGTGCTATTTTGGCAAGCAGCGGCAGCAGTCTCTCGAATTAATTCTCGCGATCGTTGCGGTGATAGATGCAAGGCGAGTTCCTGTCCAAGTCCCTCCTTAGTTTCAACACCGTAAATGCCGGGTATGAGTTGCTTGGCTTCTGCCACCGCTTTATCGTCACCAGAGATGAAAACGGTTGGGACATTGAAAGTGCCTGCCAGTGCTGCACGGCACCCGAATTCTCCAATCATTTTGCCGTTGAGTTTGTAGTATTCAATTGATAAAGAAGAATAGGTGTGACTCAACGGCGCGTTTGGGGTGCCTGCCATGGCGTGCTGTCCTAAGAAAAAGAGGGCATCATAGGTGGCGTCAAGATAGTAGGGCGGATGAATGGGACCTCGCGCAATTAGTTTCGCCTTGGGATGAAATTCAAGCACATCAATCCCGCCAGTCCCGTGTCCATCCCAGACGACAATTTCTGCGTCTGCATCCACATCAAGAATGCCATCAACAGCAGCATTTACCTCGTGCGTCAACAATTTCATGGCTGCCTGTTTCTGCGGACCTTCTTCACGGGTTTGACTGAAACGGGATACCATCGCTACCCCTTCTAAGTCGGTTAAGATGTAAATCTTCATTAGCGTGATACCCGTTTTGATTTTATAGATGTGGCTGGAAGCCGCACCCACCGAGTTAAGGAAAATAATTAGGGTTGACGATAAGGCGGCAGCGTCATGCTATGACACAGTCCACGTTTCGCCGGCGTTGAGGAGTGCCTCGATGTCGCCTTCGCCCATCCGATCTTTTGCGCCGCGAATCTGATTGGTCATCGCGTCTTCGTAACAGGGATGTCGGACACTGCGAAAAATACCGATGGGATGTGGCATGTTAGGTGTGTCACTCATGCCCGCCAGGAAGTTTGCCAAAGTGGTGTCCTCAGCATATTGATTGTGGACGATGAGATCGTCGGTGGCGTAGTCACCGTTTGTGGTTTCGACGACTTCGGGTTGGAATCCGTTCAGTCGGATGCCTTTGTTCCGCTCTGCACCGAAAACGAGCGGTTCACCGTGCTCCAAGAATACCGTATTGTCAGACTTTGTTTCCTTCTCCGTGTATTGAAAGAAAGTACCATCGTTATAGATGTTGCAGTTCTGATAAACTTCGATGAAGGAGGTGCCTTTGTGTTCAAATGCCGACTTGATAATCATCCGCAAATGATCTGGGTCTCTGTCGAGCGAGCGTGCGACAAAAGTAGCCCCTGAAGCCAAGGCGAGGCTAATCGGATTAAAGGGTGCCTCCAAAGAACCAAGTGGTGTCGAGTAGGTTTGTTTGCCTTGCTCTGAAGTCGGTGAGTATTGACCTTTGGTGAGTCCGTAGATGCGGTTGTTGAAGAGCAAAACGTTGAGGTCGAAATTGCGCCGCATCAAATGAATAAAATGGTTGCCACCAATTGAGAGAGCATCGCCATCTCCTGTGATAACCCAGACAGAGAGATCAGGGTTTGCCATCTTGACACCGGAGGCAATCGTCGGGGCTCTACCGTGGATGGTATGGAAGCCGTAGGTGTTCATGTAGTACGGGAACCGACTTGAACATCCGATGCCGGAGATAAAGACAATATTCTCGCGGGGGACGCCAAGTTCTGGCATAATGCGTTGTGTCTGTGCAAGAATGGAATAGTCGCCGCAACCGGGACACCAACGTGTGTCTTGGTCGGATTCAAAATCCTTTTTTGAAAGGGTAGGCGCGCCAGCAGGAATGCCTGAAGTTCTTTTCCTTTTAGGGCGTGAAGTTCTTTCTCTTTTCATGATTTTTACCGCCTTTTACAGTAAAGCCGATAACCAAGGATATATTGTTGCTGGCAGGATTGAAAATCTCTGTGGAATGCCATACGCGTATGTCTCCTTCACCAGCAAAGGGTATTTCAGATATATAAGGCTAAAAATGTCCTAATTCTTTAAGTATCTCGTCAATTTTAGATTGCAACTCAAAAACGTGGAAGGGTTGTCCCCGCACCTTGTTAAATCCGATTGCATCGATAAGATGGGTGCTGCGAATGAGTTGGAGGAGCTGACCACTGTTTAGCTCAGGGATTAAAACTTTTTTAAATCTGTTTAGGATGCCTGGTAAGTCATTGGGGAAAGGATTGAGGTGTCGGAGATGTACGTGAGCTATTGAAAGTCCATCTTCAATGCCGTGTTCTACTGCGGTTCGGATTGCGCCAAAAGTGCCGCCCCACCCGAGAAGGAGAAGGTCGCCTTCCTGTGTGCCAAATACTTCCGTTGGCGGTATTTCACTAGCGATGCGTGCGACTTTTTCCGACCGGATTTCTACCATCCTTTGGTGATTCTCGGCATCATAACTGACATGCCCAGTTATATCAGATTTCTCTAAGCCGCCGATGCGGTGTTCTAAGCCAGGAGTCCCCGGTTTCGCCCACGGACGCGCCAAGGTCTCTGGGTCGCGCTGATAGGGTTCAAACCCGTTCCCATGAGCATGCTCACGTCCCGCAAAATCTGCTTTAATCTCTGGCAATTCAGAAAGTTTCGGAATCCTCCACGGCTCAGCTCCCATACCGATATAGAGGTCTGAGAGGAAGATCACGGGGGTTCTATACTTCACGGCGATACGGCAGGCTTCATAAACTGTTTCAAAACAGTCAAAAGGACGCGAGGGAGCAATAATAGGAATCGGGGATTCCCCGTTTCTACCATAAAACATTTGCAACAGGTCTGATTGCTCTGTTTTTGTGGGCATTCCAGTTGAGGGACCCGCGCGTTGGATGTTGCAGACTACGAGAGGAAGCTCCGCAATCATAGCGAGATTAATAGCTTCTGACTTAAGGGCAAGTCCCGGCCCGCTACTACCAGTGACACCGAGTGAACCGCTAAACGCAGCACCGATTGCGACACCAACGGCTGCAATTTCATCTTCCATCTGCATTGTTACGACCCCGAAATTCCGATATTGGGCGAGACCGTGGAGGATATCGCTTGCGGGTGTTATCGGGTAACTACCGTAAACGAGGGGAAGACCCGACTGATGCGAGGCTGCAATGAGTCCAAGCACAGTTGCCATGTTTCCTTCAATGTTGCGGTAGGTTCCGGGTTCAAAGGACGCGGGTTTCACGTCATAGGAAACAGCAAACTGTTCAGTGGCTTCACAATAAACGTTGCCAGCGCGAAGTGCGAGAATGTTTGCTTCGATATACTGCGGCCTTCTGGCGAACTTTGTCTTTATCCACTTCATCGTATATTCCATGGAGCGATTGTAGAGCCACAAGATCATACCGAGTGCAAAGAAGTTTTTACACCGATCAATTTCCCGCGTCGTGAGGTCTGTTGTTTCCAGTGCTTTTCGGGTGAGCCGTGTTAATTCAACTGGGAAGACCTGGTACTTTGCAAGCGTGCCGTCTTCAAGCGGATTATCCTCGTATCCGGCGAGACGTAGCGAGCGCCGTGCGAAATTATCAATATTAACAATCAAAATGCCGTTGGGTTTGAGTTTATGAAGGTGAACTTTTAGAGCAGCGGGATTCATCGCTACGAGTACATCGCAGAGATCACCTGGTGTATGAATTTGTTCGCTTGAAAAGTGGAGTTGGAACCCGGAGACACCTGCTAATGATCCAGCGGGTGCGCGAATTTCGGCAGGATAATCGGGTAGCGTAGCGACATCATTACCAATGAGGGCAGTGGTCTCTGTCATTTGTGTGCCAATGGTCTGCGACCCGTCTCCAGAGTCGCCAGCAAACAGGATAGTCGCCTCCTCAATTTGCTCTACTGGCTTGCGCATCACAATCGCTTCCTTTTTCTAATAGGTGCCTGCTTGGAAAGTGGCACCTACACGATATAAAAAATTCTAAACATTTACGCACCTTCTCGGGCTTTCATGGCATCTCGAACGGGCCTCGGAGGTAGCGATAAAACTTCTTGTGAAAATTCCCCAACGAGATAAGAGATTACATCACGAATCGACACCATACCGATCGGGCGATTCTCCGCATCAACAATAGGGACATGTCGGTAGTTGCCGCGTGCCATATAGAGAGTAGCAGCATTCAAGGAATCTTCGGGTTGCGCCGTCTGTGGATCGGCTATCATGAATTGCTTAACACCGACATGGTCAAGATCGCCCACCTGTTTGTTGAGAATTCTGTTGAGAACGTCTCTTTCACTAAAGATTCCGCGGAGATATCCGTCTTCGACGACGGGTGCTGCACCGACGTTGTTTGTAAGGAGCAGGTCAATCGCCTCGTTTACACTACAGTCGATATCAATGGTGACAATAGGACGCATCAAATCTTTTAGCGAGACCTGAATTTCTTGCGCGCTCCATGCTTTTAAGGCGGCATCCTCGTCCATCTGTTCCAATTCTTCGTCAATTGCCAAGTCATAAAGCATGATTACGCCCCCTACTCTTGATTTTCTATGAATATAGCGATATGGTCGAGAATATCGCGGGTCGAGATTATTCCGATGGGATATGCCTCCCCTTGGTCGTCCCAGACACAAAGAGGCAAGTGCCGGAAATGCCCGAGGTGCATCAGGTTTAACGCGAAGGCAATCGGGTCACTGGCACGAAGTGTTTCTGGATCCGCTGTCATCACCTGCTCAACCCTAAATTCGGTAGGTGCGGCGCGCTGTCCACTGACGTGACGTATCAGGTCACGTTCAGTGATGATTCCAAGCAATTGTTCATCGTCATCAACGACGAGAACACACCCTCTCCCCTCTTCTTGCATTATATCAATGGCAACAGAAACTGGAGAGCCAATTTGCACGGTGGCAGGCTGCTTGTAATCAAGAGTGCTAATTGGTAAAGACAGCGTTCTTGTGTCCATCCCATATCTTCCTTTAGTATAACGTCAGAAAACAAAATTTAGTTTCCTATCTTCTTTAAAGGATACCACATTTCTTGCCAACTTGCAAGTATATTTTCGGAAGAGTTAACTGTCGGCTGTTGGCTGTCAGCAGTCAGTTTTCTGGGATGGAAGGATGGGTCCCTTCCCAGAAATTTTGCCGCGTAAATCAGAATCAAATCAGAATCAACGGTATTCATGCCTTAATGAAGTTTCAAAAAATAATTCGGTA
>JAPPNJ010000156.1 GCA_028818705.1 Candidatus Poribacteria bacterium
TTCAGGGTCTAGTGTGCATTACGCGCGTAAGGGTTCGAGCCCCTTTCCCGGCATCTGTAGCAACGACACTCGAAGCATGCAGATTTGTTTTCCAAGCATATCTACATGCTTTATTCTTTTTTAAGGGTCTCTGGCACCAACCACAGGAAAATCCCAACCGCGAGGTAGCCGATACCTCCCAATGCGAAACCGGAATAACTCAAGCCGAACAAATCGGCAAGATTACCGACGATGACGGGTCCCGCGGAACCCCCGAAATCTCCCGTGAGTCTCCACAAGCCTAAGAATTCCCCTGTTCCCTCGCGCGGCGCGAGGTCTGCTCCAAGCGTCATCATTGTCCCTGAAGCGATACCATTGCCCATCTTCATGAAGATCGCTGCCAGCAGCAACCATGTAAATGTGCCTGTAAACGACATGAATACCATGCCAGTCGCAAAAATGCAAACACCCGGTACTGTCGCATATCTGCGACCGAATCGATCCATCATGTAGCCTGCAATCGGGAACATTGACATATCTACCGCCGAGGAAATCATAACGACTGATCGCACTTGCTGTGTTGTTAATCCAACGACCTCGTCTGCATAGAGCGGAATAATGATATTACAACCGCGGCGTAGCGTCTGTACACACACCTGCCCTACTCCGGCAGTAGCGAGGAGCCGCGCATGTTGACGCGATATCTGGATCAGCTGTTTGAGATACGGCACCTTCTTATCGGTGGTTTGATGTATGGTGCGACGTGTTTCTGGAATAAAAAACAGACAGAGGACAAAGTTCAACACCAAAATACCCGTATAAATAAAGAAGGGAAGGCGGAGGTTCACTCCAAGGAAGATAGAGCAGAACTGACCGACGAAGGTTCCCATCCGATTTACGCCGCCGAAGAGTGCAATTGCTCTCCCGCGATTTGCGATGGGAATGACATCTGTCATATACGCATGCCGGGCGAGCATCCACAACGCCATTCCAATACCGCCGAATAATTGTGACACGATCAGTTGAAAGAAATGCGTCGCCGTGCCCATGCCAACGGTTGATATCCCTATCATTACCAAACCGAGCAACATCGACAGTTTGCGACCCAGCCGTTCCACCAAGATACCCGCTGGGATATTTCCAAGTACACCGACAGCGAGGACAACCGTTGTCAAGGTATAGGATAACTCAAACGATTTAACGTAAATTGAGAGCGTTGGTGAAACGATACCCCCACCTATCGCCAACAAAAACGCTGGAATATAGATCGGAAGAATCAACGAGACTCGGCTAAATTTAGGGTTGTTCAATTTTGGATGACTTTCAGCAGCACTGGCTTCCTAATGTGTTGTTTCCGATTTCAGGAAAACGGCGGACAAAGCGTCCATATAGTGCTTGTGGGTTGCCTCGTCAAACAGGACAAACTGGATCTTTTGTGGCGCGACATTGTTCTCTTTAATAAAATCTTTTACCGCTGTCAGAGCAACGACTGCTGCTTTTTCTATTGGGTATCCGTAGATACCGGTGCTAATAGAAGGAAAAGCGATGCTCTGAACACCGTTGTCTGCAGCGAGTCGAAGGCTCTCTTGATAGCAACTCGCAAGCAAGTCTGGTTCACCTGAATTGCCGCCTTCCCACACCGGTCCGACTGTATGAATAACATATTTCGCGTGGAGATTACCACCCGGTGTGATAACTGCCTTACCCGTGGGACAGCCGCCTTCACGCCTACGAATTTCCGCACAAGCTTGCTCGATTTCGTCACCACCAGCGCGGCGTATTGCTCCATCCACACCCCCTCCACCGATGAGTTCGCTATTTGCTGCATTCACGATAGTGTCAACCTGTGCTTTCGTGATGTCGCCTTGAGTGAGCGATAAATCTGGTTGTGACGTTTGTGTAGTCATTGGACTGCCTCCTTATTTTTCTCAGATAGGATTCGTTATCGGTTTCTCTGAATCAAGCCGGTTCTGTGCAATTCCTGAAAAACAAAGGGTTCTATAGGACTATTATTTTTTAATTGGGCGTAACCAATACCTTGGTCGATACAGAAGCGTTGCAAGTCGGCACAGAAGGTTTGCTGTTGCGCTTGGTATTGCGTTAGGATTTCGGAATTAAGTGTAATGGCTCTTGTTTCACCGGTTTCAGCGTCTTCAACCAGCCAATCACTGCCTGTAGCCACGTTTTCCATCTGTGCTTGTGGATCTATTTCTTCTTGGCTCACCAGATGTATGGTTGTGATCAAGAATCCACGTCCTAAGAGTGATTTGAAGCCTGCTGTGTAACTGTCTGGGTCCAAAAAATCCGAAAGAATGACAACCATTCCAGGGGACCGTTGATACATCGGGAGTTGCTTGAGGCACTCCGTCAATCGTGTTTGTCCGTCTGCTGCAATTGCGGTGATTGCTTTTGTGAGCCGTGAGAATTGTGATTTGCCTGACGTGGGCGGCAGTGCTACCGAGAGGCGTTCGGTACAGGTGTAAATTGCGACACTGTCGGCGTGTGCTAAAGCTATGTAACCAAGTGCGGCCACAATCTGCTTGGCACATGTCAACTTGGTGGGTGTCCCGAATTCCATGGATCGGCTGCTGTCGAGGAGGAGTACAAGTGGCAGATCCTCGTCAGTGTGATGGAGTTTGATAAATAGTTTGCCTAAGCGTGCGTAAATGTTCCAATCGACATACCGTAGATCGTCGCCAGGTTCATAAGCCCGATAATCGGCAAATTCCATACCTGTACCACGGTTGAGACTTCGCCGTTCACCTCTGAGTTTTCCTCGAAACGAGTGTTTCGCGCCGATGTGGAAGGGGTCAAGTTGTTTCAGGAATTGTGATGTAAGCATTATTGGGAACAGGATTTGCAGTTACGTGTATATATGTATGTAGTGTGGCTTACAGTTACCGTGTGATAGCACCCACTACCTAAAGGTAGGGGCTTCGGTTTCGTAGCGACTGCGGT
>JAPPNJ010000208.1:0-19310 GCA_028818705.1 Candidatus Poribacteria bacterium
CGAAGTTCCGTCCGGTTCGCAACCAAGAGACCGGGCATGTCGATATTCAATGGATCACCGAATCTGAGTTGAACAACGCTGGCTTCAACATCCTGCGGAGTGAAACGAAGAACGGTGAGTTTACAGTTATTAACGTGAAAGGTATTGTCGCTGGTCACGGCACGACGAGTGAGAAGCATGTGTATACCTTCACGGATACAACTGCGAAACCTAACGTTGTTTACTACTACCAAATAGAGGATGTCTCGATTGATGGGCATCGGACGACCTTGACGACGACGCACTTGAGAGGTCATGTGGGTGCGGGTGGTAAGTTGACGATGCGTTGGGGTGATTTGAAGTTACAGAGGTAGTTCAGGGATAATTCTAACTAACCTATCGGACAGGGCGGTGGATTTCGGTTCACCGCCTTGTTTTTTTAATAGTAGTCAGTTATCAGTTTGACATCAACGCCCCTTTTTGATAAGATGCATCTATGCCACGAAAAAACAAAATTCTCAATATCGGAGATACTGCACCCCTATTCACACTACCTTCACATCAGCGGGTAGAGGTCTCCCTTAAAGCCTACCGCGACACACAAAATGTTGTTCTCACCTTCTTTCGAGGGACATGGTGACCGAACAGCCGCCGCCAGTTGGCGACCGTTCAGGAGCATATTGGCACATACGCAGAATGGACAGCAACACCGCTTGCAATCGCAGGACAGTGGCCCCGAGAACTCCGCGGCTATGCCGAAAAAAACGGTATCACATTCCCGCTATTGGTAGACAAAACACGAAATGTCATCAAAAGTTACGGCGTCTATCACTGGCTCAGCTTGGAGGCTTACAACATAGCGCGTCCTGCAACCTTTGTTATTGACAGAACCGGGATTATTAGATATATGTATATTGGCTCACACCAATTCGATCTCATCCAGCAGTCTGAAATCCTCGAATGTCTAAAGGAGATAGCGCAACCGAAAAAAAAATGATTTTCATTTCCAAGCGAAATATGGTATACTATATAGAAGCATGTACGGATTGTGAGTGATGGATTTTCATGGACGAAGCACATAAAATCTTTATGAAACGCGCACTTGATTTAGCGCGTCAAGGAAAAGGTCGCACGAGTCCAAATCCGCTCGTGGGTGCCGTTATTGTAAAATCCGGGCAAGTTGTAGGTGAAGGGTATCATCAGAAGGCAGGCACCCCACACGCCGAGATCCACGCCTTGAACGTTGCAGGGGCAAACGCCAAAGGGGCAACGCTTTACACGAACCTTGAGCCGTGTTGCCATTGGGGACGGACGCCACCTTGCACAGAGGCAGTCATTCAAGCGAACATTGCCCAAGTCTATATTGCAGAAGTCGATCCGAACCCCAATGTTGCAGGCAAAGGCATCCGTCAATTGCAAGCTGCGGGGATTACTGTACATGTTGGTCTTTGTGCTGAAGAAGCTGCACGGTTGAATGAAATCCACACGAAATATATTCAAACCGGCAAGCCGTTCGTAATCCTGAAAACCGCCATGAGCCTTGATGGAAAAATTGCTACTGCATCGGGTGAATCGCAATGGATTACCACTGAGGCATCACGGCAGTGTGGACATGAAATTCGAGACACGGTAGACGCTATCCTCGTTGGCATCGGCACGGTTATCCGTGATAATCCTGCCCTAACGACGCGGCTTCGGCATAGAGCAGGACAGGATGCAATTCGGATTGTGTTAGATTCGCGCGGAAGAACATCTACGAAGGCACGCATTTTCAATCCTGAAAGCAGTGCCGGTGTTATTGTGGTTGTGACACCCGATGCGCCGCCGCAAAACTTTGAGGCTCTCAGAACAGCAGGTGCGGAAGTGATAATCGTTCCAGAGGTGCGTGGCAAGGTTAGTTTCAAGCATTTGATAGATGTATTGGGCGAGCGTGAAATAACGAGTGTTCTGATAGAAGGCGGCGGGGAAATAAACGCCTCTGCAGTAGCAGCGGGAGTCGTTGATAAGGTTATGTGTTTTGTCGCACCTAAACTCATCGGTGGACGGAAGGCACCTGGACCTATTGGTGGCGACGGAGTTCCCAGTTTGAGTGATGTGCCACACTTGCAGCGTATCAGTATCACGCCAATCTCTGATTCCGAGGACTTTTTAATCGAGGGGTATCTATAGTATGTTTACCGGGATCGTCGAAGAACTTGGAACGATTAGAAGTATCCAGCGCGAATCCCAGGGGAGTACTCTCGAAATTCAAGCGAGTGAAGTGCTCACGGATGCGAAAGTCGGCGATAGTATTGCTGTTGACGGTGCTTGTCTCACGATCCGTTCTCGGACATCGGAGGCGTTTACAGCAGATATATCCGCTGAAACGCTACGCCGAACAACATTAGGTGAGCGCAGGGTCGGTGAACAGGTTAACTTGGAACGCTCTCTCCGACTCAGCGACAGATTGGGTGGACATCTCGTACTCGGACACGTAGATGAGGTCGCGACGATCTGTTCTTGGAAAGACGAAGGCGATGCCTCCTTGATGCGGGTAACGATGAGCGACAATACCAGACGCTACATTACATATAAGGGGTCTGTCACCGTTGATGGTATCAGTTTAACGGTGTCAGCTGTTTATGCAGATTCTTTTGAAGTCGCTTTAATTCCGCACACAAAGGAAGTAACAACCTTAGGAACCAAACGCAACGGTGCCAGCGTCAACCTTGAGGTTGATCTAATTGCGCGTTATCTTGAAACACTTCTCAAAAATGGTGATGCGGAGACGGACTGGACAGAACAACCGCGTTCCGAAACACTCAATTTAAGTTTTTTAGCGAAACACGGCTATATTGATTAATGGCTGTCAGTACGCCTGCTGCGCAGGCTTTCGGTTATCGGTTATCAGTTAAGGGGTAGCCTTGAAACTTTTTTACTTTTGGTATTGCAATCCTCTCTTAACTGACAACTGAAAGGTTTGCGGAGCAAACCCGGGGAAGTCTACACGGGCTTCATACCGTTGATTCTGATTCTGAAGCCCACACGGGCTTCATACCCGGTAAAGCCTTTATAGGCTTTATACCGTTGATTCTGATTTACTGACAACTGATAACCATAAAACGGTAGGCAAGAATGTCAAACACATTTAATACGATTCCTGAAGCACTCGCTGCAATTCGAAACGGGGAATTGATTGTCGTCGTTGATGAACCTGACCGTGAAAACGAAGGCGACCTCATCATGGCGGCTGAAAAGGTGACGGCGCAGACTATCAATTTCATGGCGAAATATGGGCGTGGATTGATATGCCTGCCTACCTGTTCTGAGCGACTTACCGAGCTTGAACTTTACCCCATGGTGGCGTCGAATACCGCACAGATGCAAACCGCCTTCACTGTCACAATCGACGCAAAAGAGGTCACGACGGGTATCTCTGCCCAAGAGCGCGCATATACAATTCGCAAATTTATCGACCCGAACGCCACGTCTGCAGACTTCGTGCGACCCGGACACATTTTCCCATTAGAGGCTAAACCCGGCGGCGTCCTTAGACGCGCTGGACATACGGAAGCCACTGTTGATTTGGCACGCATGGCAGGACTCTATCCCGCAGGTGTGCTCTGTGAAATCCTCAACGAGGATGGAAGTATGGCACGCGTCCCCGAGTTAATGGAGTTCTCTGCGCAACACCAACTCAAGATTATCACCATTTCCGACCTCATCGCATACCGTCGTCAGACAGAAACTCTCATTAGACGCGTCGCAACCGCTGATATTCCAACCGCACACGGCAAATTCAAACTTTACGCCTACGAAAGCACCGATACCGAGGGCGAAAGCGTTGAAGCAGGTAAGACGCATATCGCACTCACGAAAGGCGATATTGCCGATGCAACCCCAATCTTGGTCCGTGTCCATTCGCAATGCCTCACCGGAGATGTCTTTGGTTCGCTCAGGTGTGATTGTGGCGAGCAGCTCGAAATCGCTCTGCAAACAATTGAGAAGGAAGGCAGAGGCGTACTCGTCTATATGCGACAAGAAGGCAGAGGGATGGGGCTCAAAGGGAAGCTCCGCGCATACCAGTTACAAGACAATGATGGTTTGGACACCGTCGAAGCGAATGAACACCTCGGTTTTCCTGCTGATCTTCGAGATTACGGCATCGGCGCACAAATACTCGTTGACCTCGGTGTTCGGAAGATGCGATTGATGACAAACAACCCACAAAAGGTTAAAGGATTAGACGGACACGGACTCGAAATCGTCGAACGCATCCCGTTACAAACCGAGCCGAATCCCTTTAACCACCGATATTTACAGACAAAACGCTCCAAACTTGGACACCTCCTTCTTGATGAAGAATAGCTGTCGGAAACCATTAGCAACGAACGGCAAGGAAAATTAGAAGAGCATAACCAAATTATAAGTCGCGAGCAGATCCCCAAATCCGGTCGCGAATTAACCGAAAACCTGCGCGAAACGAAATTGTGAGTGGTTAGCGAACAATTTGTCTTAGTTTTACATTGTGGAGCGCAGCCCAGGAGCAATAAATTAAAAAATGCCAAACGTTTATGAAGGACATCTTCTCGGTGGAGGTCTCACATTCGGAATCATTGTGAGTCGATTCAATAGTTTTGTTACCGAAAAACTCCTCGCCGGGGCACTGGATGCCCTAAAACGACACGGGGTTGACTTGGATGAGGTTGATGTTTTTTGGACATCTGGTGCCTTTGAGATTCCCGGAGTTGCCAAACGCCTTGCGGGAAGCAGCAAGTATGATGCTGTTCTCTGCTTAGGTGCCGTCATCCGAGGCGCAACACCCCACTTTGAGTACGTTGCTGCTGAGAGCGCAAAGGGAATTGCCCAAGCATCAGTCAGCACAGACACACCCGTCATCTATGGAGTTATCACCACGGACACAATAGAGCAGGCACTTGAACGCTCCGGAATAAAAGCAGGAAACAAAGGCTTTGAAGCCGCTGTTGCTGGTATTGAGACAGCCAATCTCTATAAAACGATTGGCGAAATCCTAAATGACAACTAAAACACACCAGTCGCACCCGTAGTGCCCTTTCCAAAGCAAAAGATATAAACAACAGAACGATGATTGCAATTATAGATTACGAAGCGGGGAACCTTACCAGCGTTGCACGTGCCTTGACGCACCTCGGCTACGAAAACCAAATTACGTTCGCTCCAGAAACGATAGCCGCTGCTGAACGCGTTATCTTCCCTGGCGTAGGTGCTGCAAAAGCCACAATGGAGACATTGCAGAAGCGCCGACTCGATGAAGTTTTAATCGACTTCTACCGCTCCGGTAAACCGATGCTCGGTATCTGCATCGGTATCCAGATACTCTTCGCACACAGCGAGGAGGAGGATGCCGAATGCTTGGGTCTCCTTCCCGGATATGTAAAGAAATATCCGACGACAGAAACGGACACCGAAACCTTAAAGGTACCGCAGATCGGATGGAACGAAGTTTACCAAACACAATCACATCCAATTTTTAAAGGCGTTCCGAACCCGGCACACTTCTATTTTGTTAATTCTTATTATCCTGTGCCAGAGATGCAGGATATTGTTATTGGAAAAACGACGTATGGGTTTGAATTCTGTAGTGCAATCGCACACAACAATCTTATCGCAACACAGTTCCACCTTGAAAAGAGCGGACGTGTCGGGCTAAAAATGCTCAACAATTTTCTAACGCTCTAGTGTTCTGTCAACCTTGAAATGACGGGTTAGGTGGTATAAGACGGCTAACCTCTGCCTGTAGGAGCGAGTGTTTTTGCTTGGGTGTTTCCCCTGCTCGCGATCTTTGTACTTTTACTCCCAGAAATAAATGGCTGACTGCCGATTGCTGATAGCTGATAACCCTTAAAAAAATGCTACCTTTTTTCCTTGCCCTTTTTGTCCTGCTCATCAATGTGGGGACGCACCTATTTCAGATGCAGGAATATTATACTGCAGCGAGCCACTGCTATTACGGCGTGATGATTCTCGCTGTTATATACGCTCGACCCCGAGAGCAGAACATCCTGTTTGGCATTACAGCGGTGGCCAATTGGGTTTACGTTTTCCGCTATCCAACGCAAATCGAAAGTATCATCATAGCACTTCTTTATCCGTTCCTTGTGTTCGGGGTCATTCGTGTCATTCGTCAATTCCAGACCCAGCGACGTAGCGGCGTCGAAGAGATAGAGGAAATACACAGCGTCAACGCGAATTTGGAAAAACAGATACGGGACATCTCTACGCTTTTCGAGGTGAGCCAAGCAGCAAATGCCAATCTTGAATTGGAAGGTCTGTTTCACCGTATCATTGAGATTCTCTCCAAGCGACTCGGCATCTACCGCGGTGCTTTGCATCTTTATGAAAATGGAAAGGTTGCCACTTCGGTGGAAGCTATCTTGGGGCTCACACCAGCTGAGATGAAAAGAGGTACTGACGATCAGATGGAAGACATTCAAAAACAGGTGCTCGCGTCCGGTAAAGCGATCGGTGTACCACAAACTCGGAGTCCGCGAGATTATGTTAAACTCTTTGAATCCGAGCGTGTCGAATCAAAAGATATAATCGCTTTCTGGTGTATTCCTGTTATTGTAGAGGAGCAGGTTATCGGCACGTTAACGATTGACAAGGCATCAGATGAGTTCTCAGCAGAGGATGATCGGCGACTTCTGACAATTATTGCCTCAACTATCGCGCAACGCGTCAAAATCCAGCAGACAATTGACGCTCTCGTCGAATCAGAACGGATGGCAACGCTCGGTAGGTTAGTCCGAACCATAGCACACGAGGTGAGAAATCCTTTGGGTAGTATTCGACTTGGCACGCAACTGCTGCAACACACCGATCTAACCGAATCGAGTGTGCCTGTTGAGGCATATTCCGAAAAGATACAACTCTCTCAAAATGAAATTAAAGAATACACCGCAATCATTATCAAAGAGGTCGACCGGCTGAACCGATTCATTGAGCAGTTGCTCGCTTTCAGCAAACCCGCAATGCAAGCCGCAAAACACACCGACCTCCATCAACTGCTCGACAATAGTCTCGCTATCTGCCGTCCCGAATTAGAACATCGTGCTATCACGATTGTCACCCAATATGACAACGATTGTCCACACTTCAATCTAAACGAAGACGGGATAACGCAAGTTCTCCTCAACCTATTTTACAATGCTATTGAGGCGATGGATACAGAAGGCACACTGACAGTTCAGACAGAATACCAACCAGAAGCGGGAGTCGTCCATGTACGGGTCCAGGATGATGGCCCCGGGATTCTACCTGAAGATGTCCCAATGCTCTTTGATCCGTTTTATACCACTAAACAGAAGGGAACAGGGCTTGGACTTTACATTAGCCAAAAAATTCTCGCTGAACACCAAGGCAGCATTGAAATTGATGCCGACCTCGAAGTAGGCACAGCCTTTATCGTATCCCTACCCGTAGGTTAATGCCTGTAGACGCGCTTTATGTGCGCATAACGCAATGGAAGAGAACAATTATGTCAAATTTAGTGCTTATCGCTGACGATGATGATAGTCTGCGACACATACTCGCCGCGACCCTTGAAAAGGCAGGATATGATACCCTTAAAGCGCGGAATGGGAGAGAGACCTTGGCGTCTGTCAAAAGCGCAGATATTGATGTCATTCTGCTCGATATTTGGTTAGGCGATGCCAACGGACTTGAGTTAATTGAAGAAATCCAGAAATACAATAATACCGCCTCGATCATTATAATCACGGCACACGGCACGACCCAAACCGCCATTGACGCGGCGAAACAACGTGCGTATTGGTACCTCACTAAACCGATTGACCAGAGGCAACTCCTGGATCTCGTGTCGCGTGCTGCCGCCGCCACGACCCAAACAAAGAACGTCAAAACGTCTGTCCTGCCTGATGTCGATCGGCAGGGTAGAATGGTTGGACAGAGTCCCGCTATGCAGGAGGTTTACCTTAAGATCGGACGTGCCGCCGTTAGTGACGAAACCGTTCTCGTTTTAGGGGAAAGCGGCACAGGTAAGGAACTTGTCGCCCAATTAATTCATCAGAACAGCCATCGTTCGCACAATCCGTTCGTCGTTGTCGATTGTGGTGCCATGCCCTCCAGCCTTATCGAAAGCGCACTCTTTGGACACGTCAAAGGGGCGTACACCGATGCGCACACCGCAAGAACAGGAAAATTTCAACAGGCAGACAGCGGTACAATCTTCCTTGATGAGATCGGGGAATTACCAATTGAAGTCCAGATGAAACTCCTCCGCGTGCTACAGGAGCGAGAAGTAGAACCGATGGGAGGCACCGAAACCCATTCTGTTGATGTTCGAATCATCGCTGCAACCAATCGTCTGCTTGAAACGGCAATTGCACAAAAGGCTTTCAGAGAAGATCTTTACTATCGTCTCAATGTCATCCCTATCTCGCTGCCGCCGCTCCGAGAACGAAAAGAGGACATCCCAGAACTCATAGATTTGTTTACACACCGCTTCGTCGAGGAATACCAACTATCCGAAATACGCATCTCCACGGAAGTGGTCAAACTGCTTACTGCTTATGAGTGGCCCGGCAACGTACGTGAATTGGAAAATGCCATCAAGCGCGCACTGGTTATGTGTTCAGGGCAGATGCTGCTTCCAGAGCATTTCGACCCAATTCTAAATCAGCCCAGTCCGCTCGGTCAGCAAGGAAATCTTGATACGCAGATTTACGCGCTGCTTCATGCGTATATGGAGCAACACATGGAATCCGAGACACCGCCCGGTGAACTTTACGCCGAAATTCGCGCCATCTTTGAGAAACCGCTCTTTAAAATTGTGCTCGAACACACTAAGGGAAACCGGAGTAAGGCAGCAGACATCCTTGGGATTAACCGAAACACACTCCATACAAAACTCGTTGAGTATAAGCTTGTTTCGTGAATTGCTATCTGCCATAGACCGACAAATAAATCGAAGGACAACAAGGAAAGATAAAACTGATTCTCTGTCCCCGTAGGCGAGGTTCTAACCTCGCCGGTTTACCATAAGGTATAGAAATAAATCGAAGGACAACAAGGAAAGATAAAACTAATGGATTTAGGAAGAGTCATTGGAACTGTCGTCGCGACCCGAAAGGATCCAAGCTTAGAAGGCACACGTCTTTTGCTGGTACAACCTCTGGACGAGAAATACGAACCTATTTCTGAACCGCTCGTAGCAGTTGATACCTTACACGATGCGGGGGTCAATGAAATCGTCTATATCGTTACTGGAGGCGATGCTGTAAGCGTTATACCCGGAAAACGGATGCCTGTTGATGTCGCCATTGTAGGAATCGTCGATTCACTCACGCTGCTTGAGGAAGCAGACGCTTCAACGGACCCAGAATCGGGTGCGGGCAGTTAGTTTCTCTGTAAGAGGGATCTCCGAAGAAGGATGTAATCCGTTTCTTGCGTGTTTCCGTTATTATAACGCAAGTTGCCAGTTTGTAGCGTAACCTGTTAGGTTGTGCCTGCTAAGTCGCAAACTAACAGATTGCGCTACAAATATCAAACTCACGTTACTCTAAAGAGCCCTAACGGTCGGAAATGGGGAATTTAAAAAATATGTACCTTGCCAAAGTCATCGGCAAAGCCGTTTCAGTCATAAAACATCCGGCGTATCAGAACCTGACATTGCTGCTCATCCAGCCGTTGAGTGTAAAATCTCAACTTGTTCGCACTCCGACAATTGCTGTTGACTATGTCGGTGCAGGTGAGGGAGACACCGTGATTGTAGGAGCAGGTCCCGGCGTTGCACAAGAGGTCTTCGGTGTTGAGGATGCCCCGATCCGTGAACTCATTATGGGCATTGTAGACCATTTCGATATGGTAGCTCAGGAGGAAGAAGCATGAAAGGCGTTATTACACTTTTCGGATGTCTCTTACTTGGTTGCTTACACTTTAGTGCTTGTAGAGTGGCACAAGTGTTGTCAACACAGTACAGCCAAAACATTGCACAAGCCACCTACGGCACGGAGTCAAATCATCCCGGTATGAATGACGGAAATCTCCAAACCCTCGCAACACTTCCAGCGACAAATGAGCGAAACTTTATTATTCGGTTCGCCGAGATCCATCCGGTGCGGAAAATTGTTGTTCACAATGGAAACCTTTTCCGGTTTGAGATGCAATACTTGGACAGTGAGACTGAAAAGTGGGAAACTTTTGATACTATTATTCAGCGACGCAATGTTGGCGAAGAGCGCGCACAAGCCCAATTTGTGTTCGATAGATTAAACTTTCAGACCCGAATGATCCGCATCGCTGTCACGCGAACGGTTGATGACGTAATCATAAACAAGGTAGTCACGGAACCCGGGGATAGGGTGGTTGATCGGCGGACAACCCTTGCTGGTTTCTATTACCCACACTACCGCGTCATGCAACCGGCGATCGCTCAAATTCGGGAAATAGAAGTCTATCATCTCGCAAAAAATAGTAATTAAGGTCGCTACGTTTTTAGCAATTAGGTCGCTCCGCTTATAGGGGTTGGCACCTGACTGCCAAAAGTGAACGGAGTGAACGCTCTAACCGCTAACAGTGCGGAGAATGCCCTGAGGCGTTCATACCCCGGTCTATGCCTTAAGGCATAGATACCGTTGATTCTGACTTGCGCAACGGAACGCCCTAACGGCTTATTTTTGCAAGTCTATCTTTTTGGAGTTGGTCTTTAATGCAAGTTCGTTCGACAAAAATTCATACAATCACATACTTCGTAGTTGCCTTTATCTTTTTTTTTCTCGAAGCGGTCCCCTTTTTGTTCTTCACTTTCGTTTATCCGTCTGGTATAGCAGATGCAGCACCGTCAAATGATCGGCGTGCCAAAGTTGCATTGCGTGAAGGAATCGAAACGCCAAGAGAGATTGAGTTGGTCCAAACAACCTCACAGGGTGTAACAATCCAACTCCTCATCCCTGAATCCGATTTTAAAACAGAAATAGAAACGGGTAGTAGCCAGCAATTACGAAATAACGACCAGTTTCGATCTGTCGAAAGTCAGCCTATCTCTTTTCCTGGATGCCGTTTCACTCCCCAACCACCGGGGGTGCTGAGCCTTCCTGTGCAATCGACCGTTATCGGTGTACCCGCCGACGTCAGTTTTCAAGTGCGAGTGGTTGAAAAGGACTTCAGCACGCGAAAAGCAGCTATCAGCCATCAGCCATCAGCCATCAGCCATAAAACAGACCGCTTTTTTCCAACCAACCTCGTAGAAATGAGAGAAGCCGGTTGGATCCGAGAAAACCGCGTCCTTCCCATTCAACTCAATCCTGTCCAATATAATGCTGTTCGACGTGAAGTGAGGCTCTACCACAGGTTTGTTGTTGAGATCCGTTTTAGCCAGTCGAACGATGCCTTGTCAACACAGCGCGGACCGCTGACGCCTGAATCTACTGTTTACGATACAATTTTTGAAAATCTACTGATTAATCCGCAGGACGTCCGCCAGTGGCGTGCTACGACTGTTCGTTTTCCACAAGCACCGAGCATTCCTTCCACAGCACCTCGCTATAAACTTAACGTTACCGTGGACGGAATGTATAGAGTAACCGGGCAAGACTTGGAAGCCGCTGGTGTTAATTTAGACACAATCACGCCAAGGACCCTGGCACTAACAAACAGGGGGAAGCGCGTGCCAATCTTTGTCCGAGGTGAAAACGACGGAAGACTCGATCCAGCTGATGAAATCATCTTCTATGGAGAGCAGCTTCATGGGGATGCCTCTTATTTCAATCCTTTTTCCAATGAGAATGTATATTGGCTTACATGGAACGCTGGACCGGGAAGTCGGATGGGAACGAGAACATCGCTTGAAGGGACACGCGACGCTGAAGTACACCAACACTTTCTCACACGTGCACACTTTGAAAAAGATAATCACTTTAGACGGTTCCCCGATGCAAACCTGACAGAAGATGAAAGATATCAAGAATTTAGCCAGGGGCTGCAGGAGCGTTCATTTGCTGTAACGGAACTGCCACCACTCCCGGATGACAGTTGGTTTTGGGCGCAATTGACCGCACCTGCATCGAAACCCTTCGGTGTTACACTCGTCGGTGTCGCAGAAACTGCGCTACCGGCAACGATACAGGTCGGATTGCACGGTAGATCCAAAGCGGAACACCAAATCGATGTATGGCTAAACGACGAAGTCAACCTTGGCGAGGCGCGTTGGAATGGCGCGATCGAATATCAACTTCAAACCCAACGTCCCCAATCTTTTCTGAAAAATGGGCGGAACGTCATTCGGGTTATGAATCCGGGAAATGACCAAGAACTCCTCGATATCATCCTGCTCAACTGGATCCAGATTGACTATCGGCGGAATTTTCACGCAAAGGGAAATGTCCTACCGTTTGCGATCACTCCCACTCCAGATGAAACAGGTACTGTAAATCCAAACTTTGAGGTTATCTTAGAAAATTTCTCTACGCCTGATATCGAAATTTATGGAATTGACGGCACCCGTTATGTCGGTTTAGCCCCTATTGTTGACAATAAACTACCCGGCACCTATCGCCTATCCTTCCGCTCAACCCAAATTCGACCCAAGAATGTAGACGATCCTTCGATACAATTCATCGCGCTGACCCGTAGCCAATTCAAAAAACCGACAATTTCCTTAGACACCGCATCGGATTTGCGCAGCTCCCACAACGCCGCCGATTATATTATCATTACACATCAAAGTTTTCTTCAAGACGTCCAGCCGCTCGCTGACTTTCGCAGCCAACAAGGACTGCGTACCAAGGTCGTTAATGTCCAAAATATCTACGACGAGTTTAATCACGGAATCCTCAATCCGAACGCTATCCGTGAATTCCTGAGTTACGCCTACCACAATTGGCAACCACCGGCACCCACTTACGTCTTTCTCGTGGGCGACACAAATGTTGATCTTAAAAACCAAATCAATTTTGTGCCAACGATGCAGGTGCAGATCCCAGGATACGGCTCTACGGCGACCGACCATCAATTCGTCACGTTTCGAGGGACAGACAGTTTTCCAGATATGCTAATTGGGAGGATGCCAGCGAATAATCGGGTAGATGTCCGTATATTCGTTGAGCGAGCCATCGACTATGAAACAACTTCTCCTGTCGGTCCATGGCACAAACGTCTTCTCATGCTTGCCGGTTCGGATATACGTTTTCACTCTCAGACTGACCGACTCATCTCGACGAATCAACTCGGTGGCAGATATGAGACTGAGCGTATCTATGCCCCTTACACAGACGAACCAACTTTCGATGATCGGATTCGGTCCCCTATTGCCAGACGCGTTATTGACGGGTTTAACGACGGTGCCAGCCTCGTTAACTATATCGGGCACGGTGGTGGTGGTATCTGGTCATCCAGTCGGATGCTCGACTTTGAAGACCCAGAGCAGAACTTAACCAATATTTCACAACTCCCGTTGGTCCTCAGCATGACTTGCTATACCGCTTCCTTTGACAGCAGCAAAAATAGCCTCGCTGAAGAGCTGCTCCGATCTGAAAACGGCGGTGCCATTGCAGTCATCGGAGCGACGAGTATTGGGCTGTTACAGGGCGACTATCTCCTCAACAGAGAAATTTTTGATGTTATCTTCCAGCAGTATACAGAGAATGTGGGTGCTATCCTCGCCAAAGCCAAAACGCAGTTTCTTATCAACGCTCCCGGGTATCTTGATCTGGCTGAAGTTTTTACACTGTTCGGGGATCCAGCGACACGGTTGAAACTGCCAAATAAACAGATGCAAGTTACGGTAGAGGTTGGGACCTCGCGCGCCCAAGAAACCCTACTCACTGTTTCTGGAACGCTGCCTGATCGCACCTTTAGTGGAAATGCGGAGGTTAGCGTCGTTCCTACAATTGAACATAATATAAGAAGCGAGGAAGTTCCTGAGGATGTACCGTCAGAACGGGAAAATGTTGACGTCGTCAACGGACGGTTCACTGTACAAATACAGATCCCAACGCGTGCCGAATTTGACGTTGGCGATGTACAGGTTTACGCATGGAACGCAGAGGAGGACTTAATCGGTCATACCGCATACAATGTCTTATCCCGATACGTTGATAATGTGCGAATTGCTCCATATCCTGTTAAACCGCATCAACCCGTTTATCTTTACACAGAAGTGCTGGATGAAAACGAAATTGATGAGCTGACCCTTTTTTGGAGTTGGGACGCTTATGAATTTTTCACCATTCCTGTCAGTCGTCAGCGAGGAACGACCTATAGAAGTGAGCAACCTATCCCCGGATATCCTGAGGGGGATCTCATCGACTATTACTTGGAAGTGAAACTACGAGATGGGCGGACACTGCAAACAGAGATCGTCACTTATAGATTCGGACCACTTGCCTCTGAGATAGATCTCATTCCGTTGGATCAGACGATTGCATGGAGCGCTACGCCACCTTTTATGCTCTCCGCGCAAGTCCGCAATATAGGAAGCAAGCCCGTACAAAATGTTCCTGTTCGCTTTTTTGTGGAAAATGTGAGTTCGGAAACGGAGGCATCCGGTAGGAGCATCACGGGTGTCCCTACACTTGAAGAGTTGCAAAACGCAACGCCTATTGGAAGTGTTCAGATTCTTTCAGAAATTTTGCCCGGTAGTCAAGTTATAGCAAGTGTACCATGGCAACCGTCACCAGGGGACTATCTTGTCACAATCTACGTAGATCCACCGTCTGCTGAATTGCCACGGGGGAATATCCTTGAGCGGCGGGAACAGAATAACAGCGCGGAGAAACGATTCGCTGGTAACAGGTTTGTTCTTACACCTGAAACCCTCGATCAACCCATCCAGAGTCCAGACGGTGTCTTCAAGGTTACTGTTCCACCGGGGAACCTGCAAGCTAGTACTGTGCTGACCTACTCAGAAGAAACGCTGACGATTACAAACCAACCCGATATTGCTGCAATTTCAACATCCGTACCACAAGTCACCTATCAACTCGACTTGGGCGAGCAGACCGAATTGGTAGCAAACGTGACTTTCCTAAAAGGAACAACAGATGATGCCCATGTCTATAGGCGCGACGACGATAACGGCAATTGGGTTCGGGTAGGTAAGGAAACTGTTGGTGACGGAACAGTCTCTGCAGAGGTCAAACTACCGGGGACATTCGCACTCCTATCCCACAGCGATTCAAGTCCGCCTGCGCTTGATTTAACGTTTGAACATCAGGGCTTTGTTGATGGTGATTATGTCTCCGATACGCCGGTCATCTCTGCGCGGATTGAGGACGCAAACGGTGTTGACTCGCGTTCAGAGCACATCATCCTCACCAAAAACGGACAGCGCGTCTCAGAAGACGAATATATAATCGCCGCATCGCCGACTAACAATAATGTGCTACTGGTAACCTATACACCCATCTTAGAACCCGGGGAATACAACATCCGGTTGCAGGCACAGGACGCAAACGGCAACACATCAGATACAGAGCGCGATGCAATCGTAGCAGGCGAATTTGAGATCGCAAACATTGCCAACTTTCCCAACCCTTTCAAGCCTGGAAGCGGTACCCATTTCGCCTACTACCTCACGGAAAGTGCGGACGAGGTCAGTCTCAAAATTTACACGATAACCGGTCGCCGTATCGCAGCGATTGACACCCTCGATGCCTCTGTCTCTTACAACGAATTCCACTACGACGGTTACGATGCTGATGGCGAACCGCTTGCGAATGGGGTTTATCTCTACAAATTCACAGCCCAGAAAGGTGATATTCGCAAACAAAAGGTAGGCAAAATAGCCATCCGAAAGTAGTCGCGGCTCATCCAGTCCGCGACTACAGCGAGGTTAGGAAACCTCGCCTACCGCTGGCTATGAACCGTTGAAGTTTCAAATTATGCTATTAAAGCATAATTTGTCTTAGCTTTACATTCCTCGCCGGTTTTCACCGGCAAGCAGCACGTCAATAATCCTTCCAAAAAGTTTATCTGGAAACAGGGACGCGAGTTTCTGCGTATACGTCAACGGTGTAAGTTCCACTGATTCTTTCCAAATCCCGACCTCTATGCGTTCCCTTAAAATAGATAAGTGAGATTTGAAGAAGATTAAGAATTTAATTGGGTGGTGTGTAGTGTCTATTGTCTGAACCAAGATTTGCAGGATTATGGGTAAGTGCGGTTTTGCAGCGTACTTGCTCAAATGCGATCTGCATTCTAAGGTCAGTGATTCACTTGACAGTGAGAGGCTTTTTTCACTTGACATATAGCGGCTGAATGTAGTATCTTTTTAGTGGACTTCTGGGGAGGGCATTTTGGAAAAAGAAAAGGGTTTCTGGCGTGATTTATGGGGAAACAGTAAAACGAGCATTGCACTTTTCCTGGGTTCTATCCTTTTCATTTCCTATAGTTTCATAGCGATAAGATATGAGGTAGGAAAAGGATGACGCGGACACCCATCTGTTCAAGGTGTCCTGACCGATATTTCGAGATTTATCCCTGTTGCAGGGGCTTTTGTAGCTGCGTTTATAGGAGGTATTGACTTAATTGTATTCCTTTCGGGTTTATACGTAGATTGGAGGAAGAAACGTTTTCGGGAAGCGGTCAAAGCTGCGGTCGAGACGGCGAGAGCGGAAGCTTATGCGGAAGGTTACACAGCGGGTCAAAGGGACAAAGACGCTGAAGACAACTAAACAAAATGGGAGGCAATGACGCTATCATGTTGCTTTCAGATTGGTACACAAAGTGGAAAGAGAAACGTATTCAGGAAGCAGTGGAAGAAGCAAGAAAACAGGGCTATGAAGAAGGCTACGCGGCTGGCAAAGCGGGCGTAGATCCGGTTACCGTCCGCGGAAAAGATGCTCATGTCGTAACACACGGAAGAAAATTGAGTGTTGGCAGGCATGAGAAAAAGACAAAGTAGTTTCACGCTCTAATGAAAGCAGCCCCCCGTGGGCTGCTTTTTTTTTTAACAATTTGATAAAGCCTTGGCTTATTTGATGCTGTCTTTGAATCTTGCAAGTGCGCCGCACTCAGCTAACTCGGCTTTAGCATAGTGTGCTGGTATTTTATGACGGTGAGTTTATCGCATTATACGAAAGAATTTTCTTTCTACAATACTTTTTTATTCTGAAACTTACGTTATATTTCCTAAAATAAACACCTAATAGGGACAAATCAGATGAACAAGGAACACATCCAATCCGCGTTAGCAGCAATACCTACCGACGATTTCCGACAGACATCAAAAGCACTCCTTGCAACTTTAGGCTACCGCAGCGAGCGCACTCTTGACCTCTCTGGTACAGTAGAGGATTTCATTCAGGAATTTCCCGCACCTACCCCAAACACCAAAACAGAACAGGCATTCCGCAACGATGTAGAATCTGTGCAATTGCTGTTCCAGTTCACAAGTGACGAGGTTGCTGACAATACACAACAGACGTTGGATTTAGGAGCGGATTTCCTTCAAGAGAGCTGGTCAGAAAGTTTTCTTTTCTTTGCTGTTACATTGAAAGACAACACCTACTCCCGCAGCAAATACGCCGAATTTACACGAGAAATCAACAAACGGCTCTTCACACCAACTGTCGTCCTTTTTCAGGTCGGGGAGCGTCTCACGATCGCGTTTGCCGGCCGCCGCCAACATCAGTACGACCCGAACCGTGACGTGCTGGAACAGGGCACGCTCATCAAAGACATTCGTCCCAATAACCCCTATCGCGCCCATCTTGACATCCTATCCGAACTCTCACTTGAAGAATGCCTAACGTGGATAGATGCCAACAACAAACCCAAAAACTTTGATGGGATCCTCGCGGCATGGCTCGCCAAACTGGACACCGAAGAACTCAACAAACGCTTCTACAAGCAGCTGTTCGACTGGTTTGAATGAGCAATCCAAGAAGCAAAATTCCCGACAGACGAAACGAAAACGTTGGGTCCGCTTCTGGCTTCAAAGATCAGAAGAGGATTGAGAGTTATCCGAACATAAAAAATCACCTTGATCAATTCCGAGCAGTCATTACTTCTGACAACAAACCCTATGGTCTGCATAGAGCCAGAAATCCGTATTTCTTTCAGGGAGAGAAAATTATATCGGTCAGAAAATGTGCGAGACCTACATTTACCTATGTTGATTTTGATAGTTATGTTTCCGCAACTTTTTATGTCATTAAAACAGAGAGAACGAACCAAAAATACTTAACCGGGCTTCTTAATTCAAGACTTATCGCTTTTTGGTTGAAGCATAAAGGGAAGATGCAGGGGACAAATTATCAGATAGATAAACAGCCGTTATTGGCACTTCCGTTAATTTCACCGTCCCTTGATGTGCAGGCTTTGGTCGAAACTTTAGTGAATCAGATTCTTACTGCAAAAGCCGCTGGTGCCGACACTGCGGATTTGGAAAAAGAGATTGATAAACAGGTCTATGCATTGTATAATTTAACGCAAGAGGAGATTGCGATTGTGGAGGCAAGTGAATGAATAAACCGTTAAAAGTTTTCATTACCTATGCTCGTACAGACAAAGTAGCGAAGGATAAATTAATAAAAGCTCTCGCTGTCATGACACGCAGTGGGTTGATAGACCTCTGGCACGATACCGAAATGCTCGGTGGCGACAGGTGGCAGCAAGAAATTTTCTCTAAACATCTTCCTACTTCGGATCTGCTGCTCTATCTTGTTTCCATTGATAGTCTTGCCTCCGAAAACTGTTACGAGGAATTTGAAGTTGCCTTAGAGAAAAAAATAAGGGTCATTCCGATTATCTTTGCGGACTGTGATTGGAAGAGCGATCAGCAACTCAGCAACTTCCAAGTTTTTCCTGACGATGGTACACCTATTAACGAATGGGTTCCAGAGACCAAAGGCTGGCAGAATTCCGTAAAAGGCATCCGAAAAACTGTTGAAAACATGCTGTCTCAGTCGGAGACTGCCTCTGGTGTCTCCGAAGAAGATATAGAGGCTGAAGTAGTATTCCAACACGGGAACCTCCTACTGAAGCTAGGAAAAATAGACATGGCGATAGCAGCCTACTCGGAAGCGATTAAATACAAACCTGATTATGCCGAGGCCTATGTCAATCGGGGTGGAGTTTACAACGAAAAAGGCGAGTTTAATAAAGCCATTGCAGACTTGAACAAGGCGATACAATTGAATCCTGAACTTGCTGAGGCTTATGTCAATCGAGGTAACGCTTATAGTAGCAAAGACGATTTTCAAAACGCTCTTGAAAACTATAATATGGCGATAGAACTCAAACCCGATCTCGCTGAAACCTATGTTAATCGAGGTAATTTTTATAGCCATAAAGGCGATTTTCAAAACGCTCTTGAAAACTATAATATGGCGATAGAACTCAAACCCGAT
>JAPPNJ010000208.1:19410-31270 GCA_028818705.1 Candidatus Poribacteria bacterium
CTCGCTGAAACCTATCACTTTCGTGGGAATATTTACAACGACAAACGAGAGTTTCAAAAGGCCATCAGAGATTATAACATGGCAGCAAAGTTAAATTCTAATTTTGCCGATACCTATAATAATCGTGGTGTTGTCTACATACGAATGGGTGAGGTAAAGCGAGCTATTGAGGACTATAACAAGGCGATACAGTTGAAACCTGACTCTACCGATGCTTATTGCAACCGTGGTGAGGCGTGGTTACATCTGCAAGAATGGGATAAAGCCAAAGCAGACCTGACGGCTGCCAAAAACATGGGACTGGATATCATCGCTTCATTTCATAACGAGTACGCAAGCGTTGAAAACTTTGAGCAGGCAACAGGCATCCAATTGCCCACAGACATTACAGTCCTATTGACTCTTCCGTAGGTTTGGATATGAATTCACCAATTGAGATTGCTGGTTTAGAAGACTATATCAATTACATAGCCGATATTGCGACATCCGAGAAGAGTCATCTCTATCGTGGGCAAGAAGATGCCGAATGGCAAGTGACAAGCAGCGCGCTCCGACGCTTGGAATTAGAAGAGGAATACACAGCCTCTGATGATTCGTTTCCTTATGTGTATCTGGAATATCTTTTACAGATTATCTATGAGGTCAAACTCAATTATCCCACTACATACAGAAGTTTATTTCCGTTAGAATGTCTGGCACATTTACAACATAACGGTGTGGCTACCGGTCTCATTGATTTCACCTTCCATCCGCTTGTCGCTCTTTGGTTTGCTTGTGCACACGAAAAAACAGACACAAATGGTAAAGTGATTGTTCTGGAAAATGATCGTGAAATAATCGAGCAGATAGAAACACCAGAGAAACTTGAAAGTGACTTAGAAACCTTTTTCGCTGTCAATGCGGCAGGATGGCACCTTTGGTCGCCCGCTTTGGACAGCCAATTCGTTGATACGCAACGTATGACTCGGCAACACTCCGTATTCCTGTTCGGCTTGCCTGAAGTCGCAAGTGAAATGGTTACCAGCGAAATCGTAATTCCTTATATCCATAAAAGACAATTGAGAGTAGAATTAGCAAAAATAGGTATCTCAGAACAAACGCTGTTTGCTGATCTGCTCGGATTTTTCGACAGGAATACACCTCAGCATCCTTACGGTTCTATTCTGGTTGGATCTGACACCGGAGGAAATCTATCATGAAAGACCGCTTACTCAAGGGCGAAGAAAATCTTTATCTCGACTATATGATGCGCGGTAGCGTTAGATTGGGAAAAGGATTCTACGATCCAGCGATTCAAGACTTCAACGTGGCACTTAAACTAAAGCCTGATCTTTTGGACGCTTATCACATTCGAGGCGTTGCTTATCGAGAGAAAGGTGAAGTCGACAAAGCCATTGAGGACTTTAATACGACAATAGACCGCAAACCTGATTTCGCCGAAGCCTATTACAATCGGGGCGTCGCTTACTATCATAAGTCTCAGATCGAAAAGGCTATGGCAGACTATAACACCTCAATAGACCTTAACCCCACGCTTACTCGTGCCTATTACCAACGGGGCATCCTTTACCATGATAAAGAGGAAGTAGATAAAGCTATTGAAGACTATAGCACTGCCATTAAACATCAATATAATTTCGCTGATGCCTATAACAAGCGAGGACTCGCGAATCGTGATAAAGGCAAGTTTAATCAGGCAATTAAAGACTTTAGTAAGGCGATAGAGTTCAGACCCAAATTTGCTGAGGCGTATCACAATCGGGGTGAAACTTATGCTGTCAAAGGGGACTCCGAATTTGCTATTGATGACTATAATAAGGCGATAGGCCACAACCCTAATTTCGCTGAAGTCTACTACAGCCGTGGGCAAACTTACTTTAGGCAACACGAGTTTGACGCTGCCATTCAAGATTTTCGCAAGGCAATAAATCTGAAGCCTGAGTTTACTGCCCCGTATCTTGCACTGGGTAACATGTATGAAATCAGAGGTGAGCATTCCCGGGCTCTTGAAAACTATACCAAAGTCATAGAACTGAAGCCTGGAGATGCAAGTGCCTATGCGAATCGCGGCAACGCTTACTGCCGGCAGGGGGACCTTGAGTTTGCTATTGAAGACTACAACAAAGCTGTTGAATTGGAACCAAATCATAATGGAGCGTATGTAGGACTCGGCAACGCTTTTAACAAAAAAGACGATCTGGATTCCGCTATCCGATACTACAATAAAGCCATTGAACTGGAACCCGAGTATCCTGATACTTACTGCAACCGGGCTGGGGCTTACCAAGAAAAAGGCGAGACAGATAAGGCGATTGCTGACTATACTAAAGTTACAGCACTTCAACCGTTGATTAAGGAGGCATATTATTTTCTGGGAGAAGTCTACATGCAGGTTGGAAATTGGTCAGAAGCTAAATTGAATTTGACGGTTGCTGGAACTCTCGGTGTGGATGTTATTGGTTTATTTGGTAAGAAATACGGAAGCGTTGCAAACTTTGAGCAAAAAACGGGCATTCAGTTGCCTGCAGACATCGTTTCCCTATTGGCTTCTCCGTAAAAGACGATGCACCTTTCGCCCCGCTGGGGCTTTATTCTTGCGGTGGACGATATTCTATACACCTTTCGCCCCGCTGGGGCTTTAGGTATGATATTCCATTCGGTACAAACCGGGTTATTGCAAAGAAGTGATAATCCGCGATTCAGACACCTTCACTCCCGCGCAAACGCTAAAACATCGTAATCCTGTCCTTGATACGTAAACTGGTTTTTAAACCTGCCTTCGCAGGTAAACCCAGCAGCTTCTAAAACTTCCGCCTTCTTCGCAGCACCACTATCAACATAACACTGCACCTTTGATTCGGGAAACGCCATCGCTGAAAGCAACGTAGGCACATCGTCCGCAAAATTCGGATGAAAAAAGAGGTCCAACACCGCAGTCGCCGGTTTCCAGCGTGCATCACGGCTTACAGTCGCCCAACCAACGATTGCACCATCCGGTGTCGTCAACAGTTTCGCGTCATTATAGACATCTTCTGTTTCTAAATCGTGTTTGAAACCCAGAAAACCACCTTCAAAATTTGTAGGACCGTAAACCTCCCATGCAAGACTTCGCAGCGCATCCCATCCAACGATCCCTGATAACGCCGTAAGCTTCGGCCAATCGTGCCATTCAACAGACTTTGGTTCTACAGGCGTAGATGCGAAATAGCACGCTTCAAAATCCGTGCTCACGTAATACTTCATAAAACCAGATTCTGGGAAAACGCTCTCAAATCCGAAACTATGATAGATATAATACGGGTGGCTATTGTAGCCTGTACCGAGGTAGAGGGCGCGACCGGTGCGTTCTCGGAAATCCGCCATCTGATACCTCATCACGCCTTTACATGCCCCTTTCCGACGCTCCTGCGGAAGCGTAAAGACATGTCCCAGGATGCCCACCCCTTCATGTTCAACCGTCATGATATTGGTAATCACGCGTCCCTCAACCTTACCGACATAAAAACGCGTTTCTAACGCATCGAGGACTTCTGTAACACATCGTTGAATATGCCATTCCCAGTTGCCCCCCTTATGTCCGAGGAACTGTTTCACCTCTTCAGCATGAGGCGCATCCGGTGCGGTAATTACACCCACTTCCATCCGGTCTTCTGTTTTCAGTACCACTTCTCCAAGTTTGTCGTACATGCCTACCTCCACAAGTTTGCTTTTTATTTTTAAAGTTGACAGTTTTCGATAATCCCAACAATTTGTTCCTGATTTTCAGGGTGCTTGGCTAATTTCATGCCCAGCTTCTCCATCACGCAGATTGAGGCAGGATTGCTCAGCTTAGTAAATGCCACTATTCTTTTCAATTTTAACTCTTTGAATCCATATTCAATCAGACATTTTGCGCCTTCAGTGGCGTACCCCTTTCTCCGATAGAATTTCGATACCGCCCAACCGATTTCTATTTCAAGTGAACTGTGTAGATTAAACTCGTTTCCTGACACACCAAAGATCGCAACAACTTCAGGCGGACACAAAGTTGGTCCAAAATTGCAATGCCCAATCACCTGTTCCTCTCCCTTGAGAACAAGGTTGTAATAACCGAATTTACTACCCTGTTTTGCCTGAAGGTAAGAAAACAAGACTACGTCTTGGTAAACTTCAAAAGAGCAGGATGGGTCATTATACTCGACAACGTACTTTTCGTAACCAGCGCGAATTTGCTCAGCAGTTGGTCGGGTTAAACTACCATTTCTGAGAATCAGGCGATCCGTTTCGAGTTGGATCATGGGTAAATTCTTTCTAAGACTAAAGGGAAATAAAATTGCAAATCTCTGAAAAATATGATATACTTAAAAGGGCTTGGTGTCAAGCTTTAGATGCTTGTATGACGGTAGTCAATCGCTCAGGTTTAACATGAGTGTGCCGGGTTAGCGCGCACAAAAATTCAAATGGAGGCGCCATGGAAACAGAACAAACACTGGTTCTGATCAAACCTGATGGGGTCCAACGGGGACTTATCGGTGAAGTTATTGCTCGCTATGAACGCAAGGGACTTAAAGTCGTTGGGATGAAATTCCAACAGTTCCCGCGCGGCACGCTCGAAGCACTCTACGCAGTCCATCAGGGCAGATCTTTTTACGACGTACTTATTGAATTTATGACTTCGGCACCTATTGTTGCTTTAGTCATTGAAGGACGGAACGCCATTGAATTAGTGCGCATTATCAATGGAGATACGGATCCGACGGAGTCGCAACCTGGAAGTATCCGAGGCGATTTTTCAGTAAATATAACACACAATATTGTACACGCATCGGACTCCTCAGAGAGTGCCCAGCGTGAACTCGACATCATGTTCGGCCCCGATGAACGCTACAAATACAACCGAGTGGATGAAGCAATCTTGTATCCCATAGTCGTGTAATTAGACACAGCAAACTGTGTTTTTTATTTTTGATGAATTCGGGTTTTCCCTTGCAATTTTTTTTTTATGTTGCTACTATAATTATATCTTAGACACTAAATCCGTTACTGTAGATGCGTGTTTTAAGCGTATTCGCGGTAAACGTTAGGAGAAAAAACCATGAAAGAAGTTCTATTAATCCTCAGTGTGGTGTGTTTCAGCCTCGTTGCTGTTCACATTAGCACCGCCGAAATCGACCTTGAGACTGCCGTCGGTATATGGTTGTTCGACGAAGGCAAAGGCGGAGTCGCTGAAGACATTTCTGGGCAAGGTAACGACGGAGAACTGGTCAAATCTCCAGCATGGGTAAAGGGCAAATTCGGATCAGCCCTCGAATTTGATGGAAAAGCCAGTTGTGTGCAAACGGGTCAGAAACTCCTCGACAACCTCGAAGAATTCACTATTATTACATGGGTACAGACTACAGACACTCCTGTGAACCGGACCGGACTCGTCGGACAGAACGATTCTCCTGAGTTCGGGTTCATCACAGCACAAGCGATCAACCTCTGGACGCCTACTGCGGGTGGAACACAGAACCCTTGGAAATACAAACACGGAGACGGTAAATGGCATCATGTGGGGTGTGTCGCTACCACGGAATACGTGCATACCTATATTGATGGTGAATACGTTGAGAAAAAGGGCGGATGGGCAAATCACGGCACCTCTGCCTTTAACGTCAATATCGGTGGTTGTGGGGTCTGGGATCCAACTGGAAACTTTTTCCCAGGGCTCATGGACGAAGTCGCTATTTTCCACTCAGCCTTGGAACAGGAAGATATTCAAGAGCTAATGGACAAAGGGTTCCAAGCGTATTTGGCAGTCGATCCTGCAGGCAAACTCGGGACAACTTGGGGGCATATTAAGGCGACTCACCATTTCAAATAGTAACTACACTATTCCAATATCCGTGGCGTGCTTGAAAAGCACGCCCATACTAAACATCAAAAGGAGAAACTATGAAAAAGGTTCTATTAACTCTCGGCGTGGTGTGCTTTAGCCTCATTGCTGTTCACATTAGCACTGCCGAGATTGATTTTGAAACCGCAGTCGGTATCTGGTTATTTGACGAAGGCAAAGGCGGTGTCGCTAAAGACGTATCCGGTGAAGGGAATGACGGCGAGGTCGTCAAGGCACCATGGGTAGATGGTAAGTTTGGCAAGGCACTTGACTTCGATGGAAAAGCTGGCTGTGTCAAGACTGGACAAAAACTTCTTGAGGCTCTCGAAGAGTTCACTATTCTTTCATGGATACAAACCACAGATGATCCACCAAACCGGACTGGGCTCGTCGGACAGAACAACGCCCCTGAGTTCGGCTTTATTACAACGAATGAGCTGAGCCTCTGGACGCCCTCAGCGGGTCTGACGAATAATCCTTGGAAACACAAACACGGTGATGGGAAATGGCATCACGTCGGGTGTGTCGCTACTCAGGATTACGTCCATACTTATATTGATGGTGAATACGTCGAGCAGAAAGGGAAGTGGGCTAACCATGGCGCAGCTCCTTTTGACGTTAACATCGGTGGATGCGGCGTCTGGGATCCAGGTGGAAACTTTTTCCCGGGTCTAATGGACGAAGTCATGATTTTCCACTCGGCACTGGAACAAGAAGATATTCAAGAGCTAATGGACAAAGGATATGTGAACTATTTGGCTGTTGATCCTGCAGGCAAACTCGGAACAACCTGGGGCCGTATTAAGCAATCAAATCATCACAAGCAATAATCCTGTCTTCTTGTAAAACTTATGGGCGCGCTTGGTAAAAGTCTAAGCGCGCCAATGAATAATTCTCCTTCTCACACCTACATACTTAGCCACTACTTCGATTCATGCAACTCCTTCAGCATTTCTAACGCAACCTTATTATCCGGTTCCAACTGTAAAACCCTTTCAAAAGTGCGGATCGCCTCCGGAATATTTCCAAGTTTCTGATAAGCCACCCCTAACGCACCATAAGCGCGGACGTGCGCTGCATCAATTGCGATAGCCCTTTTAAACCGCGTAACTGCTTCAGAGTAACGTCCCTGTGTCAGAAAGATTAAACCGAGTCTGTAGACGGCCTGAACATCCGTTACATCATAGGCGATAACCTGTTTGTAATGTGACTCGGCTTCCGTATAACGTCGCTTTTTCCAATATACACCGGCAAGGTTGCGGTGCAATGACGGTTTCGCTGGCTGCAGTTCAAGTGCTTTTTGATAGTGCACAATCGCTTCTTCAAGCTGACTCGTATTTTCATACACCAGCGCCAGATTTCCATGTACATTCGAGAAAAAAGTGCCGTAATCCGAAAGAGTTGACTGTCTTTGAGGCTGGTCATTGGCTTGTCCGCTGCTCAATAACTGCCCATACTGAAGTGCCTTTTGACAGGCACGAATTGCTGTATCTACCTGTCCGGTTTCATAGTAGATTTGTCCCATATAGTTGTAAACCTGTGCTTTCAGATAGGCGATCTCGTCTGCACGTCTCTCTTTCCGAATTTCCGCATCGTTGTGGAGTATCGACTGTGTACGTACTAAAACCTCAAGCGCATCTTTATGTCTCGCCGTATGAAGAAGTGAAACACCATAGTTAAGCCACACCTCCACATCCTTTTGCGTATCTGAGATCAATGGCTCGAATTCAGCAACAGCACGGGCATAATCTCCTATAGACATATAATGTCTACCACGTTCGGCGTACAGGGGAGCAGTTACCCCTGCTTGTAGGACTTCCCACCACACAGGATCTGATAACTCATCGTATTGACTCGGATGACGCGCCGCCTGCGCGTGCTGTTTTGCTACCTCTGTGTCGCCTGAGGCGATAGCGATTTGTGCCATCAAGGCGTGTGCTTCGCTCTGACCGGGGTTCAAGAGAAGCGCACGTTCCAAATGCTTCCGCGCATTTTCTATCTCTTGTCTTGACAGCGCAATTTCGCCGAGCCAAAGTTCGGAAAACGGATTCGTCGGTTGAAGTTGCTTTGCGCGTTCCAGATGATGGGACGCTTCATCAAGCCGTCCTAAAATGCGAAGTGCCGAAGCGAGATAGAGATGTGCAGGCACATATTTTGAATCCAAGGCGAGTGCCCGAGTGAGATGTTCAACAGCCGCCTCCGGGTGGTGCTGCTTATTCAGCCTTCCGAGCAGATAGTGCCAACGGAACACATCAGGGGCGAGTTGAGTCGCCCGCCGATAACACGGTATCGCAGGGAGTTCCCAACCGTGACTCAGATAGACGTGCCCTAAGTATCCCCATACACCCGCATCGTCAGGGGAGTTTCGGACTGATTCTTGAGCATCTGCAATTGCATTTAAAAGCAGTTCTTCCTCAACTAAACCGAGATCCGCCGGCTGCGGCACATCAATCTCACCGACCGCAAATGTCAGCGTATTGATTAAAATAAGGAAGAGGGAGGAAATAAGTTTCTTCAAAAGGACCTCCCTTTTCCCTGATGAACCGTTACATGTCGGTTAGCAGCTGTCCCAGGAAATTTTTCGCGGCTTCCATCGGCCCAGGACACTTCAATCGCATCAACTGCATCAATTGTCCCCAATCCGAAGTGAACGATCGGGGCATTGCTACTGAGATAGCTTGTTCCAGGCAGAACATAACCCATCAAGGCACGTGATCCAGCCCGTAGCGTCACTTGGGCACCCAAGGCATCGCGATTCTGGGTGATGGCTCGCACGAAAAGCCAACGGTTTTCGGAAGTAGGTGTATCATTTCGGAAAAGGCGGATCCGATTGTCAAGGCTGCTCACGAGCATATCCACATCGCCATCGCGATCAATATCCCCGAACGCCATCCCGCGACTCACCTCAATCTGTTCTGTGAAATCAGGCGCACGCGAACTCACATCATTGAAAGTAATACTCGCTGCTGTTTTCTCATGTCCTATCTCAGAATTCTGGAAAAGCAAATTTGGCTCTGCATAGAAATTCCAAAATTCGCCAACGTTTGCACCCTCCAAAATCGCACCACGCTTCACGCGCCCATTAACAAGGGCAATATCCAGATCCGTATCGTTGTCGAAATCGAGAAATCCGCACCCAAAGCCTGTAAAAAGCAGGTCGCGTCCAGCAAACCCTGCCACCTCAGTTATGTCAACAAACACAGTGTACGGAGAAGCCGTATAAAGCGTGTTAGTTTCACCGGACAAATGGGTGGCAAAGAGATCCACGCGCATATCGCCATTGACATCCCCAACAGCAATTCCCATGCTACCTTCCGGTTGTCCGTAAGTGTTAAACGCAAGCCCACGAATGATCGCTTCCTCCGCAAAAGTTCCATCTGTCTGGTTTACCCAGAGTTGGTTCGCCTCCCCGTCGTTTGCGACGTAAAAGTCTACCCACCCGTCGCCAGTCAGATCAAGGCAAACAACACCGAGACCTCTCCCCGGCATTGCGGCAATGCCTGTCTCTTGTGTCACGTCTATGAATGTGCCATCACCTCTATTTTGGAATAAGCGATCTGGAGCTGCATCAAAAACTTGTGGATTACAGTAATCTGGAGCGCTATGTTTACCGCGACACACCGATGCAGGGTCGTATTGAACGTAGTTGGCGACATAGAGGTCGAGGTATCCGTCTCTGTCGTAATCGCCGAAGGTCGCCGATGTTCCCCACGCCTCGTTTAACGTCCCTACTTCTACAAGGCTAAAAGTCCCGTCACCGTTGTTTCGATAGAACGCATCAGGTCCATAGTTCGTCACATAGACATCAGCATCGCCGTCGTTATCCACGTCACCGATGGCGACACCTTGACCGTAACCCGCGTCCCCGATACCAGCGGCTTCCGTAACGTCAATAAACGTTCCATCAGATTGTTGTCGAAAGAGTCGGTTGGGGGCAGGAGCATTGGTGCTTCCGGGTAGCGGAAATCGGATATGCAGGACGTCCAGCGCGGTATCATTATCGTAATCAAATAGGGCAACGCCGCTCCCGATTATTTCGGGCAGTGCGTGCGTACCTGCCGGCCAGGGTTCCTCTGTTTGCGCAAAACCGAGTGCTGAAGTCACTTCTGTAAATAGCGGAGCGTTAGTTTCTGCTTCAGTCGTCTGTAAAGTTCCAAGGAGAAAGATGAAAATCGTAGTGTATAGTTTAACAAACATACCGTCGTACCGGACTACCGTCTCTGGCGTGTAAAATCACCACACTGTCTATCATGAAAGAACAATCTGAATTCGTGCTGTCCTGCCGTATTTTATCAGAATTTTGTTCTCCATACTACTAATTTTTTTTGAAAATTAATACATTCTGTGTTACAATAGGAAAATGGTATCGTTAATAAAAGTTATAAAAAAACTTGCATTTTAATGCAAAATGTGTCAAAATATTCATATCTGCTATTTCTGGTAACGCTGCGAAAGCATCAGACGGTTAACATGTCCTGATGGCTTCAGAAACAGCGGAATAGGCTAAAAAGACAAACCCGCCTCACGGTGCGGTAAATCTCTAAAGAAAGCGAGAGGATTCAAATGAAATTTAATGCTTTAACAGTTATTCTGTTCAGTCTCGGACTGATGGCTATTAGTCTCGTTGCTATCAACAGCAGTAGTGCCGAAGTCGTAGGTATTTGGTTGTTTGATGACGGTGCAGGGGACGTGGCGATGGACTCATCGGGGAACAATAATCACGGGACAATCGTCAATGCGCCGATTTGGGTGGATGGACGATTCGGTGGTGCTTTAGGGTTTGACGGTACAGGCAATTGTGTCAGTACAAATAAAAGGCTTCTCAACGGTAAGCGCGAGTTTACTATCGTTGCTTGGGTGAAGAAGGGGAACATCACCAGCAATCGCATCGGAATAATGGGGCAGAACGATTCACCGGAATTCGGTTTTATTAACCCAACTACTGTTGCTTTGTGGACACCCAGTGCTGGCATCAATAATAATCCATATCCACATCCATCTAATGAATGGCACCACGTGGCTGCTGTCGCTACACGAGAATTCACCAAGGTTTACGTAGACGGTGAAGCTACCGAGAAGACAGGGAGATGGTCGAATCACGGCAGATCTGATTTCAACGTCAATATCGGTGGATGTGGTGTTTGGGATGGTACAGGCAACTGGTTCACTGGAGCAATGGACGAAGTCGGTCTCTTCCACTCACCCCTGTCAGATGACGATATCAATGACTTAATGAATAACGGTTTGACCGCACTCGGGGTCGCAGTTGAACCGGCTGGAAAGATTGCTGTCACTTGGGGTATGCTTAAGCGGAAAGACTAATCTAATACGGACAAAGATTCTGGGGAGAGCGGTAGTCCCTGCCGCATCCCCTTCTTAACCTGTGTCTCTGAACAAAAAAGCCCCGGTTTGAGACCTGTTTAAACAAAACAGTTCCCAAAACTGGGGCAGAAATTTGCAAGTCATATCACAGCAAAGCATACCAAGCACCGTCTGCTTAGCGACATCACTTCAATCTAACTCTACAAGTTATGTTGACGCACTTACATGCAAAGCGCCGTGAAGAAGATTAAATCTCCGCGTCATGACGACGATCACGACGTTGCTCGCGAGGGCGTGCCGGGTTGACTTTCAACGGACGTCCCATCATTTCTTGACCGTCCAACGCTTCTATCGCTCGCTCGCCATCCTCTTGGTTTTCCATTTCAACGAAGCCAAATCCTTTAGAGCGACCATCGTACCGGTCACGGATAATTGTGGCGGTAGCGACCGGACCATACTCACTAAAGAGTTCTTCAAGGTCCTCTTCCGTCGCCGCATAAGGCACGTTGCCAACGTAGATATTCATCTCGTTTCTCCTTTTAGAATTGTGTCTGCCCTAACCTGGTAATTTGAATACAGCCAGCACATCCACGCGCACCAATATTTTTCAAAGCACCAGAAAAGGGATAAAAATACGGGAAAATGAGAAAACTGAGCACTGTCAGCATTTTCAAAGGCAGA
>JAPPNJ010000037.1 GCA_028818705.1 Candidatus Poribacteria bacterium
TTACTTTGCGCGATGAAAAGAGTTTCACTGCTGATTTTACCATAACACTCGGAATCCATAGGAGTGGTGCTGCTCTTTTAAGTGCACTGATCGAAGAAAAATGCAGGATTAGCCTATGGTCGGCACAAGCCCTTGAAAATCAAGATTTTCCAACGGCAGCAGAGGCAATAACGGTTGATATCGTTGTTGTTTCTATGCTGGAGCTGGGATTTGCTGAGGGTGAGCTCGCCACCCTTGATACCATTTATGCTCGCGCAAAACAGATGGGGCTTGAAACGTGCCCGGTCGAGACTGCTGCGCAGCTGCGCCTGCAATTTCTCGACCAACCAGACTGGACAGCCGGGAAGAGGCTGGGAAGTTTTTTCGTCGGAAGTGAACCGTTTGTTCTTACGCGTGAAGGCTTACCGAAGATTTTCAGTGTCATACGGGATGATAGATACCCGCACCCTGAAACCGATATCGGTCTATGGTTGATTGCAAATGGCACCTTTAATGCTGTAGATGAAGAACATCCTGATAGATTGTTTAATGCATCCGATGAGGATCGTGACCACCGAGGTCGTTTTGCATTCGTTATTCCGAAATAGATAAGACACAGTCCTTATATCCAACAACACCTTAACACTCCGGAACTTCCGCAGTTAAAGTTTGATAGAGTCTCCTGAAACCTGTGATATGGTCTATTAGGAGGGCAATAAAAGGGTGAAACCGCTCCGCTTAGATTATTGCCAATATCTACTCACCACATCTATCAACTGGACGCTGATGGGGCATACGGGTGGGATCAACAGTGTGTTGTTTAGTCCAGACGGCACGCGTCTTGCAGTAGCGAGTTTTATGGGTATTTGGCTCTATAATGCAGCGACTGATCAAGCGGTCAATCTGTTCATTGAGGATGGATCTTGGATTTTAAGTATCGCGTTCAGGCCTGATGGTTTGATACTCACCAATGGGAGTGAGTTCAGTTCCATGTACCGCTCGGATACGGTTATGGGTGTTCAGAAAGTAATATCAATTTAGTGGTCAATTACACTATAAATATCTCAAATCCACCAGCGGTAGGACAGCCCACTGCTGGCACATTTCTCTGCAACCCATAGTTGCAGATATTCTACCTAAAAAGGAATGTCCTATGAAAATTTAGGTTATTTCAATTTTCGTACTGTTATTATTGCTCTCCAGCGCACCTCTGATCTTTGCACAAGCAAACCCTATCGTATCGTTTAGTCCGGATGGTCAGACACTGGCAAGTGGCAGTGGGGACGGGATAGTGCTGCTGTGGGTGCTAAATTGAAAACTATTTGTTTCTCTGAAAGGGCTGCCTTGGTATATGTGGTTTTCTGTTTACCGAAAAGCCTCCTTAAACTGCCCGTACAAGGGTTGGTAGTCGGGTGATTTATCACTCATTCACAAGTCAATAACGGGCAATGAATTGCCCTACTACAAACGGGAAACCTCTAACTTTAGAGTGGACAACCCACTAAGGGAGTATTAGATATGTTGATTAACTGCAAAACTTTTTTATCACTGCTTTTGCTTTATGTAATCGTAAGTTTAGGTTGTGGCCCACGCGAGCCTAATGCTGAAACGATTAAATATGATTTGGATAAGCACTTCATTTCTTTGGCTTTTAAGTGTATAACCAGAAACGCCCACATTCGGCACTGGGGTATTTGGTACCTGTCGAATTTCAAAGACAAAACTTGGCTTAACTTTGCTAAATTTGGGTCTGAATAAACGATGGCACTTCAGTTTCTATGAAAAACCTACTTTTTCCAAGTTTTTTAACCGTAGTATTTGCATTATTGTGCCTAACAGGTTGTGCCGGAAAACACGGCAAACTGATGGAAAGCGCGCAAGCCAATTATCGAGTGAACGATTATGAAGCTGCTTTACGTGATGCAGTGATGGCTTTGAAACACAAGCCTGATTATGAGAAGGCACAAAATTTCGCACCGACATTTTTCAATGCTGTCGTAGAGGTGCGTCAACGCAAGATTAAAACCCTTGAGTCAAGTTCCGATAAGTTCAGATGGGATGGGCTTGTTGCTGAATACAAAGGTCTTATTGAAATCAACGCCTTGGTAAAAAGTCTACCGCCATTGATTCATAAGAAAACGAAGCAACGGATTACCTTTGAGACACAGGATTATTCAGTGCCACTGCGTCAAGTTTCGGAGCAGGCCGCAGAGGCACACTATCAAGAAGGGATCCGCATCGCTGACTCAGGGAGTGATGTCGAAACTCAGAAGCGTGCTGCGAAGGAATTCAAGGCGGCTCAAGGGTTCGTTCCTGGCTACAAAAATGCTGATGACCGCTATGAACAAGCCAAAAGTGCGGGTGTCAAAAGAATGGCGATTTTCACTTTTGAGAGTGCGGATGAAGATGCATACAAGTATGGCGGACTATTGGAAACAATCACGGATGATATTATCGCGAGTGTTCTGAACAATGATGATGCCAGGGAGTTTTTGGACATTATTTCGCAGGAAGAGGTTGAGGCAATCATGGCAGAGCGACACTTCGGTTTCTCTGAAAGGTTTGATGACACAATCTTTGCTGGAATCGGGCAAGCCGCTGGTGTGCATGAACTGGTTATTGGGAAGATTACACGACTTAGTTATGCACCCGCCCGTACAAAAAGCAAATCTATTTCCCGTAAAAGGATGTTGAAGATACCAGCAGGCAAATACGTTGATGAAAAGGGCAGAACCAGAACCAGATATACCGATAAGAGAATATCTGCAACCTTTACACACTATACGATAGAATCATCTGTCACACTTACCGGATCATATAAGATTACGCAATAAGTAGTTTTGGGATTAAAAAAAGGTTATGAAAAAGTGTGATAAACC
>JAPPNJ010000012.1 GCA_028818705.1 Candidatus Poribacteria bacterium
CTGCTCTGATTCCACTATTTTACCACATCCTTATGTTTTACTCAATATGACTTCTATTGTAATTTCATTGAGAAGTGATGTGAATTGAGTTCTGACTTCTGCTTTTGCCATACGTAGCTCCTTTGCAAATCTGTAGTGAATTCTATAGTTACTCGGATATTTCATGGAGTTAGGGTTACAAACCCATCCCACAGGTGTTGGCGTACTCCTTTCCTTGTGAACCGCGCGGGGTCAAACAAAAATTCTTAAAATCCGCGTCATCCGCAAAATCCGTGGCAATCCGCGATTCAGACAAATAAGTGAAACCCAACATTGTATCCCAAATGCATTCCTATACGCCGATGTTAGGTTTCACTTTCAGGTAATTACAGTCCCTAATGTGAGCGTTTTGCCTTAAGACGTGCCCAAACGGTTGATAATTTTCCATCCGCTTCAACGGCAAGTACACCCGCAGCAAGGTCTGCAATTTCGTTGTCATCCAGCACTCTATCGTAGATACGCACGTCATCGATGAGTCCGTTCCACGAACGCGCTTGGTCCTTTTCGCCTTTTCCTATGACCAGTTTTGTGGCATCCGTCAGTTTCCCTTTCGTCTCTGGACTGTTAAAGGTTGGCGTATCGAGTTCACCATCAATGTAGAGTGCCAACTCGTTACCACTGCTCCATGTCAAAACAATGTGTTGCCACGATTTCGTCTGTATATCACTTGCAGTCTCAAGTCGCTGAATCCCGCCTGTCGTCGTGATACCGGCTTTAAGAAGATCTTTACCACCCGCCTCAAAACCGGCGGCATCATAGCGTAGTGAGAGCACGGTATCGTCGCCGCCCGGGTCCCGTCCATCGATGAATCCTCGGTCAGATAAGGTTTCAGCCGACTTGATCCAAACCGAAACCGTAATAGCGGTGAGATCATTGATGTAATCTGCGCCGTTGTCGTCTTCTATAGCCTCACCACCGCCGTCAAATTCCGCAGCACCCCCGAGTTTTCCACCATTCGGTTTCCAAGAAACACCGTTCCCTTTAAGTGCTGCATCGTTCCCGTTTCCGCTCGCATCCGCTGCGGTTTTTCCATCTGCCTCATCAAGGGGCCAATACCCAAGCAACCCATCTTTAAGACTCGCAACAGCGATAGAACTCAACGCAATAGAAACAATGAAAGTGAAGAGTAATCCCTTAATCACGTTCCGCATTTTTACTTCCTCCTTATAACCTGTATAGGTTTTAGGTGGTCGTTCTATTATCAATTGCTGTGGTTTCACATCCGATTTCATCCAGCATCTTTTTGCTGGAGGCTTGCCGCCGAATCATCTGTTTTTTTGAGTTACTTATCTATGTAGAAGATGTGCAGGGTCCTTTATAGTGATACTCGGTATTATAGGGAAGGGAGATGGGCAGATGCTAAGACCTGCCCGCTAATCTGTGTTAAGTGCATTTAGACGTTACACACATCATACGCGTGTTGCATCGCGTCAAACGCATCACCTTTGGGGCCAAACTCATGACCGACATAGAGTTCGTAGCCAGTATTGACAATAGCGCGCATCACTGCAGGATAGTAGATCTCCTGCTCGTCATCGAGATCGTGGCGTCCGGGGTTGCCAGCGGTATGGTAATGCCCAATATATTCGCTATAGTCGGTGATATTCCGGATGAGATCGCCTTCCATGATTTGCATGTGGTAGATGTCGTAGAGCAGTTGTGCTCTCGGCGAACCAACCCCTTTGCATACCTCAACGCCCCACGCCGTCGTGTCGCATTGATAGTCGGGATGGTTCACTTTACTATTGAGGAGTTCAACACAGAGGTTGATCCCTTTCTCTTCAGCGGCTTTGGTAACGCGCGAAAGACCTGCTATTGTGTTGTCGCGTCCCTCTTCTTCTGACCTACCTTCCCGATTCCCAGAGAAACAGATGAGTCCAGGGATGTCATTTTCTGCGGCGATATCGATATTTTGCAGAATCTCATCTTCAATCCGGTCGTGGTTGCTCGGATCGTTTAAACCAGAGGGGAGCGAGGCGTGTCCGACAATAATACCGACACGCATCCCGTGGTCCTTAACAACGGACCAGTATTCTGCAGGAAGCATTTCAACAGATTTATAACCGATTTCAGCGGCTTTTTTAATAACGTCTACCGGGTCTCTGCCACGACTGAAACCGCCGAAACAGATGGATTGATTAATTGGCATAATTCTCTCTTTCTTTGTCGTAGGGGCGAGGTTGCCTCATCCCACTATTTTTTATAAGTCTACTGCTTTACCGGTGCGGAAGGAGGTGCTCGCGGCGAGCATAATCCGCAAGGTCTCTAACGCATCGCTATAGGGTGATAGGATCTTTGAACTATCCCTACTCTTCACAGCGTCAATAAAGACGCGATCCCGATCCTGTCCACCTTCGTTTGAAAGCGATTCTGTCTCTCCACCTTTATTTATTTCGTTCGCGCCGCCAACGGTAACAACCAATCCACGCGTGAACACCTCAAGATGAACGCGGCCGAATCCTTCCATGGCGCAACTGGAGACAATGTTGGCAACAGCACCGTTCTTAAACTCAATGTTCACCATGCTGATGTCATCGATATCATAGTTCTCAATATGTTCCATACTACCGCTTGCTGCAACACCATGTACAGTTTTACCGTCACTGCCAACGAGGAAACGAGCGAGATCGAAGATATGTGTCGTCTGTTCTACGTGTTGACCCCCAGATTCTGCGCGCACGCGCCACCACGGCGTGCCAGGCATACCACCTATCCAATATCCAAGGGCACCGAGAATTTGTGGCTGCGCATCCACCATCTCTTTCGCATTCTGGGCATTGCCACCATAACGCCAGTGATAACCAACACTCGTAATCACACCGCTCCGCTCAATATCTTCGTTGATAATGATTGCTGGCTCTAATTCGCTATGGATCGGCTTCTCAATAAACATCGCAATGCCTTGTTCGCAGGCGATCTGTTCCTGTTCACCGTGGGCAAAAGGAGGTGTGCAGATATAAACCGCATCCAGATCCTCTTTGTCGTACATCACGCGATAGTCGATATAAGCGTTGCCACCGAATTCTTCAGCACGCTGTTTCGCACGGTCCTCGGAAATGTCGCACATCGCAGAAAATTCAACATCCTCAAAATTATCTTTTAGATTGCGCATGTGCGCGCCAGCCATCCCGCCGGTTCCGATAAAACCGAGTTTCACTTTATCCATGGTTTCTCCTTCAAAAAAAGCATAGTCAGGGAGGATCCCTGAATTTTACGGATATAGTCTAACAAATGCCGATGTTATATAGCAAGTAATTTTTTTCTGATTGTGCTATAATATCTTAGGTAGCAGTCAGTAATTCTTTTGTGGCTGTCAGAAGTTTGTAATATCCACAACCCCTTTCTGATCGCTGAGAGTGCGGAGAATGCCACACGGCATTCATACCCCGGTAAAGCCTTTATAGGCTTTATACCGTTGATTTTGAAGCCCACACGGGCTTCATACCCCGGTTCATGCCCTAAGGCATGAATACCGTTGATTTGAATGCCATTAAGGCATTCATACCGTTGATTTGATTCTGATTTTGATTCTGATTTTGATTCGCGGAGCGGAACGCTCTAACTACTGAAAGCGGAACGAAGTGGAGCGAGCCAATAACTAACCGCCAAAAACAAGGAGGATACTATGGGTTTCAAATTTGGATATAGCACGTTACGCTGGCAAACGCCTGATTTCGAGGAACTATTAACCCAACTGAAAGGCGCAGGTTGGGACGGTTGGGAGATGCGCCAGTCCTTAGATTGGGTCGGTACACCACAACGCATCCGACAGGTATGTAGTAATGTAGATCTTCCCGTTGCTGCTGTCACAGCACGCGGATTACCCATCGACAAAGACACTGAGCAGATGGAACTTAATAAACGGCGCATCGACTTCGCTGCAGAAGTTGAAGCCGACTGTTTCATGTTCATGGGTGCAGGCAAACCACAGGACCGTCCGGTTAATAATGAAGACCTTGCGGCACTCGCGGATGTCTCCGAAGACTGGGCAGAATACGCTGCACAATACGGTTTGGAGGTCTGTTACCACATCCACACCAACACCACGGTCGATTCCATTGACGATTGGGCGAAATACATGAGCCTCCTCCGAAAGTGCAAGCTTTGCATAGACGTATCGCATTCCGCACTTTGGGGCTTCGATCCGATTGAATCCATCCGCCGTTATAGTGATTCACTCGTCTACGTCCACCTTCAGGACTATTGCAGTGTCACCGGTGGCGACGACGGCACGCCGTACGATGTCGGTTGGGTAGACGTTGGGGCAGGGACCGTCATGGATTTTCCGGGCATCATGTCCACACTTGAGGAACTCAAATATGACCGCTGGGTCACGGCATGTCCCGGACAGGTCGAAGATCGTTCGGATCTCGAACGTATGACCGTCAACCGCAAATACCTGCAGCAATTAGGTTATTAGCGATTAGCGGTCAGCAGTCAGCAGTCAGTAACTCGTTTGTGGCAATGGCTTCGCGGAATTGAACGTTGTAATATCCACAATGATCTACTGAATACTGAAAGTGGAGCGAAGCGGAACGTTCTGATGGCTGATGGTTATTAACCTTGGCCGCTGAAAGCGCAGCGACCTAACCGCTGACCACCAACTATTACTATATTTCAAACCGGAGACCAAGCAAACGTATGAACAAACCAGCGGGCGAGATCCGCTCTATACTCGCTACCGACTGCGGTAGCACGACGACAAAAGCAATTCTTATTGAGAAGCGGGGTGAGGAATATCAACTCATCGTGCGAGGTGAGGCACCTACCACTGTTGAAGCACCCGTTGAAGATGTAACAGCCGGCGTTATCAATGCCATTACCGAGGTTGAGGAACTCGCTGGGCGCAAACTCCTCGATAACGGCACCGTTCTCAAACCACAGCGCGGGGACGAAGGTGTCGATATCTACATATCGACCAGTAGTGCCGGCGGTGGACTCCAGATGATGGTAGCAGGGGTTGTCCGTAATCTAACGGCAGAAAGCGCAGAGCGCGCCGCACTCGGTGCAGGGGCAATTGTCATGGATGTCATCGCATCTAACGATAAACGCCTTCCTCACGAAAAAATCGAACGTATCCGACACCTCCGACCTGACATGCTGCTCCTGTCGGGTGGCGTTGATGGTGGCACAACTTCGCACGTCGTTGAGTTAGCAGAGATTATCGCCGCCGCACGTCCCAGACCCCGATTGGGCATCGCCTATGAACTCCCGCTTATCTATGCCGGAAACACAGACGCACGCGAAGCGATTCAAGAGCGATTGCAGAATGTAATGGCGCTGGAGATGGTAGACAACCTTCGTCCGGTTTTGGAACGTGAAAACCTCATGCCAACTCGCCATAAGATTCAGGATCAATTCCTCGAACACGTCATGGCACACGCACCCGGCTACAGAAAACTCATTGATTGGACGGACGCCCCCATTATGCCGACGCCTGGGGCAGTCGGCGAGATCATCCAGACCGTCGCTGCCCAACAGGATATCGCAGTCGTCGGTGTCGATATCGGCGGTGCAACGACCGACGTTTTCTCTGTTTTTAAGAACAGAGAAGCAGAAGCAATCTTTAACCGAACCGTCAGTGCCAACCTCGGCATGAGCTACAGCGTCTCCAATGTCCTCGCTGAAGCAGGATTGGAAAACGTCCTCCGTTGGGTACCCTTTGACATCGAGGTGGGTGATCTCCGCAACCGAATCAAGAACAAGATGATTCGTCCGACGACCATCCCGCAAACCTTGCAGGAATTGATTCTCGAACAGGCAATTGCGCGGGAAGCACTCCGACTGGCTTTTGAACAGCATAAACAGTTGGCTGTCGAATTGCGCGGTGTCCAGCAGCAACGCACAATCTCTGAAGCCTTCGATCAAGCAGAAAGCGGTCAAACCCTCGTGAACATGCTCAATTTGGATATGATCGTCGGCAGCGGGGGCGTCTTATCGCACGCACCCCGCCGGCAGCAAGCCATGCTCATGATGATAGACGCGTTTCAACCCGAAGGTGTAACTCATCTCGCCGTAGACAGCATCTTCATGATGCCACAACTCGGCGTACTTGCTCAGGTCAACCCGGAAGCTGCTACCCATGTCTTTGAACGAGACTGCCTCATTCATTTAGGTACTTGCATTTCCCCGATAGGCGTTGGCAATGCGGGTGATCAGTGTCTCTCTGTTGAACTACATCTCCCCGGCAGCCCGACTGTCACACAGGAAGTACCGTGCGGCGAACTCCGTCTCTATCCGTTGGAATTAGGTGAAAAGGCAGCAGTGAAACTCCAGCCCTCGCGCCGATTTGATTTCGGGGCAGGACGCGGCAATGCCGTCGAAGCAGAAGTCATGGGAGGCGTTGTTGGATTGGTGATTGATACGCGTGGCAGACCGCTTGAAATCCCCGCAAATCCTACCGAGCGCGTCGCGCAACTCACGAAGTGGCAAGCCGCCTTAGAAGCCTATCCATCAGACTAAACTCCTTCTAACAAATCCGTTTGGGCGGGCGGTGAATGCCCCGGTTCATGCCACACGGCATGAATACCGTTGATTAGGTATTCATACCGTTGATTTTGATTCTGTGCCTCGCCTCTTCTTGTAGGTAGTGAATGCTTTATAGCATTCATACCCCGGTCTATGCCTTAAGGCATAGATACCGTTGATTCTGAAGCCCATAGGAGCTTCATACCGTTGATTCTGATTCTTTCCAAATCCCGACTCTTAACTTATAACCAATAACCTAAAACTAATACCCCTATTTTTTCTTTGTGCCTTGACAAATTTTCTTTAATAATTTACAATATATAATGTATAATTTATCTGTGAATCCGAGTTACACTCAGATTCACTCAACTTTCGGAAAAACTTGCTGTTAAATTACAATGTTTATAAGGAGAAAAACTTCAATGCGTAGAGCTTATCTATTCATGCTCGCCGTAGCGATTATTTTCGCACTGGGTATGAGCATATCGCACCTTGCATTCGCGCAGGGGAAAGTCAACATTAAAGGCGGGCCTTTAAAAGAGGGCGATTGGCTGAAAGACCCTGCCGGCGAATTGAACGAGGACCATTCAAAGAACAAAAACTGGATTACCCTCTGGTACGGGCCCGACGGCAACTATGAAAACAGCGGTGGATTCGCTGCTGCCGCACCAAAAGACCTTATTGACGAAGGCACGGGTGGCAAACTCACGCAACTCGAACTCTCGACCGTTGAGGGTTTGAATAAGACGCAAACTATTGATGTCAATTGGAAAAAAGGTAATGGCGGACCACGGGGGTGGACGGTCTTTGAACTCGATCCAGCCGACGCACATCACATGAACCGCGACGGTCCCATCGATAACATTGATACCTATACGGTCTGTGTTATTGACGCACCAGAGGCTATGACATCCGTGATGTCGCCAGCACACGATGACCACGCACAGATCTGGATTAACGGTGAGAAATGGTACAACAATTCCAGGTGGACAGGCGCAGCACTCCAGGTTGACTTCAATATTGAAGTCAAGTTGGTTAAGGGCGCGAACGTCCTTGTTTATCGGTGTGGTGAATCGGGTGGACACGCCTACATGAATCTGCACTTTGACGATAAAACCCACAACGCTGTCGAAATCTACCCTCAGAAGGCGAATGATCAGAAAAGCTTTTTTTCTGAAGTCGCCGGTGTCTTAGCTGTCGATCCTACCGGAAAGGCAACGACGACGTGGGCGGACATTAAACGCAACGACTAAACCAGAGTCCCTGCCTCTCTACCCTGGGGCAGGGATCTCCTTCTATTATCCTAACCTTTACTTTCATGATTCAGACAATCTACCCCTGATAACTGATAATTAAAATTCTCTTGACAAATCCCTGTCGAGGTGTTACAATAAATTAATATTGTAATGTTAGACGCTGCTTAAGCGTTTTATAACGTGTTAGAGAAGTCTGGGGAGCCCTACTATGCAACCCAGCCATTTTCAACCCTTAACTATGGTGGATTATAGAATTACCTATACACTCTGCAACAGCGCGGAATGTAAAGCAAAGACAAATCTTGCTGCCTATGGGCAAAATTTGGAAACCTCGCCTACCAGGGAGTAGAGGTATGAATTTATTTTTAGAATTCACCATAATCTATTAAAGAGGATATAGAACAAGAATGAAAAAGTTTTACACAGCAGTAGCTATTCTTTTCGCCTTAGGCATGTGTTACTCCCATCTCGCATTTGCGCAGGCTAACGCAATTACCGGTGGTCCCCTTGCAGAAGACGTGCTCTTAGAAAATCCAGAACCCAACACTGACGCCCTGAGAGAAGACCGCAGTGCTGTCGATAGCTGGATCTCCCTGTGGTACGGACCCGATGGTAACTATGAAGTCAACGGCGGTTTCGCAGCTTCTGCCCCAATCGATCTTATTAGTGAAGGTTCCGGCGGCGCACTCGACCAAGTCTCACTCTCAACGATTGAAGGCTTGCTCATGACAGAAGACATTGATATGGAGTGGGGTGACGACCACGGTGGCACCCGCGGGTGGACTGTCTTTGAATTAGACCCTGTAGACAACAACCACATGAATAGAGATGGACCTGCTGATAACATTGATACCTACGTCATTGCTCTTATTGATGCACCGAGTGATATGTCAGCCGTGATGGCACCCGCACATGATGACTATGCACAAATCTGGATTAACGGTGAGAAATGGTACAACAATTCCAGATGGACAGGTGCCCCCCTAACGATTCTTCATACCGTTGAAGTTGATTTACAAAAAGGCGGCAATGTCCTCCTTTACCGGTGTGGTGAATCCGGTGGCTCCGCATATCTCAACTTGCACTTTGACGATGCAACCAACGATGCTGTTACCATCTATCCCGAAGAGGGAATGGATGCGGCATCCTTCCTCGATGCAGTCCGTATGACTGTTGATGTCGAACCTGCTGGAAAGTTAGCAACTACCTGGGCGGACATCAAACAGAGCCGCTAAATCTAACGAAGCCCTTGTCTCTCTGTTGGACAAGGGCTTTTTCTTTGTCTCACCATTTGTGCTACAATGCATTTTATGCACCCTTTTCACCCTAAAATTGTATCTTTAATAACAAAAGATTTCTCTTTCTGGTGTATATTCTGATAAACTGTCTGTTATCTATATTGGCAAGGAGACATTCCATGTTTATGCTTAATCCCCGAAACTTCCAATCGCTTCTTATTATCTTGTTGGTTGTTATGTTCGTAGAGAGCGGTGATGCTAACTTTTGGGTGCAACAGACCGAAGTCCCGACGTCAAGAAATGGGGTCGCGAGGGCTGTTGTTGGTAGCAAAATTTATATCATCGGCGGCGTGCCTTATAGCAACAAGGGAGGACCGGGTTGGGCTGCGCTTCCGACAGTGGAAATTTATGACACACTAACTAATACATGGCGCAAGGGTGCGGATCTACCGACACCACGAATCGCTGCGCAAGCTGCTGTTTTTGCTGGTGAAATCTATGTGTTTGGCGGATACAGTCGCGGAAAGGTTCGGGGTACGAAGCGACACAAAATCGTTGAAGTCTACGATCCACGAACCGATACATGGACCAGAACGCGGGATATGCCAACACTTCGCAGCGGATTTAGGACCGCGGTTTTTGGTGGAAAAATATATGCTATCGGTGGGGCAATTCTTGATAGACAGCGCGATGTTGAAGTCGCCACTGACCTCGTTGAAGCCTACGACCCGTTAGCGAATCGGTGGGAAAAGCGCGCCAGTATGCCGACAAAGCGATACTGGGTTAATACAGAAGTTATTGATGGAAAAATTTATGCCATTGGCGGGGAGGTTTCACCTCGGCAGGGCGGTCCGCTTGCTGACCAGTTTTTTACAAGGATTGAGGAATATAACCCAAGAACTAACCAATGGCGTAAACTCCCTGATATGCCAATGTCCAGATACTCTTTTGACACCGTTGCCGTTGATAAGAAAGTCTATCTGATAGGGGGTTACGCTCTGAACAATGGGTTTGAAAGGGTTACATCAGTAGATGTCTATGAACCGAGTCTAAATAGATGGACAGTCATACCACCGATCCCCGTAGGAAAAATCGCTCCGGCAGTCGCCGTCAATGGCGTAATCTATGTTCTTGGAGGGTTCGTGGGCGGGACCAGGTTTTCGCAAGCAGTCGAAGCGTTCGATACCGGATTCCGGGCGGTTAACCCAAAGGACAAACTGCCAACCCACTGGGGCGAACTAAAGAAATCGAATTAACGCCTATTTATACCAAGTTTAGAACTATCTGCTTGCAGCTCAACATGTAGGGCAGCCCTTGTGGCTGCCCTCGCTACTTATAACTCATAACCAAAATATTTTCTTGACAAAAATTTGTCAGAATGCCATAATAAAACACACTATAGTTCATTGAAGTAAATTTGCAGTATTTTTACGCTGCGAACTAATACAGCAGCTAAGTTACACATCTATTCAACTTAGCACCTTCAATCTTTAACTTATCAGGAGGTAGACTCAAATGAAAAGGTTTTATCGGTTTACACTCGCAATCGCGATTATGTTCGCACTCATTGTGAGTATTTCACATCTCGCGCTCGCACAGAAACATAAAGTCAATATCAAGGGCGGTCCCTTGAAGGAGAAAGATTGGCTCGCAGAGGCACCCGCCGCACAGTTGGGGGAAAACCACAGCGATGTTGATAACTGGATCTCCTTGTGGTACGGGCCCGACGGGAACTACGAAAACAACGGCGGTTTCCAAGGTTCTGCTCCAAAGGATCTCATTGAGCTGGGCACCAACGGCAAGTTGACGCAACCCAAACTTTCGACGATTGAAGGTTTGAAGATGACGCAGACCGTTAAAATGAACTGGAAAAAGGCGAACGGTGGCCCCCGAGAATGGACGGTCTTTGAACTGGATGTCGCCAGTCAGGACAATATGAACAGAGACGGTCCTAGTGATAATATCGATACTTATGTTATGTGCGTTGTTAAAGCACCCAAGGATATGAAAGCAATCATGTCCCCTGCGCATGATGATTACGCACAGATTTGGATTAACGGGGAGAAGTGGTATAACGACTCCACATGGACAGGCGGCGCACAGATCGTCCATTACAACATCGAAGTCGAACTCCAAAAAGGCGGTAATGTCGTTCTGTATCGATGTGGCGAATCCGGCGGTGCTGCATACATCAATTTACACTTTGACGAGAACACGCATAAAGTCTGCGAAATCTATCCTCAGAAGTCGAAGGATCAGAAGAGTTTTTTCGCCGAAGCACAAAGTGCCCTTGATGTTGATCCGGTAGGTAAGTTGTCAACCGTTTGGGCAGACCTCAAACGCGAATAGAACTTTTCACGGTTTCTATAGGCGCGCTTGCAAAGCGCGCCTTTTTTATTTCCTGCCACCAACCCCTTGCAAATCACAAAACTATCTGATATAATAATAGCATGCGAAACAAAATACTCTGCTGCTTGTTTATAACTGTTTTTGCTTGCGTCCTCGTCGGATGGGTGGGCGGTTGGAAGCGCACGCTAAACGCTGGACATGCGGCGTATTCGCTCGGCAATTATGACGCAGCACACGCCACATTTCAGCAGGCAACCTTTGAAAATATGGATACGCCAGTTGCACCCTATAACCTCGGCACCGCACTCTATAAAAAAGACAAATTTAATGAAGCCATGCGCGCATTTCAGGAATCGCTTTCAAGGCATAGCAAACAGACCGAAGACCTCCCAGACCTCGCACATATCCACTACAATTTGGGAAACACCCAATTCAAAACTGGAGACCTTGAAAGTGCTATCGAATCTTACAAACACGCACTCCGATTGAACCCGCAAGATGCCGATGCACAATACAACCTCGCATTGGCACAGCAACTCCTAAAACAGCAGGCAGACTTCGCACAGCAACCGCAGCCTGACAAAGACGCTGCATCACAAGCCGAACCGAACAATATTGGCGAATCAGAATCACTTCGCCTCTTGGAACTTTTGCGTAAGAATGAGAATAGGCTACGACAAGCGTTATTACAGAAACACCGCAAAAGCGGGTATCGGCGTGAAAAAGATTGGTAACCCTGATAAAAGAATGCCTGTAGCTACTTGGTGTGTCCTTCTTTTCACGATCTTCCATCTCTTTGTCTCTGCCCAAGCGCGGCGCGAGGTACAGACAACATCACCTGTTGTCAACGTCGCTGCCGTCGTGAAACCCCGGCACATCCAATTTGGTGAAAAGGCACGGTTGGAACTCACCATCTCTGGGGACACCTTCATCAAACACATTAAAGCACCGAAATTCAATTTCCTTCCCGCATTCCTCGCTGTCCCGTTGCATTCCGATACCGTGCCACGGCTTAAATCCGACCAGATTGCGGTTTCGATGGCATGGGTCTATGAACTCATTCCACAAGCCATCGGCGACTTTTCGCTCTCCGATATCCAATTTGACTATCAAGGCAGCTTCTATTTCGCAAATCCAGGTTCGATCCGGGTCAGCGGCACTGACACTTATCAGGATGCCCTAACGGGCGGGATCCACCAAGTTGAAGCCGAGGTTAATACGACAAGCCCGTACCTCAATGCACCGTTGACGTATACTTTCAGCTACCGCTACACCACGATCCTCCCTACTCGACAATCTCCAATACCACGACTGCCGGCGTTTCCTGATTTTATAGTTGAGGAGCTCCCGACAGTCCCGCCGTACACCCAACACATTCAAGGAAAAACGTTTTGGGTTGAGGAACACGTCCGCAAATTGTATCCACAAAAAAACGGGAGGCTTGTTCTTGACCCCGCTGCGTTGGACCTTCCATTCCCCCAAGGACGCAAAACCTTAAAAACAGCACCCTTGACGCTGACTGTGCAACCGCTCCCAGAGATAGGCAAACCCCCTCAATTTAGCGGCGCTATCGGTGAATACCAGATTTCCGCCCAACTTGAGCGGAGCTGGGTACAAGTCGGAAGTGCGTTGACGCTTATCGTTCGAGTCTCTGGACGTGGAAACATGCGGACGGTCACACCTCCCACGCTGCCAGCACTGACTGGGGTTATTGTGAATGGACCGAATATCACCAGCGACGCTACACCGACACATCAAGCTTACGCTTACACCCTAACCCCCGCCTTGACAGGCACACTGCGTATTCCTTCGATTTCGTATGCCTACTTCGATCCGAGCCGCGCAGTTTACGCAACAACCCAGACAGACCCTATTCCGCTCTCCGTCCGTCCAAACCCTAACGATGCCGTTGATCTTGAAACAGAGGACACATCTTGGAAATTCTGGGTGGTTTTAGCGTTAGCAATCTTGCTGGTAGGCGTGCTGATAGCGGGATTTATCTGGTATCGTACCGGATTTGCCAATCCATTCGCAAGCATCGTACCACGCGCAGCGACACGTGCTGAAAGGGTGCCTGATAACGGAGAAATGCCTCCCGAAACACCCGTTACCCAAGCACACACAGCGCTTGCAGAACTTGGACATAACGTCCCTCCTAACGAGGCAACCCCGTTCGCCAATGCACTCGCGCAAATACTCTACCAATATCTGGTGGGCACGTTAGCACTATCACAACGTAACATTGACGCAGCACGCGAGGTATGTCTTCAGGCAGAGGTTTCTGAACACACCCGTGAAGAATTGGTCGATATCCTCACAAAGTGTGATTACCACCGGTTCGCACCCGTACCTCTCAGCACTGACGAGCGAAAGAAACTCATCGCTCGTGCTGAGGCAGCTATCAATGACATTGAAAACCTTCAGCATACCGAAAACAAATAGTCCTGTAGGGTGAATTGATAAGTCCCCCTGATAAGGCGGATTTAGTCCGCTCCGTTCGGGTCCGTCCGCAGCGTCTTCTGCAGATGAATTGATAAGTCCCCCTGATAAGGGGGATTTAGGGGGTTAAAAATAAAGACCTAATCCCTATAGTGAAATTTGAAACTTCAACGATAGTATAAAGGAATCTCAAAAATGGATATATTCTCACTCTTAGTTCTCTGGCTACACGTCATCGCCGCCGTTATATGGGTCGGTGGCAACCTCATCTTAGCGATGGTGATTGTCCCGCACTTCAAACAGCACCTACCTCCTGTCCAGCGCATTCAACTGCTAACGCAGATAGGCAAACGTTTTGAACCTATCGTATGGGGATGTGTCGGCGTGCTGTTTTTCACCGGCATCATCAACCTTTTCTTTGCTGTAGACCTCACCACCTCTACGCCACTCGCTAACGCCTTCATGCGGACACTCCTTATCAAAATCGGGCTTTTCTTCGTACTCATGATCCTTACAGCACTGCACGGCATGTTCTTCGGACCCCGACTCGCAGCCGCGATTGAAGTATTGGATCCGAACTTAGAAGAACTCCCACCAGAGGTCGATAAACTCCGTTCCCGGATGGCAATGGTATCCAGTCTAATGGGTGTCGTCTCTCTGTTAATCCTCCTTGCAGCAGTCGCCCTCCGTATGGGGCTTTGATTTTTTTCGATGATTTCCCACTCTTGTAGGAGGCGGTGAATGCCATACGGGGAATGCCATTAGGCATTCATACCGTTGATTCGCATGAATACCCGGTGAATGCTTTATAGCATTCATACCCGGTTCATGCCCATAAGGCATGAATACCGTTGATTTTGATTCTGATTCTTTCCAAATTGTGCTACTAAAGCACAATTTGTCTTAGCTTTACATTTCCCGACTGCCAACAACCACCATTTGGTAGGTGCGGTTTCCCAACCGCACCGGGCTTAGACATCAATCGGGCAGACTCCTCGCTCTTTAGTCCCGTAGGGACGGCATTTGTATAGAAAAACGTTTGTCTTACACCACTAAGCCCCGTAGGGACGGCATCTGCAGAGTTGGTGCTCCAAAACTCTGTGGAAATTCTAATTTGGAAACCTCTCCTATTAATTTATCTGAATCAGAATTTACAGGATTTTGGGATTTTCAGGATTGGCACGAATATGGCGTCCAGCGTTCGCTCCTGCAGGAAGTGGGTGGATAGTTGCAGGTTGGTGTTCGTCTGAATCTCGGATTACACGGATTTTGGGTTTTCTGTGTATCTGATGTCTTTGGTAATGTGTTGGGTTTCACTGAATATGTCTGCGATGGCTGGTGTGTTGATGGGGTCTCAGGTTTCTATGAAGTGCTAACGGGTGAAATATAGTAGATTTTAGAATTAACATTACATTTTTGAATTGTAGGAGGGAACTCCGATTCCCGACTCTCAGCGCCCTGGGTCGCGAAATGTAAATCTAAGACAAATTATGCTATAAAAGCATAATTTGGAGATCGCTCCTACAGAAGATATGTAAACTTATTTATATAATTCACCATAATAATGGACTTGACACATCCCACAAGGATAGCGTATAATATCACTATGGCTTTTGCCAAGCCTTTTAATCGAACCAGAGTTCCTAAAACACGTTATTGTTATGGGTAATTTATCTGCAAAAAGTTGCATCGTCCTCCATGACAGCTGCACAACTGCTTTGGATAGGGATGACTTTGCCTCCAAAGTAGACCTCTCCTTTCTTGATCCTCCCTTCAATCAGGATAAGGCATACAATGCATGGAATGATAATCTGCCGCCAGAGAAATATTGGGACTGGATGCGCGAAATCTGTACCAAAGTGTATAAATCAACTTCCGATGGTGGCGCGATCTATTTTATGCAGCGCGAGAAGAACACTGAATTTGTACTACGATGTTTACGCGATGCCGGATGGACTTTTCAAAACCTGATTATCTGGAAAAAGAAGACCTCGGCAGTGCCGGGAACGAAGCGTTTTGGTAAGCACTACCAGATTATTGCGTTTGCCACCAAAGGTAAAACACCGCGTGTTTTCCATCGTCTGCGTATTGACCCTCCGCTACCAGCAGACTATAAGCACGCCCGCGAAAACGGAATGTTTGTTACCGATGTATGGGATGATATTCGTGAATTGACCTCAGGTTATTTTGCAGGTGATGAAGCGTTGCGAGATACCGAGGGAAATCGCTTACACAAACAGCAGGCACCTATTCAACTCCTTCTCAGAATTATCCTATCTTCAACAAATCCCGGGGATGTTGTCCTCGATCCATTCGCAGGTTCAGGAACAACGCTGGTTGTGGCAGAGCAATTGGACCGAAAATCAATAGGGATTGAGCTTGACTCACACAACGTTGCTCTCATTCAAGACCGGTTTGCTGAACTGAGGAAATCAGACGATGTCTCACGTTTTTTCACGGACTACGCGTGTACCCCAAATTTAGAAACAATTTGGGGGGAACATGAACGGCACAAGGAATTTGCTTCTCCCGACGAAATTGCTGCTAAGCAAATGGCTTTTCTTGAGCCAAATCAATCGAATCTATCAACTTAAATCCGTTCTACTATCCATAGTGTCGTGTCTACCGAAATTTTGTCGGCATAGATCGGGAAATGTAAATCTAAGACAAATTATGCCTTCGTAGCGTAAAATGTAAAGCAAAGACAAATTTTGCCGCGTGTGGGCAAAATTTGGAAACCTCGCCTACCTATTTTAAGGGCGGTTGGTTGGTGCTTGTCAGAATCAGGATTTATCGGATTTGCAGGATTATGCTATCCCTTTTCACTGAAAGCGACGGGTTTAAGAATTGGCTTGACACTTCCTATAAGAATCGTGTATAATACTTTTATGGTTTCCATGAACTTTTAATCGAACCATATTGGAATAGAAACATGTATTGTTGTGTAATACAACGTCTTGTTCTTTTCTAATCGAACCAGTTTGGAATTCGACTTGCTTCGCTGATATTGTTAAAAAAATTTGACAAATCCATTTTTATCGATTATAATTATTAATACCAATGTAATTTTGAGTAATAAATTAATGAAATAATGAAACTCGCTGAAAGGAGCAAAATCGTGGACATAATCTTTGATCGACATGGAGATTGTGGCTGCAATCATTTTGGTGTTATTACTTCTTGCGTCGACAGAATTAACGATGTACCTATCTAGAGAGATTCGGAGTAATAGATCTGATACCTTACCTACGAATAAACGAAAAAATGAAAGCTTCCTCTATATGGCAAACTTATTAGACAGGAAGAGACCAATCCGAGTTGTGGAAATTTATTACGACTGGTACCCACATAGCACAGGGTGGCGAAGGCGAGGAGCACAATTTGCTTTATGGGTAGATGGCAATTTCGTTGATGGCTTGGATGATGAGGTCGCTATAACAAATGATGTAACCCCTATTGCTAGAACTGCCGTGGAAGAAACAATGTTTAATCACTAATGGAGTATTTCCTATATTTTTTAGAGGGACAGTTATGCGCATCAAAATCCTTGCTGATGTTGGAGACGGGATCAGCCTTCCTATCAACTATAACTACCAACTTGCCGGTGTCATCTACCGGTTCCTCGCCGAATCTGATCCGGAATACGCCTCCTTTCTTCACAAGGAGGGCTACGCTGCTGCGGAGAAACGTTTCAAACTCTTCACCTTCTCGCAACTCATGGCGAAACGTCGGCATATCATTGGTGAGAAGATCCACTTCGGTTCAACTTTAACGTGGTCGGTCTCTTCACCAGTGGAACGCTTCTTATCTCATTTTGCGGATACATTGCTAACCGAGGGCAGCTTATCCTTTGGTCAGCATCAATTGCGGGTCAGAGATGTAACCGTACCGCGTATCCCGCGCTTCCAATCAGAGATGCAATTCCGGTGCCTATCCCCAATTACGATGTCTACAAAACGCGAGCGAGATGGCAAGCAGGCCATGCACTACTGTCTACCTGATGATCCTGCTCTCTCTGAACTCATCTGCCAAAACCTAATCCGCAAACACGAGGCAATCCACGGTCGCGTGCCATACGATGCTACCTTGACCTTCGCTTTTGATAAAAACTATATTGACAGGCGAAAGGGACGTGTCACCCGTCTCGTAGACTACAAGGGTATCAAGATAAGGGGTATAATGTGTCCATTCCGCGTTTCAGGGAGTCCGGCGTTAATCCAGACTGGCTATGAATGTGGCTTTGGCGATAAAAACAGTGCCGGTTTCGGGATGGTGGAAGTCTAAACAAATTTTACCTTAACATTTGTTATTAAATATGGTATAATCTATTTCTAACATTTTTTCAAAGGAGGTAAGTGCTGTGCCAATATACGAAAAATTAATGGGAAATCCCTTTGTCGATGCAGGTATCTGTAGCATCTGCGAATGGTTAGGACGCAGTGTACAACCGGAGCAGATCACCACTGCAGATCTTGAACAAGTTGTTAATGATATTGCTCCGTTGATGCAAACAGATGTTGGCTGGAGAAATCTGCACGGCATTTTTCCGAATAGTGTTTTGACGAATGCTGCATATCGAAAGCAGGATCAGGTCGAATTGCTCAAGAGGGAATGTAAAGGTTATTTAGACACAATCCTTGAGTTAGCAGAAGCTGGGGATTGTATGGGATGCGGTAGACGACCCGCGAACACGTGGCTTTCAAGAACAAATGTTCCGCTAACAGGTTCCGGAAGGTTACGAAATTTCTATCCGACCTTCGCAGAAGGAGCAGGTTACTGTTCTGCTTGTACGTTCGCTATCCAACTGTCTCCACTCACCTTTATGGGAACCGGTGGAAAGTTTCTTACACTTCACTCCAATTCATGGAAAGCACTGAGAAGTTGGACCCGGGTGTGCCTTGAAGATGTTCGCCAGCAACAACTCCGACGGGAGATAACTGGGTGTCATAACCCCGGCTATGCGAATCCACGCAACGGCTTGTTCCACATGGCACGGAAAATGGTTGAATTTCAAGAGATGAGGACTGATGAGAATATGGCTTTACAGGTCTATTGTTTTACAAATTACAACCAGGGACCTGAACTTGAAATTTTTTACATGCCCGCACCGGTCTTTAGGTTTTTGCGCGTTGTGTATCAAAGCGAGTTTAAAAATGCTTGGCGCATAATTGTCCGAAGTGCTTATGTGAAAGTTAACTGGACTAAAGTTAAATCCGAGGAAGATTACAAAAACCGCACGAACCTTGTATATGAGTATCTCTTAGAAGGACGCTCAATCCTTGTATTCTTTCTAAACAGAAGATCCCGAAAAACTCGAGGAAATTGGGAATTGCTTTCACTCTACCTAAAGGAGGTTAGAACTATGGAACAGACACAACTTGATAAAATTAAGCAAGTTGGTGACCTGATTGCAAATTGCATCAGAAAATCTAGGCGTGATAGACGGCTGAGACAATTGGAACGTGCAAAAAGTTATGGGGAATGTCGGAATATCTTGCGGTATGTTATTCGAGACAGAATTCAGCAAGGAGCACCGGAACCTCTTTTTTCGATCGACGATTATATGGAACATCTTTTCCCAGCAAGTGATAGTTTTGCTGCCACGCCTTGGAGAGAAACACGTGATCTGCTGCTTTTTCGGATTTACGAAACCCTTCATGATTGGCTGCAAGAGCAAGGTTTTGTTGATGATGATGAAGATAACATATCGGATGGAGATGACACATCCCAAATTTAATCCACTTAGGAGGATTACCTATGTCTAAACACATTATCGGACTCACACTGATTGACGCACCCTATTCCGCACTAAACAATGCTGGAACGGAAGCCTCCCAGGCAACTGAGAACATTGTTGCCGTCAAAAAACTTCAGAAAGGCCGAAATACCTATCCCTATGTCTCCGGGCAAGCATGGCGAAACTGGTGGCGCACCACACTTGAGCAAGAATTTGATGACTGGAAGAGTTCACCCATAGAACGTGAGAAGAAAATCGCTTTTACCGCTGCAGACCCTGTAACTTATGCCGATGATGATATCTTTGGCTATATGCGAGCACAAAGCGAAATCCAAGGAAAGAAAAAAGTTAATATAACTGTGACCCGGTTATCGCCTCTCAAATGCTCACCCCTTATTTCAATCGAACCTCAAGTTCCGACTAACGATTTCGGGGTCATGGCACGCCAAGAAGAAGGTGATCCAGTGCCTTATGAACACCAATTTTATTCTTGTGTATTACAAGGCATTTTCTCCTTGGATCTCAGCGCAGTTGGGACATTTTCGGATGTGAACAGGACAGGCTATAAGAACATTGCTGCAAGCTATGTACAGACTATCGCAAACGCAGGCGGCACACAGATTGGTGATACTCCAGTATGGGAACTTCCAAAAGATACTCGCGTCCGCCGGTGCCAGCAAACTTTAGAAGCACTACCACACCTTAGTGGCGGGGCAAAACTAACATCACACCTCACCGATGTCACGCCAAAACTGATCATTCTGTCTGTTCTTAACGGAGGAAATCACCCTTTCATGAATCTAATAGTTGAACGGGATGGAGCTGGGGAATTATCCATTGATGCTCTGTGTGAAGTTATAGGAGATTACAAAGACCGATTCTGTGATGCAATTTACATCGGCAGACGGAGTGGGTTCATGGATGAATTAGATGACGATCTACGTGGATTGGCAGACAACACAAGTCTACCGTGCGAAGTCATTTACGATTCACCAAATAAAGTGATTGCTCAGTTATCACAAAAGTTAGAAACTCATATCGGAGATTCCCCATGGAAGTGATGCGCGTTCACATTACCGGATGGGTCGCGTCGTTTCGGAATCCGCTATTTATTAGTGGATTTCAGCCGACACTTCCCTTGCCACCGCTTTCTGCCCTATACGGACTCCTTACTGCTGCTAAAGGGGACTGGGTTACGCCACACGATGTATCACTTGGATTCGTCTTTCACAGCAATGGAAAAGCAATTGATTTAGAAACTGTTTATGAATTTGCAGGGAAATTAGATGCGAAATCAAACATCAACAGGCGCGAATTTCTTATTGAGCCCGAACTCTATCTTTATACACCTGACATATCGTTAAGGGAGGCTTTTGAGCGTCCACGTTATCCGTTGCTCTTAGGAAGATCCTCTGATCTGGCAACTGTGAAATCTATAGATGAAATTGAATTAGAGAGTCAGTCTGAAACGACTTATCAAAATACAATACTTCCATTTCCTGACTTGCAACTTCATGGACAGGTGCAGGCACTCCCAACCCACTTCACAGCGGAGATTCCACGCCGCCCTTGTGGCACACGAGCGTATTGTCTTGTAACAGAGGCAATTAAGTATAAAGGTGAGGTACTCCATGATCTTGAAATGGATTGGGGTGTCTATTTGCACGAACGTATCCCCGGAGATTTTAGCGTTCCAATTGAGCAAGGGCGGAAACCTCTTGACAAAGATTATGAAGTGCCAAAGGTGACGGGCACCCAGACGCAACTTCCCGGCATCTAACCCAAACGTGGTAGGGGTGAGGTCCCCTCACCCGCTGAGAGGATTTTTTCATGAACTCCAAATCCAATCTCCCTCGTCGGCGTGCCATGCGCTTACGTGATTATGATTACAGCCAACCCGGTGCATATTTCGTGACCATCCGTGTCCGCCACCGGAAATGTTTATTTGGAACAATAATAGGTGGGAAGATGCGATTGAATGAGATAGGTCAAATTGTCGTTGAATGTTGGAACCGTATTCCACAACATTTTCCTTCTGTTGAATTAGGCGAGTCTGTCATCATGCCCAATCATTTTCACGGAATTATTTCATGGAGTATCACGGAGGCGAGGGCCTCTCACCCACCAGAAAATATCAACACTCGTAGGGGCGAGGTTCCCTCGTCCGTTGACACAAACCCCGTTCGTAGGGGCGAGGTCCCCTCGCCCGCATTAGGCAAAATCGTAGCCTATTTCAAATACCAATCCACCAAGCATATTAACCAACACCACAATACACCCCGGACACGTATTTGGCAAAGAAATTATTACGATCATGTCATCCGAGACGACACAGATTTACAACGACTTCGCCAATACATTCAGGATAACCCAATGAAATGGGCATTAGATCAATTGCATCCTGACAACCCTTCGAGATGGTGAGAGATGCTTGAATCGAACAAAGCGGGCGTGGGGACCACGTCCCTACGAGATTATGAAAACACTTATAACGGACGTGGCAACCACGCCCCTACGGAGAGGACAAATCCATGTCGATATTGCTTGCAAAAAGCGATCCACGAGAAACACTTCAAGCACATACAGAGAATTGCCTCGCGGTATACAATAGTATTCGAGAACGAATGCCGTTTTTAGCAGACGTTGCTGGGGAACCCAATTTTTTTGAACATCTCTTTTATGCCGTTGTGCTTCACGATTTCGGTAAAGCTGCAACTGGATTTCAAAAGCAACTCACAAATGGGAAGCGATGGAATTATCGCCACGAGATTCTGTCTACGGGGTTTGCTGTTAATCTTCAATGCTCGCAGGAGGCAAGACAAGCAATTGCACTCGCCATTTTAACACACCATAAGGATATTAACACATTAGTAGATAAGTATCCGTGCTGGGAAGAAAATGAGTATGGCTACCAAGAGTGGCAAAGGCGAATTACAGAACTCGTACCAAATTGGGAGGTTTTGATGGAAATCCAAGAGTTGGTCTCTCGCTGGTGTCCAGCTGCAAAGTGCTTATGGACCCCTGTTACTTCAACCGATCAACTCATTAACGGTTACCGAGAATTTCTAGCTCCCTATTTAAACGACTTTGAAGATGGGGAATTAACTTCCTTGCACGGCACCTACGGCATACTTATGCGCGGATGTATGATCGCCTGTGATCACCTTGCATCGGCAGGCAAGAATGAAGTCCAGACCGCACTTGACAACCTTGAATTAGACCTTAAGCAACAGATTAAAGGGAAGGCTGAGCAAAAAGGACAACAATTTATCAGATGGGAATCCTTTCAAGAAGATACTGGGGAAACCACAGGACAGCTCATGCTCTCCGCACCGACAGGCTCCGGTAAAACCGAGGCTGCACTTCTCTGGTCTGATAAAAACCAGTCTGAAACTTTTGGAAATCGTGTCTTTTACGTGTTACCTTACACAGCAAGTATCAATGCAATGTATAACCGGTTGAAGGAACTCGTATCTGACGATAAAATTGGTATGTTGCACGGGAAAGCATCCTACTTTGTTTATCAGCAGCTTGTTGATAAAGATTATACGTACCAAGAGGCTGCAGCAGAAGTTCGTGAGCAGCAGGATTTGACTAAGAAAATTTGTCGGCCTTACAAGGTGCTAACACCCTTTCAACTGCTAAAAGCATTTTTCGGTATACGCGGGTTTGAAATGCAAATGGCGGAGATGTCTAAAGGACTTTTTATTTTTGACGAGATTCATGCTTACGATCCGCATACAACCGCACTTATTCTAACTATGATAGAGCGACTTCGCAAAGACTATGACGCAAAATTCTGCATCATGACTGCCACAATGCCCAAATTCCTAAAAGGCATGATTAGTGATGTACTTGAAGTTCCTTCACAGGTTGAAATGGCAGCTGAAGAACGTGATAGATTCACTCGACACAGCGTGCAGTTACTTGAGGGTAATATCCACGAGGCAATTCCACTGATTGAAGAATGTCTCATGCAAGGGCAACGTGTATTAGTCGTTTGTAATACCGTCCAGCAGGCACAGGACGTGTTTCAGGAATTGCAGGGTATAGCCGAAAAGGCAAAACTCCTTCACAGTAGATTTATTCTCAGAGACCGAGAACGAATTGAAAAAGACCTTGCAGATGCAGACCTCCTCGTCGGGACACAGACAGTTGAGGTTTCACTTGACATTGATTTTGACTGTCTTTTTTCAGAGCCAGCACCGATAGACGCGCTCATCCAACGCTTTGGTCGAATCAATAGAAAACGCCAAAAAGGCATCTGTGATGTGTATATCTGCAAGGAAGGTGGCGAGAATGATCATTACATTTATTCCAGAGAAAAGGTTGATCGGACCCTAAGTGCCCTTACATCAATTGGAGTCCTCTATGAATCGAAAATTCAAGATATCATTGATGAAGTTTATATAGATGGCTACAATGATAAAGAACACGAAAAATTCAATAGGGCAAAACAGTTGTTTGAACGGCATCTACAAAGCATTATTCCATTTATTGAGGATTCTGAGGGTCGTAAGGAGTTTAATGAACTCTTCAAGAGCGTTGAGGTAGTGCCAGAGTGCTATGAGGAGAATTTCTGGGAGAAAATCGAATCACGCGAATACTATGAAGCCAGAGCCTACATCGCCCAAATTAGTTACAATCAATTTGCACGATTGTGCAAAGACGGACAACTCTATGAGGTTAAACGTTTTGGTCAGTTAGGTCAGTGGTTCATAAAGGTTCGCTACGATGAAACACTCGGATTGTTATTGGACGAACATAGCGCGAACATTCTATAATCTATTCAAAAGGGAGAAACCACAAATGCAAAACTCAGACCACACCAACATCACAGGCACAGCCATCAACTACCTTTACATCTGCAAACGCAAACTCTGGTTCTACCAAAACCACCTTGAAATGGAACACACCTCCGAGTTCGTTGACCTCGGAAAACACCTCCACGACGAGAGTTATCAACGCGAAAAACGCAGAGAGTTGAGTATTGATAACCTTGTTCAAATAGATTTTGTTGATAAGGATGGAGTCCTGCATGACATCAAATCCGGTCCTGCCATGGAAACCGCACACATCATGCAGCTTTGTTATTACCTCTACCTCCTCAAACAAAAAGGCGTGACGAACAGGAAAGGTGTTATCAACTACCCGCGCCAACGACGCACCACCGAGGTGGAACTCACACCTGAAAGAGAACGAGATGTAGAGACCGCCATTGAAAAGGTCAATGAAATCAAAGCACTGCCGACACCACCCCACGCAGACTACATGAAAATCTGCAAATCCTGCAGCTATCAAGAGCTCTGCTGGAGTTAAAAGTCGTAGTCACACGCCGTGTGTCGTTCCTAATATAACATCTGTAGCACAAACTGTTAGTTTGTGTCTTTGCTTGTATGTACCAAGGAAAACAAATTATGTCACGTAACTACTATATCACACAACCCGGCAAACTCCGCCGGAAAGACAACACCCTCTACTTAGAACCAGAGGAAGCACCACGCATACCCATCCCTGTTGAAGATATCGATGCGCTCTACTTCTACGGTGAACTCGACCTCAACACCAGACTCCTTAACTTCCTCACCCAGAAACACATTCCCTTTCACGTGTTCAATTACTACGGCTACTATGCAGGCAGTTATTACCCTCGCGAATATCTAAACTCCGGTTCCCTCCTGGTCAAACAGGTACAACACTATGAAAAACGAACCAAACGCATGCCACTCGCACACGAGTTCGTTGAATCTGCAGTCTTCAACATGTTGCGAATCTTACGCTATCACACCAATCGCGGAAAAGACTGCAGCGCACAGATTGAATCGATTGAAAAAATCCGCATAGAAAGCCGTACCTCAAAGAATACAAATGAATTGATGGGCTATGAGGGATCCGTTCGAGACATCTATTACGCCGCATTCAATACAATCTTAGCATTGAAAGTTCCTTTTGAAAAGCGCGTCCGTCGTCCTCCAGACAACCCAATTAACGCTGTTATCTCCTTTGGTAACTCGATGATGTATACGGCGTGTCTCACCGAAATTTATCGTACCCAACTCAATCCAACAATCAGTTATCTCCATGAACCTGGAGACCGACGTTTCTCGCTCAGTCTCGATCTCGCCGAAATTTTCAAACCTCTTATTATTGACCGGATTATCTTCCGTTTATTCAACCGGCGGCAGCTGGACGAGTCGAGGCATTTTGAGATGAACGTTGATGGATGCTATCTCAATGAAAAGGGACGTAAGCTATTCATTGCTGCGTTTGATGAACAACTCAAGCAGACCGTTTCGCATCGACGGTTAAAACGCCATGTCTCCTATCAACGGCTTATCCGTTTGGAGTGCTATAAACTCATCAAGCATCTTGTGGGTATAGAAGATTATCAGGCACTTCGTCCGTGGTGGTAGGAATGTTTTTTCGGATAAACTTATGCCTATCTACATTAAACTGGCTTAATGGTTTTGTAGGAGCGATTTCCAAATCGCGCCCTTTACGGAATTTTAAAAGGAATCTCGCCATGTATATTATCCTCGTCTACGATATCGAAGTTAAGCGCGTCGCAAAGGTATGCAAATACCTTCGCCAACACCTTAATTGGATTCAAAACTCGGTTTTTGAAGGTCAATTAACCAAGGCACAACTCACTCGCGTCAAATCCGGATTAGCAGCCATTACCGATTCCGAAAAAGACTCCGTCATCATCTATCAGCTCCGAGATGCACGATGGGTGAATAAGGAAGTGATGGGTGTAGATAAAAACCCCGCAACGAACCTACTTTAGACACACTATCTACCAGCAGTATCCATCTGAAATTTGCTGTCGACCCCGACAAATTTAAAATTTCTAGTAAGTGACACATTTACCTTTTTTAATAAAAAGAGTCATTTACTCCACGCTCTGTGGGGATCCGTCGAACTCCCAGAGAATTTGCACAATCGCTGGTCGACAGCAAATGGGTCTTGAAAACGCGTGAAATAATAATTGACTTGACACGTTCCACAAGGACCGGATACAATATAACTGTGGCTTTTGCTAAGCCTTTTAATCGAACCAGTATGGAATCGAAACAATATTATCTGTTGCATCACTCTCTTTTTGGATCAACTTTTAATCGAACCAGTATGGAATCGAAACTCGTACCCGCACGCTCGGATACCCGCGCCGTCAACTCGTCTTTTAATCGAACCAGTATGGAATCGAAACAGACCCAGGAAACGCCATCGCCAGATGATCGATATACTTTTAATCGAACCAGTATGGAATCGAAACCTCTATTGTCTCTGATATTGTGATTGTTAACCTCGTCTCTTTTAATCGAACCAGTATGGAATCGAAACATAACACTACCAAAGAAGTCTTGCCCGCTACAGGTGACTTTTAATCGAACCAGTATGGAATCGAAACAAGCTTCACGCAACCCTGTGATCCAGTCTTTATTTTCTTTTAATCGAACCAGTATGGAATCGAAACTTGGTAAAAAGATTGACAGGTGTAAACGCCATTCAAAACTTTTAATCGAACCAGTATGGAATCGAAACTTAATTTCTTGAAGTCTGTTCTGTCTGCCGATATCCTTTTAATCGAACCAGTATGGAATCGAAACTATCGAGATTCAACCTGTGCTTGCTAGCATCGCACCCTTTTAATCGAACCAGTATGGAATCGAAACAAGCACTCGGTATAAAGGTTGAATTGGTAGATGAACTTTTAATCGAACCAGTATGGAATCGAAACCACGACTGTGTGTATAAAACCGCCAGAATCAACCACTCTTTTAATCGAACCAGTATGGAATCGAAACTTAGGTTGCGGGAGGAAACCCCGCTCCTTTTGTTTTTTTCTTTTAATCGAACCAGTATGGAATCGAAACCCGAGAGGGCTACTGTTTTTGAATTGCATTTTTGACTTTTAATCGAACCAGTATGGAATCGAAACTGGATCATCGCTTCTATGCCCTCATCGGCACGGGCACTTTTAATCGAACCAGTATGGAATCGAAACAGATTAAACACGTGGCGAAACGGGGCATGGGTGCCTTTTAATCGAACCAGTATGGAATCGAAACTGATGGGCATAACACATTGATTTTCAATGGGCGGTACTTTTAATCGAACCAGTATGGAATCGAAACGAACCTTGAGGGTATGAAGAGGCTTTGGGGACGTAACTTTTAATCGAACCAGTATGGAATCGAAACTGAGTTATTATATTCGTAGTAGCGTGTCCATAGTGTGCCTTTTAATCGAACCAGTATGGAATCGAAACGATGAAATCCGAGTATCAGTTGGCGGTGCTATCCAACTTTTAATCGAACCAGTATGGAATCGAAACTTTACTATGGGGGGAGTTGGCGTCTTGTACGAGCATGTCTTTTAATCGAACCAGTATGGAATCGAAACGGTCATTCGAAGTGTCCAGTTAAGAAAATTGAAAACTTTTAATCGAACCAGTATGGAATCGAAACGATCATGCGGTATTTTGGCTGGAATCTACCGCGAGCCTTTTAATCGAACCAGTATGGAATCGAAACTATGAATCTCTCGAATAATAGTAACCAACGAAGTACTTTTAATCGAACCAGTATGGAATCGAAACCTCTCATACGTCGTTCTCAGAGCGTCAAAAGATAGACTTTTAATCGAACCAGTATGGAATCGAAACACATCAATCGATTTCAGTAGCTTTTACGAAATTCTCTTTTAATCGAACCAGTATGGAATCGAAACAGATACATTTAGCATCTGTGCCTCTGTGTAAGCCTGACCTTTTAATCGAACCAGTATGGAATCGAAACAAGAGCGTATGACGCCCTGACGGCAAAGGATGGCACTTTTAATCGAACCAGTATGGAATCGAAACGGTCACGACTTGCTGTTGCTACCGCAAGTCCAGTTTGAACTTTTAATCGAACCAGTATGGAATCGAAACATCTGTCGCGACATCTACGCGTGCGTTTGACACCTACTTTTAATCGAACCAGTATGGAATCGAAACGAAATGTTGCCGCTGTTCACCCGTCAGCACATTCATCACTTTTAATCGAACCAGTATGGAATCGAAACTCGTTATGGCAACCGTTCACGCCGTTCTCTTGAACTTTTAATCGAACCAGTATGGAATCGAAACCTCCTACAGAATATTATCAAGGAAAAACTAATCGCTCCTTTTAATCGAACCAGTATGGAATCGAAACACACATGATAGCTTGCGAAATAGTCACAGTAAAAGCGCTTTTAATCGAACCAGTATGGAATCGAAACTCAGTGAGGATCAGATTCATGACGGCGATACCATTGACTTTTAATCGAACCAGTATGGAATCGAAACGTAATCTTGAGCACCGCGTCAAGCAAACTCACGTTGCTTTTAATCGAACCAGTATGGAATCGAAACGGTCAATATCAGACAGGTCCGCATAGGATGCGACTGTCCTTTTAATCGAACCAGTATGGAATCGAAACTTCGCATCGATAATCCCTTCAACCCCGACACCAAATTCCTTTTAATCGAACCAGTATGGAATCGAAACTAAGCCTTCGTGGCAACTTCTCGCTCCTTTTCGCTCCTCTTTTAATCGAACCAGTATGGAATCGAAACGTTTATATGTTTACTGCCTAAACAGCACCTCTAAACTTTTAATCGAACCAGTATGGAATCGAAACCTGTTTTAGAAACCCCTTTATGGAAACTCAAAGCCCGACTTTTAATCGAACCAGTATGGAATCGAAACTCAACCCTTCAGCACCACTGGCGATAACAGGCAAGAACTTTTAATCGAACCAGTATGGAATCGAAACATGTAAAAGACGCGCCTCTTGAGGACTCCGAAGCTCCTTTTAATCGAACCAGTATGGAATCGAAACATGAACTCGATTTCACGGACGCACTTTCACAGGCCTTTTAATCGAACCAGTATGGAATCGAAACAGGCATTATCTAATTGGAGCGTGACGCCGAATTCACTTTTAATCGAACCAGTATGGAATCGAAACCATTCTCAAGAAGGTCGTCCTCAGTGGCTTCTACAATATCTTTTAATCGAACCAGTATGGAATCGAAACATCGTCATCGGAGACCCAATGAAAATTGTTGATACCTTTTAATCGAACCAGTATGGAATCGAAACCTGGATGAGACTGATGATGTAGAGGAAATCGAAGACTTTTAATCGAACCAGTATGGAATCGAAACAGTGTAGATAGCAATGCCGATCTCGGCGACATAGACTTTTAATCGAACCAGTATGGAATCGAAACTTGTTGTTGATCGCTCGGAGTCTCACATAAGCGGTAGCTTTTACTCGAACCAGTATGGAATCGAAACGGGTTGTGTTGTTTGATCGAACCTATGCTGCAAGGGTGTGCAAATATTTTGTGGTTTGGATAGAGAAGACCGGCGAGGTTAGAAACCTCGCCTACCTGTTTTAAAGCCAACAACCAATAGCCATTTAACGAATAATATTTCGTTAAATTAAATATTACCAAAATACGCTTTCACGGAGAACGCACAAATACGAGTTTAGAAACCCTGTGAAATCAAGGGTCCCCAAAAACCTCCGTGAAGCCTCCGTGAAAATGCCTGTTAAAGAAGAATCAGGAAGTCGGGAATCGGAGTGAATCAGAATCAGAATCAACGGTATGAAGTCCGTATGGACTTCACCGGGTATAAAGCCTATAAAGGCTTTACCGGGGTGTGAAGCCTGTGCGGGCTTCACCGCCTCCTACAACGCAAACCGGAATTATCTTTCTTGGATTGTGCCTCATTGTCTACATCCGGAAGTATGTCCTCAAGGCTTTCTTTCTAAAACTGTTCAATCGTCCATCAAAACCGAAATAGTGAAAATTTGATCGCCACGATTTTCAGAAGAACCTGCGGAGGAAAAATGTGGCGAGGAACAGCACATTTATCGCCACCAGAACGACACGCCCAAATCGAGTTTTCAGACGCGGAAACAGATAGATGGAAACAGCAAGTATAACCAACCGTTCTATTGGTTCGACGATCCCGGCGTGATGGTTTTGATCCCAATACGAGATAGGACTTGCAAAGATAAAATCGGAGAGCGGAAAGAAGTGGCGGTGTCCATCGTCGTGGTGCGTCAAGAAATCAAAAGCGCAGTGGATCAGCATACTCCAAGCAACGATTGTCATTCGCTCGGAATGCATTAGATAATATCCTATTCCCAACAGAATCAGAATTAACGGGACAGCGTTGAAAATATCAAAAAAGTTCTGCCACGCCTCTATGAAGTATCGTGAACTCCAGAGCTGGCCCTGTGGTGTTCTTAGGATAAAGGTTTCCACTGCGAAGAAGATGAATATCGGCACGTCGGGTATCACGGCGCCGAGGCAGGCGTAGGAGTGGAGGTACGGTTTGGACCGCTTTGAGAGGATTGCTATGTTGAGAATAGCGTGGGCTTGGGTAGTCATTTTTAGGGTTGTCAGTTGTCGGTTATCGGACAAGAAATGGTTATCATCTTCTTCAGCGTCAAAACGCCAGTCTTTAGACTGGGGATGTAGACGCT
>JAPPNJ010000100.1 GCA_028818705.1 Candidatus Poribacteria bacterium
GGTGCTGAGGAAGCGGTTGGGCCTCTCGGCCGAGCTCTACACAATTTTGCAGGTTTTGAGCCTGACCCTGTTCGAAAAAACGCCTATTTTCAAGCTGTTTTCCGACATCGACTACAATTTATCGGATCTCGAAAACTCCAACCAGTTGATTTTGTTCGAATAATTGTTGGGACACCAGTGAGCAATGATCAGTTTCGGGGGCACACCTTTCTGACAGGTTAGGCGGTGAAATACCCACACCGTCGCGGTTGCAGAATTGCAAGTCGTAGCAAGTTGACAAAACAAAGTGTCGACACAAAAATTACAATAGATTATCTACCACGTCAACCAAGTCTCTACATTTCGTTCGATGTATACCTTTACAACTATTGTTAAGTTGTGAAAATACAAAAACCGCCTGATTATATGTTAGCACAGGGTATTTTCTCATTATGGCATTAATTGCCGCAAGTTGTTGATCTGAACTATTTATACTTATAAAAAAAGGACGTCTGAAATAGTCGTAGATTTCCTCTTCATGAATCGCCCATTGTTTAGAATTCCGAAATGCAAATACGTTATTTTCACCATCACTATCGTTCCAGAATAGTACCATTACTTCAAGAATTCTCTTGCCAGGTTCTGTGCTCGGCGAATCAGTTTGGCATTCGAATTTTTTTTCCACAAAAAAGGGTGTTTCTTCGACTGGTAGTACAGAATAGTCTTTCATTACTCCCCATTGTTGAAATATCGAGGTTTCGGATGAACTCAATTTTGTACGTCTAATTTTCAATTGAGATTTTCTCTTGCTTATAGCGAATTCACCTTCAAAAATACCTGACAGCCATTGAAAGAAGTTGAATCCAGCACTTACGGTTATTTTTCCGGAAAGATCCCGAATGTCATTCTCAGTTATTTCAAATGATGTTTCTGAATTGCAGGGAAAATAGTAGTGTGAAATAAATTCAAATGTGGATAGTGGATGTGGTCGATCAAGACGAACCAAAACGCCTTTCTTTTCGAATCGATCCATTTCTCTTCTGTATAATACAAATGAGTGTATTCGCTCTCTTCCAGGTATTAAGTTTCTTGTTTTCTCATCCAGAATAGCTGTAATCTCCAATCTAGTTGGGCCTTCCAATCCAGATTCCACAGCATGTGTCTCAATGATCTCCTTATATCCAAATGTCCAACCTTCGCCGTAGATTTTTCCAAATTTACATTCCCTTTGTGGCCACACGATTGCGGGAGTTTCATTTGGGCAATACAACGATTCGGTCAATCGGAACGAATTCCTCAACTCATCAATTCTACGTTCTCTGTAGTCGAGCTCATCTTTTTCAGGTTCCAGCTTAAGGTTAACAGGATAGCCATGATAGGTCGTTGCGAAGCGAAACTTCCAACTACTATCGCGTCCCCGGTCACTTTTTTCTATATTATATATCAGTGTTCCTCCTGGCAACCACAATTGAACTGGGCGAGGACTAAACGGATCATAAGCTCTACCTTCAGCCCATTGGCCCGTGATCAGCTCGCCAACCGTCGAACTGTTTTCTGTTGCATGTGCGAATGTAACCGTCGCGCTAAGCATCACAATCCCGAGCAGGGATAAATTTCTCTTACGTGTCATTTTGGTTTACCTTTATGAGATAGTGGAATACAGGCAGTTGGCGTCAAGGTTTCGTCGGGGTAGAGATCTCCCATTGACATAACCGTACGAGAAATGTAAGTGGTAGAATTCTGAGAAGTATTCGCCCCGACCATGTGCGTCTGCGTCGTCGCCGATCCGAATGTAGGCATTTCTACCAATAGCAGCGGTCACAATCGTGCCAACCGATGAAATCGCAAGAGGCCTAGGGGAGTCAACCACCGGTGAGGTAAGCTTGCGTTCGATTTCGCACGGCAAATACCAGCAGATCCATCTAGCAAAGGAAAAAGGACCAGGTGAAACATCTGTAACTTTCCGTGCCATGCCGACCACGGCAACAACTATGCAAAGTAGTGCGAAGAAACATGGCACCCATAGACGAGTCTGGAGGGGCGTTTCCTTTTGATTCACAGCACCTTGAATCCTTTTGCAAATGGCCGACCTTGTAAGCACTTGGAATCTCCAATAAATAAAGATCGACTAGTACCTCTGCACAGCGAATTTGACCGGTTGAGATGGCGTCGGTGAGATCGGAACGGAGCACAGATAATTGATTTTCAAACGATCATAACCTCTGTGCAGAGGTACTAGTGAACGTGAGCCAACCGGAGAAGGTCGAAGTTCTGGTTTCCTACGGACCGGTGCATAGTCATTGCGGTGGTCCACCTCTGTATTGGTACGGTCACTACACGATGCTTTGAATTGACGTTGCTCCACGCGGTTCTCGACTCGAGTCGCACGCGCCAATTCTTCATCGAAATGTCCGGATCACGTTCGGCTTGGGGGTAGTTCCAACAAGGATGAAATCCTCGCCCGTTCACGAATGCGCTGGCGCGGCTGAACCGTCTGCATCGAGCCGAATTGGGTCACCCATGTCGGGATCGATGCGATCGAGCGAAGGACCGTCGTACTCACCCATGAGCAACTCTACCGCCTGAGATCCATAGCGTTCGAACCAGAACTTGCCCAGTGCTCTCAGTTTTCTGATGTTTTTTTCTCCCACATCATCCATCGCGTCATCCGGTGCCGCTGCCAAGCCCGGTTGCTTCTTCAACTCCGAATTCACGCGAATGTACCTACCGTTTGCAAGAATGTTTATCGCCTGGTAACCAACAATACTTTCGTCTGTCAAGATGTCGAGGATTTGCCCGAATGTTGCATAAATCTCTTGCGAGAGTGCCCTCCCGTCCCTTGGATGCAGG
>JAPPNJ010000134.1 GCA_028818705.1 Candidatus Poribacteria bacterium
ACTGCATCGCCAGATGACGGATGTTGACATTGCGTTCCTGACACCATTTCCACATTGCATAAGCCTTTGGTTCAGCATCAGGATTACGTCGGCGTTCCTCTTCAACATTCGGCTCCACGCCCGTCAAACTGCCCATGCCTAATGGACTCGCAAGGATGATACCAACATCGTGCTGGCGTGCCAAGGGTAGTGTGGTCTCTGCTGCAGATTGCGATAGCAGTGTATAGTCCAAGAAGGTAAGAATAATTTCGATATGTCCCGTTTCGATGAGTTCTCTGTGGAATTCGTGGGGACGCACGCCAGCACCAATATGCTTGACAACACCCTCCGCTTTCATCTCTAACAGGGTATCCAACGCCTGACCGGGTGCCAATACGCTTTCCATATCAAGCGGATCGTGGATAAGCACAGCATCAAGATAATCCGTGCGGAGATTGTTAAGACTATTTGTGACGCTCCAGCGTGTACCGTCTGCGGAGAAGTCTTTGCGTCGTTCAGGGTGTGTGCCGACCTTCGCTTGTAGGTAGATTTTCTCTCTTAACCCACCAGAAAGAGCTTCCCCCCAGAGATGTTCGGCGTGCCCCGGATACGTATCAATATAGTTAATGCCGAGTTCAATACCGCGTCGGATCGCGCCGATGACTTCAGCGTCTGGTTTCTGCCACATCCACGCCGCGCCGAGCGCAAGCGCGTTCGGTCGCATCCCAGTGCGTCCCATCCGTCGAGTTTCTAATTTTGTGGTCATAATTGTCCTATCGATTACGGCACGACGGAGCGTGCCTATCGTTCCATCCAGTTTTTTCAGAAGTATGTTCGTAGTAGTGCGATTTTGCGGCGTACTCGCTCAAATGCAACGTGCATTATCGCACGTCTACGCGTCCGTAACGGGCAATGAATTGCCCTACTACAAACCAGGCCTACCTCTAATTTCAAGGTGGCTGAAGCCCCATTACCTTGCAAGTGCTTCTTTTAACTTATGCGTAGACTCAGCAAGCGACTCCTGTAGGTAAGGGTAGGGAAAACCGCCCCATCGATCAGGCGGTGGCTCGTAGGCTTGCCCAATTTTCAGACTCACAAAAATAGGTCCGGTCTCATTCCAAATTTTCGGCAGTGCTGCTTCCAATTCGTTTGCCTTGTCAAACTCATAAACCTGTTCAAAACCGACACCTTTCGCAATCGTTGACCAACTGAAACCCACGTTACCATCAGGCACAGGTTGATTGCCCGTAACTTCGTAGGTGCCGTTATCACAAACGAAAAGGAAATAATTAGGCGGTGGTACGTTCAGGGCGGTAATCGTCGCTAACGTACCTAAGCACATCAGCATGCTTCCGTCCCCGTTGAGCACAATAACCTTTTTATCGGGTTTGGCAAGCGCGATGCCGAGTGCGAAGTCGGCGGCGTGTCCCATTGCACTGCCAACGGATGCATAGTCCAATGGATGCGTTGATATTTTGCCCCACGGCACGGTGATCCCCATTGTAGTGACCACGATTTCGTCTGTTCGCTGATTCGCGATGAGTTGTAGGGCCTCTTCCTTGTTAATCATAACTTTCTCCAATAGTCTGAAACTATTTCTCCTCTTCCGGCGGTAGGAACTTAATTTGTGGTGGTGTCTTCAGCGCAGTTGTCGTAATCTGGACGTGCTGGGCAAATTCTGCTTCGGTCTCAATTCCGTTAATACCGCCACCCCAGATAGCGAACGTGCGATACGTAAGCCTGCCTTCCGCATTAGGGGTCAGAACAACTGGCAACAGAGAGTTGCCCGATACATTACGATCGACGGACACATCTGCTCCTTGATTATCACGACCGGCAAGGGCAATGAGTGCAATACCTAGTGTGTCTATGCCGTTTGGATCCGTTCCCCAACTCCATATCCAGCCCTGTTTCTCATCCTCATCATAAATACCATTCAGGTGCGGAATACCTGTGGCAACAGCATAGTCCGTCGGAAGATTACCATCAATATAAATGTGATGCTCAATCCACGAATTTTCTCCATAGACAAACGTGGTCGATGTAAACCGACGTGTTTCACCCTGAATATTCCATCCAGGTACAATTCGTTGAACAATGGAACGAATAGAACCATCAGCGAGAATTCGGACGTAATCGCCTTCAGTAGGCAAAGACATCATTTTTCCTTCTTTCTTGTGCCACAGCGCAATTCCGCCACAGCCTATCAGACCGTCCGATGGGGTCAGTGCTATCATTTCCGATGTTTCAGGTTTGAGAAGTTCGTTCAGGGACAGCCCTATCGATTTAGAAACACTCAACTGCTCTTCTGGTTCAATCTCCTGTCCAAGTTCAGAAACCTGACCGTTGTACGATTTCCGAATAAAGTAAACCTCTTGATTCTCAAGATCCCGGGCTACCCACTGCTGTTCTGGTTTCTCTATCTCTATTTGGACCTGCTGGGAGAGCGTGATGGCGTTATTTTCAAAATGATGCCTGAGTTCTGGTGAGATAGGTCTCTCGTAATCCAATTCGGGCTGGAACATTATGTCTACACTAAAAAGTTCTGATCGCTTTTTGCCATAAGCAACGAAGGCACCGTTCGACTTCAGCAGATACGCAATTAAATTCGATTCCATTGCTGCAACAGCCTTCAATTCAGGGAATATAGCGGCGCGTGTCTGTTTATTGATGTCAAGTGTTAACGTCGCCTTGACATTCGGGTCGTAAAGGATCGATACCTCTTTTGTCTCTTCCGGCTCCAAATCTAACAGAAAACAGAGCTGATCACGCGCACCGTCATAATCCAAATCATCCGCTTGTGCAGGAACCATCACCTCCCGCGGTGCTTTTCCAGTAACGACGGAATACGCTTTGAAACTGAAATCGGGGTTCACTTTTCGGAGCTGCACCCCAGTCAGCACAATCGGCACCTTTTTCCGGGGGATAGGTAATGTATTTTGAACAGAAAGGCGGATCTTGCTAATCTTCTGATCGCCACCGGGCATCGTACATGCCCCGAACATCAACAGGGAAGTAAGAACAAGTGATAGACAGACTCTTGAGATAGCGCTCGCTATACGATTCTGAATGGTATTTTGTGTATTTATGGTTTCCAATTTTTTCCCTTAGTTAAGTGGACTTATAGGTTAGGTAGCACCTCAAGCAGACGTTCGATCTCAGATGTCGTGTTATAGAAATGCGGTGAAACCCTAACGCCACTCCCACGTTCTGCTGTAATTATGTTCTCAGCGTGTAACATCTCATAGATTTCAGCAGGGGTATGCTGGTTACTCTCAAAGATAACAATCCCTGCCCGTTCTGAATGCGCTCTCGGTGTGACAACGCGATAGCCCTTGGCTTCTAATCCTGCCATCAAGTGCTCAGTCAGCTGCAAAATATGCGCTTCGATTGTCGAGATACCGATGTCAAGGAGTAACTCAATCGCTGCTTTGAGTCCGTATAATCCGACGCTGTTGTAGGAACCCTCTTCAAAACGGGTTGCATCGGGTTTCTGCGTTAGGTCGTAATTGAGGAAATCGCGCGGATTCACGACACTTGCCCAGCCAACATTGGTGTTAATCAGTCGTCCCTGTTTGTCGTCAGCGCAGTAGAAAATCGCTGCCCCCTCCGGTGCCAGTAACCATTTATGCCCATCAGCGGCAAGAATATCGACGTTAGAGGACTTCACATCCACCTCAATCGCACCGAGACTCTGGATAGCATCCACAACAAACCAGATATCCCGTTCTCGGCAAATTTCGCCGAGTGCTTGAATATCGTTTCGGAAGCCGGAGGCAAACTCTACATGGCTGATTGTTACAGCCCGCGTGCGTTCGTCAATTGCTGAAGCGACATCTTCAACATGAATGCGGCCTGTCTGCTCTGGCACCATACGGGTTTGAACACCATAGCGTTCCTTTAAACTCCACCACGGATATACATTCGCCGGAAACTCCACCGCTGTTGTGACGACATTGTCGCCTGCGCGCCAATCAATACCATTCGCAGCAATGAGAATGCCTTGTGTTGTATTTTTCATAAAGGCGATTTCAGTTGTGTCGGCATTGATGAGTTGTGCTGCTACACCTCGGCACGCCTCAGCTGCCTGTTCCCAGTGCTTGGCATTCACCGCACCGTTCACAGTAGCATCTTCCAAGAATTCTGTCATCACATCTCGGCTCCGACGCGATAGCGGTGCTACACCAGCGTGATTCATATAGATATAGGTCTCTGTCACTGGAAATTCGCTGCGCCAACTTAGATGAGATTTACAATCAGTGGAACTCTTCAACCCGTTTCACCTCATTTGTTCATATTTAAAAATATTTCGACCGTATAATCTTTCACCCGTTGGGCGTTGGCAAAGGCGATGAGTTCCCCGAACAGACCGAAACAAAACACCAGAATTCCGCTTGTAATGAGAACAGGACTCAGATTCGGGATCTCCGCAATGTTAAACACCTTGAAGAAGAAAGAATAGAGAGGCGCGATTGAGAGAATGCCGCCGAGTACAAACAATAGTACACCAATGGGACCAAAAAACCGAATGGGTCGCCGATTGTATCGAAAAATAAAAAAGCGTGCAAGCGTATCCAACTCCGTCAGTTCCTGTTTAGCCCGTCGAATTTTATTTTCTGTTACCCAACCGAGGACCAGCAAGATTATCGCTAAACCGAAGCAGCTAAGTGCCGCGATCTTAGTACTACCAAACAAAACGCGCCCTAAAACGAAAAAAGGAAAACTGAACAACGCCGCAGCTCGAAATATCCGCTGTGTCGGCTTGAAAAGGACATTTGATAGCCGCTGCCACGGTGAAGGTTTCTGTGTTCTGGAGAGTGGTGCAAAAACGGAAACAATGAACTTGAATGCCACAATATCTAACGCCACACGCCATATCCTACCGAGTCCGTACTTGCTTTGACCAAAACGCCGTGGATGATGTGTGACGACGATTTCAGCAATACGCGCGCCCACCACGGTAGACATCGCAGGAATGAACCGGTGCATTTCCCCATAAAGTGGCACCTGTTTGATAACCGAGGCGCGGTACGCTTTCAGTGAACATCCATTGTCGTGGATAGGAACGCCCGTCACTTTACCAATTATCCAGTTAGCAACAATGGAAGGGACGCGTCGTGTTAAGAACTTATCCTGTCTCTCTTTCCGCCATCCACACACTAAATCATAACCTTCGTCAAGCCTTCCAAGGAGCTTAGGTATGTCGTTTGGATCATTTTGCAAATCGCCATCCATGCTGACAATGCGTTGCCCGCGTGCGAACTCAAATCCCGCCGCCATCGCTGCTGTCTGACCTGCATTCTTTTCAAACCGAATGACCACCAATTGAATGAACTGTTTGCTCAGTTCTGAAAGCACCGTAAAGGTTCCATCGCGGCTCCCATCATCTACGAATATCACCTCGTAAGTTTCACCCATTGTTTCACATACAACCCGAATTTTTTCAAACAATAGGCGGACGTTTTCTTCTTCATTGTAAACCGGGACCACGATGGATAGAATCGGTTTTTCGTCCATATACCTCTCTATTTGGCGATCAGATCGCTACGCTTTCAGGTCGCATTCCTTCGGAATGCTTTCAGCAACCAGCGATTCGAGTTAAGTCCGTAAAGCGTTCCAGAACCTGTAAAGTTGCGAAGTTGTTTTAGATTGCGTCCCAACTTTCCATTCAACTGAAACCACTTCAACTTTAGTACACCTCACAACTTTGACGGGTCTGACTACTGAAAGTGAGCGAACAGAATAAACCGACAGCCAAGAGTGAAGGAAGGGAAGGATCTGACCGTTAGTGCCAATCTAAGGAATTCAAAAGAATCTGATGCGCTTCGCTGAGTGAGTCAAAGGTTCCTGCATCAACCCACTTTCCGCGCACAAAACTGTATTCAAGTTCCCCACGATGCATATAGGCATTGTTGACAGCAGTTACCTCATATTCCCCGCGTGCTGAAGGTTCAACTGTGCGGATAATGTCAAACACGGATGCATCATAAAAATATGCACCTACGACAGCGTAATCACTTTTAGGATGCTCCGGTTTCTCCTCAATCGCGACGATACGGTCATTTCCGTTCAAGACAGCCACACCGTACCGTTCCGGGTCAGGCACCTGTTTGAGTAATACGCGTGCGCCTCTCTGCTGTGCCTGAAAATCTTCGACAGCATGCTGAATTGAGGTTTCAAAGATATTATCTCCTAACAGGACAGCGATTTTACCATTGTTGGCAAATCCTTCCGCCAACGCGAGTGCGTGTGCGATACCTTTCGCCTCCTCTTGCACACGATAGGTGAATTCACACCCGAAATCTTTGCCACTCCCTAACGCATTCACAAAATCTCCGACGTATTGAGGGTTTGTCACGATAAGGATATCAGTAATATCTGCTGACGTGAGCTGCCTAACACAATGAAACACCATAGGTTCATTGCCAACGGGTAGGAGGTTTTTACTGGTGACTTTAGTGAGTGGATACAAGCGGGTCCCCAACCCGCCTGCAAGGATTACGCCTTTGAGCATGGCTTAGCTATTTCCTCCGCGTCCGGGGAAAGTGAGTTCAGCGACACCGGACTTATCCAAATCGCCTAATCCCATTTCAATCATCCGGTCATATTGTGCCTTTGTTGCTTGCGCGAGCGGAAGCGCAATGCCTTCTGCATTTGCTAAGTCGAGTGCAATCCCCGAATCCTTAGATGCATGCGCAGCGGAGAAATAACACTCATGATCTCGTGCCTCCATGTCTTCTCCATCCGTTTCTAAGACGCGGGAGTTCGCCCCGGTTTGTGCGAAAACTTCTTGTAACATCGCCAGATCCAACCCAAGTGCGGCACCCAAGCCGAGTCCTTCAGCGAGCCCTGCTGTATTGATGTTCATTACCATGTTGACAAGTGCCTTGACCTGTGCTGCCTGACCGGCTTCACCAATATAACGGAGGGAAACACTCATTGAATCCAAGATCGGAAGTGCTTTATCGAATGTTGCCTTTTTACCACCGCACATGAGGTAGAGGGTCCCTTCCCGGGCTTGTGTAATGCTACTCGCCATACACCCTTCGAGCGTTTCTGCCCCGTGTTTAGCAGCGAGTTGCTCGATGTCCACGTGGACTTGGGGACTAAGCGTTGCACAGTTAATAAAGACTTTACCGGATGCCCCTTGAAGCAGGCTGTCATCGGCATCGTCCGAGAAAATCGTCCGCATTGCTGCATCGTCTGTAACCACGGTAATGATATAGTCGGCGAGTGCCGTAACTGTTGCGAGTTCTCCTGCGGCTGTTGCTCCTATCTCTGCTGCGAGTTCCTGTGCGCGTTCGTTTGCGACATCGTACACAGCAACGACATCAAACCCTTCGTCATTGAGATGTCGGGCGATGTTCGCGCCCATCCTGCCTACTCCTACAACGCCAATTTTATAATCTGAATTTGCCATGTTTGCCTCCCTGCTATGTCTAACCTTAACATATTCCAATTTTATATTAACTAATAATACCGCGATTAGAGTCCTAACCACTTTACGCAAGTTCAATTCTTACATATTTGCAGATGTTTGTCAAGTTTTTCGCGTTTCCTGTTGAAGTCATTCCGTTTTTCCATAGGCACAATTTCCGAGTATTTATGGTGGATTTTAGAATTACTTAGACACTACGAATTGGCGAGGTTTCCAACTTCGCCAGCAGCGGTGACGCGTTTTTGCGTGTATTCTCCACTGGAATGTCCATTTATTTATATAACTCACCATATATATCCAATGCCATCAAAAACATCTTATCACTGACAATCGATGATTAATGCTTAATAACCAACCTTTAGTGCTTCAAATTTTTCAACACAGACATTATCCATTGTTGACTTGAGTAAAAAATTAAAAAAATGTTGACATTTTTTGCAAATTTAGTATAATCTTAGGAACGATGAACGGAATGCCGGCCAATTTAGACTTTTCTGGCTGATAATACGCCGGCGTATTTCTATTTTCCTAAGGAGGACTCACCATGAACCGTTTCACATACGGGTTCGATCTCCGAATAGGTCGAGCCTATCTTCTCGTTGTTGCTTTCGCGTTTCTGGCAGTGACAACTATCGGGTGCACAGGTCTCAGCAGCGTCGTCCCCCTCGGTGCGAAACTGCAGAACGCCGATAGCGCATTCGACCAAGCGGAAGCGATAACAGTGCGCGACGACGATCCCGAAAAAATGGAGCAGAATCGCGCGCAGCAGCGGGATCTTTATGATAAAGCTATGTCGCTCTACACAGAGGTAATTGAACGCGACACGAAAGGGAAATATGCCCAGCGTGCACATTATCAAATCGCTAAAATCTATAAACGTCGCTATGATTGGGATAAAGCGGTTGAGCATTACCAAGAAATTGTTGCCTTAGATCCCACTGGATATTACGCGAACGAGGCAAAAAGTGGCACAGCGAATATCCGCAAGAACCGAGATGTCATCAAGGCAAAGCGTGCTGAATATCAAAACTACAAAGCTATTTATGATAGTTCACCGACAGATGAGACCTTTAATATCGCTGCAGATGCGCTCTATGAAGTCGGACGGGCATACGAAAGCTTAGAAAATTACACCGAAGCCATTCGTAACTTTGAGCGAATGGTTGAAGAATTTTCTGAGCACTCCAAAGCGGCACAAGCCCAATTTCAGATCGGCAACATCTACTTTTATACGCTTCATGACTATAAAGGTGGCTGGCCCGCATACGTGGCAGTCGCTGAGAAATTCCCAGATTCCTACGAAGCCTCACAAGCTGGGACGCTCCTGAAGCAGACCGCAGAAGTTCTGACCGAGATCAGTTTCCTGAAGGATGAAATTGATAAATTTCGTAATAAGAAAGCGGTTGAATACCAAAAGACGGGTCGGAAAATTACGCCTGCTGATATGTGGGTGATGGGATATAGCGATCAGGTCGTTCAAAATTTCCAACAGATTGCGGGTAACTGGGAAAAACTCCGCAACTATCCACTCGCTATTGACGCCTACCAAACTTTAGCAAGAGACCTGTCGCATAAAAAATTCGCCGCCGCTGATGCATTGTTCCGGATCGGTTCGCTCTACCAGCAAAATGGTGACTATGAACGCGCGATTCAAGCTTATCAGAATCTGTTTGAAAACGCACCAGAGTCTGTGTGGCGGAATGAAGCCGTATATCAACAGGCAGTCTGCTATCGATCTATCCGTGAATTCGGATCTGCTTATGAAGGATTCAAAGCCTATATGAGCATTACAAAAGGGGATACCCCTTACCTTCGTGAAGCAGAGCAGATTGTCCGACAGTACGAACTTGACCAAGATGAAGATGGATACCTGTTCTATCAAGAACAAGAAGCAGGAACATCCGATCAAGATGCAAGCTCGCACCCCGGTATGGGCAGCTAATTCGAGCCTCACCGGAATGTATAGGGAAACCATGCCCTTGTGCTTTGGTTTCCCTATACTATTTTAACAGGCAAGTACCGGCTATGTCTCTGTTTTCCGACTTGTGTTACAGGACAAATTTCAGGCTTCGCCAAGATTCACAGATAATCAAATTAATACGTTGCTGTATGAATAAATTTAGGAACAACGGATATGAAAGAAGTAACACCGCAAGTTGAAATCATTGCCGAGACAAAGATGGATTTCGAGCAACTCCAATCCTATCTTGATTCGATTGGGGCAACCGAATATGACCCGCGATCCGCTGAATCCGACGGAGAATCTCTGATTATGGCGGCTGGCAAGGCCTGTTCTGGTCTCGCCCCTAACCATGAGCATTTGACACCACCAAGAATTTCAGGAACGATTGCGTTTGAAAACTGCCCTCGTAGGTAAGAAGATCGCTATGTTTACAAATAGGAACAGTCTAATAACCTGAGGTAAAAAAAGGACTTGTACCGTAACAGTTAGTTTGTAATACTTCTGAGTTTCAGTTAGCGCGCCACAAACTAACAGTTTGTGCTACAACATATCTGCTGAATTTATATGGAACGAGTAAGGGTATCTGAACAGCCCGTTTTAGGATAGTTTGATTGCAGGTCCTAAAGAAACAGTTGCACCCGGGATCGCTCCTCCGAAGGTAAGTAGTTAAACACTTTTTGTCGGATGAGTTCCGGTGTATAGCGGCGGGAGAAATGCGTCAGTACAATGTGTTCGCTCTCAACATCGGCTAACATTGAGGGTAACATCTCAAGGTGCAAGTGCATCGTTTTCTTTGCCCGCGATCGATGTTCAGGTAGGATAAATGTGCATTCACAAATCAACACTTTGCACTGTTTGAGCAACGGATGCGCATCAAGCGGCACGCTTCGTGTATCGCCAAGATAGGCAACTAATGGCAATTGTACCTCCGTCGTCACCTCGACCCCTGAGCGTCTTAATTCAGCGATGTCCCGTCCTGACAGATGCTGAAACTCCGACTTCAGTTTCTTGCGAGCCTCACAAATTAGATAAGAAACAGCGGGGACACTATGGTTGCCAGGCAAAATATACGCAACCAGATTCTGTCGAAATGGAATGACATCTCCGACTCGAACTGGATTGATTTGATACGCCCAACTTCGACCCGTATCTAATGCCGAAATTCTATCAAGAATCTGTATAAGTTGTTTAGACCCACTTGACGGCACATAGACATTACCGGGCGGTATCCCAGAAAGCCAGCGTTGACTGATATAGATCGGTAGCCCGAAATAGTGATCCAGGTGAAAATGCGAAATAAAGACGTTATCAATGCCAATGAAATTCATTGGACATCTACCCAAATCGAAAATCAGGTCAAGCTCTTTCACCCGTATGTAAGTAGCAACAGCGGAACTGGATTTCCCTTCAAGCGTTAAATTACCACATTGCAGTAGTGCCATATTAAGTAGTTATCAGTTGTTAGTTATCAGTTGTCAGAAGAATAGACATCAGTTTAATTATTTACGTCTCGCGAAAGGACAAAAAATGCGTATCGGAATTATTGGCGGTAGCGGTTTTTATCAGATGGAAGGCTTAACAGACCTCGAAGAAATCGAAGTCGAAACCCCGTTCGGCAAACCGAGCGATGCTCTCATTCTGGGCAATCTTGATGGAAAACCCGTTGCTTTCTTACCTCGACACGGTGTTGGTCACCGGATTCTTCCTTCTGAAATTAACGTCCGCGCTAATATTTATGCCCTAAAATCGTTAGGTGTTGAATGGCTTATTTCCGTCAGCGCAGTGGGAAGTCTTCGACAAGATATTGAACCTCGCCATTTCGTTGTACCCGATCAACTCTATGATCACACCAAAGACCGAAAATCAACCTTTTTCGGCGACGGAATTGCCGCTCACATCAGTCTTGCCCATCCTTTCTGTTCAGAGCTGAGCAGGTTTTTGTCCACAGGTGCCTCGGAGAACGGGGCGGCGGTGCATAACGGCGGTATCTATATCTGCATGGAGGGACCGGCGTTTTCAACGCAAGCAGAATCTAATGTCTATCGGCACCTCGGATTCGATATTATTGGGATGACAGCAGCACCTGAAGCCAAACTCGCTCGCGAGGCGGAAATCTGTTACGCCGTTCTCGCATGTTCTACCGACTACGATTGCTGGCATCCTGAACACGATAATGTCACAACAGAGATGATCCTTGACAACGTCCGTTTCAACGTCGAGACTTCCAAGAAAATAGTGCGGAATGCTATCGCCCAAATTCCAGAGGGACAACGGACTTGTGCCTGTTCAACTGCGCTTCAATATGCGCTTGCTACCGATCCGGACAGGATACCACCTGCGAAGCGACATCAGCTAAAACTTCTATTGGACAAGTACTTGGTGTAGCGTCTCGAAGATTTTATCCGCCTCCATTTCGGTTAGAATAAGGGGTGGTGCGATGAATATAATACTTTCTGGTTCTTCGACAGCGTGACCGATCTTCCCGACGATAACGCCTTTTTCTCGCAATTGTCCGACAATTCCGTTCGTTTTCGCCGTTTCAAGATGTGTGCCATCGTCTTCGACAAGTTCCACAGCAATCATTAACCCTTTGCCTCGGACATCCCCGACAATAGGTAATGTGGTCAAGGCCTCTAACCTTGAAAGCAGATAAGCACCGACTTTTTCCGCGTTTTCCCAAAGACGTTCCTTTTGGATAATTTCCAGATTCGCGACCCCGGCAGCGCATGCCACAGGATGTCCACCATAGGTACAGACTTGGGCAAATTCTTTATTCTCATCGGATTCCCCGAGGAATGCATTGAAAACATCGGCTGAAGCGACACAGGCACCGAGTGGTATATAGCCACTCGTCAGTCCTTTTGCTAACGTGATGATGTCAGGTTGTATGTCCCAATGTTCACAGGCGAACATCTTCCCAGTTCGTCCAAATCCCGTAATCACCTCATCAAAGATGAGGAGTAATCCGTAGTCATCACAGATTTGCCGCAGCCTTGGGAAATATTCGTCTGGTGGTACAATTACGCCGCCTCCACCGATGATAGGTTCGGCGATAACGGCGATCACAGTTTCGGGGCCCTCCCAGTGAATCATCCGTTCAATCACATCAGCGCACTCAGTACCACAGGATGGATAGTCCAGTCCAATGGGACATCTGTGGCAATAAGGTGGATGTGCGTGTAGAAACCCCGGAACAAGTGGCTCAAATGCTTTCCTTCTTCGTGCCTGCCCTGTTGCCGATAGCGCGCCATACGTGAACCCATGATACCCACGATACCGACTAACAATTTTGTAGCGATTCTCACCGGGGTAGGTTTGCCTGCCATACTGCCTTGCCATTTTGATTGCCGTTTCATTCGCTTCTGAACCGCTGTTACAAAAGTAGACATGGTTCAGATCACCGGGAAGGCATGCAGCGAGTTGCTCCGCTAATACCGTGGCAGGAACGTTAATCTGTGAGTGTGGATAATAAGGCAACTGTTGTATCTGGGCGTAAACGGCATCTGCTATCTCCTGTCGTCCATAACCAACATTGACATTCCACAACGCCGAATAAGCATCCAAGTACTCGCGTCCTTCTGCATCTACAAGCGTTGTCCCATGCGCTGATTCAAAAACAACCAACGATGTCTCTTCAAGGCGTTGATGCTGAAATAGCGGATGCCATACGTGTGCCTTATCTGTTTTTCTATAATCCATTTTTAATTTTTCCTTGCGGAGGAATAACGGGTGTTTGGACTCTGATGTGCGTCCCTTATATCCGCACTCCATTTCATTACGAGCTACAGGTTTTGAACTAAGGAACCCCTCTTAACTGATAATTGAAAACCATTCCTCTGAAAACCGATCACATAGATGCGGGGGCGGAGATGCCTAACAGCGTCAACCCATTTTTTAACACCGTTTGCACGCTTTGTATCAGAATAAGTCGGGCGTGCGTCTTTCCCATGTCTGATGGATCAAGAACTCGGTGTTGATTGTAATATGGATGAAAAATTCCGGCAAGTTCATGTAGATAATGCGGAACGCGGTGTGCCTCGCGTGCCTCTGCGCTAAGAACCACGGCTGATGGAAATTCGGCTAATTTCCGAATCAGTTCATGCTCCATCGGTTCGGTCAGTAGTTCAAGCGAGACATCTTCAATCTGTTTGGGGGCGATGCCCTGTTCATTCCCCTGCTCGAAAATGCTACAGCACCGCGCATGTGCATATTGGATATAAAAGACAGGATTTTCACTGGCGTGCGTGATCGCCAATTCTACATTAAAATCAAGGTGCGTATTGTTGGCACGCATGAGGAAAAAATAGCGTGCGACATCCACTGCAAACTGCTCGCTGACAGTTTCTGCGAGTTCATCAATAAGCGCATCGAGCGTAAAGAATTGGCCACGCCTTTTGGACATATCCAAGCGATTGCCTTCCGCATCGACAAGATTCACCTGTTGAATGATAAAAATTTCGAGCCAGTCATCGGGCATACCGAGTGCTTTGACCAAGTTTTTGAGGTGTGTAATATGCCCTTGGTGATCTGGTCCCAACAGGTCAATGACTGTTGTAAAACCCCGATCAAACTTATCGCGGTGATAAGCGGCATCGGGCACAAAGTAGGTATATTCGCCGTTACTCCGAATGACCACACAGTCCTTATCATCGCCAAAATCTGTCATCCGAAACCATGTCGCACCTTCGGCTTCATAGAGGTATTCCCCCTCTCGGAACAGTTCAATGATTTCCTCCGGCTTTCCACTATCCCGAATCGCTTTTTCACTCGACCAGACATCGAAATTAACGCCAAAGCGTTCCAAAGCAGCTTTCTGCTGTGCCAGGATGTAAGCAACACCCTTATCTCGGAAGTGTTCGACGCGCTCGTCGGTCTCAAGCTGAAGGTGGGCATCACCCTCCGTTTCAGCGATAGCCTCTGCGAACTCCCGCAGATATTCACCTTGATACCCGCCTTCTGGAATTTCCAAACCCTCTTCGCCAAGTGCTTCCCGGTAACGGACATCAATCGATTCACCGAGCCTGTCAACCTGACCACCGGCATCGTTGACATAGTACTCACGGATCGCCTTATAGCCTATAGCGTTTAGGAGATTGACGAGGGTGTCTCCGACGGCTGCAGCGCGTCCACTCACAATGTTAAGGGGTCCTGTTGGGTTGGCACTGACAAACTCAATCTGTAGATGTTTTCCTGCCCCTTTTTCACAAGTACCGTATGCGGATTGTGTTGCTGCGATCATGCGGAGTGTGTCGTAAAGCCATTCATCCGAGAGATAGATGTTTATAAAACCGGCACCAGCGACATCGACTTTGCGGATGGTTGGGTGGGACGCAAGATTAATATGTGTGACAATTTTTTCGGCGATGTTGCGCGGTGCCATCCGTGCCTGTTTTGCAAGCCCTAAAGCAATTGGGGTAGCGATATCACCATGTTCAGGGGTTTTCGTTGGTGAAAAGGGAATATTCGGCACCTTGGCTATAGACAGTTCACCAGATGCGATAGCGGCACGGATTGCATTTTCCAAAATATCATATATTTCTCTTTTAATTGTGTCCATAGGAAAAATTAAGATTTCATATTAGCGATTCTTTTTTTAAGTTCAATACCTCTTTCACTAACAGAATTATAGCACAATAGGGAGGCAATGTCAAACGTTCATTTGCTGTTTTGCTGTTGAGGTTTCATGCTTCTGCTCCCGCTGAATTTAAATAAGAAAGGTAACTGCATGAAGTTCAAAAAAATAATTCGGTAATACCCCAACATCTGGATGCCCCAATTTGTTGGGGACGCAGGTCAGTAAAATAATCCCGAACAAGTTCGGACATCCGGAAAAAAATTACCGATTTAAATTCTGAATTTTCATCCAGTTACCTACTGCAAAGTTAGATCTACAACAGATGCTAACCCGTCGATAGCAGTCTATTCGTCCTGTTCAATTGCGATTTCGACTGCACATTTGGCATATTCTAAGAGGTTTTCGGCGTGATTGCGTAGGTTGGAGGGATTCATCAACTTTCTGTTTAATTTCAGCCTGTCGACCTTAGGTGGGATGTGGATGCCTGTTCTTGTTATGGCAATATAAAGGACTTTTTTAGTCCTGTCACGTAAGTGATTATTTACTCAGCATCATGTTATAACTTACTGGAATTGTCCTATCACATCACCGAGTTTTTTGAGAGAATTATTGCGCCGCAAGGTTTCTCTATTGATGACAATGTGTTCGGCTACTTCGGGAGATAACGCTTCACGGTATTTTTCACGGTCAATGTTCTTTAGTGGCATATTGGGATTAAGTGCAAGAAGAACTTTCTCAGAAAACTCAATAAGGTATTCTTTCGCGCCGCGACCCCCTTGTTCCGCCTCAACGATGTTCTGTGTATTCCCTCTCTGATAACGGTTTACTAAACGCTTGAGAGATGGGTTCGTTGATACTTTATCACGACAATTGTTCCTGTACTGTGCGCGTCTTGTTGCGAAGTAACAGAATATTCCAAGACAATCTATGAGTAACCACGCCTCAAGTTCTTGAATAGCCTCTACAAGAAATACTTTACCAGCAAAATTTGGGTCGTTGACTATCTGTTTAATCTGATTTATTAGAGAATTCGGTTGTTGCAGTCTTTGACGGTGTGCTATCGGTCCGTCTCGGTCAATGATTAAAATAACACAGTCCTCATCTTCAAGCAAAATTTGAATAGCATCCTTGAGTCGTGTAGGAGGTTTAAGTCTACCAGTGGTGTCAATAGACATCGCTTCAAGTTTCAAATATTCCTTCAACTTATTTGCCAAACACTTGACTGCCTTTGCATCGTTGTCTGACTCTAAAGTCCAGATTCTTATGCTTGGCATTCGGCTGTATCCTCCATTTCATCCGGCAGGAGTCCACTATCAAAGACAGCACTACCAATCCCGAAATCAGCAATCCAACCATCAAGTGCCTTCTTTTTACCGCGGTAATCCTCAAGGTTGAGTACCTCTGTGCCGAAACCCGGACGGTTGCGTAACAGTAAAACCCCGAGTGAATCTCCCAAACTTTCTGGATTGAACGCACCAAGCAGTTGTGAACTGTGGGTTGTGATGATAACCTGAGAATATTGTGCGATTTGCTCAAGTACATTTGCGATGTCTGTTAAGGCACCGGGGTGGAAATTGCGTTCTGGTTCTTCAATAGCGATGAGCGGGGGCAGTTCAGGTTCGTTGAGCAAGGTGTAATATGCAATGAGACGTAGCATGCCATCCGAGGCACTTTTTAACGGGATGGGTTCTCTATATCCTTCTAATAGAAAAAGTTGGTTTCCAGAGAAAAGTTGGTTTTCTTCCATAACTGGAAATGAGTCTATATACCGATTTGTGCTTGATACAAGGGAATCACTAACGTTCTTGAATCTCTCAGGAAAGTTCTTTTCCCAATTACAAAGTACCTCTGGCAACTTTAGACCGTAACTGTCAAGTTTTGGAAATTCTCGAATCTCTTTTTCAGCAAGTAAGATGGATCTTGTAAGACTGCTACGTATAAGGTCTGGCGAAAAATCATAGAATTTCCATTCCTTCATAAACTCAGCTAACGCACGTGTAATTGGTTTATTTCCATAATTTCCAGCCGACCTCAAAGCGAGTTCATCGGAGTTATATGGTGTCCCATTCTCGCCATTTTCATCTCGGACAGTTCCCTGCCCATCTTGGATTGATATCACATTTGCATCATTAACTGACAATTGCTCTGCACGAAAAGATAAATCGGGTTCCAGTTTCACTTCTAAATGGTACAAGGTGCGGCTTTCTTCTACTTTTGTATGTAAATGAAACGAGATTTTTGGAACTTCAGTCTCCCATAGGGTATCTCGGTTGAACTCATCTGAAGATAACCTCTCATCAACCATCATATTATGGAGGCGATATAATGCCGTAACGGTGTTTGACTTCCCGCTTGCATTCGGTCCGACAAAAATTGTCAGAGGCTTAAGTGGGAGTGTAACATCCCGTAAACTCATGAAGTTTTTGATATGAACTTTTTCTAAAAATGCTTTTTCTTCGGACACAGTTATTCACCTCCTATTTCTTTGCTATAATTATACATTGATATGTTGTGTATGTCAACTGCATTATAAACGCTAAATATCAGGCACTTCCGAAACAGACTCCAACCAATCAATAGCAGTCTGTTCGTCTTGCTCAATTGCGATTTCGACTGCGCGTTTGGCATGTTCCAGAAGGTCTTTGGCACGCCTGCGTCCGTTGAAGGATTCAATAACTTTCTGTTCAATCCCAGCCTGTTTCTCTTGGTGGAGAATAGGAATAATCGTTCCCGCTACTTGATCAGGTCGCCAGTGGAGAATTACGGAACCGCCTACATCCCGATTGATTTGTTCTTGTGTCAGGATAGAATTAAGTAACAGCGTCAAATATTCATTCCCGATTTTATCTGTCTTGCTTTTCAATCGAAGTATACCACCAGCGGGAATCATTTTATTGGGTTGTTCTCGCAAATAATGGGCTATGCCGGGGGTTGCGTCCTTGCTGAGAAGGATCTCACCTTGTTTCGGTTGATGTTCTGTGAGTTCTGCGTACAATTCTTCAGAGATGTACTTTTCTTTCGTGATTTCAAATGGATCCAGATTACTGACGCGCACAAAGGGTATGCCTGCCTCAAGGTACTCACCACTCCCTACCTCAGTACATTTTTTGAACGTAACCAGATTTTCGAGGTTATCCCAACCGTCCGGGTAATTTTTGATGGCATTGATAATTTCGTCATATTTCGGCTGGAAATAGTCTGCGTCAATGCGTTTGGCGCGCTCGGTAACTGAAAACCTTTTAAAGAAGTGTGGCCGATGCTTCGGTTGCCAATCTGCAAGACCGAGTTCGGTGAGGAGGAGGGTTTGTGCCTCGTTGTAGCATTGCTTAGAATCTTCTCGTGATTTTTCCGCTTGACAACAGTATGACGCTATTATTTCTTGGAAATTTCTATCTAAATCGGGGATCAAAAAACTTTTGATGGCCGAATAATCTAATGCTGGTCTGGTAACTCCTACAATATGCTTTGTTGATTGGGAATAGCCGTATTTGCAATTTAGAAAGGTAGATAAAAAATATGGAGAAATATTTTTAACCGTAATTTTTACGGAGTGCTGATTAATATTTGCCCCTATAAACTCATCTGTTACGACTGCTGATTTTCCATAAGAAACACCTGTAATGGTTAGTAAAACATCGTCTTTTTTTAGTTGGCTTCTTAGTATTTCTTGGTTTTGTGAAGAGGACAAATATTTTATATCGGATTCCGATATGTAATTTGGCATTATATTTTGCACTCTTAGAAAAGGTATACCTTCCTCTGGATATTCTGCTCCAAGAGGGGTTGCCCCTCCTGTTATATGCATAATAAATTCAGAGAGGGACTGAGATTTGTTCTCAAATTTTCTAAGATTTTCCAAATGGTAGGGATGGTAATGCTCCGCATCCAGTCTCTTATCTTTGTGAAATTCGACTTCGTTGAAATTAACGATTGAATACGGCATCAAATATCCTCCATCACCATTGAAAGCGTTATGTAGAGTTGGCGTACAACTCTTTTGTGTGCAATATCCTCAATATCTATGTCCAAATCACCGTGAATCAGAGTGCAGCGAATTTGATAAACTATTTCCATATAAGCTGCAAACAAACGTTCGGGATCGTTTTCAACATATAAGTCATCATTTAATTCTATGTAATTGTAAGTTGCTGTATCATCGCCAATTTCTTCTAAAACCAGTATAGATTCAAAGCTTGGTTGTCCATTGTTCCAGTTAACGATACAACAGTCAAAATCAATTGATCTATTTGGCCATCTGTCCTCATTGTAAGGGATACGAGCACCTACCAAAGCATCGTGTAATTCCCCAAATTCGGCTCTGAAACGTTCTCCACTGGTACTCTGTGCAAGAATCAATCTGTTAAATGCCCCCAGTAGCGCCCCCCCACTGCGTTTTAGCATATCCAATCTTTTGCGATCAGTAGTTTCTTTTTGAAAATGATCTCTCATCCAAACATTCAACGCGAACCACAAAAATACGAAAAGAGGAATGTAATCAATTTCTGACTTCTCTTTCCAAAAAGAGAAATTTTCAGATACAGACATTCTAACTCCAAAAGCTTAATTTGATATCCCGTGCCCACCCAATAAAGGCTTCAGCAATATTATCGGGTAATTCCCCCTCGTGATTGTGTAGGTCATGCTCAATAATCAGATGTCCATTCTCGTCTAACTTGTATTGCCCATCGCTATTTTTAAGAAAAACGTAATTGCCGGAATTATCTTTGCCGCTTTTTTCGGAGACAGCGAAAAAGATGTCGTAGTCATCAATTTTAGGACAAAGGGGCCCTTCAGAAGGGTCATCGTTCCATTTCTGCAGGAAGAGAACGCTTGTTTTGGTGCCGGTGTGAGGTTTGAAGGTATTGGTATGCAATCCGACGACTGCCAAGATACGGGCATGTTCTGCGATAAAATCGCGAATATATTTATCAGACGTGTTGTTGAATCTGCCTTGTGGGAGGACAATTGCCATGCGTCCACCCGGTTTGAGGAAGTCTAAATTGCGCTCAATAAATAGGATATCGCGTCCGACTTTGCTTTGTGGTTGACCGTTTCCTTTAAAACCAAGTTTGTATTGATGAAGGATACGGTTTTCCTTGATGTCTCCAGCGAATGGCGGATTTGCCATTAGGACATCAAAGTTAAACATCTTATTATTCTCTGATTCGGTTCTTAGTGCTTTGAGTCGATCAAATCCTCTACCATAGACCATGTTCCATATCCTATCTCTTTCGACTCTGTCACTCCAACGTTCATAGTCAAGTGTGTTGAGATGCAAGACGTTTGTTTCACCGTCTCCTGCTATTAGGTTAAGCGTTCTGGAAATCCTGACCGTTTTTTCGTCAAAATCAATACCAAACACTTTAAGGACATTTTCTTTGTCCTCTGGTGGAATTTCTGCATTGGTAAATTTACGATCAATAAGTTTAAAAACGGTATGTACGGGAAATCCACAACTCCCAGCGGCGGTATCAATCATATATTCGCCTCGCTTGGGGTTGAGCATCTTCACACACATATCAATCACATGCCGCGGTGTGAAGTATTGCCCTTTTTCGCCTTTGGCGGATTTACTAACGAGATACTCAAACGCCTCATCAACAATCTGTAGATTGGAGTTGAACAGTTTTATATCTTGCAAACTGGACACACAGACGGCAAGGTGACTGTCGGAAAGTTTGAATGTTGATCCTTCAGAAAAAACTCCCGACCACTGATTTTTAGCATCATCAAATAACCTCTGAATTTTGGTTTTCAGCTCGGTCGGAGTTTGCCCTGTGTTCCTAAACTCCATAGACCGAAAATCATCATCGTTGATGCCTTCAACGGCCTTCTTGAGCATCTCATAATCGGGGTGATCGACTTCATAGTCTTGATGTGTTTCCTGTACAACTGTGTTGATACTTTGCCGTAAGAAATGATTGATAACCGTCTTGTCGTTTTGGCTCTTGAACTCGTCATGGAGTTTGGTAAAGATGAGTTTAAAAACCTCCTCAAAAACATCAACACCTGCATTGGCGAGGACTTCGTCCTCTAATTCTAAAATGATGTCCTTTAAGGATTTTCGCTCCACTGCAAGTTTATCCTTGAGTATGAGGTTTTTGAGCGTAAAACGTTCGTTGCGTATGTCGGCAAGGGTCTGATCCACGTTAGGAATATCGGTAATTTCTTCAAAGTAATTCGGGTCCTTGCGGTAGTAGTGTGAGATCTGCTGCCCATTTGTCCATACGGCGATGGGCGCGCCGGTGGCGTTGCAGTAGGATTTGAGTTGGTCTTTACCGTCTTGAAGTTTCGGTTTCTTTACCTCAACAATGATATACGGGGTATCCTCTCTGTCCTTGTCAAGGATAACAATATCGGCACGTTTCCTCTCTCTACCGAAGTTAACGAGATGTTCAAATCTCACGCGTTCTTTGGGATAGCGATACTGGTTCAGGAGTCGTGCGGCGTAGAGTTGGCGGATGAGTTCTTCGGGTTTTAATTGGATCGCTTTTCTACGAATGGGACAGCGGATAAATGCGGTTTCTTTGCCTTTGGCTGTTTGGATGAGGATCTCTTCTCGCAACGCCTGAACTTCGGTGTTTGTAAAGAGGTCAAGGTGGTAATTACTGTCTTTGAGGATAGTTTGGATGATGTCAGGTTGTGTCATAAATTTTCCTTTCTTTAACGTGCGTCCGGTAAAAGAATTGGTTTAGACCACATTATACGACTGGGGATAGTAAATATCAAGTTAAATCGAATGGCTCTGCGCTTTAGTAATTTTCTACTTGTGTTTTAAGGGGTGCAGCTTTATACTGGGAGGAAAGTCTATGGAAACGGAGTAGAACTGTGCGGGTACTTATTATGTCGGATATGGAAGGGGTCAGTGGTATCGTCGTATGGGATCAGGTGAACGGCGGGGCCCCAATGTTTGAAGAAGGGAGACACCTCTACACAGAAGAAATTAACGCAGCAGTGCGTGGTGCGAAAGCTGCTGGGGCGACAGAAATTGTTGTTGTAGATTGCCACGGGGCAGGAAGGGGCTGGACTTTTAATTCGCTTATCCCTGATAAAATTCATCCAGATTGTGAGTGGGTAGCGCACCACGGATGGGGACGCTATGAAGATATGTGGAAAGATGGTTGTGATGCGTGCTTACTCATCGGTATGCATGCCCGCAACGGCACACCTGATGGTGTGTTGTGCCATACGATTTCCAGCGTGCAGTACCAGAATCTGTGGTTTAACGACGATCTGGTCGGTGAAACGGGAGTGAATGCTGCGCTCAATGGAAGCTACGGTGTCCCCGTCGCTCTTGTTACTGGCGATGTGGCAGTTTGCCGAGAAGCGAAAGCACTCCTCGGCGATGCACTGCTCACAGTCGCCGTTAAGCGAGGGCTCAGCCGATTTAGCGCACGACAGCTGCCACCGGTGCGTGCCCGCCAATTGATTGAAGACGCAGCAAGAGATGCACTCTCAGATTTAACCCGGTTTAAACCTTATGTCCCTGAAGCACCAACAACGATTAAAATTGAGGTCGCAAGTGTTGATAAACTCGCAGACTTCAAGGGACGCTCAGGCATCGAAATAACAGGACCTGTTACGGCTGAAAGCCGCGCAAAAGATTGGTTGACTGCCTGGAATCAGTTCTGGCCCTATGTTTAGGACTCGTCAAGAACGTCCAGTGGATCACCAGAGGTATCTGCCCGTTCCAAGATCTCGACCTCATAGCCATCCGGATCGGTGATGAATGCCATTTTCATTCCACCGGACGTGAACTGTGCGCGCCATTCATCGGGCCAAATTTCCAACCCTGCTTTTTCGAGCCCATCGCAAAACGCAACAATGTCCGGGACACCGATAGCGAAGTGCATCAGATCCTCTTGGACCTCAAGTTCAAAGTCAGGTGAATAGGTCAACTCCAAGGTGTGTGCGTTTCCTGGGAGTTCGAGATGCACGATCTGGTTGCCTGCGGGTGATTTATCGCTCCGACTGAGGACTTTGAACCCTAAGTGGTCGCAATACCAATTGATAGAACCGTCAAGGTCGCTGACGCGAACCCGTGTATGTAAAAAGACTGCCATGATGGATCTCCTTTTTGAGAATTGTTGAGATATAGTAGCACACGCCCTAAATTTTAGCAAGAAGGTTAGGCGAGATTTTTTGATTGAAAATTAGAACAGGACCGTCTACAATGATGGTAAAATCAAGGAGAAATATTACAGCAGACATGCGAAACGCCTACCAGCATGTTATCATAGCATACCCATAGGACCCTAAAATGACTCGAAAAACCGATAAACCAAACGTTCTCTTTATTATGTCGGACCAGCACCGATACGATTATCTGGAAACCGATGCGAATGCCCCTGCTGCGCTCAACACGCCTAACCTGCGACGCTTAGCAGAACAGGGAGTGAGTTTTCCAAATTGCACTGTGAATGCCCCAGTCTGTGCGCCATCGCGTATTGCTCTTGCCTCCGGACTGCAACCCTCTCGCGTGGGAGCAGTGGACAACGGGAGTTTCTTGCCCCCTACTGTACCGACCTACTATCAGCAACTCCGCGATCACGGTTATCGCGTCGGATGCGTTGGCAAACTCGACCTCGCCAAGCCTGATGGATACAACGGACGCTACGGCGACCGTCCACGCACCTACAGTTGGGGGTTCACACATCCAGAAGAGTGTGAAGGGAAGATGCATGCTGGTAGCTCGCCGACCCCTATCGGTCCTTATACCCACTATCTTGAAGCAAAAGGGAAGCTCCAAGCGTTTCACGAAGATTATCAGAAACGGAGTAACGGCGGTTGGATTAAAAACGGCTCTCACGACTCTGTTCTTTCAACAGAGGATTTCGCCGATACCTACATCGGCAGACGAGCGACCGAATTTATTGAAACCATTCCTGATGACTTCCCATGGCACATGTTCGTCAGTTTCGTCGGACCGCACGATCCATTTGATCCACCGACTGAGTATGGCGACAAGTATCGCCACGCCGATATGCCGCCTGCTATTATCGACGATATGGACGGAAAACCTGAATGGGTGAAACGACGCGTTGTTGATATAAGCCCTGAGGAGATTGCTGTAACCCGACAACAGTACTGTGCAGCGACGGAACTGATCGACGACCAAATCGGAGAGATGCTTCGCGCACTCGAAGAACGCGGCATGCTCGACAATACCTATATCATTTACTCAAGCGACCATGGCGAAATGCTTGGAGACCACGGGCTTTACACGAAAAGTGTGGCGTATGAAGCATCGCTCAGAGTTCCCCTTATCGTTGCTGGACCTGGTATTTCAGGAAACCGAATTTCAGACAGTTTGGTTGAACTCATTGATTTGAATCCGACGATATGCGATTTGGCTGGCGTACCGATGCTGCCGCGTATTGACGCGAGGTCAATTGCTCCTGTCCTTCGCGGTGAAACTGAAACACATCGCAGTGAAACTGTGAGCGCGCTCCGAAACTTCCGATGCATCCGCACAGCAACACATAAACTCATCGAAAATTACAGCGATGTAACGGAATTATACGACTTGAAGAACGATCCTTCAGAACTGCACAATATTGCATCTTCAGAACACGAAATTGCCAGAACACTCAGCGGACGTTTGGGAAGACGGTTCCGATCAGAATTAGGAACAGATTGATAAATTCCAATGAATGTCAACTCCACTTACGATGCAAAACGTGCGTATCATCACATCACACAACTCGCTATCCCGAGGTTGGTGGGCAGCACAGGTGAGGCAAATGCTCAAGCGTATATTGTCCAACGGCTTACATCATTAGGACTGGAAGTTTCGCAAGAGACTTTCTCTTTTACGAAGTTTCCCGCCGAAGGGCTGCCCCGCATCCTTTGTGGTCTTTTTGTCCCTGTAGTTCTTTCTGTCCCGTGGCTTGGTGAACAGTTTCCGGTACTCGTATGCCTCGCCTGCCTATTCAGCCTTTCTATAGCACTGCTCTTCACCCAATGGCAGGAGCAGTTTGAAGGCTTATACAATATAGGTAGAAGGCACTACTCAGAAAACATTATTGCAACAAACGGTATAGAACATAACAGCAATACCCCCAGTCTACTTTTCGTTGCACACTACGACTCCAAATCACAGGTGTTGCCAATTGCCGTCCGTGCCGCAGCTTACGGTATCGCGATTGTTGGACTTACGGGACTCACAATTGTAACAGTGATTAAGGTCATCACCTATGTTTGGCTGCCTGATTATATCGTCTGGAGCATCGCTGGGATTACTATTTTTTGCCTTTTGCTTTTGCAAATCAATTTGACGCAAAACCGTTCTCCTGGCGGTTTTGACAATGCCTCCGGCGTTGGCGTTATGCTTGAAGTGGCACGCGTGGTGATGGCGCGTGGTGAGAAAAAGCCTATCACTTTCCTTGCCGCTGGTGCAGAAGAATACGGCATGTGCGGTGCATTACGTTATATACAAAAGCATGCTAACGCATACGACTGCAACAGTACTTACGTTATCAATTTGGATGGACTCGGTACTGGAAATGGCGTTAATGTTGTTACAAGTTACGGTGTTCCGCCAGTTCGCACGACACATAGGTTAGCTGAAATGTTTCGGACATCAGGTAAGTCGCTCGGTATTAAGGTATCAGAACGCTATCTGCCGATTGGCGTTGGATTGGATAGCATTCCGATTGCGAGCCGTGGATTCGAAGTGGTCACGTTAACAGCAGGCGATGTGAGTAATGTCGCATTGAAAATCCATTCAAACCAGGATCGTAGCGACCTGTTGGATATGGAAAGTCTACAACAGGTAGGAGTGTTACTCGTCGATGTCCTTGAGCGCACCTAAAAAAACACAGCCGGTTACAGGCGTTATCCTCGCGGGCGGTATGAGTCGGCGGATGGGAAAAAACAAGGCGTTGCTTCAGCTCGCAGAAAACTCTCTGATTGGGCATGTTATTCGTCGCATGCACCTCATTACGGACGAACTCCTTCTTATCACCAACAATCCTGCTGAATATGTGCACTTAGGTCTGCCGATGCACGAGGACACCGTTCCAAACGCTGGTGCCCTGGGAGGCGTCTACACCGGCTTGACCTACGCTTCGCACGATGCTGTGTTCTGTGTTGCATGCGATAGTCCATTTTTAGAACCGAAACTACTCTCCTACCTCCTCTCTGTTTTGGGAGAATATGATGCCGTGATGCCCTATACTTGTGAGGAAATCGAGGTTAGAAACCTCTCCCACAGTGATGCAGCGCGGATAACACTCCAGACGTTGTGTGCTGCTTATTCTAAACGCTGTCTGCCCATCATAGAATTAATGCTCCAAGAATCTGAGTTGCGCGTACACGTACTACAGGAACGAGCCCATATAAAGTGTATTCCACCTGAAGTCTGGCAGCGGTTTGATCCAGAAGGCCTATCCTTTTTCAACATCAACACACCGGAAGATTTTGAGCGCGCAAATTCCTATATCAAATCGCAAATGCAGCGGTAAATTACCTTCACACTTTCCCCGATTTAACCACACTTTACATACGAACAGACTAACATCAGATTTTGATTTTTTTCAAATTATGCACCCTTTTCGCCTATAAATTGTGTCTTTAACAATTGGAATCATTTTTAACGGCGAAAAAATAAAGAAGGGTTTTGCATAATATTAAGGTACTGCGTTCACCTCATAGTTCGGAGGATTTTTGATGGGATATAGGCGTTTACTGCTTCTTGGGCTTTTCACTCTTACAGTGTTAGGTATGAAAATTCATACCGTTCTTGCCAAGTCACCTACCACCGCCAAAATCGTATTTTCAGGAAATCGTGAGCAATTTGAGAATCGAGATATTTACCTCATGAATCCCGACGGTCAAGACGTAACCAACCTTACCAACCATCCTGCAGATGATGTTCAACCCGTCTTCTCCCCCACCGGTGAACAGGTTCTTTTTTGCTCAGACCGAGACAGGTCTCCGTTCAGTTTTGACCTGTATTTGATGAATGCGGACGGTTCAAACGTGCGACGTGTTTTTGCCAAATCACAAGAGCGAATAACGCCGACATGGTCGCCTGATGGCAAGAAGATTGCCTACGTACGCTCGGTGCTCGGTGTGCCATACTTTTACATCGCATCAATAGATAGTAGAAAAGAGGAAAGAGTGGCAATTGGTATCATGCCAGTCTGGTCGCCTGATGGAGAAGAGATAGCCTTTATCAACCGGAGATTGAAGCACCCTCGATACATCACACTTTTCAACACGCAAACAGGGCATTCAAAGTTCCTCTTCCCACCCGATGCCCCAGCGTGGCTGCGCTATCCAGCGTGGTCGCCTAATGGCAACAAACTCGCATTTACGTGGGCGCGTGCTGAACCTAAACCTGAGAATTTTGGTAGGGAAACACTTTACATTGTGAATAGCGATGGTACAGGCTTACGCCAACTTATCGATGAAGCAGGTCCCCCGGTTACTCGTCCGGTATGGTCGCCAAGAGGAGACGAGCTGCTTTATGAGCATTTGGGTGCAGATTTTCAACAGGTACATATTTTCAAGATGTCAGCATCAGGCGGACATCTCGTGCAGCTTACCGGTCAGACTATCTGGAATAGCTTGGGCGATTGGTTCGATCCCTCGTACGCGTTGCCGGTTTCACCACAACCACAACTACTAACAACAACGTGGGGAGAAGTGAAAGCACCATAGGATTGAGAGAAAACCAGTAGAATTAATAATAGCGTGTTGATAAGCAAACAGTCATATCGGGTTCAAACTTGCGTGTAGAGAGGTTTCTGTTTGGCAAGATTCATTTGAAAACGGAGGATTCTGATGGTAAGAGACGATGCTCAACTGGTTCAAAAAACTTTGTTAGGTGACGATAACGCATTCAGCTCCTTAGTTCGAAAGTACGAAAAAGGTGTTCACGCGCTCGTGTGGCGTAAGATTGGCGATTTTCATTTTGCCGAAGAGATTACGCAAGACACTTTCCTCCACGCATACAAAAGACTCGCTACATTAAAAAACCCCAATCAGTTTGCAGGGTGGCTTTATGTAATTGCGAATCGGCTTTGCATTAATTGGCTTCAAAGAAAAAAAGCCGACATGCAATCGTTAGAGAACACAGACACGCAAGAAATAGAGAAATTCATTTACACACGCTACATATCAGAGGAACGGGAAAAAGAAAATACCGAGCGTCGCTATGAAATCGTCAAACAACTTCTCGAAAAACTGCCAGAGAGTCAGCGCACAGTCGTAACACTCTACTATCTCGGTGAAATGACGACAAAGGAGATCGGTAACTTCTTGGGTGTGTCGGTGAACACGGTTAAGAGTCGACTCCGCCGAGCACGAATTCGTCTGCAGAAAGAAGAAGAACTCTTAATTAGCGAACTACTCGGTAGTGTGTTATTACCGCTGAATCTAACTGAGAACATCATGCGGCAGGTTGCCGACATAAAACCTGCACCTTCTCCAACAGGCAAGCCGTTCCTACCGTGGATTGCTTTTGGCACAGCTACGATATTAATTGCCTTGTTGCTGGGTGGGAGTGATCAATATCTCACCCGATTTCAGAAGCCATATAACTTCAATGCAGCAGGTGAAGCCACCATTGAAATTATCGACGCGCCTATTGTTCTTGATACTGAATCAAAACCGGCTGTCCGCAATCAGGTTGGAAGGACTGAGTCCACTGGTAAAAACGGCGATACAGGTTCACAGATTTCCGAGGAGGTTTCAGCACCCAATACCCAAGAGAATTTCTCTATATTTCCTATCTCACATTGGGAACCGATAACTGAAATTCCTACCAAGAGAAAAGGATTTTCTACTGCTGTAGTAGATGATAAAATTTATCTTATAGGCGGCACCCTTTTTGAAAATGGACGCGGTCCTTTCGGGCTTTCAACTGTGGAAGTCTACGACCCAAAAATGAACAATTGGCAGAAAATTGCAGATATGCCAACGCCACGCGCCGGTGCCAAGACAGCAGTTATTAATGGAACTATTTATGTCTTCGGGGGATACAGTGGAATAGACAATCGCGGAGAAAATTTCAAATTTTTGGATATTGTAGAGGCGTACAATCCCAAGACAGATACCTGGGTCAGGAAACAGGATATGCCCTTCCCTCGCATCAACTTTGGCACGGGTGTGATTGCTGGAAAAGTCTATGTTATCGGAGGTTTCGCGGATTTCAATCGGAAAATGCCGAATTCGCATGAGTGGACAGACCGTGTTGAAGTCTACGATCCGCAGACAGATATATGGAGTGAACGTGCCAAAATGCTGACCCGGCGCGATTACTTTGGTGTAGGGGTCGTTAACAATCGCATTTACGTCATCGGAGGCCATGGGTGGCCACAAACCGGTAATCTGGGTGATTCGTTTCTTACGGTTGTTGAGGAATATAACCCGAAAATTGATCAATGGGAAAAGAAAAACGATATATTAGATCTCAGGCTTTATTCCTCGACCATTGTTGTTGGTGATGAAATTTATTTAATCGGTGGCTTCGTTTGGCAAGATGGGCTTCGCAAGGATCCTGCAAGTGTGGATGTATACAATCCAAAAACAGACGAGTGGAGCGATGTTCCACCCATGCCAACGGGAAAGACACCCCTTGGTGTGGCAATTGTCAAGGGTAAAATTTATGTTTTCGGCGGTGAAGCAGAGGATGGTGAACTTTTATCAACTGTTGAGGTGTTTGATACTGGCTTCCGTGCTGCCGAGGCAAACGGTAAACTGTCTACACGTTGGGACCAACTGAAAGCACAACGCCAAAAAATAATGGCGGCAGGACAGACACATTAAGACTTTGCCCTAAGCGGTTTATATTAATTAGGGGAGTCCCGGAATCGTCAGTTATATGAATTTTGTTAAACAGGTTCGCCGTTATAGAGACACATTTATAGATTTCATCAAAACTGAGGATAGGAGCGATCCAGATAGCTTACATATCTATCCTGTACGAGAAGGCTTGTCTCAAAAACCGGTAGATCCGAACACTGTACCAAGGTTTGAAGAGCGTATCTCGCATCAAAGTATTATTTTCCCCGTCGCATTGTTGATTCTTTTTAATATCATGTTCTTTACTGCAGCGCAGTTTTCCTTTCTGAAATGTGATCTCAAGTGAGCACTTTACGGGTAGGCGCGGTTAGATGAGGATGAATTTATTAATTCGGTAATTTCCTAACGGGTCTGGGGCGGTTAGATGAAGATTATAGTGGATTTCAGAATTAATGAAACACTTCACAGGGGCGAGGGAACCTCGCCCCTGTGAGGCACTGAAGATTTGGACGCAACACTACGGCATTGAACAGTTAATGTTGAACTTTAACTTATCGAAAAAACGCTCACCCCACCCGATTCGTCACCAACAGCAATATACTGGTCATTCGGTGACCAAACGAGGCTTGTGACCCCCGCTGTCAGAGCGGCTTCATGAACTGCCAGAGAACTGATTCTGCCTCGCAATTGCCAGACGTAGACCAGACCGTCGGC
>JAPPNJ010000035.1 GCA_028818705.1 Candidatus Poribacteria bacterium
TATTACCGAATTAAATTCTGAAACTTCATATAGGCATGAACCGGGTATGAATGCCTGAGGCATTCACCGGGTTGTCAGTTGTCAGTTACTATATGAAGGGCGCAGGACACGAAAGCCGAAGCCATCCTGCGCAACAGTAGTTTGATTGTTTGGACAGGTCTCCGTGCCTGTCCGATAAAGAGGATTGTCTTTAAACCAAGGTCCCTCTTATATTGAAAACTGATAATTGGCAACCTAAGACCCTTCCTAAGGATAATCAATAACAGGAAAAAGATAAGATGGAAAAACTTAAATTACTTATATTTGTAGGGACGGAGGGGATTTATCACGATCACGCCGGTAACGGACAGTTCTTGACCTCGATGGTTAACGATGCTGGAGAGATTGAAGCGGATTTCTCGCAAGACTATGACGTGCTTGCCAATGGACTTAGCGGATATGACACCGTGCTTTTCTATACAGATGTTGGGAACCTTTCACCAACACAGGAAGAAGGTTTGCTCAGCTATATCCGAGCGGGTGGTGGATTTTTTGGATTGCACACAGCGGCTGCTTCGTTTAGAGAATCTGAAGGCTATCACGGTATGCTCAATGGATTCTTTGATGGACATAGCCCGTATATGGATTTCAAAGTTAACGTGAGCGATAATGAGCATCCGATTACTGAAGGATTAACCGATTTTGAGGTGACAGACGAGCTTTACTACCTAAAGCACAATCCTGCAACCTCACATCATTTGATGTCCGCTTATGACGACACGAAAGATGAGACGCATGTTATGGCGTTCCACCATACGTATGGCGAGGGTAGGGTTTTCTATTTTGCACTGGGACACGATATGGCAGTGCTTGAGAATCCGAGTTTTCAGACGGTTATCCTCCGAGGGACGTTGTGGGCAGGAAAGCGGCTATAGATGAACTATATGGTACAGAGGAACGCAGGGCGCGAAAGCCGAAGCCATCCTGCGCAACAAGGATTTAGTTGTTTGGATGGATGTCTTCGGTTTTCGCGCCCGTCCGCCTCACACCATCTCACGTGCGGGATAGTGTTTATCACCCGGTGATATATCCGTTGGATCATTTGACACAGCAGTATCCGGCGGTTCCATAATCTGGCTTTCGCTCACTGGATCATCTGTCTCAGTACGCCACTGCTCCAAACGCTCCCGCATCTCGGCTAAAACGTCCGCATAGTCCGAATTCTCAGCGAGGTTGTGCGCCTCCGATGGATCGAACACGACATCATACAACCGTTCTGACTCAACAGGCTGGTCACCCCAACCGTGTTCCATCATTAACGTTTTACTAATGCTGTCGTCGCAATTGGGGAGCGCCCATCTCTCGGCGTTGTCATAGCGTCTGATATATTTCCACCGTTTGGTTCGGATGGCACGTTGCGGTTCGTAACAGCAGTGATAGTTGACTTCAGCAAAGATAGCGTCTCGAACGTCTTCTGTCTCGCCGTTCACTAAGGGAAGAAGCGAATTACCTTGCAGCCACGTCGGTGCTTCAATGCCTGCCAATGCGCAGATCGTCGGGAAGAGATCAACCTGACTGACTAATCCATCTACAACTTGCCCTCCACTAAAACCGCCGGGACCGCGAACAATTAACATCACACCGATACCGTGGTCAGTGAGGTGGCATTTCATGTTAGGGAATGCCAGCCCGTGATCGGTGGTACAAATTACAAGTGTATTCTCGGCGATACCATGTTCTTCCAGAGCGTCAAACACGACCCCCATTTTCTTATCCAGCGTCCGGGCTGCGTCTATGTATTCCGCCATATCTTGCCGTGTTACGGGTGTATCGGGGAATGGGGCGGGTGGTTTTACATAGCGCGGGTCGGTTTTCGGCTCTCCGTCTGGAGGTGGATCAAATCCTTTTCCTCTGCGATGCGTTTCACCGAACCCGACATCCAAAAAGAAAGGAACATCGTGGTTCTCAGCGATGAAGTTTCGTGCCCGTTCTTCTGCGCCTGCGCGCACTCTGCCTTCGGATAGGAGATGCTGATATCCAGTCTCCTTGAGGTCTTGGACGACATGCTGGAATCCGGCCAAAGCGGTGGTGTAGCCAGCTTGATTCAAGGTATAGGTGATGAGGTGTTCTGGAACTGGAAGACTCCACCCGCGGTTTGCCAAGCCTCCCATGCCGCAGCTATGCGCGTATTGTCCAGTGAGCAGTGCCGCGCGAGATGGCGAACAGGTCGGGTTGGCACAAAAGGAGTTTCGGAACACAACCCCCTCTTCGGCGAGTTTTTGTATGTTCGGCGTTGGAATCGCATGCCCATAAGGTTGAACATATCGACCTGTATCGTGTGAATGGATATAGACTATGTTTGGTTTACTCATATAATATGACCTTTGATATAAAGTAGGCGCGCTTCGAGAGCGCGCCGCTTCTGAAAAGCTATTCTTTGTTTACCCAGAACTCCCGTATGTAAAGCAAATAACTACTCCGACTGGAGGTGTGTCCATGCATCATCTTCCTCTGAAAGATGCTGGTTTTGTGTGAACGCGGCTTCACTGAGCAAAGCGATTTCAGGAACTCGGAGTTCATCGCTGAAAATTGTCGTAAATGCTCGTCTGAGTTTCGACAACCGGATTGGTTTAATCGGTTTCACGTCGTTCTGGCTTTCCATCGTCACTTCAACAATCTTAGACATGGGATACCTCGAACTCATAGCGAGTACGCGCTAAGCCTGGTTGAAAGTTATACGAAAGTTAATC
>JAPPNJ010000193.1 GCA_028818705.1 Candidatus Poribacteria bacterium
AGATGAGCGGAGTTGAACCGCTGACCTACTGCGTGCAAAGCAGTTGCTCTCCCAACTGAGCTACACCCCCACGTGGCATGTTTTTAAGTATACCACAATCATGATGCTAATGTCAAATTTATTTTCAAAAAAATCGACCAAGGGAGGATTTGCACCTCGCCTTCGGTTTTTTTAACCGATGCTCCTATTTTTTGAGCGGTTGGTCCACAAGAGCGAATTTTAAGTATACTCTAAAAACCTGTAAATGTCAAATTTATTTTGCAGAAATTTGCGAAAAAAGTAGATTTTGCTGAATTGCCACTCATACGATAGAGTTTAAGTATACCATAAAACCCCAGAAATGTCAAATTTATTTTGTAACGGTATATAGAACACCAGAGAAGCGGTCAGCGGTCAGTCCCTTTTACCCCAAACCGGTAGGTGCGGTTTCTAACCGCAACTGAATGGCTACCAAATAGGTTGATTTTTCAATGTTAAATAGGATACGATAAAAATTAGGGACGTTGAATCTATTTTTTCAGGAGAGACACTATTAATGAAACGAAAATTTTCTTATTTGGTATTGTTGGTATTAAGTCCATTCACGATGAATGCATGGAGTATTGGGACTATTTCTTTTACCTCTGATCGAGCGGGGAATCTTGACATCTATATCATAGATACAAATGGCGAAAATCTCACTAACTTAACCAACCATGCAGCTGACGACTATTCGCCGACCTGGTCACCGGATGGACGCCTTATTGCGTATGTCTCTGAACGGGATGGGAATCCAGAGATATATGTAATGGAACTGAACACAAAAGAACAACGACGATTGACAGACCATAAGGCGACCGATATCGATCCGGCTTGGTCACCAGATGGTCGTTCAATTGCCTTCGCATCCAACCTTGCCCGCGATCATGCTGCAGATACAGATATTTACACAATGGATATGAACGGGAAGAAGGTTCAGAAACTCACAAACAAAGGTGGTCACAACTCAAATCCAACATGGTCACCGGACGGAGAATGGATTGCGTTCCGTTCGACATTGGATGGTATTGGTGGTATACATGTGATGACTGCGGATGGTGAAAAACAGCGCGCACTGACGCAGGTATCTGCTACATATCCGGCTTGGTCGCCCAGCGGGAAACAGATTTGTTTTTCAAGTGAGAAACTTGCGGGTGTAGCGACACCGACGCTGTTTACTGTGGGTATTGACGGGAAAAATGTTAAAAAATTGACGGATGGTACATTGGCGAGTGAAGATCCGTCGTGGGCACCCGATGGACAATCAATTGTCTATGTACCTGTGGAAAATGGTAGCCAAACACTTTATGTTATTAAAGTCGCGGGGGGTGAGCCTCGTCAATTGATGGAGACTGTAGGTCTGGATTTTTTTCCTGCGTGGGGGCCGACGGCGTTTTTCGTTGCGCCGGGATCAAATACACGTCTGATGCGATGGGGTGTGCTTAAGTGGACAGAACGCGTCAATAAGTGAAGGCACCCACACTCTAAAGGGTGGGCTTCTGCTTCGTAGCAATAAAGAAACCAAGGAAGCGGAAATCTTTGGGATTTGCTACGTCTAATTTCCACCGAGTGGTGCCTCCTGATTGGTATCACCGGAGCTTCCAAGCCAGAGTTTAATGGCGGGGCTGCTGGCGACGCGACGCCGACCAACGGACGCATTGATAATAACGGTATACGGGAGTGCTTGTCGTGTACCGACGAACGGATTGCGTCGCAATTGATTGCCGCCTCTACCAGCGGTGATGACGTTTGGCATAAGGGTCAAAGTAACTTCAGTCTGATTTTTTCGGAGGACAGTTGTTCGTCGTTGAAGCCGGACGCCTAAGGGTAGACCGACAGCAGTAAGGTTCAGGTTCCGGCGATTACCTCGCTGTCGAGTAACTTTGACGATGATCTCAACCGGTTTATCGGGTGTGACCACAACTTCTAAGGGTTGCACAGAAATCTCAGATTCTTCGCCTGTATCAAGCATTGTAGATAGGATAACAGGAGCCCTCTCTGTAACGCTAACGACGACGTTTTTCCGCTGAACGGTCTGATCGTTGTTCTGAATGAGATAGACTTCAACGGGTGTGGCGGCGCGACGGTATTCGTTACCTGCAGAAGTTGTGACAGCACCGACGACTTGAACGATTCGATGCGTAAGTTCGGCATCGGGTGCAGCAGTCAGCGTTATGTACCCCTCTGTAACACCCGTGCTGGAGAGAATGGCACCCTCACTTGCAGTGATACCGAGAGGTAGGTTTTCAACAGAGAGTTGTATCGGTTCTGTAAATCCAACACGACGCAGGAGTGTTACTTCCAATAGGACAGTTCCGCCGCGTCCGATATTCGGATTATCGGGTGTGACAGAGATGGCAAAATCGGGGGTTGTTGGGCGGACATCTAAGTGGTAGACGTATCCCGCGCCTCCGTTGCCAGCGATGTCCTCAATACGGACGGCATATACACCGGGTTGGTTGAAACTGTAGTCAATGATAGCGTTGCGTCTGCCGCCGATGCCGGCATTATTCGCTAAGACTTGACCGCTTGCATCAAGCAAGGTAAGAGATGGACTCAAGGGTGATTTCAGAAGTTCCGCGGAAGCAGTAAGCGAATAACCCCCTATATCTGCAAAAAATCCCCACGGTCCATATCCATTTGTAACCTTCACCAGAATCTTGTTCCTGCCCTTAGAGATGGGTAATTGGATGACATCATCGGCACGGCGGAGTGGACGGTGAACGTATTTACTAAAGACAAGCCGGTCATTCACCCATATCTTGATGGTATCGTCAGAACCGAGTGACAAGAGATAGTTTTGGTCTCGCTCAGATTCAAGGTAGGTTAATGCGTAACCTGTGACATCATCCTCAGGAACGTTTGAGAAGACGTTCTCACCTCTGCGATCGGTTTTATACCATCCTATTTTTCGTCCGTCCTTGCCGATGTATTCTTTATCGAGATCTATCTCAGTCTCAGGCGGATAGACGGTATCAAATCCGGTTTCGTCGATGTTGTCAAACGGGAAAATTACCCACCATGGACCGAGGCTTGTGCCTTCTGAAATAGTGAAGCGATAGTAGTCTATCTCACCGGGTTCTGAGATACGCCCACTGATTGCCCCGGGGGTTGTGATGTGTTGTGCGTGTTCAAGTTGGCGGGCGATGCGTTCACCCAACCGTTGCGCTTCCTGGGAAATGAAAGTGATGATACGGTCGCGGTCGGTTGGTGTAATATCTGCATTTTCTTTATTTGCCATGCGCGTAATCGTCCGCTCCCATTCCTCAGCAGAGAGTGCGCGGTTGCTCGGCGACCGGAGCTCATGACAGGTACTACACTTGGTTTCAAAAAGGATTCCAGATTCCGTGGATTGTACTGCGACCTCTTGTAGAGCGGTCTCGTCGGACATGGACTGTGGCTTGATATTCTCTTCAACGGTTTGTGCATGTGTGTCAATGACGAACGGAAAAATGCCGTAGGGAGTGCGAATTTGCCTGAGTCCGGGTTGATCATTCGCCGTTAATTCGACCTGCCAGTTGGTTTCGGGAAGATTTTCGCCACCAATAACACACTGAATAAGATTAGATTCAGGAGGCGTAGGCGGTCCATGGAAAGTTTCAGATTTTTCTTCGGGTCTATGTTCTTTATTGGGGACTGTGCCGCTTGTGGGAAAAAGGTAGGTATTGTAGGGAAGCACGCCGCCTGTTAAACGATAGACAGAATCGGGATTGCCGCGATGTAAGAGGTCCCGAATACGAAGCAGATACCGACCATCAGCAGGAATCGTTACGTCAATGAGCGGATCAAGACTGTAAAATCCATTGCTGCGCGCAATTTCGACGCCTTTCGCATCAAAAACGGAGATTGTCGGATTGAAGAATTGTTGACTGACGTTATTAAGGCGATACGCTTTGGCACTAAATACACACCGTTGCCCTTCGGTTGCCTCAAAGACGTAATAGTCTTCGTCACCACCGGGATTAACGACACCGTTAATGAGGCTCGGCAAATCTATAGTAGTAGCGGATTCGGGGGTGTTGTTTGATTCAGTTTCAACTATATCCGCGGTGTGGCTTACCTCAAAGGGCCAAGCCGTGGAAGTGCCATGTTTGCCGACGACTCGGATTTCGCGGAGACCGATGGGTGCGTCGGGTGCGATAGACAACTCGGCGATTAGCCCGGCATTAGCTCGCGCCGCTGATGTGAGGTAGGCGACAATTTGGGTCTGTGCTTCAGGTGTGATCTCTGCGTTTTTTTCTGCAATCATCCGCCGAACAGTGGCTTGCCACTGCGCTGGCGTCATTGACCGGTTATTCGGTGATCGAAGTTCGTGACACTGTCCACAATTCGCTTCAAAGACGGGTTTATAGGTATCATCAACTTCGCCACCACCCGGATGAAGCTGCGCAGTAATTCCGGGATCCCCTTCAACAATGAGGGTGTGCGCGCCCTCTAAATCGGAACCTTGGATGGCAATTTCAACGGTCGTTCCGATCTGCCCACCGGCTGGAAAAAGCGAGTTGAGCCGCGGAGTGCCTTGCGCGAATGTGGATATGCTGGTTAAAAGGAAAAATAGTGTGGAAATCAGTATGAAATAAAAAAATGTCTTGGTACGCATGGCGATGTTAGTAGTTAGTAGTTGGAAAATGTAAAGCTAAGACAAATTGTGCTTTAGTAGCACAATTTGGAAATAATCAGAATCAAAATCAGAATCAGAATCAACGGTATGAAGTGCTTATGCACTTCACCGGGTATGAAGTCCGTATGGAGTTCACCGGGGGTATGAAGCCCGTGTGGGCTTCACCGTCCTACATTAGAATTCGTGGGTTAAGGTGCGCTTGTGGAGATTCCAGAGTCGTAATTTGCCGTCACGGCCACCAGCAGCAACGAATTCGCCGTTTGGGCTGAACTTCACGGCATAAACAGCATCGGTTGGTTCATCAAACGTCCTATAACGGTTGCCAGATCGGAGATTCCAGATAATCACGGAAGTGTCTGCGCTCCCAGAGGCGATTACCGCCACCGGATTACTTCCACGCCTGGATACCATTGCACAATCAACGCTATAGACATCCTTCTGATGTCCGTTGTATTCCCGCACAAGCCTCCCCGTCATTTTCAGTGTGTCTTGCCCCTCGCCATCACCCGCAGGTGTGACACGCCACGTACGGACAGTGTTATCGGCGGAACCGGAAACTATCACGCCTTCTGCAGCTGAATACGCAAGGCTATAGACGGCATCGTCGCTGGCATCAAGGCTTACCAAGACGTTGAAGGTGTCTGGATGCCATACCTTTATGGTTTTATCTTCACTACCGGTGACAAAGTAAGTGCCTTCGGGGTGATACAGGGTACAGAGGACCCTCCCAACGTGTTGGGTCAGCCATGTCGCTTGCTCGTCTATCGGAACTGTGGCATCCCCAAGCATCATTAAATCGAGGACTGCGCTGTATTCGTCCATACTCGCCGTAAGCAACGTCGTGCTGCTTGGGCTGAGGGTAATGGACTCGATAGTATCGCCGTGTATCTCGAAACTGTTTATCAATTCCTCAGAATCGACATCCCAAATCCGTATTTCGCCGCTCTGCGAAGGAATACCACCGCTTGCATAGAGCCTTAAAGGCGTTGCTTGCTGACGCTCAGGATCGGAAACACTTTGTGATGAAAACTTGAGACTCCGTATTTCACCAGCATGTGGTTCATACGTCCGAATGATACGCTGTGTCTCCAAGTCCCAGAGTTCCACCCACTGATACCTCCCGACAGCAAGCGTTTTGCCGTCGGGACTAAATTCAATGGACCAGATTGGGGACAAGGATTGGGCGGCAAAGACGAGTGGCGTTGCAAAGATAATGCAGAACGCAGCGAATAGCTTGGCTACATTGCGGAGTCTTTTACCCATGCTTAGCCTCCGTGAATAGCTATCGGTTGTCGGCGTATCGCAGTTGAAGCGTTGGGTTTTGCTGGTCCTTCAGAAGGTGCAAGTATTTTGCAAGCACAGAACTTTCTGCGTCATAAGGATCGATTTTACTTGTCTCGCTCAACCTCACCTACGCGCCAAAGCGATGTTATAGTAGAGCCCGTAATTACTTATACACCCGGGGAAGAGTCGGGAATCGGAGAAAATCAACGGTATGAATGCCTTAATGGCATTCCCCGCCTCCTACAGAGTTTGTGAAGCAGAGCACGGGTTTTCCAAAATGTAAACTTATTTTTGGATTTTACTATAATTTGCCGTAATTGCTGATTACGCGAGGACCCCACGAATCGGTTTACCGCCGCGCGAGAGGACAATGCGAACACCATCTGGCGACTCAAGGTGTTGATTGTAATCAATACCGAGTGCTTGATAGAGCGTTGCCGACAAATCTTCTGGCCGTACTGGGGTTTCAGCAGGTTCCATGCCGAGTGGATCCGAAGCACCGATGACCTGTCCGCCTTGTACCCCTCCTCCGGCTAACATAATCGAAAAGACGCGGGAGTGATGGTCGCGACCGCCATTTCGGTTGATGACAGGGGTTCTGCCAAATTCGCCCATGACCAGAACGAGCGTTGTCTCCAACAATCCACGTTCGCTGAGATCGGCGATTAAGGTAGCCATGGTCTGATCAAAACCGTTGAGTTTCCCTGGCAGCGATGAGAAGATGTTATTGTGATTGTCCCATCCGCCGTTCGTGACGGTGACGAAGTTAACACCCGCTTCAACGAGTCTTCTTGCGAGAAGACAGCTTTGTCCGAAGGTGTTACGCTGATACGTGGTACGGGTTTTGTTATCTTCGTTGCTGAGATCAAACGCGGCGCGGGCATCAGTGGAACTCATGAGGTTATAAGCGGAGGTATAGAATTTATCTACCGCCTCTGCAGCCGGGTTGCCTGTTTCATATTTTTTGAAGGCAGCATCAACGGCTTGTCTCAAAGAGCGCCTGCGTTCGACGCGTTCAAAAGAGACCTCTTTGGGTGGTTGTAGGTCGCGAACCTTAAAGTTTTTGCTTGCTGGATTTCCGCCAGGCGAGAAAGGCGCGAGTGATGCCCCTAAGAACCCACCACCGCCGTAAGCGACAGGGGCAGGAACAGCGATATATGGTGGCAAGGCAGTCCGCTGTTCTTTGAGCTTGGAGACAACAGCACCGTATCCTGGCACAGCGAAACCAGGTAGCGGTTGATAACCTGTCATCATATAGTGTGTACCGCGTTCATGGGCGGCTTCTGGGGAGGTCATCGATCGGATGATGCAGAGTTTATCAGTCTGCTGTGCGAGTTTTGGGAGATGCTCGCTAATCTGTATACCGTTGACGTTTGTCAGTATTGGCTTGAAAAGCCCTCGAATTTCTTCAGGTGCCTTGGGCTTGAGATCCCACATATCGAGGTGGCTGGGACCGCCACCTAACCACACAAGGATAACAGATGTAGCGGTTTCTTTTATCTGAAGCGGTGCTGCGGCGTGTGCCTTGAGCCGGAAGAGATCAGTGAGACTCAAACCGAATAGCCCGAGTGCCCCTGCCTTTAGAAAGTCGCGTCGGTAAAATCCTTCACAATCGGTGTGCACGCATCTGTTTTCTGCCATGGTTCCTCTCCTTGTGTGATGCGTCGAAGTGTCGTTATATTATTCGGATCTATCTCGCAGACACAAACTTAAGTAGATTGAATCATTACCGATACAGTGCAAATCGGCGAGGTTTGTAACCTCGCCTACCGAAATAGTGCGTTCGTGTTGGGTTCCTCTCCGTTCAACCCAACCTATGATTACTATAGTGATTTAAGCTCGGGTGGGTCGCCTTTGAACTCTTTTGATCCATCTCTGGGCTTTCGCGATATTGGTATCAAAAGGTTCTTTCATTTCAAAATACTCTGTATGTCCAGCATAGATTTGATGCCAATCAACGATACAAGGCATTCGATTTTGGGTAAGTGTACGCATCAGGAACGACCGGACTTTTGCGCGTGTGTTTTGAGGTGCATTATCAATAGCGTACTCTATCTGTTGATCTGTGATAACACGCTCTACTTGTCCCTGCTCTTGGAGTGCGTAGTAGAGCCCACTTTGTATATCGATGTTATGGTATTCGAGATCCTGGCTTTTAATCCAAGGGTCATCCCAATCGAGGTTTTCCTCCTCAATGAAGGCTTCAAGTAGCCATTTCTTGGCGGCCCAATCGACGCGCGGGATGACGTTCTGCCAATCGTCCTCAAGGTCGTCCAGGATGGACTCCCATGCAGAGAGCACCCACTCGGTTTCTTCATCACGTTCCGTGATAAAGGATTGAACGAAATAGAGGTACTCTCGCTGTAAATCAATAGCGGAAATTGTTTTTCCGGATTTTAATTCGATTCGCCATGTGAAGGTATTATCACGCGAGATGTGCCGAATTGCGTATACCGGGTCGGCGAGTTCAAAAGCGGGGAGTGGTAACTTTTCGCCATGTCTCTCATAAAACATTTCGATTGCAGAAAGGAGGAGCGCAGTCGTGCCGACCTTGAGAGCGCTTGCGTACTCGGACATATTGGAGTCGCCGACGAGTAGATGGAGCCGTCGATATTTGGTATAATCACTGAGCGGTTCGTCTCTGGTATTGATGATGGCTCGACTGAATTGGATCCATTCATAAATTTCGGTGACGATATGGTCTGCGCGTTGTGAAATTTGATAAAACTGTTGGTCGCCGAATTCGTCTTGAAAGTCTGCGAACTCAATCATTTCATCGTAAGCACCAACCCTGCCGGCACCGGCATAAATTTGCCGAGTGACGAAAAAAGGCATAAGCGTCGGAATGACGACCCGATAAAATGGAACCTCTCGACTGACCTGAAAGTTCTCATGACAACCGAAAGTCGCGCCTGTAAAATGATCGATATTGTTTTTGAAGAAGGCTGTCGGCAATCCTGTATCGGAAAGGATGTTATTGATAATCCATTCAATGGCTTTATCATAGGCAACAAGATCGAACAGACCTGCACACTCAGGTGTTGCGTATTCGAGATGCCCCATATCAATATAGAGGCGTCCGCCATTGAAGAGGAACCCACCATTACCGGGCGGTTCGCCCCAGTCGCGGTAGTGGATATCTCGGAGTCCGAGTTCCAAAGCGTCAAAGACATAGTCTCGGACTCTCGCTGCAACGCCTTCAGAGGTGCCGCGGACCTGCTCAGCACGGGTCATGCATCCAAATTCAGTTTCGATTCCAAAAATGCGCTTGTTCATAATTGGTTGCCAGTTTTCGGTTAAATCAGAATCAAAATCAACGGTATGAAGCCCGTGTGGGCTTCACCGGGGGTATGAAGTCCGTATGGACTTCACCGGGTTGTCAGAAAAAGCTATGAAAGGGCGGTTTCAATCTCTCGAACGCTCAGGAGCCGGAATTTACTTGTTCCATGCTGTGTTGTTTCTAAAACACCTGCCTCAATTTCGCCGTCTTCTCTTGCGACAGCAATGATTTCGTGCATCTGCTCGGTATCTATTTGGGCCTCTTCCGACTCTGTATCCTCAGGTTCCCGCGAACTTAATTCTCTGCCGATTGCCCATGCCTCCAAGCCCAATCGAATCGCAGCAGTTAAATCTCTGTCCGCATCTACAGGAGCGGCGGTGAGATAGTTTTGCATTCCTGTCTCGATGGATTCAGTTCCCCCAATAACAGAGAATCCTGCATCGGTTCGGACATTGCCATCGTAGTTGATACCGGTAAATCGGTTATGTTCCGACGTTCTACCGAGTTCGGCGAGCAACATTTTGATGATATAGGCTTCACCAACGATGGATTCAAAGGCTTGTTTGAAGGTATGCGCCAAGACAAAGTTGGTTAATCGGTGTAAATTTACATCTTCAGTGGCGTTTTGAAAACCTTGGACGCTGGCAGTGTCGGTGACAAGCATCCGGAGACGTTCGATATCGGCGGGATGCCCAATTGCGGAGAGGGCAATTCGGTCATGCACCTCAAAGATTTTGCGCTGTCCTCTGCCGATAGTAAGCAGTACCATTCCTTCGTTATAGGTGAGTCCTACGACAGGACTACCGACTCGGAGCTGGTCTTCAATGTAATCTCGGCGGTCTTGAATCGCCTCTATCCAGCGATAAGGTTCATCTCGCATTTTTCAGTTATATGCCTCGCTATAATTAGATAGTAATATATAGGGATTCGGAGATCTCTTCTACAGGAAGCCTAAACCCTTAGTGAAATCGGGATTCAGAGATTCCCCTACAAGCGTCGTTAGTTTTTGATTAGGATTGTATATTTCAGACAGCTTCTGCCTCTGGCTGTGCCGCGGCGTAACAATCGGTTAAATTCTCATCGGAGAGGGTTTCGACGCCACTACGCGTTACGGTCTTGATGGTTGGAAAGATTTGCGCCCGTGCGTTGTAACCGCTCGTTGCGGCATCATATTCACTGGCAGTATCCAAGAGTCGTAAGATAGTGATGGTTGCTTGCCGCTGATCCATCTCCTGTAAGGATGTTTCTCCGAACCGAGAGAGGTAGCGTAAGACACCACGAATCCAGATAGAACCGGAGCCCGTTGTGGCGAAATTGACGTTTTCAAAGTGTGCCCCGAGTGCATCATAGAAGTAGATTTTGCCGCCGTTTTCTTCCTCAGGCACATTTTGGTCATAGAGGGCAAAGATCGGGATGACACCACCGATACCTTGGAGCGCCATTGCCAAGTTATCGCGAATGAGCCGTGATAGCATCCTGAGTTTGCCTTCAAGGCTCAACTCTTGGAGCTGGCTGCGGCGAAAGTATTGAAACGAATGTTCGAGTATCCTCGCGATCTCGTAAGCAATCGCGGGTGAACCCGAAATGGCAAGTACAGAATGTTTATCAATCTGTAAGACCTTCTCTGCGCGGTCGTAGATGACAGAAGTGCCAGCAGTTGCGCGCCGGTCCCCAGCAATCATAACGCCATCTCGGTAACGGACAGCGACAACGGTGGTGCTATGTGCAATCTCCACATCCGCATGATGTGACGTCTCAGAGGGCAAACCTATTTGTAGGGGATAGTTTGCATGTTGCAAGAGACTGAGAAAGTCGCCTTTGTGGTTTATTACGTTTTTAATTGACATTTTCGTATTAACTGTGTTCCAAAAACTGGAAGATTGGAAGGGAAGATGGATATGCCTTCCAATCTTCCAATTTTATTCACCGGTTCTCTGGCGGTAGCGCCGAGATTGATCTTTGTCAACCCTACGCATCCGTTTGAGAAGTTCTTGCGTATCGGGTCTACTAACTTTCTGGCGTTTGGGTCCGTCATTATCACCATCACCATCGCCAGGACCGATTGGTTTTGTATCTCTCTGTTTGCGTTCAAGCTGCGCAATGAGTTTGGTTGCCATTTTTTTCTCCTTTTTAGTAGTTATCAGTTGTCGGATCTCGGTTACAAGAGGTTCTTGAAATATATCAAAACCGTTAATTTCCGTCTTTTAACTGCTAACCAATAACCAACAATCAACAACGAAACCTCTTCTATAAACGCAATTTTTTAATAAGGGTTCCAACATCTGGCGATTCATCGAGTGCTTTGTTATACTGATCTGCGATCTCTGCATCAGCGAGTGCATTAAGATTGACCTCGCGGGTGCGTCCATTGATAGTGAAAGTGATGCTATCCCATTGTATGGCTTTTATAGCATCGTTGAACCGATCAACCGCCCGACCTCGGAAGTATGCCCGTGTGCCGGTGGGTGGATTATGGAGTGCTGCCTCAATCTGCTCGTCTGTGACAATACGCCGCATCGGAATCCCATAGTATAATCCTTCGTCTGGATCAATGTTATGGTATTCCAAATCCAGACTTCGGAGCCATGCGTCATCCCAAGCGACCCCTTCTTCCTCCGCAAAGGTTTGTAGTAACCATTTCTTCGCCACCCAATCAAGTCTGTCAAGAAGCGCCATAGGCTCTTTCTCAAGTTCGTTGAGAGTATCTTCCCATTCAGCAAGTATCCAGTCGGTTTCAAGACTTACACTGTCTCCGAGATGCTTCTGTGCGAGTGCGAGATACTCGCGCTGATGGTCGATAGCGGATAGTGTTTTACCATCCGACGTCATTACTATCCAACGATAGGTCTGATCGTGAGATACGGTTTTGATGGCATCAATCGGATTCGCGAGTATTAGACTTTCAGGAATCTTATCCTGCTCAATCAAGGCAATGACGAGTGCGGTTGTGCCGACCTTGAGTGCGGTTGCGTACTCGGACATATTTGCGTCGCCAGCGATGCCGTGGAGTCTGCGATATTTCGCGGGGTCGGCATGCGGTTCGTCCCGTGTGTTGACGATAGGACGGTTGTGCATGGTATCGACGCTGGCTTCGACGTGAAAGAAATCGGCGCGCTGCGATAATTGATAATGTCCTGGTGTTGCGAGTCCTGCTTCTGTTTCAATGCCGAGCTTTCCTGCGCCTGCGAAGATTTGGCGCGTGATAAAAAAAGGCATAATGCCCTGTTTGAGTTTCTCAAACGGCACTGCCCGTGCCATGAGGTAGTTATCGTGGCAGCCGTAGCTATGCCCGTGCAAATCGGTATTATTCTTGTACAAAAGCACGCGTTTTCCGAGCCGTTGGCTGCGCGTTTCAGCACAGCGGTGCAGGATTCGTTCACCGGCTTTATCGTGTGCGACGAGCTCAAATAGACTGCTGCATTCGGGCGTAGAATACTCCGGATGTGCGTGGTCGTTGTAGAGGCGTGCGCCGTTCACGAGGATATGATCGCTTTTGATTTCAGCAAAAGAGAGTCGATTTTTTGCAAGACGTTCTCGGTCGCGTGCCTCTTCTTCCTTTTCATCTGGATGGTTAGAGAGCGAGTCTGCCCGAAAGCCGCGTTCATCTCGAAACGGGTCTTCCCCTCGGTAATCCCAGACGGGTCGAAAATCTTCTTGGCGGTAGCTTTTTATTAATTCTATTGACTGCTTAACAGCATCAATATTCGCCTCATTTTCGAGTGTTATACCGTATTCAGTTTCAATTCCAAAAAGTCTTTCCATTTAAGTTTTCGGTTATCGGCTGGCATCAACATTGAATACACGTAAATCATTCTCACTGCGAAGCAAAGTGAGCGTATGGCACTTGCGGGCATTCAACGGGTTGTCAATAAGAAGCGCGTTTTGCTTTCTGAAGGCTGTTAACTTCTCTTAGATGACTCGCGATCCAGACGCTTTGCGCCGCTCCTGTTTTTCAGCTTTGATAGGCGTAACCTTGACGACATTAGCGGGATCGTAGTCAAGGAGTTTGAGCCAATCTTCCGTGGCTTCTGTTGGTGGGAAGATTTCGCTTTCACGATACTCTGCGGCGAGTGCGTCTAAGAGGTCCGCGCGTGAGATACCACTTTCCTTTTCTGGGTTCTGAATTGCACGCTTGAGTGCTGTTTCCTTGGCTCGCTGTACAATTGATTCAATAATTGCCCCACTACAAAGATGACCGCGATAGAGGATATCACGTCTGCCGCTTCGGAGTGAAACTTCAAGGAACCGGTTCTCCTCGCTCTCACGGAACATTTCATCAACCACCTGTGCGATTAGGTCTTCAACAGCCTTCTCAGCAGGAATGAGTTCCGGAGGCGCTGTCTTACCATCTACATCCACGCTCTCACTACCAAGGAGCGCTTCTTCGGCGATTGGTAGTTCCGGTGTAAGATAGATACGGAAAATGTCCTTTGCAGCGTCGGCATCTGGACGGGTTACCTTAATTTTTCTATCAATACGTCCTGGGCGTAAGATGGCAGGATCAATTAGATCCGGACGGTTTGTGGCAAGGATAATAACAACATCCTGTAAGGATTCAATGCCGTCCATCTCTGCGCAGAACATCGGGACGAGTGTGTTAGAGATGCTATGGGATCTGAGGGCGCGCCGCGTGCCTAAAATGGATTCCGCTTCGTCTATAAACACAAAGGCGAGTTTTCCTTCTTCTCGTTTTTCACGTGCAATCTGAAAAATTTCCCTGACCTTCCGCTCGGATTCACCGAGCCACATGTTGAGGATTTCAGGCCCCTTGATATGGAGGAAACAGCCTTCAATATCCTCACCACTCTCCCTTCGGAGTCGCTGCGTCAAGTTATAGGCAGTTGCCTTGCCGATGAGCGTTTTGCCGCATCCGGGAGGGCCGTGGAGTAGAAATCCCTTTGGTGCGCTGTATTGGAACCGTTCAAAAAGTCGAGGATGCAGGATCGGCAGTTCAATTGTGTCTTTAATTCTTTGGATGGTCTCATCAAGTCCGCCTACCTTCGACCACGGGATATTGGGAACTGCTTCGAGTGCATAAGCATCCGTTTCTTTGGCAGCGAGATGTTCAAGGGCAACCCGGAAGTTGGAGTCAACCCGCACCTCATCACCGGGTTTGAGTTTTGTATCAGCAAGATCGGAGGAGCGTTCAAGGATAACCGATTGTGCGTTGGGTTCTTGACCGATGCGAAGCCGTCCATCCGGCATGACATCGGCTATTTTAGCGATGGGCCCGGCATCGTTGTATCCGAGTTCCCCAACGACGACATACGCCTCGTTTAGAAGAACACTGAACCCCTTTTTGAGGGCTTTGGCATCCAGTTTTGTATCAAGGTTGGCGTAGTATTCAGATCCGCCAATGATGACGCGTGCGATATCTTCTTTCGGCAAGCCGAGCAATGTTCCGATACGATTCGCAGGTGATGTGAGTTTTTCGATCTGCGCTTCCATTTCAGCGTGGATACGGAGGGCTTCCTGCTGAATTGCCTGGATTCTTTCCCGGAATTCACCTTCATCGCTGAGGATAGAACGTCTCAGTTCGAGGAGCCACCGGTGGCGACGATCGTCAACAGGCGTCTCGGCGATAATGTGGTGAATCAGCTGCAACGTGTAACCGGAACTCGCGTCCTCCCCTTCGAGGGCGAGCTCATCTTCGATTTCGTCTTCATGTTCATTAAATAGGTCATGCGGTTCGGGGCTTGCGCCAGGATTTCTACGGTTCTTCTTATCGTACATTTTGAACGTCTCCTCAGACAGAAACGGATGACTTTACGACAGAGTTTACCACACTTCCCACAATTTTGCGAGTATTTATTTAGACGCCGCCTAAATTCGGGAATTCCGTGATGATTTGCTATAGTTTAGCACAATTTGTAACACGAATGCAAGGAAAAAACAAATCTATTGGATATTTGGCGGTTGGTTGTAGGCTGTCAGCGGTCAGTTATCAGTAGGCGAGGTTGGGAATCCTCGCCAGCGGAGGCATACAAACTTCTCCCACCGGCAAGAGATAATAATTAATTTGATTGTCATCGGTCTATATGTTAGGATAGAGGCAAAACAATATTAGGAGGCGCAACATGACACTGATATCTATATTTGAAGCGTCAATCCAACAACACGGTAGTAAACCGGCGCTGGCTCATAAACCGAAAGGTGGCACTTATCAGGATATTTCTTATACCCAACTCGGTGAATCGGTGGACGCTTTCAGTAAAGGACTAAGTACCTTAGGTGTGCAAAAGGACGATAGGGTCGCACTCCTATCCGAGAACCGTCCGGAGTGGGCAATTACGGATTTTGGAAGCCTTAAAGCGGGTGCGGTAACTGTCCCAATGTTCTCAACGCTGACTGCGGCACAGGTCAGTTATATTTTAAAAGATTCTGGGGCAAAAATTATCTGCGTCTCTACGGAATCGCAATTGAAGAAAGTCCTTTCTATCCAAGATGATGTGCCAACACTTGAAAATATAATCCTCCTTGATTCAACCGAAGATGAGACACCGGAAGACGTTATCCAATTTGAGGATGTCTGTAATCGCGGCAAAGCCGTAGATTCCACCCAAGAGGGCGACGCGAGTGAAGATGACATCGCTACGATCATCTATACGTCCGGTACAACAGGTAATCCTAAGGGGGTTATGCTAACGCATGCGAATTTTATTTCAAACCTACGGGCGTGTAAATCGCTTATTGATGTTGGTGATACAGATGTCCTGTTATCGTTCCTTCCGCTATCGCATGTCTTTGAACGCCTCGGCGGACACTATGTACCGTTATTTTCCGGGGCAAAGATCGCGTATGCAGAAAGCACCTTCACAGTTGCCCGAAACATGCAGGAGATTTCCCCGACAGTGATGCTGAGTGTGCCGCGTTTGTATGAAACGATGCACGATAGGGTTCTTAGTGCCGTGCAGGCAGGTTCTCCATTGAAACAGAAGATTTTCCACTGGGGTGTTTCAGTCGGTTCAGCGGTGAGTTCAGCAATCCAACAGGGTAAAAATCCGTCTGCGATTTTGCAATTGCAACAGCGGATTGCGGACAAACTTGTTTTCGCGAAGTTGAAGGCAGCGACAGGTGGCAGGTTGCGGTTTTTCGTCTCAGGGGGCGCGGCGTTACCACAAGCTATTGCTGAATTTTTCCATGCGGCGGGTATTCTGATTTTGGAAGGTTACGGCTTAACGGAGACTTCACCGGTTATCAGCATGAACCACCCCGCGAAATGGAAGTTTGGGACCGTTGGCGTGCCCGTTCCGGGTGTGGAGGTGCAGATCGCTGAAGATGGCGAGATTTTAACCCGTGGTCCGCACGTTATGAAAGGCTACTTTAACAACGAAGCCGAGACAGCAGAAGTTATTGATGCAGACGGATGGTTTTACACCGGCGATATCGGTATCATCGACGCGGATGGGTTTGTTAAGATTACCGACAGGAAGAAAAATATTATTGTGCTTTCAAACGGTAAGAATGTTGCACCGCAACCGATAGAGAGTGAATTGGTGCAAAGCCCCTTTATCAGTCAGATTATGCTGATAGGCAATGAACGTAAAAATCTTGCTGCGCTAATTGTCCCCAATTTTGACGCGCTCAAGGCGTGGGCATCTGAGAACAACGTTGAGGCGACTGATATTTCAGCGATGTTACAGGCGAGTGAGGTGCGACAACTCATCCAACGCGAGATTCGGAGCCGGTTGACAGATTTCGCCGACTTTGAACAAGTGAGACGGTTCGCCCTTCTTGAACAGGAATTCTCACAGGAAGCCGATGAGATGACACCAACCCTGAAGTTGAAGCGGAATGTTATCATCGAAAAATATGCGGATGTGATAGAAGGAATGTATCCCGAGGATGCATAAATATCTGTTTATAGCAGACTTTAGAACTACTGATACGTTCATTAATGGACGGATGCGCAAGGAAAATATCGTATCTTGAGAATTAAGAATAGGCGAGGTAAGGAAACCTCGCCTACCTATTTTAGGGTGAGGAAACCTTGAAGAAATCCGCAGAAACACCGGATTTGGTCTGGGAATAGACCAAATCCATTCCCTGTATTACATTGCAAAGACCTCCAGCAAAAACCCTACCGAGCGTGGAGAATGAGGATTAACGCGGGGACATCACTACGAGCCCACCTTTGATTATCTCAATCGTCACTGGCGTTTCACACATAGGTTCGCCATCGGCGTAAAGGAGCAATGGTGTCTCCGTTTCAATTGTCAAAGTGCGGGTTCGGTGTATAGATACGGCTGGATGCGAAACATGCCCACCCCAGAAAAGCGTCACCATAAGCCGAAGCACTGTCAACTCAGAAACCGGACGGATGATGCAGACATCGAAAAGTCCGTCGTCAATACGTGCGTTGGGTACAATCTTAAATCCACCACCGTACCGATTTGTGATGCCAGTAGCGGCGAGGAGCAGCGGTCCCTCGTAAGCGCCAAACTCGCCTTCGAGGTGTACGGAGGGTGGTTCATAGTAGAAGAGGGTCTCTACGGCAGCATAAGCGTAGGATGCTGTGCCTGTAAATAGGGGTGTTCCTTTTGCGGCACGGCGACTCACCTCAGCATCGTAACCACAAGTAGCAATCGTGGTGAAATAGTGTTCCGTTCGCGATTCGGAGTTCGTTTCTACGGCTCGGGATTCGGAGATCCCTCCTATCGTGCTTTTCTGATAGCAACGTCCTAAGTCCACGCGGGTAGCGGTTCCTGACAAAAGATTTTCGATCGCTGCCTCTGGCTTCAGTGGTATGCCGATAGCAGCAGCAAAATCGTTCCCGCGCCCACATGGCAGCACCCCCAGAACCACATCTGGAATGCTTGCTATGCCGTTTACGACCTCGTGGAGTGTTCCATCACCACCGCAAGCTATTACGAATCCGATCCCATCAGAAACGGCTTCCCGTGCGAAACGCTTTGCGTCCTCAGCTGCTGACGTGAATACCATCTGCCCTTGGAGCGCAGATCGAGTCAACGCAGCATGCGCCTGCTCAGCGATGCTTTTCGCCTTGCCTTTACCAGAGATTGGATTTGCGATGAGAATGAAATCGTTCACAGTTAATGGTTATTGGTTGTCAGTTGTCGGTTTATTGTGACACAGACTAACAGTCTATGCTACAAAACGCTGTGAATTCCGTCCGCAAACTAACAGTTTACGGTACAAAGATTTAAGAATAATGAACGCCCGTCATTTAATTACCGCGATTTTTCCTATTTTCTTTAGTGTATCAAATTCAAGGACATAGACGTAGATACCGCTTGAAACATCTGCGGTGTTGTTGCTTGTGAGCCACCACTCCTTGCGGTTGTGATCTTGTTCGGTTACATCCAAAGTTTCAAGCAATTCGCCTCTGGCATCAAAGAGTCGGATGCGCGTGCCGACAGGTAATCTGTCGAAAGTAACCACACCTTTGTCAGCACTATGCGGTCGCACTGGATTTGGATAGACGCGTGCCCGTGTCAGGTCTGATACAGCTGCCTCAGCGGTACTGAGCGGGATTTCAAGGGGACGCGTAGAGGCACGAATCGGATTTTCATCAATATCGGTTACGTTAGAAACGGTAATCTCATAGGGGTCTGCTTTGGCAGTCAGAGGTTGCCCGAAGTGTGAGAGAAGACTGTCGGCATCAAACACTAAGAGTGCCCGCCTACCCATCCGATCTCGAATTGCAGAAACGGGCGTTACACCATCAATCCGCTTTTCTATTCGTAGGACATATCGGTTCTCGTCGCCAACGCCGAGGTCCATCCGTCGATCAAACGTAACAATCACCCAGACTGTTTTTTCCAAGGATTCACCCTGCCTATCAATTTGAGATTCAGTTTGTAGGTTGGGCATCCCTTCTTCAGGGCGGTGATAGATAGCACGCACTAATTGAGGCGGCTCTCGCGGTGTTGCAGCAACGGCATCGGTGCGGGGCGTTTCAGTTTCATTGACCTCTGCTGCGACAGCATACCAATAGGTGTTATCTTTTGTTACACGTCGATCAATGTATCTTGGAACGGTGAGGTTTTCAGCAATTTTCTGAAATGTGTTGTCCGGTGGTGCTTTCTCCTTTTTGCCTTGTGCGCGGTAGACAGCAAAATGGAGGGTTTGCTCAACTGCGTCATCGTCCTGTGTATCCCATGTAACGTGTACCGCCTTTTCTGTCAACGGTCTGGCTTCAAGGTTCCACGGTTTGAACGCATCAACGGAATCTGGATCTATTGCGAAGATGGATTCAAAACGATAGATTCCGTCCTCAAGGTTGACATAAAATTCGTTAAAGTCGTTTTGATTGAGTTCGGCGGTTAAGAGCGCGGGAGTCTCCTCCATCTTCCTATGCCATAAGGGTAGCAACGTTGTGCCGTCCCATTTCATGACATAGAGGTTCGGATACGTCGCGACGATAAGTTCATTGTAACCGTCTCGATCCAGATCTGCGATTGCGAGACTGTTTCCATTTAGGCGGTGTGGTGCGATTGCGACAGCGGCATCACGTGTTTCGCTCGATAACAGAGCATAGCCGTTCAGGGTGTGCGTAAAAACGAAGAACCTCCAGATAAGCGGACCTGATGTGGGAAGATGCGGTAGCGCAAGGAGCCCACCGACCACAAATTCAGGCTTACCATCTCCAGTGAGATCGCCCGAAATAAATTGGGTGATGTCCTCAAGTGGCAGCTGCATTTGCCATTCCAAGCGTAAGGTATTTCCTTCATAAAGGAAAAGATCGCCTTCGCTATCGCCTGCTACGAATTCCGTGTTGCCATCCGCATCGAAATCCGCAATAGCAAAGGTTTGAGCGAAGACATTAGAACCTGCCGACTCGTTGACCAATATCGCCTTTTCGACATGGGTGTTTACAGTGGGGTCATATTCAAAAACAAAGAGGCGATCGTTATTGTTATCTGCCCCGATAATCTCCTTTTGTCCATCGCCATCTAAATCAGCAATGGTGCCACCGGATAGAAAAGTGGACTCCCAGATAATCTGGTGCGGATATCCACGCTCTTGTGCAGTGCTTTCAATGAGGAAGGTCCGTTCATCATCGGTAACGAGAACTTCAAGGAGTGTGTCCCCATCGGTGTCATCTACTGTCCACGGGATGAACTTTTCCAGATTTGAAAGTCCATCCAAACTCTCAAGTGTGTGTGTTAGCTCATATCTACCCGTTGGAAGGCGTTCATAGATTGCCAGGATAGCACCCTGCAGTTCGGGGTCGGTTTTTGTATCTGAGGCGAATGGACTCCCAACGATTTCTAACAGACCGTCACCGTCAAAGTCGGCTGTAACACTGGCAATATGGAGCGGCGGAACGTCGAGAAATTTTTCAATGTACCCACTCGGGGAGATATATCCACCGACGACATCGATGCTGTAAAAAGCACCACCGTTGTCCTCCCTCGTTTTGAGGAAAGTGGCATTCTCCGCCTCAACAAAAAATTGATAAATCCCAGTATCCAAGCCTAAGGAGAGGAAATGCTCCACACCGAGAGCCGTTGTGGTAATCGGTGCAAAAGGTGCGAGACTGCCTTTACGACGGTAATAGAGTGTATTCCGAGTGACATCATCCGTTGCCCATGTGAATGCCGTAAGTCCGCGCTCACCATAAAGCGTCTCCGTCGCGGTGAGGGAGATAATATCGGGTGGCGTGCGATCTACACTCAAGACAACCTGATCGTGTGTCTCTTGTCCATCTGTAGCTGTTGTCGTTAGTCGGACGGTGTAGATGCCTTCAGGTACGGTTGTGGTATCCCAAACAGCCAAGGTTTCATCGATTTTCTGTGCAATGGAAGGTTCGGTAAAAGGCGTAAATTCTGTGGGAACGGTAGATTCACCATAACTGAGATGCCATGAGTGGAATTTATAGCCGCCCGCGGTACCGACGAGGGTAATTGTATCTGCACCTCCGCTATTGGTTTCGGGTGCGAGAATGCGCGCCTGTAAAGCACTGCTGGCGAGGAGTGCGCGTTCGGCATTGACAGTGCCTGCCCCTACAAATCTTTCGTCTAACGCATCACTATCCTCTTGATAGACTGGGTCGGCAGTGTTGATGAGTATGTGGCGTACTTCCTCATGCGTCAGTGCTGGTCGCTTCGCGAGTATCAGTGCAGCGACACCAGCGACGTGTGGGGAAGCCATCGAAGTCCCTGTGAGGAGTCGATATTGGTTATTAATCTGTGTGCTGAGAATTACATTGCCTGGTGCTCCGATGTCTATAGAGGCACCGAAATTGGATTGGTAGAATCGCTGTTGATTCTGCTCGGTAGATGCGACAGCGATGACCTTTCGATAGGCAGCGGGGAAAATTGCCGCCGGTTTTTGGGAGTTACCGGCAGCAGCGACTAACACCACCCCGCGTGCATAGGCATAATCAATTGCGTCTTGGATAACGAAAGAACGGCGTTCGCTGCCCCAACTCATATTGATGACGCTTGCGCCGTTGTCGGTAGCATAGACGATTGCAGCAGCGGAGTCGTCATCTTGCATTCGCGAACTTCCGCCGAGCGAAAGCCCTGCACGTATTGCCATAAGTGGGGATTCCCAAGCGACCCCGGCAATACCGATGCCGTTATCGGGTAGCGCGCCAGCAATTCCAGCGACGTGTGTGCCGTGTCCGCTCTCATCAATCGGTTCGTTATCACCTTCAATATAATCGCCTTCTGCCTGTAAGTTAGGTGCGTCGGTAAAATCCCAACCGTAGATGTCGTCAACATAGCCGTTGCCGTCGTCGTCGAGTCCATTCTCTGGAACCTCGCCGGGGTTTATCCACACTTTGGGTGCCAAATCGGCGTGCGTGTAATCGATACCAGAGTCGATGATAGCAATCACCACACCCCGATCACCTTTCTCAATTGCCCATGCCTGCGGTAATTTCATGAGCGGCAAACTCCACTGCTCCGGATATTTTGGATCGTTTGGGAGAATCGCGTCAGCCAGTGTTGGACGGAGGTAGTTATATTCGACAACTTCAACGAAAGGACTCTGTTCATAAGCGGTTTTAAGTGCTTCAAGATCGGCATCAAGGGCGAAACGCAACAGATAGATACGTTTCAAGTTTGGATTGCGTGATGGACGAGCGAGGTATGGAAACAACGGGTGTAGGGATTCAACCTTATGCTGGACGTGCAGGATGGAGATTGGCGCGTTGGCTTGCAGCCTCTCGACATCCGATGCAGCATCAGGGGTCAAACGGATGAGTAACTCACCGGGGGTTACTTCGGAAGCAATATCAGCGAAAGGCAAGTTCTCTGGAGAGGTTTCGGTATCGCGAGCCCAGCTCGCTCCTACAAGGAGGATGCCTATGAATAAAATTCTGAAGTATTTCATAATGGCTATCGGCGTGTTAGCGATCAGTTGTCTCGGTGTGAAGAACTCACCTTTCACTTATTATTTCATAGTTGAGTGTCATTGTCAACCGAAAAAATTTATTGGTTACACGTGTTTATACATTTTCGGGCTTTACTATAAAACCTAAGTTGCTACCTAAAAATGAAACGCGATACCTTTCGCCCCGCTGGGGCTTGGATTCGTGGATTTTCCTGGTTTTCTATAGACCTTTCGCCCCGCTGGGGCTTAGATACCTGAGAAAACAGGTCTATTTTCTGTAGGTAGCAAGTTGGGTTATAAAATGAAAAAGCCTGTCACCAGCGTGAAACTGATGACAGGCTCCAGTTATATCCATCCAGGGATGAGACTATTCAAAGAGTTGCAGCTCCCCATCTTTAACCATAAGGACAATCGGGTTATATACTGCTTCACCGTTGGGGTCAAACGAGAAATCGCCCAAAATCGTTGGAAAATCCATTGTCTGCGCCAGTGCGTCGCGAATCGCAGCAGAATCCGCGGATTGTGCTTTCTGAATCGCCGCGGCGAGAATATGGAGGGTCGCATACGACTGCGCCGCCCAGGGTTCGGGTTCAATTCCGTATTTCGCCCGATATTTCTGAATGAAGTCTTGGTTTCCGGGGATGTTAGACAGACTTGTCCATCCCGTAAAGGTGATTGCACCCTCAGCGGCATCTCCCGCATCTTGGATCTCTTTTGCAGTTAAATCCGGCACAATCAGTTGAACAGTGTCGGGAATACCGAGCTCTCCTGCTTGAATGACAACCTGCGTCAGTTCGACTGACAGTGCAGAGATAAAGAGTGCTTCAGGTGCCATGTTCATGATATTGGTGAGTTGCTCAGTAACATCAGTATCACCGGTTTGGAAGGTTTCCTCTACCAGCACCTTGACCCCACTTTCATTGAGCGCGTTCTTTATTTCATTATTGCTACTCACGGAGTAGGTATCCGCGGCATCGTATATTAATGCTACTTTTTCATAGCCGAGTTTCTCGTGTGTGATCATCACACCACTCGGATTCACTATGTCCACAGCGAGACCGGTGCGGAAAACATAATCTCCGATCGAGCTTAAACCCGCAGCAGTGGAAACCGAACTAAAAGCCACGACTCCACTGTCTTGTGCAATGGGGAAGGCATCTTCGAGGTAATCCGAGATAGCGATTCCGACGATGGCAGGTACGCCTTGATCGACTAATTGCTGGACGGCTGCGATCGCGCCTTCTTCGGAACTCTGATCGTCCGCAGGAACGAACATGAGAGGCACAGAACTGTGCATGTTAATCTCTTCTCGTGCCAACTCAAAGCCGCGTTGCATTGGAAGTCCATACGGTTCAGCATCTTTTCCTGTTAGGGATACAACAAGACCGATGGGAATCCCAGTATTCACCATTTCAGGTGCTGTCGCTTTAAAGGCTTGCAGCTCACCGTCTTTGACCATAAGGACAACCGGGGCATACATCGCTTCACCGTTGGGATCAAACGAGAAATTCCCTAAAATTGTTGGAAAATCCATTGTCTGCGCCAGTGCGTCGCGAATCGCAGCGGAATCTGTCGATTGCGCCTTTGCAATGGCGTTAGCGAGAATATAGAGGGTCGCATACGACTGCGCCGCCCAGGGTTCAGGTTCAATCCCGTATTTCGCTCTATAGTTTTGAACGAAGGCTTGGTTCCCGGGGGCATCAGACGTGCTGGACCAGTTCACGAAAGCTATCGCTCCCTCGGCGGCAGCCCCTGCTTTTTGCGCCTCATCTGCGGTCAAATCAGGAACAATCAAATGAACAGAAGCAGGAATACCGATTTCTCGGGCTTGAACGATAATCTGCACCATCTCCGGTGCCAGTGCAGAGATAAAGAGTGCTTCAGGTGCTGTGTTCATGATACGGGTTAATTGCTCAGTAAAATCAGTATCACCGCTTTGGAAGGCTTCCGCTGTCAAAATCTCGACACCGTTCGCCTCAAGTGCTTTTGCTATCTCCTCGTTGCTACTCGTGGTGTAGGTATCCGCGGCATCGTATATCGCCGCCACTTTTGTATAGCCGAGCTGCTTCTGCGTCTCTGCCACACCATTCGGATGCAGTATATTCGTAGCGAGACCGGCGCGGAAGATATAATCCCCAATCGAGCTCAAACCCGCAGCAGCGGAGATTGAACTAAAAGCGACGACCTCATTCTCTTGCGCAATCGGAAAAGCCTCTTTGAGATGTGTTGAGACACCAATCCCGACGATGGCAGATAGATCTTGATCTACCAATTGCTGGACGGCTGCAACCCCGCCCTCTACGGTGCTTTGAGCGTCCACAGTGACGAATGTGATGTTCGCATCTGTGAGCATATTAATCTCTTCTTGTGCCAATTCAAAGCCGCGTTGCATCGGGAGTCCATACGGTTCGGCAAAGGGGCCCGTCAGCGCTACCGCCATACCGATGGAAATCTCTGCCTCCATCATTTCTGGCATCGTCGCTTTGCCATCAGGCATCATCTGTGCCATATCTTCGCAACCCGAAAGCCCCGCAGCGAAAACAACAACCGCGAATATAAACGCGAATGTTGCAATCCTTCTTACGTTCATGCTAAATCTCCTTTATTCTAAAATGATAAATTCAGGTGGTTCCATTAAGAAAAACATCATGCCCACCCAAATTCGTTGGCATCAGAGTGAACAAATTGTGTGCTAAGACACTATTGATACCCCAAAACCGTTTTGGACCAAGTCCTCTAAGACAACGTTCCAGTGTAACGAAATTAATCGTTGCCCATTATTCCATAACCAAAGGCTATTGTCAACTCAAAAAACGAGGCGATATAGTTTCGATTTCAATTAGCACCAATAGAACCTGTAGGGAGTCTAATTGTCAGAATCAAGATTTTCAGGATTAAAGGATGAGCAGGATTGAAAGAGGCGAGATTATAAACCTCGCCTACTTATTTCACTGGAGAAAATACACCTAATACTGTGGTAGTTTTATCATCAATAATTGCAGTAGCAAGGCTCCCGCGATTGTGATTCGAGAAATTGACTATCCACGCGAAGCCTTGAAAGGTGGGATAGGCGTGAACGGCGCGCTGGTCTGTTAAAGCGGCTTTGACTCGCGCATCCGACTCTGCGATCTGAAGGACTGTGTCTGCTTCTTGTTGAGAAGGCAGGGAATGAGCTGCAAGTGAATTTGATATGTGTCTGCCTTCGTTTATCTCCGATGGTAATGTGTTCGGCTTCCCTTGTGCGAGTTTTCGGAGGTGTGCTGCGTATTGGCGATATGCATCTCGGTGTTTCTCATAGTTCCTGAGGCCGTAGGCAATTGGAATCCGTTCATATTGTGCCGCGCACATGGTTGCTGCATCGGCTTCGAGGTGTAACACCTTTACATAGTCTCCCCGCTGCTCCGCCAACTCCCGCTGTTTTCTGAAAAAGGTGGGATAGATACCAAACTCATAAAACCGATCAGGATAGTGTGGCAGCCATGTTGTGATGAATTTGTCGATATTTTCGGATTCGGTATCCAACACTGAAAGGAGAATTAACGCCAAATGCGCGTGTGGCATTCGGCGGGGGTTACAAACCCCTCTCACAAATTGCTGCCAAGCGATTTTGGCGCGGGCGCGGTGAGACTGATACTGTTCCTGAATCTCTTGCGCCTCCTTTTTCGCCCGTGCCGCCCACGTTTTGTATCCGTGCTGGACGTAGTAATCGTAGACAATCTGGTTCATCGGGACGGAGATACGTTTAAGGCATTCGGCGGCGGCTTCGTGCCAGAGTGCGAGCTTTGCGAAGTCCCCGGACTGCGTATAACATTTGATAAAAAGGTCGGCGGTGGCTGCCCCTTGACGAACAGCAAGGCACGGTTCCGCACACATGAGTAACATTGGGAGAAGTGATAGGAGAACAATCCTCATCATTGGAGCATAAAGCGAACGGTTCCAGAGAAGGTTTCATCAGGGGCAAGCACAATCACACCTGCAGGGATATTCCTTGCTTCTAAATTAATAGCATCGGTCGGACAGGTGTAAGGTTCAAAGCAGATAGAATCCCTGTCAGGTGGTGTATAGACAACGAGTTCTCTGAATATCGCATCCGATTCCATCACCAAGGTGTGTCCAGTGTCCCGATTCTCAATGAGGCACCGACTCACACCGTCAACCAGTTGTACATCCGTAAAGACGTGGTCGAGTTTTAGTTTTCCGAATGGTTGTCCGTTGCGTAGGTCCAGTGTACCAGTGACATTGTTTTGCTTACCGGTTGGTACGAGAACATCGTCTAATTCCCAGTATTTAGCAGCGGGAACGGTAATCAGTGCTTGTGAAGCATCCGCCGCGCCGGTCAAGTTCGTGCTACTTTTGTGTAGCAAGTTTTCGGCTTGCAAGCGGCACCGAAAATAGGGATGGATACCGAATCCCATTGGCATGTTTCCGTCCCCTGTATTTTTGATAGCAATCCCCATCGTTAACACGGCATCTTTGAGCGTATAGGTAATCTCAATTCTAAAAGGGAAGGGATACTGACGGATGACATCGGGAAAATGTTCCGAATCAAGTGAGCATACGAGTGTCGCACCGTTTTCATCGGCAACATGTTTCTCGACCTGATAGGGCAGATTTAACAGTAAGCCGTGGATGGTTGTTGGGGATTCGGGCGCTTTGTCAAACTGATAGGTTTTCCCCTCAAATTGCCACGTGCCGTTTCGTATTCGGTTAGGGAAGGGGAACAAAATTGGATTACCGTAAGCAGTCGGGCGCTCTTCTAATGTGGCGAGGTCAGGGGGTGGGTCTATCAGGTTAATCCACGTTTCTCCATCTGCCACCTTGAAGAGGTAACAGTTATTTCCGAGTGCGGGGGCGATTTTGGCGATGGCTTTTCCCTCCTGCTCTATGCTGTAAACTTGGTGTTTTACCTCAAGGGAATCAAACGTTTTACCCACTGAATACGTTGTATCTGTCATCATTTCCCCCTTATCTGCGTTTGTGAATATCGCTGAAAGTAAGAAAAAAGCACAAGCCGCTCCAAGCCGAAGCGCGCGGTGCCATATCCTCCCTCCAGATCGACGAAAAGAAACAATGTCCATTATTGATCAGCACCTCTCTTATGCTTTACGACACAGCGGAGCGTGCCGACTACTTTTGAGCGCACCAGCGAATGCCGCGCGTCAGGACCTCTCGGAAGTTTGGATTAGAAAAGGTAACATCGTCGTGCCCACTCTGGAGACAGAAGATGCGAGAATTGCCATATTCGCGTGTCCAACCGAGAACTTTCATGCTGTTTGGATGATCGACTGTTAGTAGAATCGAACTATCATCACCAGCGGATGCCATGGTATAGGTCTCGTCGCCCATCTCCCAGTCGGTAAGCCCCTCGGTAATCGGGTGGTTTGCATTAGCGATTTGTACCTGGAGTGTTTGCCGCGGATAGTATCCGAAATCTCGATCCTGAATGCCACACATCTGGGAATAGGTATCCCATTCTGGAAAGGCGAGGATGGCGTGATGTAAGATGATCACTCCTTGTCCGTGCTCGGTTAGATTGAGGATAGCACTTGCTTGCGCATCCGTCGGATAGGGACGGTGGAAGTTGTAGAAGACGACGGTGTCGTAGTCCTTCTGGTTTGGGTCCTCAACAAAATCGTCGAGATCTTCTCTGACGAACTGAATACCTTCCATACTTTCAAAGACTGCGTCAAACTGTTTTTCTTGAAACCCGTGTTCTCCGGTTACGACTGCGATTTTCATTTTTTTAATTTTCCTTGTGGTTCGGTTCGGCGGGTTTGGGTTTGACGTTCCATCCCGTATATCTGAAGAAACGCCCAAGCAAAAACCCCTCCATTTCATTACGGGCTTGCGAACTTCGGCATCACGAAAAATCGGAGTTACAACTTATTATACAGAAACCGAGGTTGCAAATCCTTCCACAAAACATGTCTAATTTGCAATAGCCTGATAGGTTAGTACGCGGAATTGGGCGTGGAATGGGGAGTTGCCGATTAATTGCGTCATCAAAATGCCGATCAACTCTTCCACAGGATCAATCCAAAATGTGGTGCTTGCGAGGCCTCCCCAACTGTATGTGCCTAAGGAGCTAGGACCTTGCGTCTCGGCGACATCGGTGACGACGGCGAATCCAAGCCCGAAACCACACCCCGTTCTCTCAAGGGGCTGCCAATCATCGGAGATATGATTCATCCTGATGAGTTCAACAGTTTTTCTTCCGAGGAGCCGTACACCATCGAGTTCTCCATCGTTGAGCAACATCTGACAGAAACGGAGATAATCGGCAGCGGTTGATTGTAGTCCTGCGCCACCGGAGTGAAAAAAACTGAGCGGTCCGCTTGAAACAGGAGCGTTCTCAATCACCTGAATACCACCGTCTTCCGCGGGTTCATATAAGGTCGCGTATCGGTCAGCCTTCTCTTCTGGCACCGAGAAAGCGGTATCATTCATACCTAAGGGATTAAAGATATGAGTTTTTAAATACTCCTCAAACGGCATACCAGAGACGACCTCTACGAGGTAGCCGAGTACATCGGTAGACATACCGTAATTCCAAGCGGCACCCGGATGGTGGAGAAGTGGGATCTTTCCAAGCTCTTGCGCCATGTATGCAAGGTCTCCGCGGTAGTAATTTGCATCGCTATACCGTTGATGAATTGGATGATCCCCCTCACCTCCATAAATGAGTCCGGAGGTGTGTGTGAGTAGATGCTTGACCGTCATCTCATTTTCTGCGTCAACAATATCGGCACCACCTTCCGTGTAAGCCTGCATGTCTTTGAAAGCGGGGATCAATTCGGAGACGGGTGTGCCGAGCTGAAAATGCCCCTGCTCATAGAGCATCATCACAGCAATACTGGTAATGGGCTTCGTCATTGAGTAGATGCGAAAAATTGTGTCAAAGTCCACCGGTTTGGCGGAAGCGACATCTTGCGTTCCAAATTTCTCAAAATGGACGAGCCTGCCCTCACGGGCTATCATTGTCAATGCGCAGGGGATTTTTCCAGCGTCAACCCAGCGTTGCATGACTGGCGCGATGCGCTCTAACCGCGAGGTAGACATGCCGACATCTTCGGGGATCGCTCGCGGTAATCCTTCATATATTGCCATTAAAATCTCCTATAGGATAGTTGTCAGTTGTCAGTAGTCGGTTGTCAGTTAAAGAGGTTCCTATAGACCCTACAACCTTCTCGGGACAAGGATCAGTCGGTAAGTGCCTGATAGGTTAGGGTCCGGAATTGGGCGTGGAATGGAGAATCGGCACCGACGAGTTGTGTCATGAAAATGCCGATTAAGTCTTCCGCAGGATCGATCCAAAATGTAGTGCTTGCCATGCCGCCCCAACTGCAAGTGCCTACGGAACCGAG
>JAPPNJ010000170.1 GCA_028818705.1 Candidatus Poribacteria bacterium
GTGGGGACTCCTTATGGCGTATCGAACGCCCGATCCGGATGCAGAACCGGAAAAATGGACAAATGGTATTCCCACGCATTGGGTGGAACAGACCGCGGCCCAAGGAAAGTTGTCTGCGGCGGCGCAGCGTGTGTTTGAGGCGGATAACCCCATCCACAAGCATCTACAGAACTGAATCATTTGGCGATATATGCAGGAGCACAATTTTTGAGAGACAAACCTTGTCTTAACTTTACTAATTTTTGGTCTGAATAAACGGTGGCACTTCAGGATGAGAGACTAACACAAGTTTTATCTAATGTCTATATATTTTTAGCATTCACCATAAAAAAAATGAATACACAAGTTACGAGCGAGCAGGTTGAATTTTACCGTGAAAATGGGTTTCTGATTATTGACGATTTTCTGAACGGTTCCGGGTTGTCAGCGTGGCAGAATGCTGTTGACGAGGCTATCGCAGAACATGTGAGCCGTCCTGATGCTTTTCACAATCAAAAGGGAGAAGACGGTTACTACAAGAACGTCTTTGTTCAGTGTGTCAATTTGTGGAAGATGAGCGAGCAGATTAAACGGTTGATTCTCGCTCCTGAGTTGGGTAAATTGGCGGCAGACCTCGCCGGAACTTCGGGCGTGCGATTGTATCACGACCACGCCATGGTGAAGCAACCGTGGGCAAATCCAACGAACTTCCATATTGATAATCCGTATGATCCTTTTTATTCACATCAGGCAATCATGTTTTGGATAGCCCTTGATGATACAACCGTTCAGAACGGTTGTCTGTATTTTCTACCCGGCACACATAAGACGAGCAACTTTGAGGTCGGTGGCAGTCTCGGACAGGCTGGTGTCGGCGAACTGTTTCGGGAATATCCAGAGTGGGCAGAGATTGAACCCTACGCCGCTGAGATGAAAGCGGGAACCGGTGTATTCATCAGCGGGATGGTCGCGCATGCGGCGGGACCCAATATGACGACATATCCTCGCCGTGCGTTTGCAATGCTCTTTATGCCGGAGGATGCCACATTCAATGGGAAAAAAAGTGCACTGCCCGATGAAGTGGTTGCGAAGCTGAAGGTCGGCGATGTGCTGGCGGATGATGAGCATCTGCCGTTGGTTTTTTCATATCGAGGGGAATAATTAATTGGGGATGGTTCATTATTCACGGCGTTTTTGTACCGCAAACTGTTAGTTTGCGGGAGGATATTAGCTTGCAGTATAATGCAGTTTGTTCTGTAAAGCCCACAATCTAACAGATTATGGTACAAAGGGAATTCAATTGATGGTATATTACAAACTGAAGCGTTGGTTGCTGCACCTGCAGTTGCGCTGATTTAGGAACTAACTCCATCTAACTAATGCAAATCAGCCTTTTTCAATGGGCTGTTTTTATTTGTGGATCAGTCCTTTCAAAACAGATCCGAAATGCCGCACACGACATCCAGCATACCCTCATCAAAACCGTCCTCACCAGTCAGCTGGCGATCTATAGCAATTGGTATCATTCTCATCCCCATCAATTGTTATTGGATTACGTATATTGAACTTGTCCAATACTCCGCGCAGCCCACAATCGTCTCGCTTATTTTTACGGTTGTTTTCAATGTGCTTGTGTTGATAGGGTTTAACCAAGTATTCAAGCGATTCCTGCCGCAGGTGGCACTATCTCAAGGTGAACTCCTTGTCATCTATGTTATGTTATCCGTTGCCTCAGCCACTGCAGGACACAGCATGATGGAGATTTTGGTTTCCACATTGGGGCACGCTTTCTGGTTCGCAACACCAGAGAACGATTGGAAAGACCTATTTTGGCGGTATATTCCGGAATGGCTCGTTGTGGCGGACAAGAGTGTTCTTTCGGGCTACTACGAAGGAGATTCTACGCTGCACACAAAGCGGCATCTATTGGGCTGGCTAACGCCTGTACTCAATTGGTTCGCTTTTCTCTTTGTGATGTTGTTTGTTATGGTTTGCATCACTGTCATCGTGCGGAGACCGTGGACGGAAGACGAAAAACTGGCGTACCCGATTATCCAACTTCCGGCTCGAATGACAAGCGACGGCTTTTTCACGAATCGACTGATGTGGATTGCTTTCGGGCTTGTGGCGGCTTTCGACATCATTAATGGTCTGCACCATGTCTTTCCTGCGATACCTTCCATATACGAGAAAGCATACCGTTTCAGATTCACAGAGAAACCCTTCTCCGCAATGGGCTGGCTGAGATTGGGAATTTACCCGTTTGTTCTGGGGATTGGATTTCTGATTCCGTTGGATCTGTTGTTTTCGAGCTGGTTTTTCTTTTGGGTCTGGAAGATGCAGCAGATTATCGGAAGCGTTATGGGCTTAGAAGGCACCGGTTATCCTTACGTTAACTATCAGGGATTCGGCGCATATATGGGCATTTTTCTGATTGCCGTTTGGCGGAGCCGAAAACATCTTCAGAATATATTGAGAGCAAGAGTCGGACCGAAGTCCACACCGGATGAACCGATGTCCCCCAGAATGGTTGTCTTCGCGCTTGTTTCTGGCGTTGCGTTTCTGACCTTTTTTTGTTTGAGAGCCGGCATGTCCCTCTGGGCGATTCTCGTCTTTTTTGGACTCTATTTTGCGTTTTCAACAGCAGTTTCTCGGATGCGCGCAGAACTCGGATCACCGATGCATGATTTGCACTATACGGGACCCGAACGCGTTATGGTTGCCGCTTTAGGTACGCGTAAACTTGGACCGACTAATCTTTCGATGTTCTCCTTTTTCTGGTTTTTTACGCGCACTTTCGATTCGCATCCGATGCCCCATCAGCTTGAAGGCTTCAAACTCGCCTCAACGTCAGGGATTCGAAGTCGCTTTATGCTCTTTGCGATTCTTGCTGCGTTGTTTGTCGGTATCCTCTCGCAATTTTGGGCACTTATATCCGTCCCTTACCGACTCGGGGCTGTACACGAGATGTCTCGCGTGCCAATCATATACGGGTCTGAACCGTGGACGCAACTGCAGAAATGGTTAACAAATCCGCTTGCGCCGGACTATTGGGCGTTAGGATTTACTGGAATTGGCTTACTGTTCGCGCTTTTCCTTATGTTGATGCGGATGAAGTTTTTCTGGTTTCCTTTTCATCCGGCAGCATATGCCACCGTGTGTGGGAGTTGGGCGGTCAATTACATCTGGTTTAGTCTGGGAATCGTATGGGTGCTGAAATTGGTTCTACTGAAATACGGCGGGAGAAATGCCCATCGAAAGGCGATGCCGTTTTTTCTTGGGTTGATATTGGGGCAATTTACTGTTGGGAGTTTGTGGACAATATTGGGCATGGTGTTTAATATACCGACTTATGGAATTTGGCCGTAGTATAATGTAGTTGTATTTTGTTGTGTATAGTTGATAACTGAAAATCCTATTTATTTTTTGTGAATTATAGGAATTTGTTGATATTATAATATCTCGAAATTCTCCTCTAATAACAGGGTTGGGGTAAGCACTCTTTGATAGTGTATAAGTAATTCTAAAATCTACCATTGTTGGGGGTGCAAATCCTCAATCTCGGTCGCGATTTAACCAGAAACCCGCTCGTAATGTAATGGAGAGCGGCCCAGGAGCAATAGTTAAAAAAATGAAAATTCAGAAAATTCAGGCACTTCCGCTTGCCTATCCAGAACCACACTATAAAGGTATCGAGCGTTACATCACGCTCGCTCGTGTGGAGAGCGACGATGGTCTTGTGGGTTGGGGAGAGTGTATCTCGCAATTTCGAGAAGCAACACTCGCAACAAAGATAATTATTGAGCAGGGATTTGCACCAATGCTTATTGGTGAAGATGCTTTGGATGTGGAACGGCACTGGCAAAAAATGCTCGACCATATCTGGTGGTATGGTCCCGAAGGCATCGCTGCATTCGCTGTCAGTGCTGTGGATATGGCGTTGTGGGATTTAAAAGGCAAGGCACTCGGTTTACCTGTTTGCCAACTTCTTGGTGGTCAACTACACGACAAGATCGGTGCAATGGCGTCAATCATCTTCGATATGGAGGACTTGGAGTGGACGCTCAACGAATTTCAGTGGTTGCGGGAGCAAAACTATCGTGTTGTCAAAGGCGGTTGGGGAATGCGACCAGAGGCGTTATTCGGACACGACCGCCAACGCGACATTGAGATGATTCGTCGTATACGTGAGGTCATCGGAGACGAGTTGGAGCTGGTCGTTGACACCCCTGGGCACCGTCGTATTTGGGATGTTCCAACCGCTATTCAACGTTTTCGAGAGCTTGAACCTTATCGACTCAAATGGGTTGAACAACCTTTGCCACCCGACAACTTTGAAGCGTATGCTCAACTGCGAGCAGCGGTAGCAACCCCCATCGGAACAGGTGAAGATGAGTGGAATGTCGAGAGTTACAAACGGCTCATTCAGTCCGGTGGGGTCGATATCGTACAAATTGATCCCGGTCGTTGCCATGGACTCACTGGCAGCCGACGTGTCATCAAACTGGTCGAGGCAGAGAGCCTTCAATTCAGTGCCCATACATGGAGTAGTGCACTGAACACCGCTGCGAGTCTACACATGTTAGCGACCTCGGCACATGCGGATTGCGCCGATTTCAAGCCCCACGAATCACCGATGCAGCATGAATTGGTCAGCGATCCGTGGGTACAAGAGGACGGTTATCTCGCTATACGCGATGTTCCAGGGCTTGGGGTTAGTGTGCAAGAAGATATTGTGCAAAAATATCTGTTTTAGTGGTTGTCGGTTTGCTTTGCAGTGAGAATATGGTTTTTCTCCGAAAAACCTTTCGGTTTTCAGATAAGAGGTTTTCGTTTAACAACGCCCTCTTATAACTGATAACCGATAACTGAAAGGGTTGCGTCAGCAACCCGTACCGAGAACCATTACATTACATCGTTTTCACAACACCTTTGATGTAGTTACCGTCTCCACCTGTTGCTTCCTTGAGAAGTGCAGGATAATCGTCAAGTGGAACAATGTGTGTTACAAGCGATCTTAGGTCAATGTGCCCACGCTCAAGGAGCCGAATCGCTGGCGGAAACGTATCCCGTATCTTTGCGCCCGGTGACGAACTCACCAAGTTAAACCCACCACCGTGCCACTCGGAACCGTTGATCGTCACATCTTCTCGGATCCAACCGAAGAGATTGATGTGTCCACCGCGGCGAACAATTTTAGTCGCAAGATTTAACCCTTGAGGCTTGCCCGAACAGTCGAATATCACGTCAATTGGGCGTCCTTTCAGTTCTGGCACCAACTCGGAAGCATCGATTTCCATCGGATTATACGCGTATTTAGCACCGAGCGATTTCGCCAATTTCAGGCGATCTTCAACGATATCAATGGCGATAAGGTCATACGTGTAGAATTGGCTCAGGGCTTGAACGAACATGAGTCCCATAAAACCACATCCGATGACTGCAACGTTGTCAGCGGGCAGCAAAGGGGCGGTGTCGAGTCCTGTTACAACGCATGAAACCGGCTCAACAATCCAGTATTCGTCTCCAATGTCCGATTCTGGAAGAACATACATACGGTCGGCGGAGCAATTCTTAATACCGTCGAATCCCAACCCTTGGCCTGTAACGCGCATCCCTTCCTCAATATCCCGGACGCCACGCCCAACTTTTGTGACATAGCCAACACCTTCGTGACCTGGCGGTGCCGTGCCACCATAACGAAAAGTCGCTAAGTCCCATGCACAAATCCCACATGCGGCACGCTGAACCTGCACTTCACCAGCCTGCGGATCAGATACATCTATATCGATGATCTCGACCCCACCGTTTTCTCCATACCTAATTGATTGTGTTTTCATAAATTTTATGTCTTTCCTTGGGTTGGTTTATTAGTGAAATGAGACGGAAGAGGAGCGTTTTCCCAAAAAGTCGCATCAGTAGGTCGGGCATCTCTATCATTGAGCGCGTCTTGATAAACTTCCTCATCCGTCATTGTGTCGACTGTCTCCCAATCTGTTTCATCAGGAACGTGTGCGAGCTCTTCACGAGTATATTTGACTAAAGTAGATTTGTCTTTCATCCGTTGTTCATCCCATTTAAACCCTGTTATTACAGGTTTGAGGCGTTTCTTATCCTAATTCTTACGAGTTGTGGACAGTATAACACACTTTGTGCGGATAATTAAGAGAAATCTATTCGTATAAATTTGCGTTGTTTTCGCTGTTGGGGGACTCAGTGAGGTAGGGAACTCGCCAGTCGATATCCCGAATATAACGTCTCCAGAATTGAAAAACGCACGGGATGCTAATTACCAGTGTCAGCAAGCCTATCCACCAAGATTCTTGGAATGATGTAATTGTCCTGTATGAGGTGGGGACGCCAAAGTGGGTTCCATAGAGTTCCATAATCCACGCCATGAGATTATTTATTACATGGAGGCACATGGGAACAAAGAGCGATTTCGTTCGGATATAGAGAATAGCCATAACACAACCGAAGCAGAATGCGCCGATGAGATTAGTGTGAAGAAGCGCAAAAACTCCTGATGACACAATAACAGCCGGGACTACACTCCACTTAACAGTCCATCGCGTCAACAAAATACCACGGAAAAAGAACTCTTCAAGTGCCGGAGCAACTATCACAATCGCAAGGAAATTTAACACGTTTGCAAGGGTATAGTTATCACCACTCGTCCAAATCATAGTTGGTGAAAACTCAATGTACCACGCCTTGACAAATTCGGGGAAGAGAAAAGATAGTGGAAAAAACAGCAGATAAATAGATGCTATGGACGCAATGACAAGCGGTATTACCCATAGACTATATCGTCCGAGTGTACGCCATGTAGGAAAGGTGCCAAACAATCGGCTGTAAGACAAATCTACCCGAGACAACATTCTGAGGGTAAACAGAGAGAGGAAGAGATATAAGAGTAGCCCCTCTGCTGCTTCTGGATACGGGGCATGTTTGTTTTCAAAGAAGATAGAGACTGTAATGAGGGTCGTTATAAATGTGAGAACTGCGTATCCTACCAATGTTCTCGCGCGAATTCTTTCAAAAGGATTGATTTGCATACGAATATCTACAGCCTTTGAATTTCTGTTCGCTTGTGAGATTAACAGCTATATCTTCAAAATTGTATTTGCGGTTTTGAATTCGTTACGTCTATTTTCGCACCTTACATCTGAATCTACAAATCACCATTTTCACAAATGTAGAATACTACCAGTTGGTGTGAGACCCATCGCGGCGGCGTAGATGTGGCGGTTCTGAGAATTTAAAAGTCTGTGACATTACGAGTTCTTCATTAACTTCAACACCCAAACCGGGCCCATCCGGTACCGGTATAGCTGCGCCTTCAAGTTTGTGTTGCACAGGAAATAGATCGTTATCATAATGTCCAGATGCTTCTGTTGGAGAGACCCGGATTTCTAACCAAGCGAAGTTCGGAACTGCGGCTGCGAGATGGACGGTTGCGGCTGTACAGATAGGACCTAACGGATTGTGTGGCATCAGGTCGATATAGTGTGCTTCGGCTAAACCCGCGACTTTCATTGATTCTGTCAGTCCACCAACATTGCATACGTCAAGACGTGCGAAATTGGTGATGCCGCGTTCCAGGTAGGGGAGAAACTGCCACTTGCTGGAGAATTCTTCTCCGATAGCAAACGGAACATCGACCATTGTCCGTAGTGATTCATACGCCTCTGGGGTTTCATCTCGGATTGGCTCTTCTAAAAAATCGAGCGTGCCAGAGGGCATACGTTGGCAGAAGGATGCGGCTTCCGCAACGCTGAGTCGGTGATGGTAGTCAATACCGAGAACAGGTTCGGACCCGATGGTTTCTCGTAATGCTGTCAGCCACTCTGCTGCGAGACTGATGGACTCACGTGGCTCAAAGATGTTTTCCTCACCCAGTGCAGCACGGTGCAGCACATTTGTGCGGATGACGTTCCAGCCGTTATCGAGCAATAATTGGGCATTTTCTATCAATTGTTCAACCGATGCCGCACCGGTCGTCGCGAAGCACGGCACACGGTCTCGCTGCTTCCCGCCGAGCAGTTGATAAACTGGAACATTCAATGCCTTTCCTACGATATCGTGGAGTGCGATGTCGATCGCTGAGATTGCACCTGTCAAAGCACGTCCACCCTCGAAATACTGGCTCCGATACATCTCCTGCCACAACCCACCAATCCGCATTGGGTCACGTCCAATGAGGAATTCACGGTAGTGCTTAACCGCGCCTGCAACAGCCAATTCTCGACTCGAAAGCCCAGATTCACCCCAACCATAAATGCCTTCGTCGGTCTCTATTTTAACGATGTGTTGATTTCTGTGTCCTACCCAAACAGGAAACGGTTTGATGTCGGTAATTTTCATGATGCATTGCTCCTTGGATTTTGTTCTAAATTCCTAACCCTTATACCAAATTGCTTGTCGCTTGTCAATGGATTTTTTAGGTTTGGCTACGGGATTTAGTGCATTTGTAGGAGGGATATCTGAATCCCGACTTATCCAAACAACCGAGGGAAAACCGAGAACCGAATACCCAGTCACGGTGCTTGAATTAGATTAACCGATCTGATACAATGGCGAAAATAGAGGAAGGAGACATTGAGATGAACAATAATCGAGTTAAAGTCGCGGCATGCCAATTGCTCACAAGCGAAGACGTTTCTGCTAACACTGCGAAAGTACTACAGCAGATTGAGGCGTGTGCAGAGATTGGAGTTCAAATTGCGGCGTTCCCAGAGGGGTGTCTGTTTGGCTACTGTTGTCGGGTAGATTATTGGGAACATATTTCACCGCAGGTCTTTAAAGAGGCTGAGGCGGAAATTGCCGAGGCTGCACGTCGGCATGGAATGGCTGTTGTCGTCGGATCAGCACATCACGATGGAGATAACTGGCACAACGACCTCGCGGTATTTGATCAACAAGGACTTCTCAAATACCGTTATGGTAAGACCTTTCTCGCTGGGGAGCAGTGGTGTACCAACAATCGTGGACCGTTACCGATTGTAGAACTCGCGGGTGTTGCGTGTTGTTTTATCATCTGTCACGATGTGCGTTATCCAGAGTTAGTCAAACTACCAGCGGCGATGGGCGCACAACTCTGCGTTTTTTGCTCGTGTGAAGCAGGATTGTTATCGGAGTATAAGCTTTCTGCTTACCGTGCGATGCCGATCTCGCGTGCAACGGAAAACGGCATCTATCTCCTGATGGCAAATACACCGGCGAATCCTGATGACTTCCGGTCACCCGGATCATCACATGGGAATTCAAAAATTGTGCATCCAGATGGGAATGTTATTAAAGAGGCTGGATTTTTCGGAGATGACGTCATCTCTACGACAATAGACCTTTCACAAGCCACAGGTTCGCAGGCGAAGCGGACTTATAATGAGAAGACAATCCTGCGGGAATGGTTTCAACAAGGGTGTGAGTTTGTTATAAAAGTCTGAAATCAGCAAGCATTTAAGGAATAAAATTCATGTCAAATCAAACTGTTCAGATTCGTGCCGCTCAGCTGGTTGACGGAATCAGCACATCTTGCAAACCTAATCAGGCAGTTCTTGTGACCAACGGACGGATTGAAGCTGTTGGAGGTCGGGAGGAGATTGCGAAACAGACACCACCTGAAGCGCAAATTATTGACCTCGGTGATGCATGTCTCGCGCCGGGCCTCATTGATGGGCATACACATCTGAGCCTTGCCGGCGATGGACGAAGCTACGTTCAGATGTTCTCTGAGACAGACGAGATGATGGTGCTAACTGGAGCGATGAATCTGCAACGCCACCTCGCTGCAGGGATTACGACACTCCGTGAGCATGGCGCGAGGAATATGGTAGGTTTCACGCTGAAGGAAGGGCTTGAACGCGGTTATATTCCCGGACCGCGTGCATTAGTGAGCGGGCGCCCGATTACTTGCACGGGTGGGCATTTCCACATGTGTAATGAAACGGCGGATGGCGAGGCGGAAATGCGACGCTCAGTCCGTCGGTTAGTTCATGAGGGGGCAGACTATATTAAGATTATGGCATCAGGCGGTGGGACTGTCGGAACAATTCCGGGACGTGCCAGTTACTCTGTCGCCGAGCTGCACGCCGCTGTCCATGAGGCACACCACTTCCATCGGCTCACGGTAGCACATTGTCGGGCAAAAGAGTCGATGGTACGTGCGGTTGAAGCAGGGATTGACCTGATGGAGCATGCGGAATTTCTTGATCCGGATGGTGAACTTCGGTTTGATCCTAAAATCGCCGAGATGATGGCAGAATCCGGTATCTGGATTAGTCCGACGCTCCAAGCGTGGACGGGCTATCCACGCATTGTTGAACTTCGCACAAAGCGGGACACCGATACAATTTCTGCGGACGAAACGGCTGAATTGCAACAAAGTGAGGCGCGGGCGGAAGTGCGCTTGGATGTGATGCGACGTATGCTCGACTACGACCTTCGGGACCGAATCGTACCGGGGACCGATTCAGGGGTTGGCAATCTCGCGTTCGGTCACCTTGATTACGATTTACAACTGCTTATCCAAGTCGGGTTCACGCCTGCAGAGGCACTTATCTCAGCAACCCGTATCTCCGCCGAAGCAATCGGAATGGCAGATGAGATTGGGACGATAGCACCAGGCAAAATCGCTGACCTCGTCGCTTTTGAAGGCGATCCAACGAACGATGTTGAGGCCTTTAGTCGAGTAACAGCTGTATTTCAAGCCGGACAACGGGTGAAATGAACCACAATATGCAGTCAAATATTAACCCCACTATCATTCAGCAGTGGTTGATCGACGCGCAAAAAGACGGTATTCAAAAACTGGTTGTGGGCGCAGTAATCTACAAGAACAACAAATTATTGCTCGTGGAGCGGGTTCCATCTGACTTCATGGGTGGATTTGTTGAAATTCCGAGTGGCACCGTGGAGGCGGGAGAAGACCTACTCACTGCCCTCGCTCGAGAAGTCCAAGAGGAGACAGGACTTATTGTAACATCAGTCCTTGAATATCTCGGATCCTTTGATTATAGATCCAGTTCCGGCAAAAAAACGAGACATTTTAACTTTCTTGTTGAGGTCAAGGACGGAGAGATCAAACTTAATCCTACCGAACATCAAGCATACTATTTGGTTATGTTGTCCGATGCGGTGTTCACAACGCTTAACATCTCAGATGCTACTAAGGAGATTCTCAAGATTGCATCGCAACAATAACGTAAGCACTTGGTCAGATCAAAATTCATAGATGTCTGCACGCCGTTTTGCGACCTTATGTCGGACAAGTGCTTGAAGATCTTCTGGCATCCGGGCAAATATCTCTGGGAAAACGGGTTGATGTCCGCCCTCGCGCATTAGATTCCACCAAGCAGGATAGTAAGCGATATTCAACGCCATACGGTGTTGGTCGTCGGTTGTGTTCGCGCCTTGTCCGTGCCATGCCCCACCGTGCCACAACAGCACAGAACCCTTCCGTCCGCAGACCGATACTGGATGACTTTCGGCAATATCGGATTGCGTAGGTCTACGCCGTGCGCGATGACTAAACGGCACAACAAGCGTCGCGCCGTTCTCAACGGTAAAATCCGTTATCATCCAGATTGAATTAATCATCCACGGTGTTTCAGGGAGGCGTGCTGGCAAATCGTGCGTAGAATCGGAGTGTATACCACCTTGCGGTGCTCTTGGTTTGACCCATTTCGTACACGCTTCACCGAGCCGTGTGCTGTCGCCGAGAAAATGACGGACGACCTGCATCACCTGTGGGTGCGCGATGCATTCCCAACACATCTCATCGAGGTTGACCACACCGAAAAGGGTTTGATATAACTCATCATTTGGGTCTTGAAAATTGTGGCGATTTGCTGGGTCTTGATGGAGTTGGAAATACTTCTCCGCCATCGCATCCGCCTGTGCTGCGGGAATCGCATCCTCAATCAAACAATAACCGAATGTTTCGAGATGCTCTATTGCGTCTTGTTGTGCCATTTACTACGCTCCATTTTCCTTTCTATTACGGAACACCAACATAAATCTATTTTCTTCTATCTGTTCTATCTGTTCTAAAGGAAGATGTTTTTCAATGATGTACCTGGCAAAGGCGACTGTCCAGAAGTACCATGGCGACGCGTACGTGCCTTTGTCTGGAATTATACGACTTCCTTCCAGCAAACCTGTCTGGACATCGTATCGTTCTGGAAGAGTTTCCTCTCCTGCTCTTTTGACCAATTCATCGTGTATAATGACAACGAAGATGCCATTGTCCGATAGAACCTCTTTAAGTTGAACTGTTAAGCACTCCAGCGTCTGATACGATAAGTAACCATTATTTTCAGGAAGCAACGCAAGATCGAAAGAATTCTGTTTGTAGGGTAGCGCAGCTATATTCCCGATATTGAATTGACATCTGCTCTTTCTTTTCTCTGCGACCCCTTTTGCGTGGCGGAGTGGAATCTCTGCGAAGTCAATACCTGTTGCTATGGCTCCCATCTCTTCCATAGCAAAGGTATATCGTCCTGCATTGCATCCTAAATCTAATGCGCGCATGCCGGATCTTATGAGTTTAGGCAAATAGTCTTCATATCTCTCAACGGCAAATTGTGATCTTGGGTTATTAGGGTCGGTTGTCGGGTGGACACCAGCCGCATTGTAATGTTTCCGAGTCGCATCAAATATGTTCATATATTTTTCTTCCTTCAAATATGGCTTGCATTGTGCTGGTGTTATAGTGTAAATTACCAAATAAAGTATATCATACATTTTGCCATAGTTCATCATGTGAGACAAGAGAAAAGTCTCTGACTTATCTGTTTGTACTTTAGAAAGGAATAGGAGGTTAAAAGCCATGTTGAGCCAAATCATTCGTTTCATTCTGCTTCTTTTACTGATAGGTAGCATATCTTTCTTCACCTTTGCACATGACGATACTTCCATGTTGCTGGAGGATGTCAACAAAGATGGGACCGTAAATATCCAAGACTTGGTACTCGTCGCTGCTGCCTTAGGACAATCCAGTGATTGGAACGCTGTACAGAACCCTGATGTTAATCGAGATGGGATTATCAATGTGTTGGACCTCGTTCGGGTGAGTAACAGTTTTGGTGAAACCGAAGTAAATGACAATTCAACGTATCACGAAATTCAGGACTATATCTTCGATAAGAGTTGTGCCAGCAGTGCGTGTCATGCTGCGCCTGCAAACGCTGGGAATTTAAATCTAACTTATGATCTCTCTTACCAAGATCTCATCGGACGGGTACCACAGAATCCCGCGGCTGCAGCAGCGGATATGAAACTGATAGATCCGGGGAATCCTGAGAATAGTTTTCTGTTGACAAAACTGATTGACCCAACCCCTGAACAGGGCGTTCGGATGCCTTTCAACGCTGGGACGCTTCATACGGGGAAAATAGAAGCGATTCGAACTTGGATTGCTGCTGGTGCCCCAGAAAAAGAGGTGCTGGAGGGGATTGGAGACCTATCTGTCCTACGCGATCCGCTTGAGGTCTTTGAACCGCCGACACCACCGCCGTCTGGAGAAGGTTACCAGCTCCATTTGCCCCCTTTCAAAATTGAGCCCGGCACGGAGCGCGAGATTTACTATGCAACGCAAATTGTTGATGAAAACGAGCAACCCGTTCAGGAAGATATTTTCGTAAACGGTGTAGAGATATACTATCCCGTTGGGAGCCATCATTTCGCCATATTTCATCTGACAGATGCCGCTGTTGGAAGAGGCTTATTGGATATTGGAGCGGTACCAGGGATCGGTGTTGACTCGAACGATACTTTCAGGATATTTGATCTCGCGCATATTGGGACATTCGGAATAATCGGTGTCGAACGTTTTCTCATCGCTGGGTCCCAAACGGCTGACACAAGTTTCCGATTTCCAGAAGGTGTAGCTCTTCGGCTTCCGGGAAATGCTATCTACGACCTCAATTCACATTACATCAATTTGCTTGGCACCGAAACGATGCACGGTGAGGTCTATGTGAATATTTATACCATTCCGCCCGAAGAGGTAAAATATGAAGCAAAGGTTTTCCTTGCCCATAATTATGATATTGACGTTCCGCCTAGCACAACCCGTGTGACAACAGCAGACTGGTATGTTAAAGATGAACTTGCTCAACGAGGATTTCCGCCTAACGCCCATATGCATCTGATCTCCGTGAGTTCCCACATGCATCGGCATGGGGAGCTCTTTGAAATCACTCAGCTATCAACAGGGCAGTTGCTGCATCGGAGCATTTCTTACGATACCTCGCACCCAAGTCTATTCGATCCACCCTTAATACTGGATTACAACGATGGGCTCCGTTTTCAGTGCACTCACAGCAACTACGATATGAATGTCCCGCTTCGATTTGGATTAACTTCTGAGGATGAGATGTGTATCATGCAGGGCTACTATTACGTTTCAACGGAAGATCCCGAAACAGCAAGTCAATGAGTAGGGCTATGTCGGTTTTTATTACTTCTGCAATCAGGGTAGTATAAGGGGAAGCACTAATGATGTCAACCGAAAATATGGGGAGTGTTGTCGTCACTCCAAGCCAATTGAGTGATATGCAAGCGGATGACTATATCCTCCATGCTCGCAATGGTGTGCTGAACAAAGTGCCGGTGGAGAAAATCCGTATGCCCTTGGACCCAGAAGCGCATTATCAGGGGCTGAATCTCGTTTTAACGCCTGATGAGACTATCTATGCAGTGCAACACACGATCTTCTCCAAGTCTACAGATGGCGGCAAGACTTGGGAACATCTCAGCAGAGACCCGTCTGCCTTTGGTTTCAACGGATGGTTGTTGCAAGCCAATAAACACGGGCAGCTGATTAATATAAGTCAACAGGGTGAAGAACAATCAACCACTGTCTGGGTGTCTGGCAATGGTGGTGAAACATGGGAACAGACGAGTAAGATAGATGTTACGCCGTTTCAGAAAACTGTTGCTGGTTCAAGCCTGACCCGACTTAGTGATGGCACGCTTCTCTTACCGGTTAAAAGACGTGATGATCCGTTTTACGAAGGCACGAACCCGACTTATGTTTTCGTCTCCGACGATGATGGACACACCTTCTCGGAACGTTTCTTTTTGTCAGACTATGGCAATGAGGTCAACATTGCGGAACTGTTCCCTGGTAGACTCCTCGCTGTCATCCGGTACCAACCCGGTCCGCCAGATCAACCCCAGACAAACAAAACCGTTTTCCTTGCTGACTCGGTGGACAACGGTGCTACGTGGACAAACCTCCGTCAGCTGACCACTGTGCATGGACAATGCCACGGTGCCGCTGTCGGACTTTCCGATAACCGTGCTGTTGTGGCGTACGACCACCGTTATCCCCGCGAACTCGGCAGTGGTCGCGCAATGATAAGCGACGACAACGGCAAAAATTGGCATGATGAAGTTTACTATCTCTGTCACGGACACGTCGCTGGTTTCCCACGGCACATTAGCTTAGACGGTGAGGAGGTATTAACTTTTATCGGTTCCTGCTACGGCGATGTCAGTAAATGGGAGAACGCCACGGGAAACTCACGTTTCTGTGTCATCCGATGGCAACCGGTTTAGGACAAACACTATGAAAATTACCAGATTTGAGACGATACCGATCCAAGGTCGGGCGATGGTGTTAAAAATGTTCACCGACGAAGGGATCATCGGCTATGGGGAACCTATGAACTACGAGCATTGGCGCGTTGTCGCACAAGCCGTGGCCGACATGGAAGAATACCTTATCGGCAAAGATCCACTACAGATTGAAGATCACTGGCAGGCGATGTACCGATCAAGTTACAGCCGGAGCATGCCGATACTGATCGGTGCGCTGAGCGGTATTGAAATGGCGATGTGGGATGTGTTCGGCAAGGTTGTCGGGATGCCGGTGTGGAAACTGTTAGGAGGTTCGGTACGCGATCGGATTCGCGTCTATACGGGTATAGGTGGGACAACGCCTGAAGAATGTGCAGAGAGCGCGAGTAAAGCAGTTGCTGCAGGATTTCGTGCGGTGAAGATGGGTGCTTCGCCTCAACCTGTTAGGTTTGTTGATACACCGAAGACAATTGACGCGATGATAGCACGGGTTGGAGCAGTACGGGAGGCAGTGGGTGACGAGATTGATATTGCTGTTGATCTGCATCGACGATTGAGCCCAACAATGGCAATGATTTTAGTCAAAGAACTGGAGCCGTTCCGACTGTTGTTTGCCGAAGAGCCGTGCCATCCTGAAAATAATGAGTCGTTATTGGCGCTGTCCCGGTCCACAACCGTGCCGATCGCAACCGGCGAACGGCATTTGACACGATGGGGCTTTAGAGAGGTAATTGAACGTGAGATGTGTGCGATTCTGCAACCCGATATCCGACACTGTGGTGGAATGCTGGAGTTGAAAAAGATTTCTGCGATGGCAGAGGTTCACAACATGGCAATCGCCCCGCACAACGCCGCGGGTCCTGTTGGCGTTGCTGCGTCGGTTCATGTAATGGCAACCGTACCGAATTTGCTGATATGCGAAGGTGGTCACCGACGCGGTGAAGGATTATTTTCGAACCCTCTCGTGTTTAAAGATGGATTTATTGAACTTCCAACGACTCCCGGACTCGGTGTGGATATGGACGATGCGGCTATTGAGGCAGTTCGAGATGAGACGTTTCGGTTGCGTGGCATGTTCTGGCACGCCGACGATGGGGCTTTCGCAGATTTCTAACTTCTAACCACGTTTCCAAGCACGTCGCTTCACGTCATGTTGTTTCGATCGTTGGGGCGTGTAGAGAGGTTTGTTTTCGGAGGGATATCCCACGAGATGTGCCCGCAGCGCGGGCATCGCATTTCAAGTTCGACGAGGTTTCTGACATTACCTGTTTTTTCGGGTTTCCGTCGGGTTTGACACTCTGGACACCGGACGGCGCGAAATTCATCAGCGTCGCTTTTACCAAAGTGGGCACCTATCTTTAAAAGGATAAATAGCAACGCAACGATAAAAACACAGAAAAGGCTGAAGATGAGAAAAGGGACAAGCGTTGGCATGTTGCTTTCCTCACGAGGGTCGAAACTGAAATAATGAATGAGGTCGTTAACACGGGCTAATCGGTCAACAGTATTAGCGGGTTAACAGTGTTTTTGGAATAAGTGGCTTCTGTGACGTTGTCGGCAAAGAAAGGGGCGAAAAATGCGTCAGTGGTTTCCAGAAATTCGGGTAAGTTGAGTCCCATATAGTTTCCCGATACGTTGTCGCATTCGACGATAACTTGCCGTAGTTTGTCACGTCCGGCGGTAGAAAGTGTGCGCAGTGGTCGCAGCATTCGCATGTGGTGTTTGATGAAGGCTGCCGAGACCTGAATTAGTCCTTGAAGGAAAAGACGATACGTCCCTTCCGCTTCGTGCCACAATCCCTCCCACGCCTCGTGTGCTTCCCACCAATAAGCAAAGTTGTATAGATCTACACCGTAGAGGTAATCCTCATTTTGCTGCCAGTCTTCTGGCGGTAGAGGTTCAACGTCGTGTCCTTCTTCTACCCCGTAACTGTGTCCACGCGGATCTCGTATCGGATGGGGGGTGACACCCGGTATATGTCGATACGGTGGAAACGGTTTTTGCGGACAGTATCGATGCCAGTTTGGATTAAAAGGTTTGGGCTGTTTAAACGTATCCATATCGTCAGCGACGTGTTATGCTCTGCCAATTCCAATATAATGAAAACCCGCATTTCTCGCGTCTCGTGGTGAATAAATGTTGCGTCCGTCGATGAGAATAGGTGTTTTCATCTGTTTGGCGAGTTTACGGAGCTGGAGTTTGTGGTAGAGTTCCCATTCAGTGACAAGCACTAACGCATCTGCGTCATAAGCGAGTTCGTCTATATCTTCTGTGAAGTACAACAAAGCGTTGGCAGATGTGTCTTTTCCATTCAAAGCACGCTTGGCATTTTCGATAGCAATCGGATCGTGTGCGCGAATAGTTACACCTTCAGTAAGAAGTTCGCGGATAATGTCGAGCGAAGGAGCTTCTCTAACATCGTCCGTGTTTGGCTTGAAGGCAAGACCAAGGATACCAATAGTTTTGCCTTTGAGAGTTTCCAGCGCGCTTCGCAATTTTTCAACGATGCACTCGCGCTGGCGAAAGTTGATAGTCCGCGCGGCTTCTGTAATCGGCATCTCATATCCAGATAGGGCTGCGACCCCTAATAACGCAGAAGTATCTTTCGGATAACAGCTACCACCCCATCCCAGGCCAGCTTGGAGAAACCGATTTCCGATACGCGCATCAAGCCCAATACCACGCGCAACCTCTGTGACATCTGCGCCTACCTTCTCACAGAGCCCTGCGATTTCATTGATAAAGCTAATTTTGAGCGCAAGGAATGTGTTGGCAGCATATTTAATCATTTCGGCACTGTTTGGATCGGTGGTCATCATCGGGGGCAGATGATAATCTGGGGGGCGTGGAAGTGTGCTGGGTGGATCGAAGGTCTGTTCGAGGATCGGTTTGTAAAGTCGCCGTAATGTATCGATGGCTTCTTCGCTATTTGCACCGACGACAATTCGATCGGGATAGAATGCGCCTTGTAGTGCTAATCCTTCTTGTAAGAATTCTGGATTTGAAGCGACAGATGTATTTCCTTGGATACCGCGCGCCGAAAAGACGGTTTCGACAACCTCGGTAACACGCTGATTGGTACCGATGGGAACCGTGGATTTGATGACCAGTGTATAATGTTTTCCGGGGAGACAGACTTGTGCGACTTCTCTCGCAGCTTGTTCAACGTGCCGCGTATCTGCTTCCCCATTCTTTTTCGGTGGTGTACCAACAGCAATTAAAATAAGTTCCGCATCTGGGACCACATTGGCGACGTTTGGTGTGAAACGGATGGTGTGTTGTACGTCTTCAAGTAGGTTCTGGATGCCGGGTTCATGGATAGGGCTTTCCCCTTGGTGCAGAAGGTCCAACTTACTTTCGTCTTTATCTACTGCGGCGACATCGTGATTGAGGTAGGCGAGTACGACAGCTGTGGTCAAGCCAACGTATCCTGTTCCTATAATTGCAATTTTCATACTTCTCCTATCCAACGAAACAAGTTTTCTATGAAAGAATGTGTCATAGAGGGATTCTGGTGCTTGAGCGGCTCACTATTTTAGCGTATCCACCGATAAGGAGATACTCAACTTGGTGTGAGTTCAGTAACTTCAAGAACTCTTTGAAGTCGTTCGGTAGTTGGATCGTAGCCATAGTTAATCTGCCGCATTAATTCGAGGGCTTCCATGCATTCTTGTGGTGTTTTAGAATGCCAATATGTTTTGTCAGCTGCATCTGCTTCTTCAAAAGACGACAGCACAGAAAATGTTTCCTTGTCCATCTTAAAAGCATCAATCGCACGCATAACTTTGTCTAAAGCCTCCGTTTATTGAACCGGTGGCGGTTCGACGCTTTCCAGTAACCTATTAATAATATCTAAACTCGTGATACCATCAGCCTCGGCGTTGAAATTGGTCAGAATTCGGTGGCGTAGTACAGGTATGGCAACCGCCTTGATGTCTTCGTATGAGACATGATAGCGTCCGTGGAGAATAGCACGTGCCTTTGCACCAAGAACCAGATATTGCGATGCTCGCGGTCCTGCACCCCATTGGACCCAGTCTTGGATGAAATCGAGCGCATCTGGAGCAGGACGCGTCTGGCTGTTCAATTCCACGGCATACTCTACGATCGCTTCAGCGATAGGGACTTTCCGGACTATCTGCTGTATTTGCATGACCTCTTCGCCAGTGATGACGGCGTTTATCTCGGGTTCATAAGCTGCTGTCGTTGTCATCACAATTTCTTTTTCAGCGGTTTTATCGGGATAATCGAGGGTGATATGAAACATAAATCGGTCAAGTTGCGCTTCCGGTAGAGGGTAGGTGCCTTCTTGTTCAATTGGATTCTGTGTGGCTAAAACAAAGAAAGGACGTTCAAGCGTGTACGTTCTACCACCTGCCGTAACTTGGTATTCTTGCATGGCTTGTAAGAGTGCAGCTTGCGTTTTAGGAGGCGTTCGATTGATTTCATCGGCGAGAACGATGTTAGCAAACACAGGACCCTTAATAAATCGGAAGGCACGTTTACCTGTCCCGTCTTCCTCAATAATATCGGTGCCGATGATGTCGGAAGGCATTAAATCTGGTGTAAATTGGATGCGGTTGAAAGGGAGTTTAAGAATCTGGGCGAATGTGCTGATGAGCAGTGTTTTCGCTAACCCCGGTACACCAACCAGTAGGCAATGACCTTGTGAGAAGAGGGCAATGAGAAGCTGCTCGATTACTTCGTTTTGTCCAATAATTCGTTTTTTGAGTTCGGTTAGAATATTTTCTTTCGCCGTTTTTAAGGTTTCGGCAGTTTCTATATCGGTTACAGTTTGCGTAGCAGGTGTATCGTTTTTCATATTTTTATGGTCTAATAGTTGGAGACTCTCCACATTTGGAGTCCATCGAAATCAAAATTAACATCAATAACGCGGGCACCGGCATCTTCGAGTTTCTGACGCACACTATGTTCGCGTGTTGGTTCGCAATAAAACAGAAGACAACCGCCGCCACCCGCACCGCAGGCTTTCCCTCCGATCGCACCGTGTGTTGTTGCGATTTTAAAGAGGTGCTCGATCTGATCGTTTGTAACAGACGGGTGCAATTTTCTCTGATTGTGCCAGTTTTGGGTAAGTAGTTCGCCGAATTCGGTTAAGCGACCACGCATAAGTGCGGTTTTCGTCGCCTCAGCGGTAGTTTTGAGAGCTTCCAATGCCTCGCGAACGCTTGGATTCGCGCTTTCGTATGCGCTTGTCACATTTTGATGGATATTGCCAGAAAGTCTGGATTTACCGGTATAACAGAGGACGAGATTCTTTTCAAGTTCATAGCGGATGTCGGGAGGGAGTCTCAATGGGGAGGTTTTTACCTCTTCGCCTTGAAATTCCATAAAGTGGATACCACCGAGCGCACTGGCGTAATGATCCTGCTTTCCACCGAGTATTCCAAGTTCATGACGTTCGATGGTGCTGGCGAGTTCGGCGTATTCATAAGGGAGGTAGGTGGCTTCTTTAAGGGCACCAAGGACGCCAACAAGTGCAACTCCCATTGCAGCTGAGGTGCCTAATCCACTGCCTGGAGGCGCGTTGGATTGGGTGATCAGATCGAATCCCCCGATCTGTATCGACATTCGCCGGACCGCTGCTTTCACTAAATCGATGTTGCCGTCGTATTCGAGTTGACGGACATCGTCGGCTTCGATGAAGGTATCGAAATCCGCGGAGTAGATACGGATGCTTTTATCTAAAATTCGCTGCAGTTCAACGGAATCGTCTTGCGTTGTTTGGCGTTCACAGCGGAGCGTTGCGTAAGCAGATAGGTTAATCGCTCCGTTAACGACCAACCCCTTTGAATGCTCAGTGAAGAGGGCTACGTCGCTCCACCCTCCGGCAAAGTCAATTCGGACTGGAGCTCTCGCTCGAATTAGCATGACGAGTCTCCTGACATCGGTTTTTAACGAGCACGCTTGGAAAAAATATCTATAAATAGTGCGGAAAAATAGGCAAGCGAACTCACAAATGATGTAAACGGAAGATAGAGATCTGACCTTGCAAAAAATAAAGAAAGCAAAAGAATATACCAGTTGTTAAAGGCAATAGTGATGGGATGTTTTGCGAAGGCAATCTCTGTCGAGCAAGCGATAATAGGTGTAACGCGGAAAAGCCGCGGTTATTCCCAATTGATGAACGGGGCATAACCCCGCGGCTTTTCCTAAAAACTGAGCAAAATAACCGCTAATTTTAGGAAGCGGCGTCGCGAAGCTTCTTACCAGCCTTGAAGACAGGAACTGTCTTCTCAGCAATCTCGATCGGTTCGCCAGTTTGTGGGTTGCGACCTGTACGGGCTGGCCGAACTCTGGCTTCAAATGTTCCAAAACCGATCAACCCAACGGAATCGCCATTGCTCAAAGCATCGCTAACGGTCGCAGTAAAAGCGTCAACAGCAGCGGTTGCCTCTTTCTTGCTAAGACCAGTCTGTTCTACAATACTGCTGACGACATCATTCTTCATTAATTTTGCCATGTTAAATGTTCCTCTAATTTTAAGCCTGTGCAGAAAAACAAGACATTTTCCGAATAAGTAAGAAACGGCAGTCTTCCCACCTCAGGCATAAATTGGATTTAACAAAAAACTAATAGTAGTAATTATATTATACTATACAAATATAGATATGTCAAGATAAAAACGCATTCAGTGCCAAAGTTAGTCAGGATTATAAGGCGAAAATATCAAGAACAGCCTGCAGATGCCTTATAGAAACAGAAACCATAACAACAGAAGACAGCTAACAGAGTTATTCAGTTATCCTGTAGGGAGACTTTGCTATTCTGAATGTAGGAAACTGAGAGCTCAATGGCGCTGCTACTTAGCAAAGTTAACCTGACATAATACAATAGGTTTCTTAAAATTAATACCATAGATTGTAGTGTTTGTCAAATTTTTTTCGTTTAAAGCAATGAATTTCTGGGGCAAATCGAATTTTTGCCGCAGTTATTTCGTTTTCAGAAGTTTTGGCATCGATTCAAATTTTGGCACATTTTCGGCGGAGTGCCGTGATTAAGGGATTATTCCTACTGTGTATTTGTGTATTGGATAAAGCGCGGGAAAGTAGACCCACTTAGCGTCGTTGCCGAAATATTTGCTTTAAGGGTATGTTTGTGGTAAAATTATAGGATAAAGTTTACTAAGTATTCTGCTTAAGTGACACAATAAAGGAAAATATCAAAAATGCATGAAAGTTATCGTGTAGCAGTCGTAGGCGCGACGGGTGCTGTTGGCAACACTATGTTGCAGATTTTGGAGGAGCGTGGGTTCCCTATTGCCTCCCTGAAACTTTTAGCATCGCACCGCTCCGCTGGTGAAATTCTGTCCTTTAAAGATGCTCCGATTATTATTGAAGAATTAACGCACGATTCGTTTGAAGATGTGGACGTGGTATTTTCGTCGGCGGGGGCATCCATCAGCCGCGAATTCATCCCAACAGCTGTGGAAAAAGGCGCGCTCGTCATTGACAATACAAGTGCCTTCCGTATGGATCCAGCTACACCGCTGGTTGTTCCAGAGGTCAACATGGATGTTGCCCGTGCCCACAACGGACTCATCGCCAACCCAAACTGCTCTACTATCCAAATGATGGTGGCGCTCAAACCTATTTATGATGCTGTTGGCATTAAAAGGATAGTTGTTTCGACCTATCAGAGCGTCTCTGGTAAGAGTGGGCGCGCCATCATGGAATTGGTCCAGCAAACGACTGAAGCGCTTGAAGGCAAACCGGTTACTTTAGATAAATTTCCACACCAGATGGCGTTCAATGTTGCGTTTGATTGGCCCTTCTTAGACAGTGGTGACAACGAGGAAGAGGTGAAAATGATCAACGAGACTCGGAAGATATTGAAGGATGATACCATAGGTGTCTCTGCTACAACTGTCCGAGTACCGGTTTTCTTTGCACATTCCGAATCGATAAACGTCGAAACACACAATAAACTCACGGCAGCTGAAGCAAGAGAATGTCTCGCTGCAGCACCGGGTGTGAAGCTTGTAGACGATCCGATCAATCAGCAGTATCCACTTGCTGTAGATGTCGCAGGCAAAGATGATGTTTATGTTGGCAGAATCCGTGATGATGCCTCTATAGAAAACGGCTTGAATCTTTGGGTAGTCGCCGACAACCTTCGCAAGGGCGCAGCCTTAAATGCTATTCAAATAGCTGAGAATCTATTGTTATAGGCTTGTTGGAGCGGGTATGGAACTCAATCCTGATACACTCCAGGGTTATCTCCGCAACCGACACGCGGAAATCGGTGTTTTTGATCTTGATACAGAGTTCCGCGTAGAAGAGATTGGTGATGGCAACCTTAACACCGTCTATCGCGTTTCAGATAGAGCACGTCCAGAATGCTCGATTGTCTTAAAACACGCACCTCCATATATTAAAGTATTAGGACCCGACTATCCGTTATCCACCGAACGTTTGACTTATGAATCCCGTGCGTTGGATGTTTACAATCGGTTGGTAAGTGGCACCGTCCCCGCACAGTACAGTTTCGATGCGAAAGCAGCGGTCATAGCAATGGAAGACCTCCGAAATGCCCGTGTGCTACGGGCGGATCTAATTGCTGGTACGGTGGACCCCCTGATCGCTGAACAGATCGGACGGTTTATGGGCATCGTGCATAGCCGTACCTATATTGACAACGTTAATGGGGAAACAGCGCATCGCTGTAGACAGCAATTTGCGAACACTATTATGCAGTCGATAACGGCTGATTATGTGTTTACCTTCCCGTATATTGAGCATGAGACAAACTTCTGGACACTTGGATTAGCATCGGATGTCCAGCAATTGAAAATGGATTCAGACTTTTTGCGGCAAACATCGCGTCTCAAGCAGATTTTTCTGACAGTGCAGCAAGGCGTAACCCACGGTGACCTACATACGGGTAGCGTTCTGATCCAAGATAACACAGCCAAAGTCATTGATGCTGAATTTGCTTTTTACGGTCCTGTAGGATTCGACCTCGGATTATATTGGGCGAATTACCTCTTGTCCTATTTTTCGCATCAAGATGCCTTGCGTGTGCAATCGGCACTCAAAACAGCGATTGTGCAAACGTGGCACGCTTATACCACTGAATTCAAAACAGTTGATGCCGGTTTAAAAGCACAGACGTTGCAAAATATCTTCCATGATGCCATTGGGTTCGCTGGACTGGAAGTGCTGCGCCGGCTCATCGGTGCTGCACATGTCAAAGATATAGAAGGTATTGTGGATATACCGCGAAAACTACGCGTAGAAAGGGCAGCACTTCAATTCGGAACAACACTTGTTAAACAGCATCGATCTTTTCAAGATATCGCAGCGGTCATCGCCGTGCTTTAACGAATGCGTATACACTGTCCCACCTTTTTAAATACTTATGAGAGACTATTATGAAATCCTCGGTGTAGGCCGAGGTGCTACTCCAGAAGAAATTAAGAAAGCCTATCGCAAGCTCGCAGTTCAGTATCATCCAGATAAGAATCCTGGGGATAAAGTGGCAGAGGAGAAATTCAAAGAGGCGTCGAATGCGTATTCGGTACTCTCTGATCCGGAAAAACGACGCGTCTATGATACACGTGGACATGCTGGCGTTGACGGTATGGGATTTGAAGGCTACCGGACGATGGACGACATTTTCGCGAACCTGAATTTGGATGATATTTTTGGGCGTGGGTTCGGTGGATTCGGTGGATTCGGCGATGCGTTTGGGGATGCCTTCGGACAGCGACGCACGACTGCTCCTACTCGTGGGCGTGACGTACGTATGAACATCAGTATTCCCTTTTCTGACGCAGTGTTAGGCAGCAAGAAAGAGGTGAATGTCCAAGGAAAGCGTCTTACGCTTACAATTCCACCGGGGATTGAAGATGGCAAAACCCTACGCATTCGCGGGCAGGGGGAATCTCTGGGGATAGGTATGTCGGGTGATTTGTTGGTGACAGTTTCTGTGCAACCGCATCCAACGTTGACCCGCGACGGCTTAGATCTGCTGACAGATGCAAAGATCTCTATGACCACAGCGGCATTGGGAGGTTCCGTTCGGGTGAAGACACTAACTGACGATGTGGATTTGAAGATCTCACCCGGTGCGCAACCTGGGCAGCAACTACGCTTGCGCGGACGGGGCGCGGCAGACACCTCCGGTAGAAAGGGAGATTTGCGAGTGCGGTTGATTGTGGAGATACCGAAATCGTTGTCTCGTAAGCAGCGGAATCTGCTAAAAGAACTTGATAAGACGTTGTGAAAAAAATATTCTTTGAATCTGATGCCTCGCGATCACCTGGACGATATGATACTGTATCAAAGAGCCAGACAAGCCTGATTACCTTTCAAACCTTGCGATTTTAGGTGGTTTAATATTCGACTATCAAACCATTCACGAGATTATATCGGAGGAAACCATGCACGAATCATCTGTTATTCAACACTTTACGGGACAAGGCATCGAACAAGGCATCAAACAGGGTGAAAGAAAGGGGGTTTTGGGATCCCTGTTAGATGTATTGGAGAGTCGCTTTCAAGCCAGCGAGGTGCATGCGTTAAAACCTACACTTGAGAATATTGAAGAAATCCAGCACCTCCGGGCGTTGCTACGCGAGGCAGTCCGCGTGTCGAATCTTGATGAATTCAAACGCATCTTGGCATCAAACGGGAGCTGAATCCTATGCAAACCCGGCTTGAACTTATTCACGGCGATATAATGGAAGCAGAAGTTGATGCTGTTGTAAACCCAACGGACCTTGTTCTCAGTGGTGGCGGTGGTTTGGACCGGGTAATCCGTCAAGCTGCTGGTAGCGAGGTTGATCGTGCTTGTGAGGAGATTCGCGATTTCTATGGCGGTTGTCAAACAGGGGACGCAGTTATCACTACAGCGGGTAGCCTTTCTGTAAAACATATCATTCATACCGTCGGGCCGATTTGGGTCGGAGGTGGGATTGGAGAACGAAAATTACTTGAGAGTTGTCATCGAGAATGTCTCCAACTTGCAGTAGAAAACGGAATTCAATCCATAGCGTTTCCGGCGATTAGTACTGGGACGTTTAGATACCCACTTGACAAAGCGGCCCCTGTCGCGCTGACAGCCGTGAAAGAATTTGTCGAATACGCGCGGCGCAATGGCGATCAAGTACCGGAACTCATTCAGTTTTTTCTCTTCCAAGAGGAAGCTTATCTCTTTTTTCTGAAGGCACTTTCAGACCTCGGGTTTCGTTTGTTCTGTTTCCTTGGAGAAGAAAAGTAAAATCACTCCTGAAATTCTTTTGTTTGTGTTTTGAGCAGTTCTTTGTATAAAATAGTGCATGGGAGAAGGCGCAGATGCCAACCGTCTACAATGTTAGCGAGATAACGAATATATTATCAAGTACTATACAGAGAAATGTATTGGTGCAGGGTGAGGTGGAGATATTAGCAGATAGCCCACCAAATGCTTTTTTTCTCCAACATGAAGGAAAGAAACTTAGATGTTTTATACCTGGCGGTAATATCTCTCGATTTGGATCTTTGCTGACATCAGGAAATATAGTAGTTGTAGATGGGAGAATTACGCTTTTTTCCCGCTTTAGTCAATACCAGATTACTGTTAGCGATATATCAGCTAACGGGATTAGCACGAATGCGTTTAGCGTTACAGAGATAACAGATAAAATATCACATCTTGTAGAAAGTACACCAGCACTGCAAGATATCCAAGTACAAGGTAGAGTTTTAGAAGTTTTTGAAGCCGCAGTTTCTAATTGGGACCTCTGTGACATAGGCGGTTCACCGGTACTTCGGATTAAATGTGTACGTCCCGGTTTTATAAATTTTCCGGTGCAAAGAGAGAATAACGTGTGCGTCCGAGGCGAAGTTGGCATCTATCCTTCCCAGAGCCGGTATGAAATTAAAGTTATAGATCCAGTAACAGAGGCTAGTACACCAACGTGCCAGTGCCGTGGGTGTAATTCCTGCCATCCACAGCGGGGGAACCAATCGTGCCCACCTCTACAAAATCCAGAGTACGAATTATGCCCCAATTGTTACCACGAAAGCCCAGATCGTGAAGATAGGGTTGCACAGGCAGTTTATGCTTACTTTTACGCACTCGGAGGCAACGGGTTTTCCTCTAAAAAAGAAAGTCGAATTCAGTTTGGTGCTCGCAGTGGGAGGGCAGATGTTGTGCTGATTAAGGAGGAAACACAAACATTCGCTGCCATTGCAGAGTGCAAAGGGGCTGGATATGAGGGAAATGGAAAAGCACAACTAAGTACCTATTTGTCCGCGACCCGTACGCGGCTTGGCCTCTTTGCAAATCGAGCAGATCCCAAACAATGGAAATTTTATAAAGAACAGAGGCCGAACCAATTCAATCCTATTACATGTGACCAATTTAAGAAAGCAGTTAAAGAATTAACCGATCGCAGCCGACTCTTGATTATTGTAAACAAACTCAAAAACCTATTTTCAAAGGAGAACGAATGATCTCATTATCACAACGAAGTCAAAGCGTAACACCATCATCTACCTTAGCAATCACCGCGAAGATTAACGCCTTGATCGCGGATGGCGTAGATGTCGTCAAATTCGGGGCAGGCGAACCCGATTTCGATACACCCGATTACATCAAATATGCTGCAATTGAGGCACTCAATGCAGGATTTACAAAATATACACCTGTTCCCGGCACCCCCGAACTCCGTGAGGCAATCACCGAGAAATTCAAACGGGACAACGGACTGAGTTATGAACCCGCCGAAGTCATCGTCTCATGCGGTGCCAAACACACGATCTATAACATCTTCCAAGCCATCTGTGACCCAGGCGACGAGGTCATCTTCGCTGCACCGTATTGGGTAAGCTATCCAGAGCAGGTCAAACTCGCCGGGGCAGTGCCGCGCGTCATTGAGACAACTCCTGCCCAGAACTTCTGCATGGCACCCGATCAAGTTGAAGCCGCCATCACGCCAAAGACGAAAGCGATCCTCGTTAACAGTCCAAGTAATCCCACCGGCACTACGTATGATCTGGATACACTCAAAGCAATTGCAGATCTTGCCGTCAAACATCAGGTCTATCTCATCTCCGATGAAATTTATGAGGCGTTGCTCTACGATGGTGCAACACATCAGAGTCCGGCTTCCTTCAATGAGGAAACCAAAGCGATTACCTTTGTTGTCAACGGGATGTCTAAAGCCTACTCGATGACAGGATGGCGGATTGGGTATACCGCAGGTCCCGAAGACGCTGTTTCAGCGATGTCGCGTATCCAATCGCACAGCACTTCAAATCCGACCTCGATCGCCCAGAAAGCCGCTGTCGTCGCACTCAATGAACCACAGGATGCTGTCGAAGAGATGCGTAAAGCATTTGAAGAACGCCGGGATGTCATCTGTCAACGTTTTGATGAAATCGAGGGGATCAGTTATGCCAGACCGCAGGGTGCATTTTATATTTTCCCTGATTTCTCTGCGCACTACGGTAGAACACTTGGTGGGAACAAAGTCAAAAATTCAATGGATATGACCGATTATCTGCTCAATTCCGCAGGTGTTGGCGTTGTACCGGGAGACGGGTTCGGAGCAGATAACCATTTGCGCCTCTCTTTCGCGACTTCGTTGGAGGAAATTAATCGCGGATTGGATCGGATCAAAAAGGCATTGCAATAGTATTATGCTTTCTTGTAGGAGGGCTTTGTAAGCCCGACTTTTTCTGTGTTGTAGGGGCGAGGTCTCTGTGCCCCGCCATTGTCTAAATCTCGGATTAAACGAATTTCACAGATTGCGCGGATTTTAAGAGCATTACCGTTTGTAGTGGCGCAATTCTGCGGCGTACTCGCCCAAATGCGATGTGCATTATTGCGCCTTTTACATGAGTCAATAGTTTAGGTTAAATATGTGAAACACAATACATAAATTAACCGATATTTTGACAACTTTTTTCTCATATGGTAAAATAACTTCACCGCTTACTAAAAAAATATCGCAATAAGTAGTTTTGGGATGTCTAATAAAATTCTGAATTTTACTATATGAACCGCAATGAACTT
>JAPPNJ010000164.1 GCA_028818705.1 Candidatus Poribacteria bacterium
TCTGTCAGCAACTCAAATCACCCGCACTCAAATTTGAAACTGCGTAAGTCCTAAAAGGTATAAATTGGTGTAAAACGTGCGAAATTAGGCATCATTTCGATTTTCCCACCTGGCACATAGACTTGTCCAATCAAGCCGTGTCCCGGCATTACATCCGTTCCGAAAATGCCGAGTCCAGCATCTATACCCCCAAGTGTTGCGAGTCCGACATCTGTTGCACCTGTCCCATGCGCGAAATGTTTCCCAACACCATTACCGCCGCGACCGGGGCCACCAACGCCACCCCCCTTATGCCCTTCAATGACAACCGGACCCGCTGCCATCCCGTCTACACCAAAACTGGCATTGGAAACAGGACTGGGGGCATCCGTTTGCGGTATATCGGCATGCGTGACAACATCAGGGACTACATCAGCGTGAACCGGTGCCTTAGGCACGCTTACTTCCGGTGCGGATGTCGGTGAAGCGGGAGAAGCGGTAGATGATTCGGTTTCATTCAGCTGTGGGACCAGAGGCGTACGTGGCGGCAGCACCCGTTTTCTTATTTGCTTTTCGACTTCTGGTGCCAGTATCTCAGCCGATATACGCTCTTTTTCTATATTGAAATGCTGGATAAGAAAGGGAGAAACCGCTAACATCGCAACGATATGAAGACCAAAGGATATTGCTAAGGCACGGTTTGTACGCTTTTGCATTTTACTATTCCTCAACAAACGCATATATTCTCTTTCACGCGGAGTCTCCTATGGTCTCGGCAGGTGTGATTGCAGTCGCTGTTCTCTGGTACAGAGTATTGTAACCTAACTTGCTACTTACAAGATTTTAGCGATGAAGTCTGCATCTTTAGGCTGAAAACGATGCGTTTGCGGACACAGCAGCACAGACTAACAGTCTATGCTACAAACTGGCAACTTGGGTTATTGTAACAGGAGGAGAATTCCTTGTCAAATATTGATTGAGGTGCCTCCTGTTTTCAACCCAAGTGTCCACGATTAACTTAAGAGACGCAGCTCAGGTGTCAAAAGGTTGCATTATTTTGGGTAAAGCGTAGGAAAGGCACGTTGGAGAACGTGCCTATAGAAATTCTGACAAAAATAGGAATACGTTAGCGTCAATCTAAATTTCGTCAAGTATGAAACGGAGCACACCACGACCGAGAGTTCCGACATAAAGTGTGTCACCATCGATAGTAAGAGACGTAACAGAACGCGAAACGTCCGGCCCAATCTGTTTCCACGTGTTAGAATTCTCTTTCAATTGATACACGCGTTGTGCGGTTGCGCCGCACAACGTTGTCCCGTCTACTGCTAATCGTTCTACAACAACCGGTGTTCCTTCAACATCGGTTGCAGTTTGCCACTGTTTCCCGTCGCTTGAATACGCAACCCCTTGGTCGGTTGCTATATAAACGGTTGACCCCGCGAAAACGATTACATTGAAATCAGAAATAGCAAATGGGAGATCCGCGGTAACATCGTTCCAAGTGTTGCCCTCATCATAAGACTGAAAGAGGTGTCCATCCCGCTTACCGACGTAAACAGTATCTCCTGATGCAGCCACTTTAAAACCAACGGAAGCTATATTGCTAAGGATGTTAAGGTCGCTAAGAGGATAAGGCCCGCTTTCATCGACCAATCCCGTGTCATACCATTCAGTGGCTCCAGGTTTCCATCTTAAGAGTCTCTGCCTGGCTTCGATATAGTAGGTTTCATCGCTGACAGCGAAACTGCCGATAAGTATTTGAAGAGAATCAGCCATAGTCTTTTCCATAATCTTACTGTACGCTTCATTGAATTTGTCTGCATCGAAATGGACAGGATTTAGTTTCTCACCTGCTTCAATGCTTTTCTTTCCCTCGTCTTGAAGCGTACCGATAAGTGCTAAGTTGATTTCCTCAGTCAATCTTTCATCAAATCCATTGCCGGCTAAACCGGGCATTCCGGGGATAGGAATTAACCTGTTATCCTCAACAGACAGACGAAAAAGGCGAGGGATCATTCCTTCAGCACCCCTGGCATAGAGAGCACCGTCATTTTCGTGTAAATTCCATATATTTCCCCGAGCCCCTGGAACAGGCAACCACGCTTCGCCGCCGTTAGATGAAGAAAAAAGGGCACCTCCTATATCCGCGTAGAGGATATCACGGACAGCGACCAAATGCCCAATAGAAGTATTTACCAATCCGGTGTTAAATTGCTGCCAGGTTTTACCAGTATCGGTTGAGCGATGAACGCCATCTCGTCCACTTCTATAGAAGGTGTTTTCGTCAATCATCACGACAACCGGCGGCGTGTCCATGTCAGAAAAACTTGAATGCAAGACAACCCAAGTTTTGCCTGCATCACTTGAGTAGTAGCTGCGTCCACTGTCCAGGACCAAAAGACTTTCTTTGAGTGCTACCAATTTGATGCTGGAAGTTGGCTCAGTTTTAGAATCGACAGGTGTACCAAAGGTAAATCCACTCGTTTGCACTGGAAGGTCCTTCTTAGGATCTATCGCTTGCCACGAAGCACCCAAATCTTCCGAGAGATAAAGTGATAACGATGCCCTACGCGTTGTCATTGTTGACATGAACTGCGAAGTTAAGTTATTTTTCGCTTCTTCTCCTACGATAACATAGAGACGATGCTCACTACTTGTCAATGCTCGAATATTCTCAACTTCACCGTCTACCCGTAATAGGTCCCATCCTCCCGAACTGCTGCGATAGAGTCCAGAATCAGTGCCGACAAACAGGGTATTTTCAATAGCGGTGAGTGTGCGAATTTTTCTATCCTTCAGGTGTCCATCGTCCAGAGATGTCCAAAATTCGCCGCCATCAACAGAGCGAAACACACCATCAACAAGCCCCAAGTAAAATGTCTCATCTGTTATTACAATGTCAATCAACTGTCCTTCTGGACGAGTGCCGAGTGAATTCCAAGTCTCACCCCCATCTTCGGACGCAAGTACTTCCGTATCAGATACAACATAGAAGGTTCCGTCCTGTTCTGTCAGTTGCCACGATCCCTTAAAGGGTGCATTGGAATTGATTAGGTAGTGTTTACATTTAGAAAGCACTCGTCTTTCAGTATACTTTGTGGTATGATGTGTTTATGGAAATCCCAAAAACAGATACATCTCAAGAACTACCGCATATCATAAGTGATGCGGCTTGGCGCTGCATCTTACCGTTTCTCCAAACGTATCCCAAGGTCTATGTCGGCAATCCAGCCGCCTGTAAACGTTTTCTCTCGGCAGTGCTTTGGATAACCAAAGCGGGGGCGACCTGGCGGGCCCTGCCGAAAGTCTATGGATATTGGAACACGATCTACCGCCGTTTCGGGAGATGGTGCGATGCGGGTGTCTTTGAAGCACTTCATGAACATTTTCACGATGCGGGTGAAGTCTCTGCGATTCTCGTGGATTCGACGATGGTGCGGGCCCATTCTTGTGCAGCCGGTGCCCCGAAAAAAAAGGCGGACAAGATGCGGCATGTCTCGGACGAAGCAGGGGCGGATTTACGACGAAGCTGAATCTTTCTCTCAGCGATGCCTGGGTGCCCCTGCGGTTGATTTTGACCCCTGGACACCGTAACGATATAACACAAGCGTCTGCGCTCATCCGGGGGTATTGCTATAAGTTTGTGATAGGCGATAAAGCCTACGACTCGGATGCGTTGAGAGAGGAGATCGTCTCTGCGGGTGGAGTGGCGGTGATCCCACCTCGGGAGAGTCGCCTTGACCCTCGTCCTTATGACGAAGACCTCTATAAACGCAGGAACATCATAGAACGGTTCTTTCATCAGTTGAAACAATATCGGCGCGTCGCGACGCGCTATGATAAGTTAGGCATCAGGTATCTTGGTTTCGTCTATGTCGCAGCAATACTCATAACTGCTAAGAAAATGTAAACACTACCTAGGCTCCATGCTTGTCCATCGTCCGCGACTCTATAGAGATCTACGCCTGCTCCAGCGTAAAGATCTCCATTAGATGCTACATAGAGCGTGTTGACATGTCCGCCTTCAGGTCCTTTAGTTTGTACCCATTGTGGTTCCAGCGTTGAAACCTCTACTTCATCTACTGGCAGCGCGGCGAAAAACAGCGCGTCGGGTTTCTGACCTGCTCCGGGACTCTTACCCGAAACGATTGAACTCCCAGTCTGATTCCGCAAATCAGGTTTCGCTGGAGTGTCTAAAACAAAGAGTGCCTCAATAATATCAACAGTCCTTCCGGATGTCGCATTTAAATTGTAGGGTTTCTGAAAACGGGCAAGATACTGCGTACCAATACCCATTAGGAAAAAAATCAAAATAGCAGAGGCTGCAGAGGCTACCCACGGCATCGTCGGTTTGTTTCCGGCAGGTACAGTGGGAATGATACGCGAGACCTCTCGCATGATGTTTTCTGTGAATTGAGTAGGCAGCTGGAAACTGCCAAGATTTTGTCGGATCATGTGTTCCTCCTTCTTCAAACGGTTACGCGCGCGGCTGAGTCGACTCTTAACGGTATTCGGGGATACACCGATGAACTCACTGATGGCATTGATTGTCATCTCACCCAGATAATAGAGCGTCATCACAGTGCGTTCACTTTCCGGTAATTTTTGGAGAAGCTTCTTAACGACCTCGCGACGTGCTTCATCAGCATCCGTCGCCTGTTGTTCAGCCATGTATCTGGAATATGACACCTGTGTCACCTCGTTCGGATCGGTAATCTCCAAGGATTGTTCCGGTAGCGAGGTCTTTCGGAACCAGTCAGCACATAAATTTGCTGCAATGACATACAGCCATCCCGGGAACTGGTTATGATTTTTCAGCGTTCCGAGTTTCTGGTACGCCTTAAGAAACGCGTCTTGTGTAATCTCTTGCGCGATGTGAAAATCGCCGATCTTCCGCCACACAAGCGCGTGAACCCCTTTCTGATATTTTCTGATTAAAGGGCCAAACGCGTCTTGGTGACCGTGTAATACCTGATAAATGAGTTCAGCATCACTCTGCTGCATCGCTAGCACCTCGCTACCATCTTTTAACTTAAGTGACGGATTGTGAGAGTCAAAAAGTTGCATTATTTTTTAGAGGTTGACATCAGAACAAGCAATTGATGCCGTTAGAAGCAATAGAAGAAGAAAAAAAGGGAATTGGAGTTATAGTAAAACCCGAAAATAAGTTGACACTTCACGATAGCAACCCCACATCGCACGCTCGTAGGGGACTGGGGAACCCAGCCCCCTACGGTTCACCGCGCGTCTAAATAATTACGGGCTTCACTATAAAAGTGTGTGAGGTTCAGTATACAGTGTTAAAACGCCAGTGAATTGCCTTGAAAACTCCTTTCATTTTTTGATTTCCCCCCACGTGGTCGTCAAGAGATGCGGCTGGGGAGAGACCGGTAAAGCATAAGCCGGATCAAACCAATCCGCGTCGAAGTTATCACCCCGGCGTGTGAGTTGTTCTGAGATGCCACCGTTGAGGTTGATTTTGAAAAGTTGTTGGTCATCACGGTCCCACTTCACGTAAACAAGTTCATCCCCACGCGGTGACCAGACAGGACTGGACGCTTTCGCCTCAACAATCTGCTTGAATCCTCTACCATCCCGATTCGCAAGGTAGACAGCCTCGGTATCCGCCGGATCGGCACCTGCTATGAGATCCTCCACGGGAATAGCATCCAGGTCTATCCAAGAAAAGGCTATCCGAGTACTATTGGGTGCCCAAGCGGGAGTAAACATCAGTTTCTTTCGCAAAAAAGGGTCCTCTTTCACATTCGTTTGTAGATTGATAATCTGAATCCTGGGGTTTGCAGCATTAAGGAATCCATCTCCTCGCAAGGCAAACGCTTCATCGCCAACGAAGGCTATCTCAGAACCGTCAGGGGACCATGTGGGCCACAAACCATCTGTAAGTTTCTCCTCATTTTTCCCGTCCTTTGAGGCAATGTAGATAGCCAGTTTATTAAATTGATGGTAAGCCAACTGTTTGCCATCAGGTGACCAACTTGGATGTTCTCTACCTACTGATCTTCGGAACACCCTACGTACCTGCGTCCCATCTGCCTTCATCATGTAGAGGTCCTCTACGCCGCCCCGATTGGAGGCAAAAAGGATTTCCTCACCTGTCGGTGACCAGACGGGAGCGTAATCAGGGGCACCGTGCTGCGTTAAATTTACCTGCGCCGATCCATCTGGATTCATGATGTAAATTTCGGAATTGCCGTCGCGCGTTGACGTAAATACGATTTTGGGAGTCACCGGGGCTTTCGCAAGCGCCGCGGAGCAGATGCCGAGAACGAGCAATGCGCTGAGCGCGGAAACAATCAATTTCATGGTGAATTTCTCCATAGGATTTTCGTTAATGCAGTGCCTTAAATATCAGATCGGAAAAACTTTAGAAACGCCACAGCCGTGAACACCAACGCGAAAAACCCGAGCAAGAATACATCTATTGCAGACCGACGCAATGTGTCCGATAAAGAAGGTTCCGTCAAGACTGGTGGCGGCGGGATTTCTTCTGTTTCGGATTCAGAATCATCGTTCAGCCGACTCATCACTTGTAGAACCTGTGCCAGCGCGTCGTCTGAAATTTCGCTGAAATACGAATCATCCAGTTGATCGTAGTACCGTTCACCCGCTTGAAAATAGGTGTCTCTTTTTAGCTTGCCGGTTTGTGTCAAGTTCATCGCGAAATAGGTGAGTGAGGCGGTTGGTGCAATCCGGGAAAGCATCTCACCAACCTGCTCTTGACGATCCTTTTCACGTTGATAGTCCCGATCAATTTTGCCTGCTTGATTCTGGTACGCCAGTCGAAACTGTTCGTTAATCGGTCCTCTGACTTCATCCAACTTTCTTTGCGTCTCTGGGTCGCTTAGATTAACACCAACACCTTCCCCTATAGACATAGTTTCAGTCACTTTCTTCCAAACCTTCTCTTCTTTATCTTTCGTGAGGTTATTGCGTAGCACAGTTTTTGCCATATACACAGCCTGCTCTGTTCGCGTGGGTGCGACGAGTTTCGCGACGACAAACGCGCCCCGTGGTGCGATCAGCACGGCAAACACCCAAAACGTAAAAGCAACAATCAGCGCAGTCTTAGAGTTGTCCAGATAGGTCGAAATGAACACGCCTATCGCAAAGAACACAGCAATGTAGAGTAACGAGACAAGCGTCAGACCGAGTACCGGCATCGCAATCTTGAACTCTCCGAGCGGAAATCCCTGCCAGACAATCAGGAGTAATCCGAAAAGGAAAGATACCAAAAACGGAATAACGAACACAATATATCCACCGACGAGTTTGCTCCACAAAAACACATCGCGAGGAAGGGAATTTGACAGGTTTATCCGAAGCGTTCCCGCCTCCCGTTCCCCAGCAACAGCATCAAACGTGAACAGGAATGCCAGCAAACTGAAAACAGTCCCGACAATAAACAGGAAATCAAGGTTCCCGAGTGCATAAGCAAGAGATGCCTGTGCCACGCCTGCTGAACCTTGTCTAACGCCATTACGCGTCATCCCAAGATAGGTCGGCAGTGCCTCCTCCAAACCGTTCGCGAAGACGCTCAAAGGCGTGGGTTTGAGGAAAAATTTGGAAACTTCCACGTTTGGATCCTGTGCATTCGGAGGGTTCTCCTTCGCTTCTGTCTGTTCACGTTTAACTGACTCCTGATAGTCAACGAGGTTCTGGCTGTACTTACGATAATTGATAGAGAGGGTCAGGGGGATAAGCAAAACACACATCAGAAGGAGTGCGACGAACCGGACGCTCAGAATATGATGCATTATCTCTTTTTGAATCAATGTCATTAACATGGTTATTTCTCCTCTATTTTTTTCTTTAATAACGTGAGTTTGATAAATAATTGAAACTTTTTGTATAAAGAGAACCCTTTTGATATAATGAAGTTATCCCACTCTTAGACCAAAAGGAGTTCTCCGATGAGTATTTTATCACTTTTCTGTAATAGGACTTACGCAATATTATAACCCAACTTGCTACTTACAAGATTTTAGCGATGAAGTCTGCATCTTTAGGCTGAAAACGATGCGTTTGCGGACGCAGCAGCACAGACTAACAGTCTATGCTACAAACTGGCAACTTGGGTTATTATAGTAGATTCCAAAAATATGTGAGCACTTTTGTGCCAACGGGCGAGGGGACCTCGCCCCTACGAACCCTTTCTGTAAAAGGATAAATGTATAATTAATTATGGGCTTTACTATAACAGGACTTACGCAAATTGAGTAAAGAAGCAACATATTTCGCCCAAAAATGCCTCGCAGTGAGAGTATTTCAGCGATTTAACCCCCTAAACCCCCAACCCCCCATATCCCCCCTTATCAGGGGGGTAGGGGACTTTAAGAGGCGGGGAATGCCACACGGCATTCATACCGTTGATTGCGTAAGTCCTATTTCATTTGGTTTGTACCATCAGGCAACGTCAATACCGATAGCTGCTGAAGTATATCTTTCCCTTCTTCTGTCGTAAAAAATTCAGTTCCGAGCTGTGCTTCAAGTTGTCTCTGTAGTTGTTTCCTAATTTGGTTCTCCACCTGTGGGATGACTTGTTTGAGTATATCCATGCCCATTGGAGTCTTGAGCATATCTTTTCCGAGTTGTGCTTCAAGTTGAGAGAACGCCTCTTTTTCTATAGCACTTAGCAGTTTTGGTGCGAATTTCTTGAAGACTAATTCTTCAGTTGCTTGTTTGAGGCGCTCTCTACCTTCCTGGGTCTTGGGAAACGCCTCACCGTGTTGTTTACGTAAGCCACGTACAACGTCAGCGAGCGCGGAGACCCCCATCTTATTGCTGTTATAGATGTCTCTTTGCGGACCGTTCCGATAGAGTTTTCCACTGAGACTTAAGTTGAGCCCGTGGTGTTCACAGCGAACGATAGGTGTCAAATTACCTTCATACACTTGCATAAATTCCTGGTTCGTTTTCTCAGCGGGTCGCATCTCGTAGAGATAACTGCAAGGGAGTGTCGGGTCCGACGCGTCTTCGGTGAGAACGCCCGGTACGCCCGCTGTCGCATCTGCAGGGCAGAGGAGCCCTTCCTCCTCCAAATATTCTGGTGCGAGCTCGGAAAGCCACCGTGGATCCGCATCGGCGTTGGAAGCCCGATAGGCGTCCAGTGCCACCTTTATCTGCCTTAAATTTTCTCTGCACGTCTCAATGCCTTTAAAATCCCTATCGGTTTGCTCCGCCGAAAGTGGTGCTAATTCATAAGGATAGACATCTGATAGGAGCAAACGGTTTAGACGCACTAATGCTTCCCCACTTTTCGGGTTTTGCGCGACGAGCCTCTGCGTTTCCTCGCTGAGCTGAATATCAGCAAACAGTTGCGCATCGTAGAGAGGTCCGGCTTCAAGCAGCTGGTTCAAATCTGAAAGCAGCGCGTTTTGTAACTTAGCGGATGGTTCGCTTGCACCATCGTATCCAACCAACACCCACTGCATATCTTCGGACAATTGCGATGCAATAAGTTTAGAAACTGGCGCACGCGCGTCTTGGGATTTTACAATCAAACTGCCCGGGTCTTTAATCGCGTCTCTATCAAAGAGCAACTGATGTGGATTTGCATAGAGTGTTGTTTGTATACCAATCACCACCAATAAAGTGGCGAATAGCACTATTGGCGTGGATCGTTGAATCGTTTTTAACATTTTTAGGATCTCCTTTTTTATTTTCTTTCGGTTATCGGTAGTCGTCTAATTTAAGTTTAAAACGTAGCACACCGCTGCCATCGGTACCGACATAAAGCACGTTCCCATCAACAGTAAGTGAGGTAATAGGCATCGGAATTTCCGGTGCAACCTGTTGCCACATCCCAGAATTCTCATTCAATTGATACACCCATTGCTCGCTCGTACCATACAGAGTTGTCCCGTCTACCGCAAATCTTTCTATAACGATGGGTGTGTCTTCCAGATCGGTTGTTGTGTGCCAGTGGACACCGTCGCTTGAAAATGCGACCCCCCTATCGGTTGCCACATAGATAGTGGATTCAGCGAAGGCAACTGCCTTGAAAGACTGAAAAGGAAATGGCAGGTCGGCGGTAACATCGTTCCATGTGTCGCCTTCGTCATAAGACTGGAAGAGGTGCCCATCCCGTTTACCGACGTAGACGGTTCTCCCTGAAACAGCGAGGTTGGCATGGATGATACCATAATCAGCGAGGCTGTCAAAAGAATCAATTGACGGACCCTCATCTACGAGTCCGGTATCAACCCATTCCACCGCGCCGAGTTTCCATCTGAAGAGTTTGCCTTCACATTCCATATAGTAAGTAGAGCCACTGACAGCAAAACTCCCGAGGAGGGATTGCAAAAACCTCTTTATGCTATCCGCTACAACTTCCTTGTAATCATCTATATCCAAATCTTCGAGGTTTAGATCCGTGTTCTCCTCAGCGTTTTCCTTACCGTCATCTGGAATTATTTCCAAAAGCGCGTTCTCAACTTCCCCATCCGTTTGCAGTTTCAAAATCGGCATATCGGGCACAGGGATTACCCCATTGTGCTCAGTAGATAGAAGGAAAAGTTGAGGCGACATTCCTTTGAGGCCTCTGGCGTAGATAGTATCGTTGAATTTCGCAAGACTCGTGAGATTCTTGGAGGTTCCAGCAACAGGCTCCCACGATTCCCCGCCATCGGATGAGGTGACAAGCACGCTTCCCATGTTCGCGTAGAGCCTCTTATGCGTGGAAACTAAGTTCACCACGGTCGTTTTTACCAATCCGGTGTTTAATTGCTGCCACGTTTTGCCTGCGTCGGTCGTGCGATAAATTCCAGACGCTCCGCTCTTATAGAGTGTCCCCGCATCTAAAGACACAAGTGCAGAAACAACGCCTACATCCGAGGTATTTGCATCCCAGGCAACCCAGGTTTCACCTGAGTCATTTGAGTAATAAATATTCGCGTTGTCGATGACCCAAAGGTTTTCTTGTGCAGCCATCATTTTGAGGTCCGAAGTTCTTTCCGTTTTTGGACTGTTAGGATGCTCACCAATTGTGACTTTAATTGTCCTCGAAGTGTCCGAAGTGGATGTTTCCACACCGTCCGAAGCAATTGTTTCCATAAAATCTTCTAATGTCTGCCACGAATCCCCCAAATCCCTTGATCGATAAAGAGACAGAGAGTGGTCGTTCGCTACTCGGACTGATATTGACATGGTGCTCGAAACGTCTTGATTCTTAACCGCAGGGCCTACGGCAGCATAGAGCCAGTGGTCAGCATTCGTCAATGCTCGAATATTCTTGGAGATCTCGCCTATCGGCAATTGTTTCCATCCTTCCGAATTATGGCGATAGAGTCCAGAATCAGTGCCGACAAACAGATTATTTTCAATAGCGGTGATTGCTTGAACCTTCTTACCTATCAGGTCCTCATTGTTCACAGATGTCCATGATTTACCGGCATCCACAGATCGGAATACACCATCAGCGAGCCCTAAGTACATTACAATATTGGCTTGCGCCCCAGGGACTTCATCTGTCATTACGATGTCAATAAACTTGCCTTCCGGACGTGTTGCCAGCACATCCCATGTCTGACCTCTATCTATTGAAGTGAGGACTTCTGTATCAGAGATAACGTAAAGGAGGTTATCATGCTCTGTGATATGCCAGGATCCATGAGCGGACATGTCAGCATTGACAAGTTGCCATACACTTCTGTCGTCTGCTAATCTATAGAGATATGCTCCTGCCTCAGCATAGAAATCACCATTAGATGCGACGAAGAGACTGTCAACGGCAGCACCCTTAGGCCCCTTGGTTTGGGTCCATTGCGGTTTCGGTATTGAAACATCCAGCGTGTCAATGGGTAATGTGGCAATAAGTGATTCGTCGGATTTCTGACCTGCGCCAAGACCTTTTCCGGGTGCAATGGAGCTTCCTGGTTGATTCCGAATAGCGGGTTTTGCAGGGGAGTCATAAATAAAAACAGCATCAATAATCTCAACCGTCGGTTCCGATGTTGCATTCAAATCGTAGGATTTTTGGAAACGGGAAAGATATTGCGTGCCGATACCCGCGAATATGAAAATCAAGATGGATGAAGCAGCGGAAATCACCCACGGGACTACCGGTTTACTTGTCGGCGGTGCAATAGGTGTGATACGCGCAGCTTCCCGCATGATGTTCTCTGCTAGTTGCGGTGGGAGTTGGAAGCTGCCGAGGTTCTGCTGGAGGATATCTTCCTCTTTCCGCAAACGGTTTCGGGCGCGGCTCAGTCGGCTTTTAACAGTATTCTGGGATACACCGAGAAACTCGCTGATGGCTTTGATTGTCATCTCTCCAAGGTAGTGGAGCGTCATTACAGTGCGTTCACTTTCTGGCAACTTTCCGAGGAGTTTCTTGACGACTTCGCGACGTGCTTCATCGGCATCCGCCTCTTGTTTTTCAGCTAAGTATTTGGAATATGACACTCTGTCCACCTCATTTGTATTATCAACATCCATAGATTCCATGGGTAAACGTTTCCTTCGGAGCCAGTCGCGACACAAATTCGATGCGATGACATACAGCCATCCCGCGAATTGATTAGGGTTTTTCAACGTTCTGAGTTTCCGATAGGCGTTGAGAAATGCGTCCTGTGTAATCTCTTGTGCGATATGGAAATCACCAATCTTCCGCCATACCAGGGCGTGAACGCCTTTCTGATATTTCTTGACCAAAGGACTGAAAGCTTCTTGGTCCCCTTGTAGTATCCGCTGGATAAGTTGAGCATCGTTTTGTTCCATCGCAAGCTTCCTCCAGAATTATAGGGCATTTACGGTAAACGTCAGAATTAATTGAACACTTTCAAATAGACTTTGATGCCTCTTAGCGTCCATTAGGTTGGCACAGACTAACAAATCAGAATCAAAATCAACGGTATGAATGCCTTAGGGGCATTCACCGGGTATCAATGCCTTAAATCAACGGTATGAAGCCCTTATGGGCTTCCCCGGGCATGAACCGGGTATGAATGCCTTAGGGCATTCCCCGTATGCTACAGAAGATGTTTACCTATTTATTCCGTCTACCATAGTTTTCCAGTAATTTCGTTGTTTTGTTCAAGTTTCCTCTTCTTATAGGAGCGAGCTCCCGCTCGCGACTTTCCAAGGTTTCAAAAGACGCTTTCCAAGGCGTGTTCTCTACATGATGAATGTGTAGGCACGTGTCCGATTCAAGGTCGGCTTCGGTGTCAGTATCACCGAAAGCAAGGTAGCCGATACCAAACAATAACAGACAAACGAGAATTAGGTTAATCATTAGAAAGCGCATGGTTTTCTCCTTTACAACACAGTTTCGTTCAGCTTGCAAATAGCAATTTAGGTAAAATTAACATCCATTGATTGAAGTGACGGAACTTAGGTGTCAAAAGGTTGCATTATTTTTAAAAAGAACCGAAGTCAGACAATCAAAGTAAAGGAACTGATCCCTTGGTGAGGTTCCTAACCTCACCCTTCCATAGCGTATTCTTAATGCTAAAATTTACCATAACTATGGTAGATTTTAGAATTACTTAGACATTTTTGCATTGTAGGCGGTGAACGCCTTATGACATTCTAATCAACGGTATGAAGCCCGTGTGGTAATCAGAATCAACGGTATGAAGCCCCTATGGGCTTCACCGGGTATGAATGCCCTAAGGCATTCCCCGTCCCCGCCTCCTACAGAAAACGTGTCAACTTATTTATATCATTCACCATAAAAAAGTAGGGGTGGTAAAACCACCCCTGTTTAACACTTCACAGAACTTTGGATTTTAAACGGATAGTCCTGAAACTGCAGCAGTTTCGTTGTCGAAACGTTCAAAGAGACTCACGAGTCGGCTTAGAACAATCAGGCTATTGATATGCCTGCTGACATTGATGACCCCCACACGACCTTTCTTTCGTGCTACAGCGGCACGTGCTCCCATGAGCACACCAAGTCCTGTGCTGTCGACCCTATTGACGTGCTCGAAATTGATGAGAATGCGGGGTGTATCGGAAGTCTCTACTTGCGGCGAGATTGCTTCCCGTAATTCTGATGCTGAGGGTCCTATTATTTTCCCCTGTGGTTCCAGAATTGTGATCCCATTTTGCTGGCGAATTTTAGTGCTCATGATTGACTCCTTTTTTCTTTCTTGTTGAGCTTGCAAGTAGCAATTTGGCTATAATTTAATATCCACTGATTGAAGTGACGTAACTTGGGTTTCAAAAGGTTGCATTATTTTGTTAAATCATCAGGATAGTAGATGGCTACTGGGTATTTATAGTGACCTCTAAAAATAATAAGACACATTTTGGAAGACGGGCGAGGAGACCTCGCCTCTACGATAGAGGCATTCTGATATTGTTAAAATGTATTTTTAATTGTAAGTTCTACTATAATTACGCAAGTTGCCACCTATCATAAACATAGCACTCCGCTGGAGTGCAATCGCGTAAATACGCCATTTTCTATAGACATATCACCCCTCTGGGGTGTGGAAAGCGACTGAAAAACCTTTCTGAAATGTGCAAAATCCGTTAGTAGCAACTTGGGTTATAATTGAAAGAAGTGGATACCGATGTGGATAGGAAAAGGATGAGACAGGAGAAATCCGCTAACGCGTAATATGGAGTTTAGACTATTTAGCTCTCAGTGCTTCAATAGGTGAGATTTGTGAGGCGCTTAAGGCTGGATAGAGTCCGAAGAGAATACCAATACCGGCTGAAATACTAACAGAGACTGCCATCCATTGGAGTGAGATTACGACGGGCCACTGCGGGATCACCTTGACGATTTCAACGGCAATATGGGAACATCCATAGCCGATACCTATACCGAGTCCGATACCCAATAAGCCACCGACACTGCACATTACAACCGCTTCAATGAGGAACTGCAAGAGAATGTCTCGCCGTTTTGCCCCAATTGCTCGACGGATGCCAATCTCACGGGTGCGTTGGTTGACTGACACCAGCATCATGTTCATAATCCCGACACTTCCAACGAACAATGAGAATCCTGCAATACTGCTCAACATAATTTTGATAATGCGACTAATTTTATCGAGGTCTTTTACGGCTGCCGTCGCATAACTAATATCAAAAAAATCGTCTTGGTTGCGATGATGTTTTCTTAAAACGGTTTTCACCTCCTCCACAGCTTTCTCAATAGAATCTGCGTCTACCGCTCTGATATTGAGATAATTAACATAGTGTGTCCCTTTAAATCTATCTTGTGCGGTCGTCAAGGGCATGAACACAATGGACTTTCTGTAGACGAGTGAACCCCAGCGCATCGCAAACTAACAGTTTACGGTACAAGATCTCTTTATCAACTCACCTCAAACATACCATTGTGCCTGTGCTCTGAAGAACTGAGCATAAAGCCCATCTCTTGCCAATAACGTTTCATGGTCTCCATCTTCAACAACCCTACCGTTATCAAGGACGAGAATCCGGTCACAGGTCCGGACAGAAGAGAGTCGGTGTGAGATTAACACGGATGTACGTCCTGCACTCCGTTCAATAAATCGTTCATAGACGGCTTGTTCAGCCAAGGGGTCTAAGGCAGCAGTCGGTTCATCAAGAACGACCAACCACGGCGTTTCCCGCATGAAGCTTCGGGCAGTTGCGAGACGCTGCCATTCACCACCGGAGAGATCGCGTCCACCAAAGGTGGGACCAAGGATTGTCTCATAACCTTCCGCGAGTCTGTCAACAACCGAAGCGGCACCGCCTGCGATAGACGCCGTTTCCATGCGATCGGGATGTTCGAAGTCGCCAAATATGATATTTTCGCGTGCGGTGAGGTGATACTGTGTAAAGTCTTGGAAAACGGCACTGCAATGCGTCAACCATTCTCGAAGGTTTCCGTCAGTGAGTGGAACATCTCCTATACGGATTATACCTGTCTGCGGACGGTAAAGTCCCAACAGTATGCGCGCCAGTGTAGTTTTCCCAGCACCGTTAGGTCCAACAAGTGCGACGCGCTCGCCTTTTTTCAATGTTAAGTTTACGTGGTTTAGCACGGGTTCTTGCGAATTTGGATATGAAAACGAAACGTTTTCTATGCCAAGGTCTTGAACCGTTCTGTTTCCATCCAATTCATTTTTATTTTTTTCCATTGGATCAGGACTGCCCTGAGCCGTTGTGGTGGACTTTCTGTCTAAAAACTGATACAGATCCCCGAACAGCGGACGCATCACGTCTACCATCCCCTGAAATCGACCCGCGATTTCGTTCCAGATACCATCCAATTGAACCAGCGCAGCGGCAGCAGCAATATAAGCCCCAACAGTCAAATCACCACGAAAGACCTCAAACAATAACAGGAGAAGTGAACAAGCATATAACAATCCGCGGGTGAGGTCGAGGGAGAGACAGACTGAGAATTTACGCCGTCGGATTCCCATTTGTCCGTCTATTAACGCTTGCCCTAACTGATGCCAACGGTCTATCCATAAGTCGCGCGCTTGGTATAACCGCACCTCTTTACCTGCGTTACGGTCGGTCAGTGTTCCTTCTAACGCATCTTGCTCTCGTCGTTGCGGTGTCTGTGCGACATCAAAATCGTAAAGATCTGCTGAGAAACGCGAATCGCTCCACCAAGAAGCGAGGCCAGTTAAAGCAGGGAGCAACGCTAACAACGGATGATACCGCCAGAGCACAATCCCAAGTGTAGCAATACTAATGAATTGTTGGAGACTATCAACGAAATACCAGAGAATATCTTGAAGCGCAAGTCCGGAAACCGAACGTGCCCGCTCAAGAGAGTTTTGAAATTCTCCAGTCTGTATTTCGATTAATGCAGTCGTATTGACTTTCCGAGCAACCCCCTCGTTAATCCAGATTTCAATGTTTTCGCCTAAGTGGATATACAGCGGTTCTCGAAGTAAGTCAACGGCGGTGCTCAAGATCCGTAAACCCACCAATCCAATGAGCCAAGGCAGGACGCTCCGCCACCAGTTCGCGTCGCCTATCGCAGCCGTGATAGCATTAACGAGATGCTCTGTCACGAAGAACTGGCAAGCCGGGACAACACCCAGCGATAAGGTAAGAAACATCATGCCCAAAACGGCAAGAGGGCCGCTCTGCCAAATAATAATCAGGGTTCGGACATAGGCGAGGAAACTTTCCTGAGCCGCCGATAGCCATGTCTTCATTTTTCCCTTACCGTTTTGCATGGAAGAACCTTCTTCTATTGATACCAATGGGCTTGTGCCCTGAAAAATTGCGCATAAAGCCCATCTCTATCAAGCAGTGCCTCATGCGTACCATCTTCAACAATACGCCCCGCGTCTAATACCAAGATACGGTCTGCGAGACGTGCCGATCCAATACGGTGCGAAATCAGGAACGTCATGCGTCCTGCTGCGAGTTCAACGAACTGTTGATAGAGTTCGACTTCGGCTTGCGGATCAAGCGCAGCAGTCGGTTCGTCAAGCACAAGCACTTGCGGATTACGGACCAAAGCCCGCGCAAGCGCGATTTTTTGCCATTCCCCACCAGATAGTTCAACCCCTGTCCCTTCCTCACCAAGCGATGGATCCAGAAACGTATCTAACCCACGAGGAAAGGTTTGAAAACGATCTGTAAGTCCCACTGCATCAATGACGCGCCTAAGGGTTTCGTCGTCAATGTGAAAGTTGGGAGGTCCTGGGTTCAATTCTTCCCGGATGGGCCTACGAAATCGTGCGAAATCTTGAAAAACAGAAGCGCAGTTTTGGGCAATCTGTTCGGGGGCGATTGCAGCAACCTGTGTACCATCGTAGCAAACTGTCCCTTCATCGGGTTGGTACAAACCGAGCAGTAGTTTAATAAGCGTTGACTTCCCTGCGCCGTTGACCCCCACGATGCTGACGATCTCGCCCGGACGCACATGAAAATTTATGTCTCGTAACACATCTTCGGTCCCCTCTGGGTATCGGAACCGAAGATTGCGGACATCCAACCCATCCTGTAGGGGTTGCGGAAATGTTTTGGTGCCTGACTCGCTCTGATCGGTTTTCGCTCGTTCAAGGAACGCATGCAGATCTTGTAGCAACGGCAAATCCACCAGTACATCTTGGACGGCACCGAGCAAACTCTCAAGATTACTTTGAAAGGTCGCTGCTGCACCGATGAGGACGACATAATCTCCGAGTGTTAGCTCCCCATCCACAATCCGAGCCGCCAATATAAAAATCGCGATTGAATAGGCAAGTACTTCAGCAATAGTGGTACTGATGGAGGTTCTCGCTTCTACCCACGCCTTGGCGAGCGATTCTTTGCGCCACTTTTGGTGATTCGTCTGCCAGCGTCCGAAAAGGCGATCGGACAGTCCATAGAGCCGCACTTCCTGTCCAGAAGATGAACCGAGCAATAAACTCAGCATGTAAGCCATCATACGACGGATCGGCGTCGCATCGTAATCGTGTATGTACCCACTCTCAGCGGCCCTCACTTTGAGCCAAGCGGACGGGATGGCGGGTAACACCACGACAAGCACGAGGAGAGGATCGGCAATCCACAGCAGCACCCCATACCCCACAAGCGTTATACAAAGTTGTCCGATCTCTGTGAGGAATCGCAGCACATTGGTGAGCCGATGGTCGAGTGCCTGCCGCGCCCGTTGTATCAAATCGTAGGTGTGTGGCTGATCAAAAAGTGCAAAATTAATATGTGTTGCGGCTTCAATCAATGCGCGCTGCTGGTAGAGCCTAATGCGGTTCTGCATCTTCCATCGCAGGTAACTATCATAAGTGCCCGTCACATTTCTGAGAATCGCCAGAAGGGCTAATGCGATTACCCACGGTGCTGCCGTCTGTAAGCTTGGCTCTGTTTCGTCGGCGAGAATTGCCGCAATGAGGTTCACGAGTCCCCGACTTGCCCAGAGTATACCAACAGGAATACACCCGTATATGAGTGTTATGAGCGCCTGCATAATCGCACCGAATGGACTAACGCGCCATGCGACGAAGACAAACCGACGCAGCGTTTTCATAGCAGACGGACGCGATGCTGTGTTGAGGGTATGGGAATTATCGGAAGCCATTTACGTCTTTTCCTTAGCTCTAATTTTCAGAATTTTGATTTTCTTTTGTTTTCTTGAGATATGTGTTATACTTTAGCATATAGACTTTTGGTGCAGCTTGCAAGTTAAAACTCGCTATACAAAAGTTAGAACCGCGACAGGTTCAATTGGGAGGCTCAACATGGAACACCATATATCTGATGAACAGTGGGAACATTATTGGGAGAACGGCTACGTCCGCATCGGACAAGTCGCAACAGATGCCGAACTCGCTACGCTGCAGCAGCAGATGGACGACATCATGCTCGGTAAAGCAGCCCTCGACTATGACCAGATCATGATGCAACTCGATCGAGAACCTGGTAAGGACTCACCGGGACCTCAATCTAAAGGGCACAAGGGACCGACGCTGCTGTATCGGAAAATTCAGAATCTTGAACTCGATCCGATTTTTTTGGAATACCTCCAGAAACCGATTTTCCAAGAGGTCTGCGCAAAGATTTACGGAGACAACACTCCTGTCGCCTGTTTCCGTGCAATGTTTATGAATAAACCGGCACACGAAGGCACTCGGCTCACGTGGCATCAAGACAGATGGAGAGACCTCGACCGCGACCCACAAATTACCATCTATACTGCCCTGGATCCAGCAACCCTTTCAAACGGCTGCGTGCATATTATCCCACAGTCGCACAATAGACTTATTAATCCCGAAAATGGATCCGGCTTTCTCACACAGGAACACATCGACGACATCGTGGCGAAGGCTACACCTGAACCGCTGGAACTAAAAGCGGGAGAAGTCGTTCTGCTCCACAATTGGATGTTGCACAGCTCCGGTACGAATGATTCAGATATTCCGCGACGAGCGTTCAGTGTCTGCTATATGCATGGCGAGACAAAGTCGGATCGCGGACATAACTTTACGCGAGTATTCGGAGACGGCGCAATCAGTGTTGACGATTTATCGAAGTTTAAGTATGAAAGCCCAATCGTTTAGGCTTTTAATTATTCGCAAGGCGTTAAATGGGGCAGATTGGTTTATTGAAGGTTTCCTCTCATATCCGCCTGTGCCGTTGTTGCAGGCTGCCATCTTTGAAAAATAAACCTGAACCATAAGTCCATAACACAGTGGAGGGCGAATAGACTTAAACGCACGCAATCAACTTAACGCACTTCATTACGCCGTAAGGAAAAATAAAAAAGGAGAAAAATATGGCGAAGATTCGACTTGCCATGATTGGGTGTGGTGGGAATTCCTCCGGTCACGCCAGACGCATGAATGCAAACCCCGACGTGCAAATCGTCGGCACCTGTGATGTGAATACAGACATCGCTAACGGCTATATTGATCGGAACCTGTCCGACCTCAGCCCACGTCCCGGTGCTTATGACAACATCAGCAAATTGCTCGAAGAGACGTCACCGGACGCAGTGGTTATCTCTACACCGCATACGCTCCATTTTGAACAAGGCATGCAGGCACTTGAAGCCGGATGCCACGTTTTGATGGAGAAACCGATGGTTACGGCTTCTAAAGATGCGTACACCCTCGCTGAGAAGGTGCAAGAGACTGGGCTAACCCTCACCATCGGTTACAATACCCCTTGTACACCGAACTTCTATTATACGCGAGAGATTATACGTAACGGCGAATTCGGCAAGCTGGAACTGGTCATCGGCTACATTACACAAGGCTGGAAAGGCGGCACAACGGGAACGTGGCGGCAGAATCCGAAACTCTCTGGTGGCGGACAGGCTTATGATAGTGGTGCGCACCTTTTGAATAGCCTCTGCTGGGCAGTCGAGTCGAAAGTCGCTGAAGTCTACGCCTATACGGATAACCAGGATCGGGATGTTGACATTAATTCCTCGATTAATGTCAAGTTTGAAAATGGCGTGCTCGCTGCGATGGCTGTGAGTGGTAATTGCCCAAGTCCGGGTGGCACACACATGGCACTGGTCTTTGAAAATGGTAGGATTGAGGTCGACGGCTGGGGTGGCGGTTGGATTCGCGTCTGGAAGGGTGGAGAAGCGTTGGATCCGCCTCCGATTTCAGATGATATGTCCGCTGGCAGCCCTGATGACAACTTTATTGATACTATCTTGGGCAGAGCAGAACCGCGTACCAGTCCGATGAACGGGATTATCCAATCTGAATTGATGGATCTCATCTACGAATCCGCAGAATCAGGCGTTCCGGCACGTCCAGAACGGTAGGACGGTTAGCACTTTCAAGAATTCACAGATTGTAGGCGCGGTTTCCCAACCGCGCTTTTACACTAACGTCGCGCCTTCAGGACGCGGGGCTATGGGTCGGATGGGCATTTTTTCGTAGGAACGATAAGCGAGTTCAGATAGATGTGGCGTCTCGATTCGGACATGTCCTTCCGCTCGCGAGTGCATAAGGGCATCAAGCACGCCTGTCACAAGGAGTGTCCGCTCCACAGGATACTGCGGCTCACCGGTCACAAACATCTCTTCAATATTAAGACTCAAGTAGCTAAAATGCGCATGCGGCGGTCCGTTCTGTAGGTAAAACTCCGTAGCATAGTGCATATCGCCCGCGCTCGCTGCGTAAGCAAAATCAGAAACATAGCCAGTCAGCATGAGAACCGCAGATTGAAACCCATCTTGATGCTCCAACAGGAACACTGTTGGATGCGGACATCCCTCTATAAACGTACTATCGGGACGATTTTCGATTTGTTCACATGCCATTTCGGCTAATTCGAGAGACCATTTCCCTGCCTTGCCTGCCTCCCAGACCGCATCACCTTCGAGACACTGAATTGCCACAATCCCCGACTCGCCGCCTTGACGACGCTCAATCATACATTGTAACGTCTCAAGCGAATGAAAACCGTAGGACTCCACACCCGCATAACCGATACCGATAGCCGATTCCAATGCCGTGTCAAGCGGGTGTTCCAAAAACGGTTTCCGCCAAGAGAGTGGTAACGAGGAACCCGCCATAAACGGCACATCCAGTGCTTTTGCGCGGTTATACATCCAGATTGCGTCGTCCCAATTGTAGGAGAGGTGTTTATCACAGAAAACGGGGACTGACCTGCCGCTTGATGCAAACACACCACAAATCTGCTCGAACATATAGCGGCGTGGATACATGTGCTGCCCTATTTCGTTATATGGATAGTCGCCGTGTTCACCAATCAGTATCACACCATCAACAGCCAATTCATTCCCACCGAGCGTTAGTGCCTGCCGAATACTCGGATAAATTGGGACACCATGCTCGGCTGCCAAGCCGACTCCAATGTCTCGGTCGTCTACCTGATCAAGATAGATGGATACCAATTCGACGCGAGGCATCCGATGTCCGGTATCTGTCGGGAACCCCTTCATGTATTTGGTGGCAATCACGTCGGCATGCGAGTGTTGATAATATGTGGTGATGATCGCAGCAATTTTTTTAGGTTCCGCCATCGGTTTCTCCTTTGTCCATCTAATTCAAAGTATGATCCACCTGTCGCCCCGCTGGGGCTCGATGCTTTTCTATAGATGCCTCTCTATACACCGGCCGTCTCTCTGGGACTCAAGAAACTTTTAGTAAAGAGTCGGGATTACAAATCCCTCCTACAGCGAGAAGTATATCTGTAGAAGATCGACAAGGTAGGGATACCGCCTACAGAATTATCGAACGATTTCGGTCCCGATGCCACCCTCTGTGAAGATTTCAAGGAGCAGTGAGTGTGGGATTCTACCATCAATAATATGTGTCTTGTAGACGCCCCCCATGAGCGCTGTCGTGCATGCCTCTACTTTCGGGAGCATACCGCCTCCGATGAAACCATCCTTGATGAATGTGTCTACCTCTCTTATATGAATCGTCGGAATCAGTGACGAAACATCCGATAGATCTTTGAGAATACCGCGCGTATCCGTCAGGAGAATCAACTTCTCTGCTTGGAACGCCGATGCGATCTCACCCGCCATTGTGTCGGCATTAATATTATAAGTCTGACCATTAACACCAACCCCAATTGGCGAGATAACAGGAATATAATCTGCCTGATCGAGGGCGATGATCGATTCGGTGTTAACACCGATAATTTTCCCCACGTATCCTAAGTCAACATCGATCTGCTGTCCGGTTTCATCCGTGACCTGCGTCTGTTGCTTCTCAGCGAGAATTAGGTTGGCGTCTTTTCCAGATAGACCAATGGCTTTCCCACCGTGTTGGTTGATACGAGCAACAATTTCTTTATTGATGGAACCGAGCACCATCTCAGCGATTTCAACTGTCTCCGCATCGGTTACACGGAGTCCCTGCACAAATTCTGGAACTTTTCCGAGCTTATCCATCCACTCAGTGATTCGCGGTCCGCCACCGTGAACTATGATTGGACGGATACCGACGTATTTCATTAAAACGATGTCCTGCATAACAGAGTGGATAAGCGTCTCATCCTCCATTGCAGCACCGCCATATTTGATTACAATCCGACGATCATAAAAGCGGCGAATATAAGGTAAGGCTTCAATAAGCACTTCAGCCGTTCTGTTCATCTTTTTTTGTTGTGTCCTTTATTTTTTTGTATAGTGTATAATAATATTATGATACGTGACGCTTATACGTTTGTCAAATTAAAAGTAGTGGTCCGTTGAATGAGATGTTTGTAGTCGCGCGATTCATCGCACGTCATAAAACGCTATCAACGGGGAATAAATAGTTTCTTTACGATGGGAAGGAATACCAATATAATGCAAATATCCGCACAAATTTCACAATTTCACGGGATAGGGACGCCTTTTGAGGTTTGCGAGATGCCTGTACACGCCACCTCGGACAATGTGCTTGTCGCCGTTTCATTGTCAACAATCTGTGGTTCCGATCTCCACACGGTATCAGGACGTCGCGGCGCAGAGACCCCATGCATACTGGGACATGAGATTATCGGCACACTTGTAGCACCAACGCGTCTGCAATCAGCGACCGGAGATACACTACGGGAAGGAGATCGGGTTACGTGGAGCATGACGACCGCTTGCGGAACATGCGACTATTGTGTAAATCATAATCTTCCGCAGAAGTGTGAAACGATGTTCAAATACGGACATGCCCGCAATGAAGGGGATGCGTCCCTATCAGGAGGATTCGCCACACATATTCTGTTGCGTCCTGGGACAGCCATCTACCGTATCCCAGATGCCGTAACGGACAGAGAGGCTGTGCCTATCAACTGCGCGCTTACGACTGTAGTAAACGGCTTAGAGGTTATTGGTATACAATCGGGTGAAACAGCCATTATCCACGGAGCCGGCATGCTCGGTATCTATGCGGCGTGTTACCTCCGCGAAAACGGATATAAGCGGGTTGTTGTTGTGGACCTCAACGAAGAACGTTTAGCGATTGCCAAGCGTTTTGGAGCAACACACACTTTCAATCCAGACAAAATATCTGTCTCTGAAATTGGTGAAGCATTGAAAGAACTCACAGATGGACGGGGGGCTGACCTCGGTGTGGAGGTAAGTGGTGCCACAATTGGGATCCCGAATCTGGTCACGTGGTTAGCTATCGGTGGACGCTGTTTGACGCTCGGTTACGTCTATCCTGATGCGCATATCTCTGTTGATGCCCACCAACTCGTCACAAAATGTATAACACTCCGAGGGGTGCATAACTATCATTGGACAGCACTGGGAACCGCTCTCAAGTTCATAGAAGAAAGCCGGGAGCGTTATCAGTTCGGAGAACTCATCGGAAAAACATATCCACTATCAGAAATTAACACCGCTTTTGCAGATGCGATGGATCAGGAGGCGCTGCGTATCGCTATCACACCCTCTCTATAATTTCCAGCTTCCCGTAGGAGCGAGCTGTGCTCGCGACCCTTTCCGAATCGCTACACCTACTGACTGCTAACCGCTAAATCGGTGGGCGAGGTTTCTAACCTCCCTAGTGAAACCCAACCTACTACTATAGATTGAGAAATCTTTGTAGCACAAACTGTTAGTTTGTGCCATCCATCGCAAACTAACAGTTTACGGTACAAAACCTCTTTATCGAACGCACGTTATTTTAACCCATCGATCCAACACCGCGTCCCATCAGTACGAATGGTAATCGCTCCGGCTTGGTCGGTTCGCCACTGGAGACAGCCTCGCGCCTGATACCGGGCAACCACATCTGCATGCGGCAAATTATACCGATTTCCCTCGCCGAGCGAAAAAATCGCGCAAATCGGTTGGACTGCATCTAAAAACGGTTCGCTACTCGATGTACGACTCCCGTGATGTGGGACTTTCAGGATTTCTGAACGGAGATCTTGTCCAGATGCGATGAGTCTATCCTCCGCTTCCTTACCGATGTCACCTGTAAAGAGAATATCTACCTCGCCGTAAGTGAGCTTTATGACAAGAGAATCATCGTTTTTGTCGGCATCCAGTAGATTCGTAGATGCAGGGTCAATAGGGTGTAGTAAGTCCAGCAAAGCCGTCGGCGTTAGCGTAATCTCTCCTGCATAAGGAAAGTCATAAGGAATATCACGTGTTTTAGCAATAGTTTGTAGGCGCTGATGCGTCTGAGAATCGAGAGGCATATCCGATATACCGAGAACACGCGAGACTTCAAAGTTCTCTAAAATATATCCAAGTCCACCGCCGTGGTCGAGGTCCGGGTGCGTGAGTACAACCATGTCAAGTTTCCGAATGCCGTGAGTGTCAAAGTAGGGTTCAATAATCCGTTGCCCCACATCGTAGTCAGCCATCTCCTGTTTCTGCGCGTCGTAATACCTGCGCCGAATACCACCGTCTATTAGTATTGTCCGATTGTCTGGAAACCTGACGACAGCGGCGTCGCCTTGTCCGACGTCCAGTGTTACGACTTCCAGAAGCCGACCCTTCTCATGAAACGCCCTGTCCCAGACCCAAATTGCGACGACTGATAAACCAATGAGCGCTGCGATTCGGAATTGGTTATAGACAAATCGCCAGTGCGTGATGCCTAAACAGACAGCGATGTAGAGGACGAAAATACCGAATGTCGGTGGCGTTAACTTCACGACTCCCCATGTCTGCCCAAACATCCCGATGAGTGCCAAGAAAACGGAGATGATAGCGTGATTGAGTAGCGCAACCAACTTCGCCAAGGGAAGCCATATAAAACCAACACCTACGGACATCATACCGACTGCGACAATGAGTGATACGAGTCCAACCGCAAATGGACCGATAAGGATACCCATCGGATATGTCCGGAAAAAGGAGACGGCTATCAACGGTCCCGTTCCGATTTGGGCTGCGATCGTCACGAGATAAGAGAGAACAAGCCATTTAACCGGAATTTTCCGCAACCGCGTCAAGACGCCACTGCTGCTTAAAGGTGAATTACCACTACCTGCCCACAGCCAACACAAGGGTGCCTCCATCTTTGGGACAAAATAGACGATTGCCGTTACAGCAACGAATGAGAGTAGAAACCCGACATCCCACAGTTGCAATGGGTTCAAAAGGAGCAACACTAAAGCAGCGAACGCCAATAGATTAAATAAATCGGCATCCCGGTCAATGAGCGTGGCGACAAGGAATAGGATTGTCATCAACGCCGCACGAAAAACGGAGGGTCGGAAACCAATCAGACAGGCGTAAATCAGGACTACTATAATCGTCAGGAGGCAGCAAATCTTCTGTGGAAATCGAAAGATTGAAAAACCGAGATAGCAGAACATGGCGATGAGTCCAACATGTAAACCGGAAACTGCAAGGACGTGAAAGGTGCCGCTATTTCGGAAGATATCCAACGTCTCTGTGGGGAGGTCGGCGCGTTTGCCAAGTAAAACGCCTTTGAGGAGTTGGGTGTGCAGTGAAGATTCCGTATAAATGAGATCGATGGTCCGTTCCGTGCGAATACGAAGTGCCTCTATCCAGCGTCCGGGCGGGAAACCGACTTGTTCGCCGATGCGTAGCAGTCCTACGACATCGACGATGCCCACGACATTCTGCCGTGCAAGATAGGCATTGTAATCAAATCCGCCTGGGTTCCGTTTGCCTTGCGGTTGTCGAAGAATACCTGTGAGGGTTATCTGTTTGCCGTAGCTGAGCGGTACCACCTCTTGGAATTTGATAAGAAATTTCGCTCGCACCTGTTGTGATGGATCCGATAACAACTGGAGTTCACCCACGGCATAACACGCATCCCATTCGGTGCCGCGTTCGGGCTGATACGCCGCAGTCCCTGAAAAACCGACGGGTTCACCGTAGAAGTGTTCTGGAATTGGCAAATGGGAGGCAGTTTCTAAGCGTAGCATACCGCCTGCAAAAATGGCAAGATGGAGCAATCCGTAAGAGAGATAACGCCTCCGGTTTCTGGTTACAATGCTGCCGATGAAACTGAATAGGACGGAGAGCCAGAGCCATAAAAGAGGAATAGAGGTCCAGTTTCCAACAATAATTCCGAGGAGAAACGGGATAAGAAAGTAGAGTGCGGGACGTGGCGTAATGTTCATCTTCCTGTTATTATATCAGTATCAGTCAAAAAAATTATATTTTTTTTGGAGTTGGTGGTTAGTTGAGAGCGGTTCATTATTCACAGACTTTTTGTGCCGCAAACTGTTAGTTTGCAGGCTGCCAAACGCAGCATAGTGGATAATCGCATACACAAGACACAATCTAACAGATTGTGCTACAAAGGGAACGTTATCGTGGCTCTTCTCTGAACTATGGTAAACCTTAGAATTAATTGGACATTCTCAAACGATCCCTTGTGTCGATGAGTTTCCTTGGGGCTTGCACAGACTAACAGTCTATGCTACAAATATGTCTGTTTATTTGTCTGGTTTACCATAATTGCGTAAATCCTGTTGGCTTTACATGCCTTGCTGGTTCACTCTTATAACTGACAACCGACGCCTGATAACTGACACCTCCTATTTGACGCAATCGGTGTTTTATGATACAATGCCTGCTAACATAACCCCATAAGGAAACATAAATTGCCAAAAAATAACATACTCTCACAAATGCCCATAGATTTGGACGATAACCTGAAACTCCGATTCGCCACTTTAGACGATGTAGATGCCCTTGCTGAGTTTAACGCCCGACTCCACGAAGATGTAAACATAGATCCAAACATACGAGATCTTATGTTAGGAGATCACCCTACCTGTAAGGCGAGCGATTTCACTGTCGTGGAAGATACCAAGACCGGGAAGATCGTGTCGTCAATGTGTCTTATCTCACAGACCTGGACGTACAGCGGGATCCCATTCAAGTTTGGACAACCTGAATTCGTCGCCACTGAATCTGAGTATCGTAGAAGAGGACTTGTCCGCGAGCAATTTGAAGTGATCCATGCATTGAGCGAGACACGCGGAGAATTGATGCAGGGCATTACGGGTATACCGTGGTATTATCGGCTCTTCGGATATGAGATGGCACTGGACATGGAAGCCGGGCATGTCATTGATGGGTTTCACATGCCAAGCCTGAAAAAAGGGAAAACTGAGACGTGTCGGCTCCGACCTCGGACGGATGCAGACAATACTTTTATTCAAGAAGTCTACGCCCACTCGATTCAATCACAGGTTTTTGACTGCCATCGAAGCCGTGAGGTGTGGGAGTATGAATTCAACGGACGGTCTCCGAAGAGTGACGCACGACACCAATGGCTACTCATCGAAGATATGCAAGGGACCCGACTCGGATATGTGCAACATCTCCCGTGGTGCTACAAGGGTTATTACGAAGGCACGGACACTGGTGCTAATTTCATTGTCATACGTATGGCGTTGAAACCGGGGGTCGGATATTTACACCTGATTCCCTCGCTATTACGAGCGTTGTGGAAAAAGGCGAAGGAGACGCCGGTAGCTGCCGAAAGCGACAATCCAGAAGCATCAGGTATCCAGTTCATGTTGGGGCGTGAGCATCCCGTCTATAGCGGACTTCCAAAATCTGTTGTCCGTAAAGATCCTCCGTATGCGTGGTACATCCGAGTGCCGAATCTGATAGCGTTCCTACGACATATCCAACCCGCATTGGAAAAACATCTCATCGAGACAGTCGCGGAGGGGTACACTGGGGAACTCAAACTCAACTTCTATCGAACTGGAATTCACTTCACCTTTGAGCGCGGTCGCGTAACGAATCTCACGGATTGGACACCGATGGACGTTGAAGCCGGTGACGCGGCGTTTCCAGATTTAACCTTTTTGCAGCTTCTGTGCGGACGGTGTCGGACGGAAGCGTTGACAGCAAGTTTCGTTGATTGTTGGACGAATGACACGGCTTCTGCGACACTCCTTGATTGTCTGTTCCCAGAATTCACAAGTGAAATTTGGCATCTGTGAATTAGTAGTCAGTAGTCAGAACGTTCCGCTACGCTACACTCTCAGCAGTCAGTCACTACTTGTGACAGTTAAGTAAAACGTGAATTTTTTGACATACTCTCCACACTAAAGTGTGGAGATTCTTAGAATTCCGCACTTTG
>JAPPNJ010000118.1 GCA_028818705.1 Candidatus Poribacteria bacterium
CGTTATGCTTATGTAAATCTATATTTTACAAATAGTTATTTAGCACAACTCGTTACTTTCTGTGACAACATGCCAATTATTTCCGTATCCGTTGTTTTGATGATTCAACCTCGAAATATAAAACCTGGTTACCGTTGTGCTCCTACTGAAGGCCGCTCTGGCACCACAGGTATCACGTAGCTCCGAATCGTTAACCCGTCTATTGCTTCTGTCTCTGTACGCGGTTCTGGTGCCTCTCTATGATCGAACACCACGTAGTAGCCGTCTGTTACGCCTTCTGTTGATAGATACGCGGCAAGTTGCTGCTTCCCTTCGGCATAACCTCTTTCGCTTCGCCATATCTTTGTTTCAACGACATATTTTCTCTGGTTGTGAAGAATGATCAGATCCATCCTACCGCGTCCGGTTGGGACTTCCATATACATTGCCTCGTTTACACTAACAACGAACTGATCAAGGTAGGCAAAGAGGAGATGCTGTCCGATGAACTCTTGCGGTGTTTCAGGGACTTGTAAGATTCTGTATCCTGCGCGAGCAATAAAGTCTCGGAAGTTATCCAAGAGTGGTTCCATCTGAATTTGTCCGATGTCGGTGAGGTATTGAAATCTATCGGTATTCTCAGGGAAGTAGTCGCGCTCCAATCCGTTGACTAACGGCTTGAATGCTTGGACAATGCGATACAGGTAAATCGGATTGACAATCTCACACTTTCTGTCAGTCCCTTTCGTAATGACACCATACGTGGCGAGTTCATTGATAATGTCATTATCAGGGTTAAATGGCACGCTGTTCTCATAAGAGACGATTCGCATGAGTATGGTTTCAAAGCGTCGATCTTTACGGATATTGGTCAAGAGATGTTCAATGTTAGTGTTGCGTTCCTCCAAGAGTTGTCCGTGTGCCTCTGAAAAATGTGTGATTGTCAGTGTTTCGGTTTTCGGAATGTCCAGTTCCTCTGTGAGTATCTGCGCGAATCGGTTGACGAGGAAAGGTTGTCCGCCTGTCTGTTTGTGAATGGATTCAATGACTTGCGGAGCAAAAGCCTGCCCGACCTCAGCGGTATATTGCCCAAACAGTTCTTGTACCTGCGCAAGCGTGAAGTTGGGCAAAGCAAAATCGTCATGGATATTGAACGGAGAAACAGAGCGATCATAGTCAAGTTGTGCAATACTTTTGACACCCACAATGCCAAGGCTGTGCGGGCATTGAAGCGTGGTGTCGGTGACGTAAGTATGTCGGAACGCGTGCAGAAAACCTTTCAGGGCAGATGTAGGGATACCCTCAAACTCGTCGATAATGAGGACAACTTTCTGCCAGTTTTCCCCATCCTTCAGGAAATGCTGGACCTGTTCAAAGAATTCCATCATTGACAAATGGTTAGTTATCTGGGCATTATCAAGAAAATGTTTTAGTGCTGCGTCGAGTGCCTCTCCGCGTCTTTGGAAAACGCGTTCAATTTCCTTACGAATCTGTTTGGTGAGAGACTCATAAAATTCAGAACGACTGCAGTCCACATATATCTCAAAATTCAGTTGAATCGGAAAATAGGTTAGGTCTTCAGCGGTGAGTGCTGCAACGGCGCGTTGAAAGAAAGTCGTCTTTCCCGTCTGCCGGGGTGCGAAGATGACGATGTAGCGTCCCTCTTTGACGCGCTTGATAAACTCAGTAAGTTCTTTCGTGCGGGGGACAACGTAATGCTGTTCAGGGTTCACAGGTCCCTGCGTACCAAACCTTCTCATTCACTACCTCTCCTGTTAGCTCTCGCGTAGAATTTCAGGATTATTACCAAGGTCGCGTCTGGTTGGCGAAAAACAGCGTCATCAGTTTAGAGTTATTGGGACGCTTCGATCAATGCTGCCGAGACTTCTGACGCACTCTGAACGGGTAGTTTCGCTGATGGTCGCGGAACGACCTCTCCCGCTGCCTGTAGCCCCTCGATATGAAAAGCGATAGCTTCGGCGATCAAAGTCCGCACTTCCTCAAGGGTCGCACCGACAACAGCACAACCTGGAAGGTCACGGACATAAGCACCATAATTATTTCCACATTTTTCAAAAATAACGACGTATTCCATAAGGTTTCCCGTGATTATATATTAACGTCTTGTTGATTAGCAAGGAAACTGAACAATATTTTACAGGTGCCCTGTAAGAAGAGGTTTATCTCCGAATCAAAATCAACGACTCCGATATAACCTTTGTATTCAATCATGGTTTGAAAAGCAGTGCCTCGGTCGTGGGACCGAGGCTATTGGAAAAAGATATTTGGCTCATGTCGAGATTGCATGCATAAGGAGATTTTAACCTTTGTGGTGATTGACTTCGCTGACACAGTTGCATTGAATTTATACATGAGCCAGATATTTATACTAAAAACCGAGTTGCTTATTCACAATGTTCTTCAGCTCTTCACCCTTCAGATACCGTTCCAAGTTATCTAAGAAGAACTCGGTGATACGGCGGGCGCGATGCTGTGAACCTCCGGCCGAATGCGGCGAAATGATAACGTTGTTAAAATCCCACAATGGGCTGTCTTCTTGGAGCGGCTCGACCTCGGTGACATCCAAGCCAGCCGCAGCGATTTTACCGGCTTCCAAAATCTCAATCAAATCCGGCTCGTTGACAATCGGACCGCGGGCAATGTTGATAAAAAACGCCGTCGGCTGCATCAC
>JAPPNJ010000205.1 GCA_028818705.1 Candidatus Poribacteria bacterium
GATTAACTTTCGTATAACTTTCAACCAGGCTTAGCGCGTACTCGCTATGAGTTCGCTCTGTATAAAGGTAGCGCGAGACTTTTTCGCCTCGCGCTGTAGGTTATTGCAGTGTTTAAAGTTAAAATCTATCTCACTGACTTGAGATGCGCCCAAGTCGTTGCAAGCTTACTCTTTGCATCAACAGGCAATGACGGTCCATCTGGTCCATAAACCACGACATCGTCGTAGTTAGCAACTGTTCTCCATGTCGCGAGGCCGACGCGTCCGACACCCCCTTCGGTGTCATCATCCACTTTGGCGACTTCTTCATCGTCGAGAATCACCGTGTAACTATCAGGCGTATTGACGATCTTGATGTTATACCAATCTTTTTCGTCGATGGTATGATTACTATGGGCACCAGCTTTGCCGCCCCACGATTCAACCTGAGAGCGGGTATTGCCCCAGCCGCCGAGGTTCCACCAGTACTCCAGTGATGGTTTGAGTTTTTCCATACGCGGTGGATGGTCTTCAAGTGCCTGTCCACGCGGCTGCATTAAGCCTTGGCAGCGGAACATAATCAGGAAACCTTCGGCACCACTGACTTTGCTGCCTCTTACCTCAAAAGTGTACTCGTTCCAAGCGTCATCCCAAAATTCATCAGCGATAACACTCATGCAGTTAGAGGCATTCTGGAGTTGATGGTATTCATCATTTTTAAATTCCCATTCGCCGAAGAGAGGCACCCATTTATCTGCGGATACTTTTGGGTCATCAAAGTTATCTTCAAAATAAGTCTGCGCTGTCGCGAGTACAGTGATTCCAAAAGCGATTGCACAGATCGTGGTGAACAAGATACATTTTTGCATAATAAGATTCTCCTTTGTCATATTGTCAAAGGCTGCTGCCCGCTTGGCGAGTCTGCAACCGTTATTCTGACTTCTTTCCAACTTTTACTGATATAACATCTACATTTAAGGGTCTGTCTTCCTTCTTTTTAACAGATGTTTCAGTATTATGTATCAAAGATTTTACCTCGGATATTAAATCCCTTAAACACTCCTCGCGCTTAATTAAATATATTGCCTCCTCTACCAATAATTTCTGCGTTTCCTTGTAACCCTGATGCAAGTTGTTTATATGTACAGCTGCTTTGTTCCGAGAATCCTTAAGTTTACCGTAAATGTCATTACCTCTAATTCTATCCCATTCATATCTTAACTTCTCTATATCTTTTTCGTAGCAGGAATCAAAACGGGTCTCTATGCAAAAAGTATTAGCTCTCTGTTTTTTAGCAGGTGGTTCTATTATTTTACATATATTTGTAATTATCGGTACAATATAATTTAAAACTTCAAAATAACTCACACGTCCCTCGTTTGTCAACAATTCCGACAATTTTTCTAAGTTATAATCTACATGCTCTATGCAGGAATCAAAATCTACATGCACGGGAGCCCTGAGACTTGCTGGTACAAACTCTTTATTGTTCATCTTTGGTCCTCTTTTAATTTTAGCAAATATATTCTGGTTCAGAAATCCATATTTATAAGTCTCTCATAGTCATCATGTTTGCCGACCCAAAACCAAGTCAGGTTCCCAATGGCCCCGCGTGCCAATGCTCGGTAATTTTTATTGATTCTAATAGACCAGTATCTCCCTACCCTTTTAAACTGGAGCGAATTGTGTCTGGAATTCTGAAAGAACAACTCAAATTTCCTATGAACAGCGTTTTTAACCTGAGTCGGTAATTTGTCCAAAGCATCAAAAAAAGCACTTTCAAATCTATTGTTCATGTTTTGCTAACATTTCCCTAAGAGTCTCCCAGTCGTAGTATTTGCCTTCTCTAACATTTTGTGCGGCTTTTTCAGCAAGACTATCAAATGCCCCGGCTTCTATCGCTTTTAACAGTCGTCTATCGTGTTCATTTTCTTCCAATTCTATTGCTTCGTGAAGTTTGTCAGTAAGCAATACAATTAGTTCTTTCTTGGTTTGGGCTTGCCCTTTAATGTTGGCTATATAGTTGTCCAAATCGAGATACTGAATATAACCGAACCAGTTCCCTGAATCCAATTCTAACAGACATGCTTCGTATGAATCTTCATATACTGGATCTACTATAGGTTCGATGCATTTACGAATATAATTTGAATTGAGCTTTGACCGGATTTCTCCGATAGCTGTGCTTGACATTTTCATATCTCCGCATTGGTTTTAAAACGACTAAGTTTTGGAAATTTTCAGTGGGTTCCACATATCCCCCCACTGGGGCTTACCTGTTGAGGGTCTCGTGTTTCTATAGGTAGGTCGCCCTGAAATCAACAGTATGAATGCGCGTGTGGCATTCACCGAGGGCTGCCTTCTACTGTATCTAACAGATTAGGTTACAGTTCAGGTGCTAAGATGTATAGAAAACTAACATCCTATGCTACAAGTGTTACGTTGTGTCTAATCTTCAATAAAATAATCGGTATCCACACGCTTAATTTCATAAGTTTCTACAGCGGAAACGTCAACATCAAGCTCTATCGTCAACCATGCAAGTTGATTCCCATTGTTTGGTCACTTCAGACGCGGGTAACTCTATCGGATATTTTTCTTTTAGAGCCCTCAAATAAGTTGTGTATCTGTAGAAATCATAACGAGAGTTGCGTGATCTGTCCATGTGTTCACTGATTCTTTTAGACGCTATAGTTGAGGAAAGATAAACTTTTCAAGAAAAGATTTTCTGGCATAAAAGGCTCTCGAAGTACTTCCATGCCCCGTACCTTTTGTTCTGGGCTGAATGTATACACCCATTCTGCCAGTAAGAGCAGAAAATCCTTGCGTGCGGATTGCTCCCCTGACTAAGTCATAATCTGCTTTCACTTGGGTATAGACCTTTGGATCATCCAAATCAAAAGTTGTTACACAATATAAAATTGATCTTTCCTCTCGTTGACTTTCCCAAATTCTCGCAGCTACAACCATCCGTCTCAACTTAGTTAGCAAATGGCTATCTTCAAAATCGGTTCGTTCAACGTTATAGGGGTCGATCATTGTTACTGCCATGGTTTCTTTAACTTTCAATTCTCCATTCTTCAGATATTTTAAGGGAACTGTTTTTAGTTCCCATGACCCGAAATTAGGTGCTTGAGCCGAGTTAATAGGCAACTCTAAATGTCTTTCAAGTACATGTCCCGCCCAGCCTTTATTTTTCTTTTCGCCTTTAAATACGGTAACTTCATATTCGCCAGCCAGTTCTCGAAGGTCTTGCCCAGCAATCGTTGATAACTTTTGAACCGCTTCTCGTCTTTCCACAGCTTCCTCCTATTATCAATTCTTTTCTGAATCATTCTCGAACAACATATTGGACAATTCATCAAGCCTTTGCCGCGCAATTTCGTTATATTCTTCTTGCTTTTCAATCATTATCCATCTCCGGTTGTTTTGTTTAGCAACAACTGCTGTGGTTCCGGTTCCAGAAAATGGATCAAGAATGAGATCGTCTTCATCAGTTCCAGCCAAAACAAGGCGATTGACGACTGCTACAGGCTTTTGCGATGGATGCTTTCCATACTTCTTCTCTGATCGTTTAGTGAGCGGAATTTCCCACATGTTTCGCATCTGTTTGTCATTGTTCATTGTCTTCATCTTTTCATAGTTGAAAGTCCAATTCTTGGCTTTTTTACTCTCATTGTTAACTGCCCAAATGATAAATTCGGTAGACTCAGTAAACATGCGGCAGGTAATATTAGGTTGTGCATTAGGTTTGTACCAAACCAATTGACTGATAATTCGTCGATCAAACAAGTTTTGAAGAATAAAACCAATTGTAAAAATACAGTGAAAAGATCCAAAGATGAACAAGTTTCCGTTTGTCTTCAGCACCCTCAATACCTCGCGAATCCAGTCAACTGTGAATTGGAAATAGTCGTCTTTTGCGAAAATGTCCCACTGTTCCTGCATTGTGACATGAGAACTAAATGCCCAACCTAACCCTTTCTTTCTCGACATATTAAACGGTGGATCCGTGATACAACAATCAAAAACCCCATCAGGAAAAGATCGCAGAATTTTTAAGCAGTCCCCCGATACAATTTGATTGACAGGGAGTTTTTTCGTTCCACCAAAAAGAGTTGGTGAATACCCAATACCATCAGAAAACGACTCGCGTATATCTCCGTTCGCTACTGGAGCTGATACCTGTGCATTTTTCAACGGATGGATACCTGTTGAAAGATATTCAATCATCTGAACCTTCTTCAACGATGAATATCCTTTCAACCCACGTTTTTTGAGTTCTGATCTCAACTCTTTATTTCGCATTTCACGGTAATCCACCTGCTTAACAGTATGCTTTAGCGGACGAATCCCCGTCAAAAGATATTCAATCATTTGGGTTTTCTTCAATGACGAATACCCTTTCAACCCGCGTTTTTTGAGTTCTTTTCTTAAATCTTCATTCCGCAACTGGTGATAGTTCATGGTTTGAGCATGTTCCTTTATAGTTAATGGTTGAGTGAAAATTCGGCGGAATTTAGCAAAACCCAATAGAGGTCTTCATAAGCAAGTTTTTTATTGGAATACAGGCTTCGTTCTAAATAACGTCGGAAATAGGTTTTCTCTTTAGCAGTCGGCAATCGAGACAGGACGTTGAGATAGATATACTCCATCCGCTCAATTGGGTCGCGCCATTTTCCGAGGACATATTTTATAAAACTGCCGCGTTCTTCGTGGTTGACACTATCATTGACCATACTCCCATTAATCATCATAAGCGCCTGCGGCACGGTTCCATTAAAGGCTTCGATTTCCTCCATTTCGCCGTTGTCAAGGAGAAACAGAAATTTTCTGAGATGTTCGCGCTTTCTTTCCTCAAGCGTTTGTAACAGGTTCCTGCGGTCTTCACCCCCTTGCTTTTTGCTGCCTTCCATCTTGACCTGTTGAAGTCTTTCAAAATCGGTAGCTTGAAGCATGGAATAGAAAAATTGCTCTGCGCTCAGCGGTTTAACGTACGCATGTGAATAGTAAAGTTCATCGTCCTTGTTGCTTTGATTTGTTTCTGAAGTACGCTGGTAAGTCTCAGAATTCAGGATCGTTCGCATGAGGCGTTGCAGGTTATATTCGTGAATGACGAAATCATTTGCGAGCCACTTCAAGAGCTCAGGATTAGTCGGTGGATTCTCTTCTCCGAACCCATCAACGGGTTCAACAAAGGCACGTCCCATAAAGTGTTTCCAGATCCGATTCACAATCGCTTGACTAAAATAAGAGTTTGATCTATCTGTCATCCATTGTGCAAGTGCTTCTCGCTTTTTGCGGAGTGGTCCTTTGTATGCTGTACCATCTAAGAAATGTGGCCTAACCTGTTTTTTCAGTCTTTCCGCCCAAATCGCATTTTCTGCTGTGTCCGTAATGAGAAAGTTTTCCATGCTTAACTCATTCCCCATCATGTCCACGGTCTGGATGTCTTCCTTCCGTTCACTCTCAATGCCGGTGAAGAAGGCTGCAATGCCGTAGAAATCCTCTTGACTCCATACCTCTGTTTTATGATCGTGGCATTCGGCACATTGCATTGGAAGCCCTAAGAACAAGCGCGAGGTATGCGAGGTGAGGATGATCGGTGAGTTGTCGTAACGTTGGATATAGTTGCCTGCGCCGTTGTGACGTAACTCACCATCAGCAGCGATGAGTGCCTGGGCGAATTGGTGATACGGCATATTCTTCTTCAGGGCATCCCGCACCCAATACGTTAATCCGAAATAGAAGTCATCGTCATCACTTCTACCGATTAACCAGTTCACCCACAATCTTGTCCAATAATTAATGGATGCTTCACTTTGGAGCAGGTGTTCAATTTTTTTCTGACGTTTGCTTGGAGACCCGTCTCTCAAAAAATCAAGAACTTCTTCAGGGGTTGGGATCTTCCCGGTCATATCAAGATGAACACGACGTAAAAATTCTGCATCTTTTGACAACTCGGAGGGTTGAATGCCTTCCTTTTTGAGTACAGCGTTAATATGTCGGTCAAGGTGTTTGGTACTTGATGAGACTTGCGGAGGCGGTGTCGACGAGATTTTAGTGCAATTCAGCGTCAAGAAGGCAAAGACCAACAAGAGGCACGGATAACAGATGGGGTTCCAAAAAAGGAGTTTCATAATCAAAGATGCTAACTCCATCGGACGCCCGTCGGAATAACCCCAATATCTTCACCACGTCGCATCGCTTCAGCAGCATCAAGGATGCTCGCTAAGTCGTGTTGAGGCTTATAGTCTAACAGCGTTTTGATTTTGCTTAAATCAAATTCAAAATAGAGAGGTTGGGGGAGTTGGACATCAACAAAATCCTTCTGGTAACGTTCACAGAGGTACGGGATGACCTCTTCATGTTTGAAAACGCCATTGCCGCCGAGCGTGAATTCTTCGCCGACAGCAGCATCTTTTTCGATTCCTAAAACTAATCCTTGCACAATATCCCGGACATCGGTGAAGTGCTCTTTGTAGGGTCGGCCGTCAGGGTTTCGTTTCAGGATGAATTTCTCTTGCCCGTCCCAGAGACGTTGGACAGTATTTGCAGTCTCTAACTCAACAGAGTCATTACCTGTATAATCCTTGTACCGATTATAGATCGGACTAAAGACGAATTGCCTGGGTAAACCGTCTTCGTTGAGATACTCACTCGGTTCAATGACGGTTGTGAATCTGAAGACTGTTGAAGGGACACCATACTGGTGGTGATAACTCATGCAGAGTTCCTCTCCGATCCACTTGGTAAGGAAATAAGGCATGTGATGGTATTTGGCAACCATATCCTCGGTGATTAGTTCATTGAAAAGTCGCCCTTTTTGGGTAAGTTCCCAATAGATTGCTTCAGTACAGGCATAAACGAGGCGATGGATGTTCGGATTGAACTCACGCACACACTCCAAGATGTTGAGCGTTCCCATACCGTTGATTGCCAAGTACTGACGGTTATCAAAGGGACCACCAAAGGCAGCAGCAATATGGTAGATAGCATCCACACCTTCAACTGCTCTTTTAACGTCCTCGTATTCCCGTAGATCGCCGAGGACAGTTTCAACGCGCTCCGCCCCGTCCCATCTTCCGACACGATTGACATCACCGGGATAAACAAAGCTGCGGATATCGTGTCCTTTTTCCAACAATTTTTTGACGAGGTTGGATCCGATGCGACCTGTGCCGCCTGTAACCAAAATTTTCATGACCTTTTCTCCTAAAAGCCAATACGACATAAAAGAGTAATGCACTTGAGGGAAGCACATTGCTCTTTTTACGGTCATCTTCAACGAAATGTAAGCAGTGCTGAGCCACTCACAATTTAGCAAAGAGAATCTATTGTAAAGCTTTTATTTCTGCCCATTTCACTGCTAATTTATCTCTGGGTTCTACATCATACGCAGTGCTTACGAGCTGTATGTTATCTATCGCCCACCACCAATCATTCTGTGCGTCAATGACACCGAAACTAATAACCATTTCAGCGACACCTCCGGGGTTATCGATCGGGATTTCTAACGTTTCGTTTATCTGCTCCCCGTCGTCTATTTTTTCTTCTTTTAGTTTAAGGGTAGGAATCGTAACAAGGGTATGGGCACCTGCGTCAATACCGACGCTCTTGAAGAATAGGATGCGTTCTTCCTTACCGCCGTCAAAACTGACTGTTATCTCTCCGTTTTGGGTATCTTCAGGACGCCAACTCGAATCCAATTTTAAGATGAGCGATTCTGCTGCTGCGCCCTTGATTTTAATGGATGGGGTAATTAAGTGGCCATTCCAACGACTCAGGGCATCAGGATCGCCATTTAGCTCCCAATCGTCCCACTCATCAGGGTCAGACACTGCTCCTTTACCTTTGCCCTTACCGTCATTATGTACCCCTGTGAACTCACTACGACGCTGGTCTTCTGCAGTTGCTGTCCACCACTCAAGATCCACAATTGCCCACGTTCGCCATTCAGGCATACCGAGGTCATCAGGATTTTCGTTTGTAATTTCCCAACCGTCAGGTGGGGCACCCGACCAAACCTTTTTATCCTTTATCCGCTCTTTTATGCTTGATTCGAGCGGTACTCCTTCAAAATCTTCTTCAAAAAGGACAGTATCAACACCCCAAATTTGGGGTGCTACAAGACAAAAGATTATTATAAGAATCGCGTGCGTAATGACTCTTAGAGTGCTATTATTCATAATCAACCTCCGAGGGTTTTAACCCAATAATGATATTGTGGCAGTATCTTTTGACAACCTGCCATAAATATCGTTAACACGCGAACATTTTTGTTTTTCAGTTCAAATCTTGTCTTACATGGAACACAACTCTTTTAAAAAGTGACGGCATATCCGTCTGTTCTCGGATCAGAACCGCCGATGAGTGCCCCAGATTCAGGATGAACCATGATCGCCTGTGCGCTCCCTGGACCGCCCCAATCACCGAGGATTTCGAGTTCGTGTCCCCTTTCACCTAAACCTTCCTTGGTATCCCCAGAAAATCGGTTTTCCAACTGGAGGTTATTGGAGCAGGTGTGGGGAATGGTAGATTCCATCGGATTCTGTAAACTGCGCCAGCGGGGTGCAGAAACGGCTTCCTGCGGGGTCATTCCGAAATCAAGCATGTGTGTAAGGAGTTGTAGGTTCGTCTGCACCTGTGTATCCGCACCGGGGGTGCCACACGCTATGAGCGGCTGACCATCTTTTGTGACGATGACAGGATTCATCGTGTGCCGAACGCGCTTGCCTGGCATCAAACAATTAGGATGTCCTTCTTCTAAGTGCCAATAGGTCATCCGATTGTTCAAAAGGACACCTGTATCGCCTGCAACCAAGCTGGAACCGAACCCCGATTGGATACTCTGTAAAATACAGACGAGATTGCCTGCTCGGTCTGCGGTGCAGAAGCAGGTTGTATCTTCGTGTGTCTCTGGACCTCCAGCGGGCACATCAATAGCTGCTTTATCTAAATTAATCTCTGCGGCTCGTTCAGCGGCGTAGGATTTCGACAACATTCCATCCAGAGGAATATCGACCCAATTCGGATCCGCCATGTATTTTTCTCGATCAGCGAAAGCGAGTTTTTTCGCTTCAACCATCAGATGTACACTTTCGGGGGTATTACAACCCAGGGCCTGTAAATCAAAGAGTTCAACGATATTTAACTCTTGAAGTAGGATATGACCGCTCGAATTGGGTGGCATCTCATAGACTTCATATCCGCGGTAGTTGACATGGATCGGGTCAGCCCAATGGGCGTGGAAGTTGGCGAGATCCTCGGCTGTCAAGAGTCCGTCGTGGGCACGGCTGAATTCGGCGATAGCCTTAGCAATTTCACCCTTGTAGAATACATCTCTCCCGTATTTTGCAATCTTTCGGAGTGTGGTACCGAGATTGGGGTTTGAAATAAACTGACCTGCGGGGATAGGTGCACCATCGTTTGTAAAGATAGCACGACTGTCGGGTTCGGCGGCGAAACGAGGGTTTTCGCCTTTAAGACCGCCAGCGAGCCTATGGCTCACAGGAAACCCCTCTTCGCAGAGCGAAATTGCGGGAGCAAAAACATCCTCTAATTTAAGGGCACCGTAGCGTTCGTGTGCGAGGAGCCATGCGTCAACGATCCCTGGCACTGAAACACTACGTATGCCTTTCATCGGGATTCCGCCGTCTTTGAGGTAGGTTTCCCGTGTTGCAGCACTTGGTGCCGGTCCGGTTCCGTTTACCGCCTCGACTTGTCCGGTTTCTGCCCAATAGATAAGAATAAAGCCGTCGCCACCGAGTCCTGATCCCGCGGGTTCAACCATACCGAGTGCTACGGCGGTTGCGATGGCTGCGTCAACAGCGTTGCCACCTGCCATCATCGTCTGAATACCTGCCTGTGAGGCGAGTACGTGTCCTGATGTAACCATGCCATTCCTTCCCATTACAGAGGGACGAAATGCTGAGCCGTGTGGAGATTGCATTTTTTTAATTTTCCTTGCGGTTCGTTCAGGTACGTTTGGAATTTAGTGTTTCTTCCCGTATATCTGAAGAAATGCCCCACGGAATGCCCGGTGAATGCCCGGGGAAGCCCATAAGGGCTTCATACCCGGTGAATGCCATTAAGGCATTCATACCGTTGATTTTGATTCTGATTTACGCGCATTCCGTGTTGATTCGCAAAACCCCTCCAAATGTAAAGCATTCTGCGCAAGCCTATATAGGCTTGTGGGACAATGCGAAGCAAAATTAATGTAAAACTAAGACAAATTTTGCCCGTGTAGGCAAAATTTCCATTTAAGGCATAATTTCATTACGGACTGTGCTTTAAAACAGGAAGAAAACAAACTTAAAATTTTAAAAGTCTCATCCGTTGATTAAGCAAGCATCCTCTTAGCGAATGCTTCAACATCAACGCGTTCGCGCGTTCTTGCGGATTCATTGCAGGCTTCCATCAGCATCCATGTTCCGAGGGTTGTCTCTTGCATCCACTCGCGATCTGTCCCTGTTGTAATCGCTTGCGCAAATGCATCAAATTGGAGTCGATCGTCTTCTATTAGACCTGCATGGAGATCTTGTAAAGTTAAGTCTTCAATAGTTTCGCCGAGTTGGAAGAGCTGTAGGTGCCCGGCATCTCGGCGGAGATCGCCATCTTGCCCATGAAAAGTCCAGTGTCCACTCCATCCAAAGGGTCCTGCATGTGCTGTTCGAGTTCCGGTATAGGAGAAAGGTGCACCGTTTGCGTACTCCATGAGTGCGTTTCCACCAGCGGTTCCCCACGCCCCAATTTGTCCGAGTTCGGGATCGCGGCGATTGTGGACATGCGCTGTGACATACTTTGGGAGTCCCTTCGCAGCAACAAGCTGATCGAGTTGATGGCTCGTGCCGGCGTGGAAGAAAAGTCCGTCAACATAGGCATCAGGTTGTCGGGAATCGGGTCCCGTGTACAGGTTCTGCCGGATCCAAAACCGACACTCACCTGCTAACATTTCACCGATACCGCCGTCTTCTCGGAGCCACTCTCGCATTTTTGCAGCAGCAGGGTTCCAGCGTTTGTTTTGCCCTTGGACGAGCATCAAACTGGGATTTGCCTTATGTGCTTGAATAATCTCGTGAAATTTTGCTTGTGTCGTCGCGATCGGTTTAACACAGAGGGTATGCAAGCCAAGATTTAGACTTTCGACTATTAATTTGGCGTGAACGGTTGTTGAGGCGTAGATAAGACATGCTTGCGCGCCGTGTTTCTCCTGCGCCTCGGTTATTGTTGTATATATGCGATCGGTGAGGTAGTCCGGGACATTCCCTTCTAAACTTGCTACAGCTTCGCGCGCTGCCGAGAGGTTAATATCCACACACGCAACAGGTTCCAAGCCTTTTGAATTGATTTGCGCCTGTAGACGACCGTGTGCAAAATGGGTACACCCCACGTGGATAGTCGGGATCGGCATTCGTGATCTCCTTTACCAATTTAATATTTTCAGAATTATCTGTTAAAGCAGCGAACAGAAACCGAGACACGAACCCTTAGTTTACCCATAAATCTCGATTAATAATGTAAAGCAAAGACAAATTTTGCCGCGTGTGGGCAAAATTTGGTGGTAAATTTGCGTTTAGGATACCTCAACGACAGGTGGGTTGATGAAATCGTGATATTTCTGTGCGACCTTACCGGTGGTTGCATCGCCAGCATGAATAAGTACACGGAATCGGAAATGCATCTGCTCACCTTCTTTGAGCGTGTAAGAACCATCTTTAGATGGGTCTCCTTCAAAGGTGCCGCCTCCGAAGATATTGGTCCCCATTAACCCGTAATTCCGCACATGCCAGTATGTTGGATAGCGTGGATTGACGAGGTGATCAAACACAGCAATCCCGACAGGTGTTCCATCAACAATGCCGGAATAATCACACCAGTTTGCACGTTTGCCCCAAGCTTCACCTTCATTGATACCACCGAAAGCGTTCTCTATCTTTCCGCCATCCGAAGCATTCATCGACGGATGGACGCGGATCGACATAATGCCGCCTTCCTTGGTATCTCCGAAATAGACATCTCCAGTGGAAGCGATAAAAGTTAAATCCAGATCCAGCAGCGCAGCATCTTCCGGTAAGTTATAGATACTAAAGTTCTGCTTGTCTGTCATTAACACGTCCCCATCTTTAGTCTCCCAACTATTTTCGGTATAGATTCTACCGACGACAGCACCGCCGTGTTTTTGCGTAAAGCCTTGATGTACAACTTTCCCAGAATTATCTCCTTCACCCCACAGATCTATATCATTAACCTCGCCGTAAGCGACGTAGAGAGAACGATGATGCACGTGATCTGCGGAGACTTCACTCGTTTCACCGCGTGTTACTTCGCGTCCATTAGGACCAAGGACGGGAAAAAAGTAGGGACGGAACTGTGTTTTAGCATAGCGGAACGTTGTAAACGGACGATCATTGAGTGTAACTGCGATAGTTTCAGTTTCCTCTTTTAACTGAACGCCTGACTCATCTGTAACGCTTCCTTCGGAAAGGGTATAGGTCCGCGATTCACCGGCAGCGAGTCCATTAAGTATCCAACTTAAGGTCGTAACACCATCCTCGTTGGCATAGCACTGCGCTGAGATGACGCTACCAGATGTCACATCTTTTAAGGTGACAGCTTGATCGTGAAGTTGGTTCACACTCGGATGGTCAACGTTAGCACTCACGGGACATCCATCTCGATCGTGGAAACCGGCGTTGACAGTAAACTTCGGAAGGTTCTGATTTGCCATAAATTCCCTTTTCTGTATCTGGGTTTCCTCTCTTAAATTGTAGCCATTTATAGTAGATTTTAGAATTATTTAGACATTATGAACCGGCGAGGCATGTAAAACTAAGACAAATTATGCTATAGAGCATAATTTGGAAACCTTGAAGAAACACCGCGCTGACTCTCACTGCGAGGCCGGGGAAGCCCATACGGGCTTCATACCGTTGATTTACGCGCATTCAGCGTTGATTCGCAAAAACCCTACCGAGAGAGGATAGTGTCTATTTATTTTTAGAATCCACCATAGTTTAGAATCGCGGCTAAAGCCGGGTAGAGGATGAACTAAATGGCTCTACCCGGTCTATTACGTTTCCTCAGAGGTTAGCGCGAGGATTCCCTCTTCTTCACTATTGTAAGTCTCGAAAACGCTCATCAATCGACCAAGAATGAGAAGATTTCGGATATGCGCGCCTGCGTTGACGAGTGCGGTCCGTCCGCCTTTACGAGAGACAGTCACATTTACAGAAACAAGCGTGCCGAGACCGCTACTATCCATCCGAGTAACATTTTCAAGGTTAAAGATAACCTTCGGAGAGTCATAGTGCTCCTCAAGCTCCTCATTAATCTGTTCTCTAATTTCGGCGTTTGCTGCCCCGATCATGCGGCCTGTGGGTCGAATAACGATAACACCTTCTCTTTGACGTATTTCTGCTAACATCTATTTTCCTTTCTTATTGTATGCATTAGTTATTGATATAGGACTCCGGTCCATACCCTAATAAAGAGATGTTCAATAGGTTAATATAGTCAATTCCAAAAACTTTGTCAAGATTTTTAGAATTTTTCTCTAACGCCCTGTAGACGGAGACGGTGGCCAGTGAAGTCCGCGTTGGCCTGATAAGGCACGGTTGGGAGAGGGTCGATACTCCCGGTCCGGTAAACCGACGAGCTTACCATCCTGTACCCAGTCTTCGTCACTCCCATAGAGTTCACCTATCAAGTGGTTTGTTAATTGATTCAGGACTTCAGCATGCTCTGGCGAGTTGGCGAGGTCGTTCAATTCTCTCGGATCCTCCTCCAAATCGAAGAGTTGCCGGTAGTTGCCGGTGGCGTAATAAATAAGTTTAAAGCACCCAGCATGAACCATTCGGGTTGCGCTGCCGCCATCACCGATTTCGCCGTATAACCACTCGCGCTTTTGATCGCCTACCATAGGTATCCCCTCCACGGTATCAGGAATATCAACCCCTGCTAAATGGAGAAGCGTCGGCATTACGTCCTGCCATCCGACGAGTCGGTCGTCTACTCTATGATGTCCTACCCGTTCATCACCTGCCGTGCCGACCAAAATCATAGGAACATTAGTGGAGTCTTCATAGTAGAGCCGTTTCGCCCACATCCGATGGTTTCCGAGCATATCACCGTGGTCGGATGTGAAGAGCAAGATAGTGTTGTTCAACATGCCTTCTTCGCGCAAAGTCCCAATAACAACGCGCAGCTGATGGTCAATGTGTGTACAGAGCGCATAAAATGCTTGGCGCGCCGAACGAATCTGATCCTGGGTAAAGTGTTCGTCCTGTTTCTGCCGTCCTTTTATTGGTAAGGGTAATTGATCCGTTTGCTTTGCCCATTCACCACAATAGGGCATGTCTATGTCAATATCGCGATACATGTCCATGTAGCACTGGAGCGGTGCCAACGGTGGATGCGGGTGGCAATAGGAGAGAAACCAGAATCCGGGACGGGTTGGGTCTCGGCGTTTAATCATCCGGACCATCTGTTGCGTGGTCCAGTTTGTGATGTGACAGTCTTCAGGGAGATGCCAAGGTCTGTTGAGGTAGTCGTTATTGCACATACCGTGTGCGAATTGCTGACCTGCATAACCTCTATCGCCAAGAAAAAGTTCATAATCGTCAATTACACCGTATTGCAGTCTACCTTCCTCACCTAATAGCACATCATCGAATCCAATACGGTCACGTTGGGGATAGACATGGAGCTTACCGACAGCATAAGCCTGATACCCGGCGTTCCGAAAGGTTTGCGCGATCGTTGGGATCCCATTTATTCCTTGCTGGTCGTTAAAAACCCGATCTTTGTGGGTACGTGTTGTTGTTCCAGTCATCAACGTTTTTCGTGCTGGAACACAGACAGGGCATTCGCTGTAACCTCGCGTGAAGCGGGTGCCAGCGCGGGCGAGTGCGTCTAACGTCGGGGTTTGAATGACTGGATGTCCACTGACCCCTAACAGCGAGTTGGGCCAATGATCCGTTGAAATCAGAAGTACATGTGGTTTATCAGACATGGTTATCCCTTCTACCGATCATACCGTGCGAAGTAAAAATTCCTGAGTGGACAACGCTCATCAAGTTCAACGCGCATCATCTTATCAAAAGATGTGACAATTGACAAGGGAAAAGTTCATAATAGAGGCGGTTAACTATATCGACATTACTGTGGTATTTGTTAGATAGGGAGACTGAAAATGGGTCATGTCACCCGCCTTGCATCCGGGAACGGGAAACAGACGGACGGATAAAGGCTTAGTAAGTTGGGTAGAGAGGGCAGCAACATCGGTTAGAATAGCGGCAAGCTGAGATGTCAAAGCGTCACCCGGGACAGGAATTGTATCCAAACCTGTGCCACAGACAGAAGAATAGAGCAGAAGGCTATCGAGGTTAAAATAGCCTGCTTCACTGCGTTGTCCTAATCCAACATCTTCAAGGACAGGCAGCATTAATCCCGAATATCCACAGAGCGGTAGGGCGAGTGCCCGGAGCGTCCGTGTTAGACCTGCAGCGACTGCTAAGGTGCCGCGCTCACCAAAATAACCGGGCAGTTGTTGCTCCATGGCGTAAGCGATGCTCTCATTGCCCATCGGAGCGGGTGATACATCCATACCAACAAATTTTATGCCCCACTCCTGTGCAATCGTTTCTGCCAATGAGATAATCCTCTGTCCCTCGGTTTCCATGGTAGTTTTCAGGTTTTGCAAACCGATTTCCAAATTAGGCGCATTCGCGAAAGCGTCTTGCACAAGGTCTGCCGCTTGCCATCCGATGCCGAAGTTAGTTCTGGTGTCGTGCCAGAACGCAGCAGGAAAGAAAGGCGTATTTGGTGGGCAGTTCATCAACGCTGCAAAGCGGAGGTTTCCGTAACCAGCATCGGTTCGATGCGCTATCTGCTGAATGATATTTGCTGTGCGTTCAGTAATGTCCGATGCCAGATGTCCCGACTGGGTTGTAAGGGTGACGGTGGCAAAAAGTATTTCACTTTGGATAATCACATCAGCAACACGCGCGAGATGCGCCGCGGTGTACCGTTTTCCGGGCAGAATTGTTCCCAAGTTAAGGAACTCAATTCCTAACGCCTGGGCTTCGGACTCTAACTTAAGGATGGTCCCTATATCCCGCGCTTCATCCCAAATTTGACAACTTACACGAGTTGACTGTACGTCGTAACCGTTTGCCCCAAAATGGGTTTGGCAGGCGGCGTTAAAATTTGCTGCGCGTTGAAGTTGGTATGGCGCAAAAGGCAATGGAATTCCCGTGGTAATCGTTCGAATTTTCATTTTTTTGACTGGAGCAAAGCGTTCGGTAAGGCTCTTCGATAAAATCACATCCTTTTACAGGATCCGTCTTGCTCCGTTGGATAAGACTCAATCGCTTTCTGGTGGGAGGGTGCGTGTCTCTACTGCACGCCTACAAACAAAGTATTATCATGATACATCTACAGAATCTTCACCATAAAGTCCAATGTGTCGATAACGTTCATGGCGCTGCTGAACCAGTTGCTGAGGGGTCATCTGCATCAATTCAGTCAGATGTCTACGTATCGAGCGTCTGACATTACGCGCTGCAGCTTCTGGATCTCTGTGTGCGCCGCCCAGCGGTTCGCGAATAACCTGGTCGATGATACCTAATTTGAGTAGATCTGGAGCGGTTGGTTTATAACCTTCAGTTGCCTCTGGAGCATGCTCACCTTTGTCCTTCCACACAATACCACTACAGGCTTCAGGTGGTGCGACGCAGTAGACGGCATATTCCATCATTAGGACGCGATTTCCGACTGCAATTGCCAGAGCACCACCACTCCCACCTTCACCGATAATAACGACGAGAATGGGGACGCGCATCGTCATCATCTCAGCGAGATTTTCAGCAATTGCCATCGCTTGTCCGTATTCTTCGGAACGGAGATCGAAGTGTGCTCCTGGTGTATCAACAAAACAGAGTAAAGGACGGTTGAACTTATCCGCCAATTGCATCAACCGTCTTGCCTTGCGATAGCCCTCTGGATGCGTGTAGCCGAAATTCATTTCTTGTCGCTCTTCAAGGTTAGTACCTTTTTGTTGTGCGAGATAGACGAGAGGCTGTCCATCAAACCATGCCAAACCTCCGATGAGTGCACGGTCGTCGCCGTATAATTTATCGCTGTAAAGTTCGGTGGATTCATCAAGAAGGGCGTTAATATAAAAAGGGGCTTGCGGGCGTTGCGCATGGCGCGCCAATCTCACTTTATCCCAGCGGCTTAGTTTTCGGAAGGCTTGTTTCGTGAGTGTATCTGCGTTCTGCTTTAGCGCGCCAATCCCTTCTGCGAGATCTAAGTCCGGGTTAGTTTCCGCGAAGGCTGCCAGTTCTGCGAGGTGGCGTTCCAATTCAACAAACGGTTTTTCAAATTCAAGTTCTGCTGTATTCATAGTTATTGGCTTCCGGCGGTTGGTTAAGAGGGGTTTGGCTTAATCAAAGCCCCTCAACCAATCACCGGCAACCGACTTCCATTCTTCCGGCTGTCAACTACTGACAGCTGATTGTTATTTTAGGATTGATGTGCTTCGCTACGAAGCCCGATCCAGACACAAGCCGCCATCCCCAAGAGGATAATAGCAAACGGGAAACCTGCCACGAGGGAGGCTGCTTGTAAGGAACTCAGACCGCCGCCAAGTAATAGCACGATCGCAACGGCCCCTTCAGCCGAGCACCAGAACACTCGGTGAGAGACGGGTGCGTCAAACTTGCCGCCCGCCGTGATGGTATCAATCACAAGGGAGCCAGAGTCCGACGAGGTCACAAAAAAGATGATCGTCAGCAGCATCGCGATAGAGGACACCAGAGTCGTCATCGGCAACCTATCAAGCATTTTGAACAGTGAGAGTTCCGGCTTATACGCTTCAACCGTTTCGGTCACGCCTGTGTAGCCATCACTCACGAACTGATCGAGGGCGGTGCCTCCAAAGGCACTAAACCAGATTAAACACAATAGCGTTGGCAAAAGTAGCACGCCGATGATGAACTCTCGGACGGTGCGTCCCTTTGAAATTCGGGCGATGAACGTTCCAACGAAGGGAGCCCAAGCGATCCACCATGCCCAATAGAACGTCGTCCAGCCGTGCAGGAACCCCGTGTCTTCACGGCCAACCCAGTTGCTGAGAGGTCTCATCTTGGATATATATTCACCCAGGCCAGTGAATATGCCTTTGAGGATTGCGATTTTCGGTCCGACAAGGATAACGAAGAGCAAGAGCAAAAACGCAAGGATCACGTTGAACTGACTGAGGCGTTTGATGCCGACATTCAGCCCTGTCAACACGGAAATGAGTGCAGCAGCGGTTATTACGACGATCAGCACGACCATGGTGGTATTGGTCGCGGGAACCTCAAAGAGGTAGTTGAGCCCGGCGGTTACTTGCTGCGCCCCTAAGCCGAGCGAGGTAGCGAGCCCGAATAAGCTGGCGAAGACAGCGAGTGTGTCGATGACATGGCCCGGCCAGCCCCAAATGCGATCACCGAGCAGCGGATAGAACGCGGAGCGGATACTGAGCGGCAGTCCCCGGTTGTAGGTAAAAAATGCCAGAGCAAGTCCGACGACCCCATAGACGGCCCAGCCGTGTATTCCCCAGTGAAAGGTCGTTGCTGCGATACCGAGGGCTGCATCGCTTTTCGCTTCACCCCCGAGTGGGGGGCTCATAAAGTGTTGGACGGGTTCCAAGACCCCGAAGAACAAGAGCCCGATACCGATGCCAGATGCAAAAAGCATAGCGAACCAAGTAAGGTTGGAGTATTCGGGGACGGCCTCGCGCCCGCCGAGGCGTACCTTGCCAAGTGGAGAGACAATTAAAAAGAGACAGAACAGCACAAGGAGGTTGACGATGTCCATGAACCACCAGTCGAAGTTCGTGGTCAACCATCTGCGAGTAGCACCAAAGAGGTTTGTGGCACCTTCCCGGAACACGAGGGATCCGATGACAAAAATGACGATGACAATTGAGGAAACGAAGAATACCGGGGTCAGCCCGAATATCTTGGTATCGTTCTGGAGTTGTTTTCCTTCTTCGTGCATTTTCAAAATTCTCCTTATTAGCGTTAACGCAAGTTGCCACTTTGTAGCATAATCTTTTAGATTCTGAGAGTTGTTTGTAGCATAAACTGTTAGTGTGTGCCTGAGTGCCCGCAAACGAACAGTTTACGGTACAAAAATCCAGTCCTCATCTCTAAAATCTTGTAGGTAGCAACTTAGGTCAGCGTTAGTTAATTTGGCAGTTTGCAATAGCGCACGGAACGAAGTGCGCGCTTACAAAGCGCGCCTACGGTGAAAGATCGTATAGCCGATTAGAAATAATAACCGAAATTAAAATTAAGTCGCCAATGCCACACGTTATTTCCGTTAGCACCAACATGGCTAACCCCTGTAAGAATATTTCCGTAGTCATCGCCCGTGTTACCGACAAAAAAGTTGCCGTTGGAAAGTGCGAGATCACTATATACATAGAGGGCACCCAAAACCGTCCAACTCGCCCCAAGTGTTACGAGGGTACTGGCGTTGTAGTCGTCCACGGTTTTGAGGATGGTGCTCCACTCCGCATAAGGTGTGACACTGTCAACCCAGGAGATACTTGAAGTATCTATACCACCGTATCGTAGCGATAACCCAGGTATTAATCCTGTTGAGGCGATGGGCCATGCGAAGTCGTAAGCCCCCATCGGAATTAGATCACCGGTCCCCCAAGGGGTTTTATCGGTGATATTATGCGCGTAATAAGAAAATTGTGAATAGAGCGTGAAATCCGCAAATGAGTTCTTTATATGTGCAGAAAGTGCATAGTGATTACCACTATCATCCTGACCCACATTTGTTCCCGCCAATAATCCGTATTGCAGTGACACACCGACATCTGCGATATTTTCAAGTGCGTAGATTGCCCGGACGTTAAATTGATGTTGCTCATCGAACCCGTTTTCACCAGCCCCCCACTCGACGGTTCCTTTGGCATCGGCTTTTTCTTCCCATCTGACAATGTCATAACTGTATCGCGAACTCGCTAAACTGCCATACGATATCAGTTGAGGTTCGGGCATAAGAAAGTAACCGACATCAAGTGCCAGTTTATCAAAGGTATTATTCCACGTGATTCCTAAATCCATGTCGTCGGCGAGCCCTACATAAAAATGCTGGTCAAAAAACCAACTCGTAGAAATCCCGTAGGCTGTCGGACCGAAAGGAACCCGTACAACGCCTGCTTTCACTGTTCCCGAACTACCCAGGTTATACCCCAACCATGCGGTGTGTATCATACTGTAGCCATCATACCACCGGTATTCAAGACGACTGATGATGTTGTTATAGTCTAAGTCAGCGTTGAGGCGGAATATCTCAAGGTCAACATCCCCGATTTTTTCACCTCGCGGGTGTGGGCTGTCCTCGTTACCGTAAGCACCATAGGCGTAGTTCACGCGCATCGCCCCGCCGACTTTTATGGGACTTTTCTTAGGTGGTGCCTCAACAACTTCTTCTGCTTCTTCGGTAGTATGGGCAGTCGTAAATGAGAAGATAATCAGCAACAGTGCCATACCGAAACCGAAGATGTGTTTATATGTCCGATTATTCGTAAATAATTTCATCATGAACCTCCTATGTCAAAAGCATCAATTTTCCTGTTCAGTTGACAGTTAACATAATCTACCTAACTACGATAACCTAAGCTGCCCCTTGGTACAACAACACAAATTGCATCGATACAATTATATCAGGTCAAATATAGTAGATTTGGCAAATAAGTCTACATCTTTGTAGTATAGGCTGTTAGCCTGTGCCTGCATGAAATACAATTTCACAAGTTTGTCTCGTGATATGAGTGTCCAAATAACTTCAAAATCTACTATATCTATACCTTAAAATCCAAAAAACGATACCTCCTGACATGCCAATAATAGCATAAAAGAAAAAAAAAATGAAAATAAATATTGTCATTTATGGCAGATTTTAGCATTACTTATGATTAAAAATAAAAACTCGCCTACAGATTTCGTAGGCGAGTTAGAACGGGCTCACTGCATCTGTCCCATACCCTGCATCATTGCGATCATCTGGATAAGCTGCTTGAAATCACCGAGGGTAAGCAGGAGCTTGGTGCCGATGCCGCTCTCCTCAACTTTCGCGGAAAACCCAATGCTATAACTCTCTGGCATGTTCATAAACATACCAGATAACATCTGCATTGCGGCAGCACCCTCCGGATTCATTCTCGCTATAATGGGAAGAACACCTTTCGCCGCGGTCATTGGGGAGATCGCCAAAAGCAAATTATTGTCGGTTCCCAACGTTCCTGTGAGCTTCTGATAACTTAGATTCTCAGAAAGCACACCACCGGCTTCAGTTTGTTGGTCTAATGCCGTCTTAACGAGTTCGGAACCTCCTATCGCGAGGAGAAGTCGATCCTCATGAAAAGCATAGTACCATTCCCACTCCTTAGGCATCACATCAGCAGCTGGCGATGGCATTTCTCCAAACATGGAACCGAAATTAGGGAAGACGTAACTGTTAATCTCAACGCCGTTATGCATAATCGGCGTACCAGAATGAGCACCATCATAGATATTCATATATGGCGTGTCCCCGACGATTTCTCCCATGACCTGCATTGAGTTACGGAGTTGTTCGAGAAACGTCTCATCCATATAGGTTTTCGCCCGCTGTTCATCTTTCAGCTCATAGACAACCAGATAATCAGGGATAATACTATCACCATAATTGACAGTGAAAGCCCATTCGTTGCCAAGTGCGCTGAAAAAGTCTTCTGCTTGCTCAACAAGGGTATTGAGCAAATTAGACTGTTCTGGAGCGTTTTTTGCAAGCATCTTTAACCAGAACATATTCATTTCAAGCAACAACTCTGGTTTACCTTGGAAACCACCGTTCAGAAAGGCTTGGTATGGCAGCTCACCGAGAAGTGCCAGTTGGTGGGGCTCCATCTTCTTTAGGACGTTCTGGATCTTGCTACCACCCTTGAACTGCAGGAAGGGTGCGAGTTGTACATCAGTTCCCTCCACTTCAAGCGTTGCGTTTAGAGACTTTACTTGATCAAGTACATCTATAGCCATCTTAAACACACCTTCAACGAGAGGTGCCATTGCCATGGCAGTGGGATCGCTTTCAAGATTATCTCTCATTGATTCCAATTCTTTCTTGAGCGAAGCACTTAAGGTAGGTGCCACCGCTTCAAGATTAAAATGAACAGCGAGCTGTGCCATCCCCTCAGAAATGTCGGTGAGGAATTCCACATAGCCTGGATTTGCTGTGACAGATTTCTTGGTTCCGTTATAGGTATCAATTACGCTTTCACAGACTTCAGCAGACTGAGAGAAAACGAGTGTATTCTCTATGATAGCGAAATGCCCTTCTCCCCGAGTCGCACTCCAATAGGTTACACCGTTATATTCGGTAGGAGCACTTCCTTCGCTTTCTGCTGCAATCACCTGTTTCATGGCTTCAGGTTCCGTGAGATGTACAGTTGCAGAAAGATGTATAGGTTTCAAGGAAGCCATGAAGATAGCAAAATCCTGGTTTAGATCCAATCCAATTTCTTCCAGTTCAGCGAGACTTTCAAATCCAGCCCCAAAGGTATCTGCCAAAATACTGGCGAGGACTTCTGGAGGTTCAGCTGTTGGCAATAAGTCCAATGCCAGCATGTTGATCCGATTATCCAACTCAGTCAGACTGGGACAATAAATAACTCCTGATGTATGTTCTGGAATTAGATGCAGGACACTGGCACTCGGAATCTCAACGGCAGGTATTGTCTCTTCAGTTGTAGTTTCGGGATGTGTTTCTTGTTCAGGCGATTGAGGTTCGTCTTTTAGTGCTGCCTCAGGAAGGGGTGATTCGTCTTTCTCTTCTGGCTCTTGGCCTGCGGGTGCCTCTGCGATAGCTGGTGTTGGTGCTGTCGCTTTTGCACTACAACCGACGAATACAAACGTCGCCAGTAGTAGGAACGCGATCACAGGTAAAGGCAAATATTTTTTCATTGGTTTCTCCTCTTAATAACTGCGGTTTCCATTGAAATTGGTGTTAATTTTGGGTTCTTGCGACTTTCTCTTGAAACTCATCAATCTCGGCGTTGGAGGTTAGTACGCCGATCTCCACTTCATAGTGTCTTCTGCCGCCGGGTTCAATAAACTGTAGGGTACCGCGTTCGCGTTCCTTTGCTCTTCCTTCTACCCCGCAGTTTGATGGTTCTAAGCCTATAACATAAGTTCCCTCACCACACATTTTCCACTGGACGAAGTTCGGGAACTGTGTTTTATGATAGCGCACCGATACGCCGATGCCTTGTCCATTGTTAAAATTGCGATTTACGAGTGCAACATGGATATGATTATCAACATCTGGTTCCATTTCGTGATAGAATGCCTGTTCTTGAAAATCAACAGTCGGGGGTTCGCACAGATTATAGTTATTTAGGTCTGCGGCAGCTGTTTCATCTCGCGGTGTAACCTGTGAAGACGGAGCGAGCAGTTCGCTGTTCTCGGTGAGAATCGGAAACCCAACATTAATATGGAAGAGGTACATGTGTGGTGAATCTTGGTATCCCAAGTTCTCGACGATATCCTCAATATGCAACGTCTGCGAACCTAATTCGGTCCATATTCTACGAGTTCGCGAGAGATGTTCGCCCAAAGCGGCAGTCTCCTTCACCTTGCCCTGTGCCCAGAGCATATACCGCTGCCCTTCCCATCTGCCATCGACCCAAACGTTTTTCGCGGGGATATGGGAAACCCTGCCGTGAAGCCCTAACGCCTCATCGTTATCTTCGCTCGGTACGCCAACTTGCCGCATACCACAGGTTGTCAATAAGCCACCGTAGAAACCGCGCAGCCAACCGAGTCCATCGGGTTCATAATGTGCAGGATGGACATCACCTGTGCTTGAACGCCAACAGAGTGGAATACCCTGATATTCGGCGTAGGAGATATCTAACCCACGGCTCGGCAGGACGGTAAAACTAAGGCCGCTCCCAGTTCGGAAGTCAATTGCGTCAACGCCCTTTTCATTGCCATCTGTCAGTTGATATATCTTGGCATGGGCGATTTGCGACACATCTCCGACGTGGCGAAGCAGTTGTATTCTGTCATACGTTGCTCCATATAGGTTTATCAAGTTGAAGTTCTCCTTTTTTGATGTGCAGCTTGAGAGTTTCAATATCAGGGCACTTCTTTCAAGCCTATATTGAGATGAGGAATCAAAGATTTCTGTAAACTGAAAAGAAATTATAGCATAGAGAAAGAAAAAAGGCAAGTTTTTCGTTGTAGGATAGTAGACATTCACTCTCCTGTTGAGGTAATCATACGATCTTTGAGCAACCCAATTTTCCGTTGCCTTGCACTCAATTTTATGGTATTCTTAAAGTGATAGAAAATGAGCCGTGCCAACTGTACGATTCCACATTAACATAGGAAGGAAATCATGACCCAACTTCTTGAAAAAGCACTCACCGAGGTCTATAAACTACCACCTGAAAAACAGGATGCTATCGCTGCTATAATTCTTGAAGAATTGGAAGACGAACAGCGATGGGACAAGGCTTTTGCGGAATCGCAAGATAAACTTGTCCAACTTGCGCGGAAAGTCCGCGCTGATATTAAAGCAGGACGTATCAAAAAGATAGGAATCGATGAGCTGTGAATTCTTATCTAACAGGAGACTTTCTTGCATGTTTTCGACGATTACCCGAAGACATTAAAGAAAAAGCACGTAAGAACTATCGCTTTTGGCGACAAAACCCTAATCATCCAAGTCTACAATTTAAACGGGTACATACCAGAGAACCTATCTACTCAGTTCGAGTCGGAATTGATTGGCGTATTTTGGGCTTGCGCGAAAATGATGCAATCTATTGGTTCTGGATTGGTCCTCATGCTGAATATGAGAGATTGCTCAATCAACTTTGATATTCAAATGATGTAGCCTCAGAGGCAGATAATGAGACGTTGGAGATGCTTTAGGAAGAAACATTGACTACTGCACCTGTGGCGCATACGTTCACACACGATGCTGATATTAGTACTCATCCATAAGTGGAAAAAAAGATTACCTATGATTGAAAATATAAAAAACCAAATTGAACGTATTGTTGAACAGGCTTGTGCGGCTGATACCAACATCTTTGGTTACGATATTTGGACTCACCACATCCTACAGGTTGTCGAAAACGGAAAACAACTTGCTCCGCGCTTTGATGCTAATCCTGAAATCGTGGAATTTGCGGCGTTACTCCATGATTACGCCAGCATAAAAGACGAAGCACTCTATGCGGATCACCATATTCACGGTCCCATTGAAGCGGAGAAACTCCTCAAGCGTTTTGGTTATCCAGAAGAAAAAATAGAGGCTGTCAAAGAGGCTATCGCAACACACCGAGCAAGTGTAACGGTTGTACATCGGAGTGCAGAGGGAGCATGTCTCGCTAATGCCGATGCCATGTCCCATATTGAGGGAGTTCCTTCGCTTTTATACTTGGCTTATGTTCATCACGAAATGGGCATTGATGAAGGTAGGCTATGGGTTAAAGCAAAACTACAGCGGAGTTGGCAGAAGTTGCGAGAGGATGTTCAAGACATTGTTAGAGGCAGATATAAAGCTGCGTTGCAGATACTCTGATGAGCGACTTCATACAACCTGCCACATATTTTGTGTAAACCCTATGACTGTTGATATGGTTCACTGGTTTCTTAATCTTTTTGATGAGCTCGGCATCACAGTCTGGCTTGATGGTGGATGGGGTGTCGATGCCTTATTAGGTGAACAGACTCGAAAGCACCAAGATTTGGACATTATAATTTCATGGGAAGATTCAGCAGTCCTAACCGAGGCACTGTTGGTGCGCGGTTTTGTTGACATCCATACAGATGACCGTAAGGATCGGAATTTCGTGATGGGTCATCAACTGCATGGCTTGATTGACTTTCATGTGGTTGAACGGACCAAAGACGGAGGCGCGCTCTACGGTCCGGGGGAGATTGACTGGGTTATTACTGAATCGGAGTTGAACGCTGTGGGTTTAATTGGAGAACGGGAGGTACGGTGCCTGTCTGTCGATTACCAAGTACGTTCTCACGCTGGATACGCGTTGCAAGATACAGACTTCGCCGACCTACGTGCATTACAAGAAAAATACGGCGTTGCGTTGCTCCCTGAGCAGGTTAAGGAGGGAAGATCGGCGAGGTTAGGAAACCTCGCCTACCGGGGCAGGGTATCTTAGGGAGAAAGGTCTGGGTTGGAAACTCTCTTACAGGTTTCCTAATGCTCCCAGAAAAGCATGCCAGCAGTGACAACACCGGCAATCATCAGAGCGATAGACCATAACATATCCAGATTAAACCACGCTTTGCGAAGCAAGGCAAGTCCTACTACCTCGTAAACGACAACCGCCACAATCCCAGTGACGATAAAAAAACTGAGCGTATGCACGCCGACAGCGGACAACAATACCACAGCACTATCCGTCATAGTTGTCGATGCGTGGTGGGTATGTCCAGAATGTGCCGATGTCATCGGCATCCGCAATAAGAGCGGTGCGAGCATCAAACCCGCGCCGTGTGCAGAAGCCATTAGGAAAGACCAGATTGTTAAGTCTTTGAAGTTAACACGCATTCCTACCCACCTGGGATGCCTCGCCCGGAATAACTTATACAGCCCAAAACCGAACAGGACAACAGCACAAACGATGCCAAGCACATTCGTTGAGATCTGCTGTTGTGCCAAAACAATCACCAGAACCACAACCCCGATCGAAATCGCGTGTCCGAGTGCCATTGGGAAAAGCGCACTGATAACCGCACTTCTCCGCTTTTCTTGCATACCGAGCGCGACCGCGAAAAGCCACCCCATACCCGGATTAATGCCGTGAAATACACCGAGGAGGGTGTAGCTTAACCATGAGACAGTATCCATAAAAATGCCTTTAGAGATATAGGCGCGGTTAGAAACCGCGCCTACCGTATTTGAACCTTTACTGTACGTCTACGAGTAACAGAAGGTATCGGATGAACTATCGCCACCTTGCAAGCGAATCTGATGGGCGCGACTGTCGCCGAAACCTACGAAGAAGTTAGGATCTAATTCGAGTCCGCCGTCTGGGTTTATATCCGCCTTCACCATCCATCCATTTGCGCCATCCGGATAGAACTGATTATCCCAAGCAACATAGAGAGAATTGGTGAAATAGAGGCGTTTACCGTCTCGACTTAATTCAACCATTTGCGGTCCACCGCTGACGGGTCCGGCAGCCGGATGCGGATGCGATTTTGTAATACCACCTATCTCGAGGGTCCCAGTATGCTTCGGGTTGAACGGATCAGAAACGTCGTATTGCAACATTTCCCCGGTTCCCCAACAGGAGACATACAAGAACCGATCATCCAACGAGAGAATGTGGTCAGTAACCAGCGGAGGTATCATCCCGATATCTTTTAACGCAGGTGGTAAGTCATCTGGATTTTCAGGTGCTTGTGCGGGGATATCAATAATCTTCTGAATGCCCCAGCCGTCTCCATCTTTGTACCATGTCCAAATTGAACTGGAGAGATCGTTCATATTCAACACGGCGTTGACAAACCCATAGGCTTTGGTTGGATCGTGTGCGGGACGGAGCTCTAAGATCATCTGGTAGTCATCGCCTAAATCCAAGGTTTGGATGTTTTTACGGTGTCGGATATCCCAAATATGGATCTTATGTCCGAATTTGCGTGCGCCTAAATCCTCAAGGCTCACACCGTTTTCAATCATCCCAGGATACCCCCACTCACTGGTAACAGCGATGTCATAACCCAAGTGCCACCAGAAATCGTAAGAGAGGGATTGAGAGCCCCGTTCGACCTCCCACTGTCCCAGGATATTGAAGTTGTAGTGATCCATGAGGAATATACCACCGGGTCCCTCTTCGGAACCTGCTGAAGCTAAGGCACTGATATAAATTCCCTCGGGCCCACAGTGAACTGTATGGGGGCGGGTATATCCGGAACGCTCCTCAACCTCATCTGCTTTTAAGGTTTTAACGAGTTGCGGTGTTTTGGGGTCAGGTTTCACATCAAGGATATAGATATGAGATCCGCGCAGTGCTGGCACAACGAGATAGCGACGTTCTACGTAAGGGTGCGGGGCGTACGGACAGAGCGCTGCGCTACATGCGTTCCAACCGAAGTGATGGATTTCGTCACGAACGCCGAGCTCCAATTTATTGATAATCTGTCCATAGGTATCAGACGCTTCGTTGAGGTCAACAACACACATAGCATCGGGTTTGCCGTCATCCCGCGGTGCAGCAACATAAGCGACCTCTTCAGCAGGTGCTTCAATTGCCATCTTCGGAGAAGGGTAAAAAGTTGGGTCGGGTTTCCACTGTTGTAACAAAGTTATTTCTCCTTTTTTCTTTTTTACTGTGATATATTTGCATCGTTTTTCGCGCGGTCAAGCCATCCGGGTAGTTTGATATTTTCGGATAATTGCCACGCAGTCAAATAGAGCGAAGCCGTCCAGCGTACGCCTTCACGCGCTTGATCGTTTGTGAAATCAACCAATGCAGGTGTCGGGTTTTTCAGGTCTTTCCAGTCCTCCGCGAGTTCGTAGACGCTGTCCACTAAACTGAATCCTGCTTTAACCTGTTTTACGATAGCGGGCATTAAATCACCAACCGCTTCAATCTGTTGTGCGTCCGCGAGTTCTGTCGGATCCAGTTTCAACATTTCAACCGCCGAATCAACCTTTTCATGGATACCCGCATGCAAGCGTGTCCCGTCCTCCTGAACAATACCGTTGAAATGAATTGTCAGGTGTAACGGCTGACACATATCCTGGGCATAGTGCGCGAGAAATCCGGCATAGAGAAAGCATTTGTTCTGGATCATCGGATTGTCGGGCCACTTCCGGTACTCTGCGAAAGCAAGGGCGAGCCGTTCTGTCCATTCTGCCAATGCGTAAGGCAGTGTGCCGACCGTTCGTGGCGCAAGCCCTAACTCTGCACACAACTTAATATGTGCCTCGCGCCCTTCTGGAATCGGATGCTCTTTTAGCAATTCCACATCGATGTAATGTTCACCGTATTCAGCCTGCCGTGCGTGCGGTATGCTACGATCCTTGGATAGGTCTGGGTCATAGGCGCAGTGAGCGATCATTTTTCCGGCGGCTCGAAAAAATTCAGGCATCTCTTCGGGAAGTACCT
>JAPPNJ010000185.1 GCA_028818705.1 Candidatus Poribacteria bacterium
AAAAATGCAGCAGTCGTCGGGAATCGGAGTGTTTTTGCTTGGGTGTTTCCCCCCTTCTACCTTAATCTACCATAGCTCTTCTGCAGGAGGCGAGGAATGCTATACGGGGAAGCCCATAAGGGCTTCATACCCCGGTAAAGCCTTTATAGGCTTTATACCGTTGATTTTTCATGCCCTAAGGCATGAATACCGTTGATTCTGATTCGCATTCATACCGTTGATTTTGGAGTGCTATGTCTATAGAATAAAGGTTTTCTATACACAGAAACCCAAAATCCGCTCAATCCGCATAATCCGGGTAAATCCGCGATTCAGACAACTAACCGCTAACCGAAAACCAAATATCCTTGGTGTATTCCTCCGTCAAGTTGCAATAAAATGATAAACTCGCTACAATATTAGGAACAGGACTTACGCAAATTGCGTTTGTTTGTACTCTGTTCCGCAGGATGGCTTTGGTGCCCTGCATGGGTTCAGTTTCGGACGGGCACAGGGCCCCGCCCGAACAGTATCTTAACGCGTAAGTCCTATACTTATAAGTTTTCAGATCCTTAAGAGTCGGGATTTGGAAATCCCTCCTACAAGAATTGTCAGCGATTGGTGGTTGGCAATTAGCAGTTAGCAGTTGGAAAATGTAAAGATAAGATAAATTGTTCAGATTCTGGACAGTAGTGTTCATTTTTTGACGCGATTTTTCGTTAAATCTCAAGAATTAGGACAATAATAGGCTTTTCGGATTGGCATTGTATTTGCTATGTACGACACAAACAAATTTGTCGAGACGGAGAGGGATAATGAAGATGAAAACACAATACGGACTTATATTGGCACTGCTCCTCGTGTTTGCTGTTGTACAGAGTGGCGTAGCGGATAATCACGCCACAGACATGTCAGCATACGCGGAATTGAACGGGCAGGTCGTCGCGAGTATAGACAAAGGCTTGGAATGGCTAAAGGGACAACAAGGTGAAGATGGACTGTTTGCGAACCATCCAGGGATAACGGCGCTCGTGCTCACGGCTTTTTTACGACACCCAGAAAACAAATACCCGGAAGCAGAGCATCCATTCATCCAAAAAGGCCTTCAGGTGCTGGTCGACATACAGCAGCCGAACGGTGCTATTTATAATGTTGAGATGCAACCTGCACTACCGAATTACAATACCTCTATCTCGGTGATGGCGCTCTCGTCAACCGGCAATCCAGCGTATGCCGATGTCATTGAAAAGGCGCAAGGCTTCCTGAAGGGTTTGCAGGTCACAGACGAGGAGAGCGTCTATTATGGCGGGATCGGCTACGGCAGCCGTCAAGACGTGAAGGATTTATCTAACCTCAACATCGCTATCCAAGCACTCAAGGAGAGCGGTTCCGATGATCAGGAGGTTTGGAACAAGGCAGTTAAATTCTTGGAACGCACACAGAATCGGAGCGAGAGCAACGATCAATCGTGGTCGGGCAACGATGGCGGTTTCATCTACTCGCCTGATGGTGAAAGCAAAGCCGGCACGGATGCTGCAGGGAGTCCGCGCTCTTATGCGAGTATGACCTACGCCGGGTTATTGAGTTTCATCTACGCCAATGTTGATAAGGACGATGAACGCGTTCAAGCTGCCTTCAAGTGGATAAAGGAACATTTCACGCTTGAAGAAAACTACGGCATGGGTTCACAGGGTCTATACTACAACTATCACACAATGGCGAAGGCACTCAGACTTTACGGCAACGACATGTTTGTAGACGCGAAAGGTGTCTCACACGATTGGTACCGGGAATTCGCTGAAAAGATGATCGAACTGCAGAAACCCGACGGATTCTGGGTGAATGAAGAGAGCCGTTGGATGGAAGCAGATCCGAGACTCGTGACGGCTTATGTGATTCTTGGGCTTGATACCGCCTACGCGAAATAGGCGGTTCATTCTCCGTTAACGAGGTTAGAAACCTCGTCTACAGTAAAGAAAAAAGCACAGGTGAGGCTGGGCAACCTCACCTACAGCAGAGCGAAAGGCACAATATGTATCGCTCCGTTAATGTATCCGCAATTTCGTTAAAACCTACCAAATGGGATAAAGCCTCCAATGCTGAAAAGCTGGAGGCTTTCTTCGTTGAAGCCGCCAAGGATACGCCACAGTTGATTCTGGCGACCGAGGGTGTCCTGGAAGGCTATGTCGTCATGGATGTCATCGAAGGCAGAGCCACACCAGAGGCGATGCTCGACATTGCAGAGCCCCTTGATGGTGCGTATATCCAGCGATTTCGTCGCCTTGCGAAACAGCTCAAAACCTGTCTCTGTTTCGGTTTCGCTGAACGGCGCGGCACCTCTGTCTACAATTCCGCCGTGTTTATTGACGAGAACGGTGAGATCTGCGGCACCTACCATAAAACGCAGTTCGCTGAAGGCACGCACCCGTCGTGGAACTTCAATTGCATCGGTGAGACGATCCGAGCCTTTGACACACCTTTCGGACGCGCTGGCATCTTAATCTGTAATGACCGATGGAATCCGTTGATTGCGCGCACGCTTGTTTTAGACGGCGCGCAGTTCCTCCTCATCCCATCCTATGGCTCAAAAGGCAAATCACAGAATCACACCGTGCTTGCCAGAGCACGCGAAAATGGCGTGCCGATTGTAGAAGCCAACGTCGGTATGAACCTGATCATTAGCAAAGGTGAAATCGTTGCGTACAAATGGGGCAACGATCAGATTAGCACGGCATGTATTGACATTCCGATCCCGCCTTCAACTGAAGCGGCACGCCGTTCGGAACGGGAATATTTGCAAGCGCAAGGACCTGAGATGGAAGTCCGTTATAAGAAAACGGTTTCGCGTTTGTGATGAATTATAAACCTTCCTTATTCACAAAGATTTTGTACCGACAATAGAATTAGTTGGATATTGCGACCAGCGAGATTGAGAGACTGCACCTACCTTTTACCCTAACCGTACTTACCTATTTTAGGGCAAGCCCGCCCCTGTTTTTATGTTTCATCCAATCCAACCTACCAGAAATAAGCTTTTATTTATGGTGAATTATGAAAATACACTTACATTTCAGGAATACTTGTAGGAGGCGGTGAAGCCCTTATGGGCTTCATACCCCGCAGAATGCCACACGCGCATTCTGACGTTGATTTTGAATGCCATAAGGCATGAATACCGTTGATTCTGATTCACTCCGATTCCCGACTTCCTTTTTTTCATCTGTGACGTAAAAATAATTCTATAATCCATCATTCAAGTGAAACTAATTAAACCTATTTGCGTTAATCGCGTCAAACGTCTCTGATACCTTCAATGACGTATCAAAAAAATACACCAATAGACACGCAAAAACCCTTAGGAGGAACCATGCGTTTAGTTGAAGGGCTGTCTATTGGGATCGCGGCGATGCGTGCGAATAAGATGCGTTCGTTACTGACGATGTTAGGAATCATCATCGGTATCGCGGCGGTCCTGGCAATGATAGCCATCGGCGATGGGGCTAAGGAAATCGTGATTCAAGACGCACAGAAAATGGGTGGTGCAACCCGAATCACACTATACCAAACATCCTACAAACGAGAAAATAACAGGTGGGTCCGCATCCGTAGCAACGAATATATGGAATATGAAGATGTCCTGGCAATCGAGGCAGAATGCCCATCGGTGAGCGCAGTCACGCCGAGAATTGCAGATTGGCGCGGCGTTCTGTTTCAGGGTCCAGGCGGCACTGAAGCACGCGCAGGCTATAACGGGGTAGATGCTACCTATACAACCGCAATGGATTGGGACCTTAAAGAGGGACGCTTCATCACAGATGAAGATGTTCAACATGCAACAAAAATCTGTGTGCTCGGAGACGAACTCGCATTCGAGCTATTTGGTAATAATTCACCCTTAGGACAAGAAATTAAAATCGCAAGAGATGTCCGATATTACGATAAGTGGGGCAGAAGACGGCGGGATCGGTTAACCGAACGCTTCACTGTAGTCGGCACACTCATGCATAGAGGTACAAGTTTCCAGTTTGGCTGGAGCTACGATAATCTCGCTTTCATCCCTGTATCAACTGTACAAGAACGTTTCACCGGCGACGATAAAGTGCGGAACATCATGGTCTTCGCGAATAGTGTTGACGTTGTTCCGAAAGCAATCGAAGAGGTGAAGACCGTCATCCGAAAACGGCACAAAAACCAAGATGAATTCGTCAGAATTTTCGAGATGCGCGCCGGTATGGAGCAATTACAGAAGATTAGTAAAATGATCAAAATCGCCTTGGGGAGTATCGCCGGATTCTCACTTCTCGTTGGCGGGATCGGCATCATGAATATGATGTTGGTCGCTGTTAGTGAGCGGACGCGCGAGATCGGGTTACGAAAAGCCCTCGGTGCAAAACCGCTGGATATTATGGCACAGTTTCTAATAGAAGCGATCATAATGTGCGGTGTTGGTGGCGCAATCGGTATCGGATTAGGCGTCTTTGCTGGCGAAGGGATGGCAATGCTCGCCGTCAAAATCGCTAAAATCGTGCCCGAATGGCCCTCGGTTATCTCTATACAGTGGGTTATGATTTCGGTATCATTTTCCACGGCGATTGGTATTTTCTTCGGTATGTATCCTGCTATAAAAGCTGCTATCCTCCCACCGGTTGTGGCATTACGTAAAGAGTAAAAATAGAATCATCCCATAACCTTGTAGGCGCGGTTTCCCAACCGCGCCTTTTTTTTTTAAGTTAATCTTCTGAATCGCCGATTACACAGACAATTTCTTTAATCCTTTTTGTCCAAAACTCCCCTCTTTAACATGAGTTCGGTGTCAGGCTTCTACTGATTTAGAGAATTAATGCAACCCTTTTGGGTTTAAATTGTATCTATATTATCGGATAGAGGGTATTCCATTTCCTGTGTCAAATTTAAAACTCGCATTTTTTTAAGATACAACAAGTAAAAAATCTAATCGGGAATCGGCAAAGACAGATTTCACTATAATTTGGAGGATGAAATGCGTATAGTCGAGGGGGTATCCGTCGGAATTTCTGCGATGCGTAGCAACAAAATGCGTTCATTGCTGACCATGCTTGGCATTATCATCGGTGTCGCATCGGTGCTGGCAATGATCGCTATCGGTGACGGGGCTAAGGAAATAGTAATACAAGATGCCCAGAAACTGGGAGGTGCTAATAAATTTGTAATATACCGTACGTGGTGGAAACGCGTAAATAATCGATGGGTCCGCAATCGTAGCAATGAAAACCTGAAATATGGAGACATATTAGCAATCGCCGCAGCATGCCCATCCGTCAAGGCTGTCACGCCGGAAAACCCGAACTGGTCAGGGGTACTCATCCAAGCACCAGGCGGTACTGAAACCCGTGCAGGCTGGATGGGCGTAGATGCCACCTATACAACCGCAATGGACTGGAACCTTAAAGCAGGACGCTTTATCACAGATAAAGATGTGGAGAACGCAACGAAAGTCTGTGTATTGGGAGATGAGGTAGCGATCGCCTTGTTCGGGGATAAATCCGTTTTGGGACAAGAAATCAAAATCGCACGACACAGCGATTATTATAACCAGCACAACCGAGAAAAGGGGAGGCGATTTACGGAGCGTTTCACAGTCGTCGGAACGCTGATGCCGAGAGGTACCAGTCTTCGGTTCGGCTGGAGTTTCGATAACCTTGCCTTTATCCCTGTGTCAACCTCCCAAGAACGCTTCACTGGCAACGATTATATTCGGTTCATCTCGGTCAATGCACACACCGTCAAGGATGTTCCTAAGGCAATTGAAGAAGTAAAAACTGTCATGAGAAAAAGACATAGAAATCAAGACGATTTCTTTGGAATCTTTGAGATGCACGCCGGTATGGCGCAGTTAGAGAAAATCAGTAAAATCATAAAAATCACCTTAGGGAGTATCGCCGGGTTTTCGCTCCTCGTTGGCGGCATCGGAATTATGAATATGATGCTCGTCGCTGTAACAGAACGTACCCGTGAAATCGGACTTCGGAAGGCACTCGGTGCAAAACGCCTGGACATTCTGCTGCAGTTCCTCATAGAGTCGGTGATTATGTGTGCTGTCGGGGGTGCAATCGGCGTTGGGTTGGGTATTCTTGCGGGTGAAGGGATGGCGATGCTCGCTGTGAAAATCGTTAAGATTGTTCCCGAATGGCCCGCTGTTATCTCCTTGGAGTGGATATTAATTTCGGTATCGGTATCGGCGATCATCGGCATTTCGTTTGGGCTATATCCTGCGCTAAAGGCATCATCGCTCGCACCAATGGAGGCGCTCCGTAAAGATTAAAAGCAGTCTGAATCGCAGATTACACGGATTACACGAATTTTAAGCAGTCCTTCATTGGCTGATAATTGGTGGCGGCCTACTCAGATGTTAAAGCCCCAGAGGGGCGATAGGTGTATAGAACGCGCCAACGATCAACCTGCCAAGCCCCAGAGAGGCGCCAGGTGTGTCCCTTAAATACCGACAACTTTTTACTTCTCAACTTGGGTTAAGACACTAAACCTATTTCCCTTAATTACGTCTAATGAGAGTAGTCTAACTTACAGAAATTGTGAATATCAGGATTCGCAGATCGCGTTCATAAAAAACTTTACAAAAAAGTGAACTTTATTTACCCTATGCCTGTCTAACTATTGAGTATAGAACTATATTTAATAATTGGGAGGCAGAAGATGCGTATATTTGAAGGGTTATCTGTTGGCGTTTCTGCGATTCGCAGTAACAAACTGCGCTCCTTGCTTACAATGCTGGGAATTATCATCGGTGTCGCCTCTGTACTTGCGATGATTGCCATTGGCGACGGTGCGAAGATGATTGTGCTACAAGACGCACAGAAATTAGGTGGCGTGAACCAATTCACGATGTATCGGAGTAGCCATAAACGGGTGAATAACCGATGGGTACCCAATCGGAGCAATGAGTACTTTGAGTATGAAGATGTATTGGCGATAGAGGCAGAATGTCCGTCCGTTAAGTTGGTTGTTCCGCGGATACCCGAATGGCGTGGTGTTCTCGCCCAAGCCGCAGGAGGTACAGAGCATCGGACAGGCTATAATGGTGTAAACGCTTCGTTTGCCGAAGCAATGGACTGGAATATCGAGCAAGGTCGCTTTATTTCGGATGAAGATATTGGCAATGAAGCAAAGGTTTGTGTGCTTGGCGCTGAAGTGGTTGACGCCCTATTTGGTAATGCATCACCTGTAGGAAAAGAAATCAAAATTGGCAAAGGCCCAGGCGGTCGCTTTGACCGATATGGTAGAAAAGATCAGAAGCGGATCACCGAACGTTTCACTGTTGTTGGAACAATGGCAAGTCGAGGACGAAGCCTCCGATTCGGCTGGAATTTAGACGACATGATCTTCATGCCGCTGACAACGACTCAGGAACGCTTCACGGGCAATGATAGGATTGTGATGCTCTCGGTTCACGCCCATACCGTTGAGGAAGTACCGCAAGCGATTGAAGAGGTAAAAACCGTTCTGCGAAGAATGCATAAAGGTCAAGACGATTTCTTCTCAATCTGGGACATGCGGGAAGGTATGGCGCAGTTAGATAAGATTAGTAAGGTGATTAAAATCGCCTTGGGGAGTATCGCAGGCTTTTCGCTCCTCGTGGGTGGCATCGGGATCATGAATATGATGCTCGTCGCTGTAACGGAGCGTACTCGCGAGATCGGCTTGAGAAAAGCCTTGGGCGCGAAGCGCTTTGACATTCTTTTGCAGTTCTTAATAGAGGCAGTTGTAATGTGTAGTGTAGGTGGCGCGCTGGGTGTTTTAGTGGGCCTCTTCGCTGGCGAAGGGATGGCAATGCTTGCCGTCAATATCGTCAAAATTGTGCCCGAATGGCCCTCGGTTATCTCAACAAACTGGATATTGATTTCGGTATCTTTCTCAGCGATCATCGGCATCTCCTTTGGACTGTATCCAGCGATAAAAGCGTCAGCACTCTCTCCCATTGAAGCACTCCGTAGTGAGTAGGAGGAAACCCAAGTGGATATAATTGAATGTATCATTTTAGGCATTTCCAGTTTGCGGCGTAATCCGCTCCGTTCTGCCTTGACGATTTTAGGGATTATCGTAGGCGTTGCCTCGGTCGTCAGTATGGTATCTGTCGGCGATGGGTCGAGTGCTATGGTCTTACGAGAGATTGAGCGGACGGGCGGCACGAAGATGATTGAGGTTTATAAGGACGATTGGGATAAACAGTCGGGGACCTTGAGCCGTGCAGCCGGGTCTGCTGTGCGTGGTAAAGGACGCTGGCAAAGAAACCGCGCCGAGGATTTGGAAACCGAAGACGCCTTTGAGATTCTCAAGCATGCCCGCGGGGTGATCAATGTCGTGGCTGAAGACGATATGCCGGGCTGGACAGTGAATTACAAGGGACGCACAAAAGAATCCCGTATTGTGGCATCGACCGCTGGCTATGACCAGTCGCATAATTGGTACCCGTCAAATGGTCGGTTTTTCACGGCTGAAGAAGTGGAAGCAGCGAGTAGTGTGGCTGTGATTGGTCACAAAGTTGCCGAAGAGGTTTTCCTCGACGAAGATCCAGTCGGAAAAGAGATTAAAGCCTCCCGTCAATCCTCACGGTGGAGAAGCCGAAGTGGACTTTACGAGGTCCGTCTCAAGGTCATTGGTGTGATGGAAGAGAAAGGCGACGCTATGGACACCTCGGGTTGGGACGACCGGTTCATTATCCCAATAACCACGCTCCAACAGCGTTTCAAGGGACGCGAAGACGTCGAACGTATCCGTATCGAAGCATCGGATGTTAGCACAATTCCGATTGCGATCATGGACGCCAAGCAGATATTAGGAAGACAACACAATAACACAGGCGAAGAATACAACTACTGGACAGCTACCGAGGAATTGGCAACCGCGAATAAGGTAGGCTTAGTGATGAAAGCCTTGATGGGCGGTATCGCAGGTATCGCCTTGATGGTTGCTGGTATCGGTGTGATGAATATCATGCTCGTCTCCGTCACCGACCGGACGCGGGAGATTGGATTGCGGAAGGCACTCGGTGCAACACGCGGCGATATTCTGGCACAATTCCTGATTGAAGCAGCCGTGCTGACACTCTCCGGTGGTATTCTCGGCGCCATCTTAGGCATCTTTATGGGACGCGGCACCGCCGCACTCATCTCTAAGTTTGTCTGGGAAGGGAGCAATTGGCCCTCAGTGATTTCATTCGGGACAATGGTGATTGCCTTACTGGTTTCAGTCGCTATCGGTGTCTTCTTCGGGCTATATCCCGCCAATAAGGCGGCGAAACTCACGCCTGTCGAAGCACTCCGGACCGATTAACGTGAGCTTGAAAATAAATCTGTAGGTGTTTTTGCTTGGGGCGTTTCCCCAGGTAGAGCGGTAAGCACACACAAACACGCGTAATCTGGTCGGGACTTCGTCCCTTTTCGCGGTTCGCGCTTCGCTAATTGCGATTTGCTAATTGCTAATTGAACACATAGGCGAGGTAGGTTGATCGGCTGTCGCCTACCCCAACGAGAAGGTGCCTGTTTCTGCAACATCCTGAAAGAGATCAGGTACCTTTGAACATTCTCTGGGAGGGATTAGTTTTGAAAAATCTAATTATTGCCGTTGCCGTTATTTTGGTACTTGTTGTCGCAATCGGCTGGGTCGTCTTGGGACGGGGCAGAAACGGCAACGATTCGGCACTGGCTCAGAAAATTGAAGTCATCAAGCGCGACGACTTCCAAATGCGCATTAGTGCAACCGGCAACTTAGAACCGCTTATTGACGTAGAGATTAAATCCAACGTCGAGGGTGAGATCGTTGAACTCCTCGTTAAAAATAGCGATTACGTCGAAAAAGATCAGGTGCTGCTAAGGCTTGATCCAGAACTCTATGAAGAGGGTAAAAAACAGGCGGAAGCGGATGTCGCAGCTGCCAAGGCGCAAGTCAGGCAGGCAGAACTAAATATCGAACTTAAAAATGAACGGCTTGAAAGCCAATTGACACAGGCTGACGCAGATTTGAAAATCGCGCAAGCGAATCTTGAGACCGTTCAAGCCACAACCATAACACAAGTCAGCCAAGCAGAAACAGATATTCAGACGACGCAGAACTCGCTTGACCAAGACAATATAGCCTTGGAGCAAGCCCGCATCGCGCTTGAACAGGCAAAAATCACATTGTCGGAGCAGGAAACATCGCTGAAATCCGCCAAGATTTCGATGGATAACGCCAAATCGGAACTCGACCGAAATACAGAACTCTTTGAAAAGGGATTGGTCTCGAAAAAAGCTTTGGAAGACGCACAAGCAGCGCACGCAAATGCAGAAGCACAGTATGAAACTGCTGGAAAACGGGTTGAATCACAGAAACAGACCATTGTTTCACAACAACGAACGATTAACGTCCGCGAAAGTTCTATAGCAAACCGCGAGGCAATACTTGAAAACCAGAGACTGAACCTCGACAATCTGAAAAAGATGCGTCAGAAAGCCGAGGAAGAAGCCAAAATCCGGGCAGACAATTCTGAAACGCAGTTGCAGGAACTAATGCTCACTTACGACAATGAGAAATTGTTGACCCAGCAATCCAAAGTTAGTGCTGACGCGAATAAATTGCGAAGGGAAAGTAGTCTGAAAAACGAAGCAGAACGGCTTGAGTGGACCACAATCAGGGCACCCATGGCAGGTGTCGTTACACTCCTTGAACTCGAAGAGGGCGAAATTGTGACCTCCGGTCGGTCGGCATTCTCGCAAAGTCCGCCCATTATGACTATCGTTGATCCCTCCAAAATGGTCGTCAAAACCTTCATCAACGAGGTCGATATGGAACGACTACGCTTGGATCAGAGAGCGGAAATCGTTGTGGATGCCTTCCAAAATAAAACGTACGATGGCAAGGTCTACGAAATTTCACCAAGTGGTCAAGAGCAAGACAATATCATCTCCTTTGAGGTGATGGTAGAAGTCCTTGGGTCCCCGGAAGAACTCCGTCCCGGTATGAGTGCCGATGTTGACATTATTACCTACGAAGAAAAGAATGTCCTCTTGGCACCGATTGACGCAGTCATCAACGAAAAAGGTGCGATTGTTAACGCACAGGTAGGCAATACATCGCCTTTCAAACCAAATCAATCGATTGTGATGCAGACAATCAGCGAGAAAACCTTCAACGGTACGGTTGAGAATGTCGGAAACGGTAGCGTCACAATTCGTTTGGACGGCTCACAGCGCGGCATTATGCCAGGTCCTACGACTATATCGCTCCTCGTTAGAGGCGACAAGAAAGCCAATGGTGTCAGTGCACAGGTGAATCTCTTAAAAGGGAAATTCGTCATGTTAGACGATGGCAGTGCTAAAGGTAAGAGAACAGCCATTGAGACGGGAATGCAGAACGAGACGCAGGTCATCATTAACAGTGGTGTAACCGACGGTGATAGGGTCGTTCTACAGCAACGGAAACCGCCACCGGGTAGTGGATTCGGTAGGTAAAGAGAAGCGTTTGTTGCCTCGATCTTTAGTGTAGATCGAGGCACACACTATAACTGAATCACCTGTCCATCGTAGGCGAGGTAGGCGTTGTCTGAGAGTTCAATCCCCATCTCTTTGCACTGCTCCGGAAAATAGCGATGATCCAATCGGTGCATAATATGCGTAAAATAGGTTTCCTTCGGTTGTAGTGCCTCGCTAATTTCCAACGCTTCACCCACCGAGAGATGCGTCGGATGCCTCGGATTGAAACTGAGCGCATCAATCACCAACACCTCAATCCCGTTTAGCAGGTCTTGCGATGCTTTCGGTAGCCGTTTGACATCCGGCAGGTACCCGAAATCGTCTATTCGGTACCCATAAGTGGGGACATTTCCGTGTTCAACCGGCACGGGTGTAATGTCAAAACCGAGCAACTCAAACGGCTGATCCGGCGCAACAACATTTGGGAGCAGATGACCGACCCCTCCACCTTGAAACGTCTCCTTCGTGAACATATAATCAAAGTTGCGTTGTAAGATGCTCATCGTCTGTTCGGGACCGTAGATGGGCATATCCATCTGCTGTTTTCGGCACGGCATCACGATGTCATTTGTGCCACTGACGTGGTCGGCGTGAGAGTGTGTGAAGATCACAGCATCTATCCAGTCAATCCGGTTCCGAACGATCTGATCCATGAAATTAGGTCCGAGGTCAAATTGGAGGTGCTTTTCGTCTTTTTCGATATGGATCGATGAACGGGTCCGATAGTTTTTTGAGTTAACATCCCGTGCATCTTCGCAAGTTTCGCAGTCACATTTATACTCAGGAACGCCTGTCGAGGTGCCTGAACCCAAAATTGTAATCTTCATTTCACTCCTTCTCAGAAAATCTACTTTTTCTGACAACTGAGAACTATTAAATGACTAAACTTACGTCCCAAGAATGTCTCGCCCTGGCTGATATCATTGGCGATACACCGATGACGGTTATCTCTGCATCCCGCCTGCAACAGGGAATGTGTGATGCCTACGTCGCTGGTACATTACCAGATGTCACCGCTTCGCTTGTCTTTGATGCGTACTGCTCAGATGAGCCGTGCGGTTTCGGTACCAATGCTGATGCACTGTGGCAACTGCTAAAAGCGACCGATGGCTGGGGCTGCATCAACGTCGAAACCGCATGCGCTGCCTCTCTTGGTGCCCTGATTGAAGCGGACACCGGCAGACCTGTTCGTTATTATGGCGATATTTGTCACGCCCTTTTAGCACCTGTCAACCGTTATCCGAATGAAGCAGTCTGCCTTCTAACATCAGAAGATGTTGAGCGTCTGGCGAAAGCCCCTACGGAAATCCAAGGAAACGGCTACGAAACACACGCAGCAATGGTAACAGACGGCATCGCCGCTGGAGCCGTTGTGAACGACAACATTGTCGCTATCGCTCACACCTACGCGGAGACCAACCTACATGCCGACATCGGGGTCTCTACACTGGAAACATGGCGCGAAAAAGGATTCTCTACTGCGGCGGCATCCCTTGTCGCTCAAGAGATTCAAGCAAGAGGTAAGGTACCGGCTTGGAGTTGTGGTGAAGATAACTACGCTTCGCTGCGCGTGGCAGAAAAGCTCGGTTTCACTGAAGTCGGTCGGCGCACTTATATTATCCCAATCTCACCAGAATAGAGCATAGTCTATCCGAGAGCATCGTCCACTTTATTGATAGCGGCTGCCATCAGTCGTGCGTGCTCCTCTTGCATGTTGACGTTGAACCCGAACCGTAGGGCACGTCCAAGGATGGATAGCGTCTGCGGACACATATCCCGCGAATACTCGACATCTCCTGTGTAGCGCGGATCTTTCCACGGATATCCCGATGCATCGGGCGAATGTTTGAATAGGATCGAATCCCAATACGTATAGATATGCCGATCCGGGAAGCCTTCGTTGTAAGCGGTGCCAGCGTTGAGCCCTTCTGCCTTGAGCGCATCGGCGTACTTTTTGGCGAGTTCCACATCTTTCACGATAATCGCGGCACTGATACCGCATTCGCCGCTTGGATCATCCACATGTTGACGGATGTAGCCTTTCGGTGTCTCGGCGAGTTCCGCGATGAACGCCTTTTTGAGTCGGCGTGTGTGGCTCAAAATCCCTTCTAACTTTGAGAGCTGCACGCGTGCGATCGCGCCTAAAATTTCACTGGTTCGGTAACACTGCCGTGAGAATGGTTTGTTCTGCCATTCAGCATCGCTCATCCACATCGGTAGACCGGGTTCTGCAGCGAACGCTGCACGCTCATAGACATCGTAGTCGTCGGTAAAGACAAGCCCGCCTTCCCCACAAGAGATGATCTTGTAGTAGTTGAGGCTCCATGCGCCTGCTTCACCCCACGTGCCTGCGTATTGTCCTTTATACTGTCCACCAACGCACTGACAGCAATCCTCAACAACCAAGAGATTGTGTTTCTGTGCGAGTTCTGTGATCGCCTCAAGCCGGGACGGCACACCTTGCATGTGTACGGGTAGGATGGCTTTGGTATGGGGTGTAATTTTCCGCGCTACATCGGCGACATCTAAACCGAGCGAATCATCGATTTCTGCTATCACCGGAATGGCACCAACGCCAACAATGGCAGCGGCGGTTGCGATAAAGGTATAGCCCGGCAGAATCACCTCATCCCCCGGTCCGATACCGACCCCTGTCAGGGCACAGATAATCGCCGAGGTGCCTGAGTTTACCATCAAAGCGTGTTTGGCACCGAGATGTGCGGCTGCCTCTTTTTCAAAACTGGCTACGTTTGAATCCTCAACGAATCGAAAAAGCTTCCCGCTGCGTAGGACCTCGGTTACGGCGTTGATCTCGCGTTCATCTATGACGCTGGGACCGTGCATTCCACTGGGTACGGGTTCTGCGATAACGGGTGTTCCACCATCTATTGCTAAACGTTCTGCCATCTTCTTTCCTCCAGAAATCAATGTAATACAAGGAATGGATTTCGTCTATTCCCAAAATAAATCCAGCCATCGTTTGGAAGTCCACTGAAACACGTGCGAATATGCGGATACTCTACCAGATGCATGGCTTTTTGTCAATTGGGTTTTGCAGTTATCAGTTGTCAGAAAGAGTGGCGCCTATAGGAAGTTTGGAAGATTGGATGGGGAAGGTGGGTTAATTGCCTGAATCGCAGATTACACAGATTTTGGGAGATTGTTTATCGACGGTTTTCGTCTCCGCTCGAGTGGGTTATTTTTCCATTTACCTGATTACCGACGCCACCACGATTTTTTACCTTGATACAATCCAAGAAGTCTGGAAACCTCTCTCGCTTTTTTGTTCAGTTGCAATACAGCTTCACACGCTTCAATCACCTGCTGTTTGGCACTTTCGTCTTGGGTTGTCTGATAAATATGGTGATAGCTTTGCGCGACAGCGGTGTGATATGCCTCAAGATCTACGCCTTCAGGCACTTCCTCAGCGGACAGTTGCAAAAGCGTTTCGACTGCTATCTCCCACGCCTCTGCCTCGGCATGACAGATGACCTGTTGGTATCGCAACTGTTGCTGCGACGGATCGAGCCAAAGCGCCTGTTCATAACATGCCGCCGCCTCTGTATAAGCTGCATTATCAACATGCAACTGGGCGAGTTCGATATAAAAGGCGGACAAGCCACTCTCTGCTATCGTGTAAAGCGACACACCCGTGCTAACAAGCCAGTCTTTCTCCAACAGAAAATCGATCGCCGAGTTCCGCTCTTCTTCTGTGATTTGGATGTCGGTGAGGAGATGCTTGGCGACAGCGGCGTTTGGAAAGATTTTGGTGCGGCTCTTTAGCAGTGGGTAGGCTTGGACGGGTTTGTCCATTGTGATGAGCTTAATCCCAGTAGCGATACGGAAGAGGGATACGATCTGATCGCTGTTCTTGCGGGTCATTTCATCCGCAACCGCTTCCCGATTCTCTGAAAAATGCTGATTGAGCTCCTCAATTGCGTCTCGGATATCCGTGTCGCTTGGGGAGAGTTGATGCGCTTTAGCTAAAAACCGTTGTGCTGTGAAGAGTTCTCCCCACATCCGATAGATCCTGCCAAGTCTAAAGTTCGCAAGCGCGAGGATTGATGCCTCGTCATTTGTGTTGAGGATGCTATCGTAAGTCTGGATGGCTTCGTTTAGATTGCCTTCAGCTTCTAACGCTTGTGCATCGGTGATTAGATTTGACATGGAATATATCGTTACGCCTCCGAGACCCAATCCGCCGTTGCTACTTCAAATTCCTTCGACAACTCATCAGAAACAGTATCCTCCAAGAGTTGGATTATATCCTCACGGAATTTAGTCCAATCGTCTCCGCGACGGGTAAATCGATACCTATCCCCAATTTCAATAAACATCGTGTCGTTCGGTTCGGACATGGATTCAAAATAACGCCTAATATTCATAGTTATCTCCTTTTTTAATGGTTTTCAGTTATCGGTACGTTCACTTCGTTCACTTTCAGTTATCAGTTAAACTTCTGACAGTGGCAGAAAACGTAGACTACACAAATCCCTCTTAACTGATAACTGACGACTGAAAGGGTTTCGCAGAAACCCGTACTGACAACCATTAATCGAAAGGCAACGCAGTTGCCGTACTAAAAACTATTAACTGAAAGGGTTGCGTAGCAATCCGACCTGATTATCGTGTCGTTCGGTTCGGACATGGATTCAAAATAACGCCTAATATTCATAGTTATCTCCTTTTCTTATTTTTTGCCACTGATGCGCAACGGGTCTATGTAAAAATGGAAGGAGTCTACCGCCAGCGGTCAGGAGAATAGTAATTAGTTAATACCCGTGGCCTGCAAGCGACACGCAACTACCACAAGCATTAACTGACAACTGAAAGGGGCGCAGCCCCGTACCGACAACTGACAACCTTCTACAGCCATTCGTGTAGCTCCCAACCAGAGTCGAGTGCTTTCTGGCGGAGTGCTTTTCCTGGGTTCACGACGACCGGATTTCCGACGCATTCTAACATTGGTAAATCCGATTGACTGTCGCCGTAAGCATAACAGTCTTTTAATGAAATTTCGTGTTGTGTGGCAAACTCTCGCATCACCTCCGCTTTCCGCTCCCCGATGAGCGGCGGCGTTGTGAGTTCACCTGTAAACCGTCCACCCTGTTCATGGAGTTGCGGTGCCAATACAACCTCAACACCGAGGTAGTCGGCGATGGGTTGGACGATAAAATCGAGCGATCCGGTTACGAGAACTGTCATCATGCCTTGTTGCTGATGTTCTTGAATTTCTGACGCTGCTTCGGAGAAGATTTTCGGACGCAGATAGGTCTCAAACATTTCTACTGACAACGCTTTAACCTCAGCAGCATCCATCCCGCGATAGTTCCGATAGAATACTTGATTGAAACGGGTTCGGCTTATCCTGTCCAAAATTAGGTAATAAACGATTTTCGGCAGAAATCCGACGAGCCATACCAGTCCCAGAAGGCGCGGAACCTTGGCAGAGCGTATCCAGATGTAGTAGTGCACAATTGTAGACTTCAGTAAAGTGCCGTCTACATCAAAAAATGCGACTGTTTTTTTTGCGTTTGGATCCGACATGATCAACCTTTTCAAGTATCCTGCTGTTGTTTTAACACTGCTCCAAGTTCCGCAACGCGATGCTGTGCCAATTCCAAGAATTCCTGATATTTGTCCGGATCTGTCGGCGTTTTGCCTCGGTCCCCCCAACCTTCTGGCGGGAAGGTGATCGGTTCTCCAAATATGATGCGTACTGGGTGCTTCTTAGGGAAGTTCTGCCCCTTTGGCAAAGCGCGATAGGTGCCATCAATATACGCCGGTATAACCGGGATGTTGGGACTGTAGATGAGCAGACTAAGTATCCCAGGTTTAAACGGTTGAAGATTACCGTCAAGTGAACGGGTACCTTCAGGAAAAATAAGCAAGCCGTTATTCTGTGCCATCACCTCGTTTGCTGTCCTGAGATCCTGTAGAAACTCGGTAAAATTGCCTTCCCGTTCTATTGGAAGGGCGTTGAGGCACTTCCCAGCGAACCAGCCTTGGAGACGCGTAGCAAACCAGTAGTCCCGCGCAGCAAGCACCCAGAGTTGGTAGGCCCTCTTGCCAAGCGCAGTAATCACTGTTAGCGTATCGAGATGGCTTGAGTGATTCGGCATAATAATATAGGGTTTGTCTTGCGGGATATGCTCAAGCCCATAGCATTTCAATGAGAAATAGTTCCGATAGAAGCCAGTAATCACAGCACGGAAAGCGCGCGCATACCATCGCGGCACCTGCCGCAAATCCAGCTTTTCAGTTTTGCTGTGTGAATCTGTTTGTCTCGCAGCGTCAGCCTGAAACGTCTCGGTGAGTTTAACGACATCGCCTACCGTCTCCAAGTCGGCGAGCATGGCATCGGGAATTGTTGCGCCAAGTCTGGATTCAAGGACTAACAACAGGTCAAGCTGCGTCAGAGAATCGAGTCCTAAGTCGATACCCAAGCGACTCTCTAAGTGAATCTGATGTGCTGGCATGCGCGCCAATCGTGAAAAGGTGGAGAGAATTTCTTCGGGGATGTCGGTTCTTGGTAGAGCGGATTCGGCGTCCGTTGCTTCTGTTTCGGCCTCTTCATGGAGGCGTGCTGTGTCTTCAATACGGGCTTGTAAACAGTGTTGTAGATGGTGCCGATCTATGAGTCCGTCTTCGGTCTTTGGTAGAGCATCGTCCCAGAGATGAAATTTATGAAATTGCTGGTAACTCGGCAGCTCCTTGGCTCGCGCTTGAAGGTGGTGTTGAATTTCCGCCTTTGTTGTTTCGTCGGGTGATGTCGGTACAATCACGGTGTGGATGGCTGTATCAGATCCATCCTCGTAAGGGATACCAACCACACATATTTCAGAGATAACCGAACTGTTCCGATATAGTGCTTCCAATTCGATGGGATAGACGTTTTTTCCAGAAGCAGGAACGATAACGTCCTTGCAATGCCCAGTAAGGTAGAGGTAGCCATCAGCATCCATATAACCGAGGTCGCCTGTGTAGAGCCAACCGTTACGGATAGCCTCTGCTGTAGCGGTGGGGTTCTGATAGTACGCCTTCATCGTGCTCGGTCCCTTAGCAATGATTTCTCCAATGCCATCCCCATCTGGATTTTCAACCTTGAGCTCCACACCTTCTACCGCCGGTCCGACAGAGCCGCACCTGCTCTTTTGGTAAGGGTTAACAGTCAAAACAGGTGCTGTCTCGGTCATACCGTAACCTTGGTAAATCGTCATGCCGAACCTTAGGAATCCGTCATAAATCGCATCGGAGAGCGAGGCACCACCACTCACAAGAACGCGAATCTCGCCTCCCATAACCGCTTTTGCCTTTTCTACTAAAGTTTCACCGGGTGTGTCTTCTCGTGCTGCCTGCCGCTCAATTGTGCCTTGGAGGAGCTGAAAAAGGCGTGGAACACCGATAAAGGCGGTTGTTTTCGCCTCACGCATTGTCTTCAGAAGCGTTGTTGGACGGAGAGCATTGACGTAGGTGGCGGTTGTGCCGCTGTAAAGTGCCATCAATAGGCTGCACGAAAAACTCAAAGCGTGATAAAGTGGGAGTGCCGACAAGATACGCTCCGTATCTGTCGGTGGGAGTGCCTTTGCGACTGCCTGTACGTTAGAGAGGAAGCCCCCATGCGTGAGCATGGCGCCCTTAGCATCAACGGTAGTTCCCATTGTGAAGATAATGGAGGCGACGGTATCAGGAGATATTTCGACATTTGGAAAATTGGCTGGAATCTCAGTAGCGAGCTCTCCGTTCTCCGGGAGTTCGGAACCGACAATCTCGCAGTTGTTATTGATGTTTTGTAGCATCGCCTCTGCTGTTGATAAAGCCGCACCGGACTTCTCCAAAACAGTATCGGATGCTAAAATTGATTTTGCCGTAGTGAATGCTGCAATCGCCAAGACCTCGTGTTCAGGGGTCTGGGCATCGAGCGGAACGACAGCGATGCCAATCTGAACGGCTGCAAGGTAAGCGATGCACCATTCCGGTTGATTCTCGGAAAGTAACACCACACGGTCACCTTCACGTAAGCCGCTCTCCCACAACCGCCACGCGACTTGACGCGATAGTTCGTAGGTCTCCGCATACGTAAACTCTTCCCATTCACCCTCGCTTGCCATCTGCAGGGCAATTCTATCGGGGATTCGCGCTGCCTGTATCTTAATCAGATCTACAATTGTTTTCGGGTCAATCCGTTCAAACGGCGTAACAGACTCCTCGGATTCGTCTTGTGCGTCCGCCTTGTTCGATTTCGTCGCAGAGGAACGTGCCGCGCCAGTTTCCGAGTCATCGGTTGTACCATCTTCGATCTTTAACACATGCCTTTTGATGCCAGGAATATGGATTTCTTGGAAATACCGCTTCCAGTGGATTTTCGAGACATCAAAGTTAAAGCGCTGCTGTTCAATAGGTGAAAGCGTGTCATAAAGTCCTTGCATCTTCTTCGTTTCAAACTCAAAATTGGTGCGCGTATAAGGTGCGTAGATTCTAATATAGTGCAGAAGTGCTTTGACACCGCTCTGTTTCAGGGTAAGTTGGCGACGCTTTCGTTTGGCAGCACGCATCGGTAGTCGCCCAAGCACCGCCGTGGTAAAATCAATGAGACGCATACGACTGTCGAGTTTCCGTTGAAATTCCTCTAAACTCGGATATTTCCAGATAGGCACTGCGACAGGTTTCCCATTTTCCAGCATTGGGTTTTTGACGAAGTAATCGTAGGTCGCCTCGAAGATATCGCGAAAGTAGAGCGGGTTCTGCGTTCCAGTCGCGACGTGATACACCTCAATGCCACCACGCTTTGCGGTTGCCCCAGCAGCTGCCAAGATAGCATTCACAACAAAATCAACGGGGATAATATCCAGAATTATATTCGGATCTGCAGGAAAATCTGGAAGCCGTCCTTTCGCGAAACCGACAATCAACGGCTCGGACATTCTAAACTTTCCGAGCCACCCAGGTTCAGGTTCATCAAAACTACTCTCAATAATTGAAGGACGTACAATAGCTGTCGGGAGATCGCCGCGCAATGCCATAACCATCTGCTCGGCGAGGAATTTCATGTAGGTATAGGTATCGTTCCACCCACGCGAGCGTGCGTGTTCTAATCCTGCCTCAACCAAACGGTTCTCAAGCCATTCCGCCTTTACTTCCTCAACCAACGCCTCCAGCCCCTTCCGAGTTCCTTTTTTCTGCTCCTCGGCTTCCCGCCGGAAATGTTGAAGATTTTCAGGAGTGTCGACTTCGGCATGGATAGCAGCACTCAGAGATAGCAGTCCATCAACCTCTTCGGAGAGTGTCTGTGGAATAGCCATTCCGCTCTTTTCCTGATACTGTGCGGCGTACTGTTCATAGGAAAGTGGTAATTCCTCAAGAACAGGTCCCGGCTTATCTCCGCAAACGTACGCCGTTGAGACGTGCAAGAATATCGCGTCTTGGCAGCCCTTTGCGAAGTTGACGACATGCTTGGCGGCAAGCGCGTTTCCCCACAAAGAGGCATCAAAAGGCGGATCGAAATCCACGAGTCCCGCAATGTTAATGAAAATCTGTACTTCGTTTTGGAGTCGTTGATACTCGGCATCGCTGAAGCCGAGGTGCTCGTCGGTGAGGTCACCCTCAACAGCAGTTAGCTTCTGTTGTGCCCAAGCATCAAAATTTTCACTGTGCAAGCGACGGAGGGACGCGAAAACATCTGAGGTGAGAAGTTCATTTTCTAAGCGCTCTTGAGCGGAAACGTGTTTCCCAGTTGTATCGGTGCGGCTTCGGATAAGGAGATAAATCTTTTGAATATCGGGAAGTGCGGTTAAAATTTTCGCCAACATCGGTTGACCCAAAAACGCGGTGCCACCGGTAATGAGCAGAACTTTCCCTCGAAAAAAATCAGTTATTGACATAATTCCCTTTTCAGTGCCATGATAGATATTTGGACGTACAGCAGGGTCCTCGATCTCTTGCATTGCCTTCAACTTATATATGTAAATTTCGTCTAATCTTTCGGTAAATCTCGCGATAGCGTGTTGCTTGGAGTTGAGTCAGATCGCAATGCAAATTGAATACTCTCACTCAGCACGTTAATTTGCCATAGTCCAGAGGTAATCGTTGCCTACATTTTAACACATTTTCTACAAAAAGTCAAAGGCTCAATAGACAGACAATGTTAGCAGAAACCGATAAGTTACAATTTTTACAAGAAACAGAACTTTTCTCGGAAGTCCCAGAAGCCGAATTAAGGGCGATTTCTCAGATTGCGAACGAAGTTGCTTATCCTGCGGATTCAATGCTATTTGAGGAGGGAGATGAAGGGGATTCGCTTTATCTTTTAATTGAGGGTAAAGTTAGCCTTATTAAGACAGGGACGGAGCTGTTGTTCATCGATGAGAAAGGGTATTGCCTTGGCGAAATCGCTCTGATTGACAACAAACCGCGGAGTGCTACAGTTAAAATAGTGAAACCGACCCAATTTCTGCGGATTACCCGAAGTGATCTTTTCAATGCGATAACACGTGAGCCGCGAATTGGCCTCGGTCTGTTTCGGGTTCTCAACGATAAGATCCGACGCGACCTTGAGATTCAGACGAGTGCTATCCGTAAAGAGATTGCACAAGGCGAATCAATGCGCCTCGCCGCTGATGTCCAACAGTCTCTCCTTCCGAATCAAGAAATTTTACATCCATGCGTCAGTACTTCTGGGTATTGTCAACCCGCTAATAGTGTCGGTGGCGACTATTACGACTATCTGGAACTTTCCGAAAACCGCGTTGGGATCTTCATCGGCGATGTCATGGGACACGGATACCACTCAGCAATGGTGGCGGCGATGACGAAAAGCGGTTTGCAAACGCAAATTCGCTTTGACGCCTCCGTGCCGGAAGTCATGAAGACCATCACACGGGTCGTAGAAGAAGATTCACAGGCTTTTATCTACATAACCTGCTGTTATCTAATCATCCATCCGGACAATCGATTGGAATACGCCAATGCCGGTCACCCACAGATGCTTCTCTACCGTGCCGAATCAAACAGTGGTAACAGCGAAGGTGAGGAACCGCTTGAATTGGAATCCTCATTTCTACCAATCGGCATTTTACTCTTTGAAGAACCCGTGCAATATTACAGCACCGAGATGGCATGGCATCCCGGTGATTTGCTTGTCCTTTATTCAGACGGTATCACTGAAGCATTCAACCCTAAACTTGAAATGTATGGACTGGAGCGTCTCAAAGCACTGATTTCCAAAAAGCGCCATCTCTCTCCAGAAGAGATCAAAACTGAGATTCTGTCTGACCTTCGAGCACATCAGCAAGGCGAAAGTACAAACGACGACATTACCTTGGTTGTAGCAAAGTTTCTGTAGGCACGATAGATAAATGATCCGATCCGCGTTTTACTTGACCTTGCCAACAACATAGTGCATGATATTCTCTATAAGTTTCTTGTTCATCGCCGTTGTATATTGGCTATCGTTGCGAAGGCTGGTAATGACATACAAACCTTTGCCGTATCGCCTTGCACCCACAACCAATTCCTTCTTATTCTCGGTGGTCGCAAAAATCTCATCGCGGCGATTCCAGTTTGTCCAGGCATCATCAATAAAGATCTTGCCCGACTCAATGTGGTTGGGTATAGAGAAAAGGTCTTTGCCTTCTTGCGTAACGACGAACTTCTGGGTCGGTGGGCTTTCAACGCCCTTCAATTTTCCTTGTAGCCATCCGGTTTCGCACGGTTTTTCGTCACTGCTGTCTTGCCCTGCAACGACAACAATACCGCCGTTTTTCACGAACGTTTTAATTTTTTTCTCCGCTTCACCTGAAAGGAGGTAGTGCCCATAACTTGAAATTTCTTCGTATCCAATCCATAACACATCAGCGTCTTCTAATTGTGGGAGTGCATGTGCTTTGGTGAGTTCGTGTACAACCGGACGTTTCCTGACCTCTTTTACGGATCGTAGGGCGTGATATTCATAAGTAGCCGTGTTGGTATAAACGGGAGTCTGGCTCCAAGTCGGATGTGTGCTGTTTCCTGTCAGGACTAAGACTTTCACTGCATTTTTCGATGCGTCAACCCACATTTTACCAGCCAACATGTCGATAACAATCTTTTGGAACGCCTTCGTTTTGCCATCAAACGTGCGTGACATCATCGGATCAATGTGTGTGAAGGTCCACCAAGAACCACCGTATCCGCCGCGATATGCCCGCATCTGAAACCACGTATTGTCAACAAAGCACATACTATCAATGCCGTAATGGTCACGATAGAAAACAATGATGGGCATTTTGGGTTTCAGCAGGCTTGCAAGCTTTTCTGGTGAGGTACCAGGTTTGTAATGCCCAGTGGCGAAATTCATTTTGATTTCTTTGAGATTACTTTTTCCTTTGACATCTTTTTTGACAGTAACAACGCCTCGCAATCGTCTCTTGTCAACACTCTTTACTTCGCCGAAGACGATGTTTGTACAGGCATCAACGACCTCACGAATTGTATATTCACGCTCAATAAAAGCAGTGGCAGATGGCGCGGAAAGCAGACTAATGAGACAAAATGCCAGAAGTGACGTAATGAGGCTGGATGTAAAGCGCATGGTGGAACCCCCTTTTTCGTACTTAGCAGTTGCAGTCGTCAGTTAATTCATGTGGCAGATAATAACGTTTTCACTACCACAAAAGCCTCTGGACCGAAAACTAAAAGCGAACGAAGTGAGCGTATTGATTACTGACAACTTCTGATTATCAGACATTGTATTACATCCCGTCGAATTTTCCAATAATTTTTTTAGTGACGCTACATCTATGTCAGAACTGAAATCCTCGTCCTCCACACGGTTTACACCGGCAAAAGTCTTTAACACCGCAACTTACATCGGATTCATAATCTTTGTTCTATCCCTACCCTTTGGTTATTCAACAGCGTTCCTTAACACAGGGCTTTCGCTTGTCCTCTTTGGATGGATGGGACGCATGATTTCAGAGCGGAAAATCGGTTGGCAACGGACACCACTCGACCTTCCTATCGGTCTGTTTTTAGGGTTAGCGTTGATAGCCTCACTCTTCGCGCCGCACCCTTCGACCAGTAGCCTCGGCTATTTTTGGAAATTGCTCCGGGCAATTCTGCTCTTCTACGCAGTTGTCCACAGCCGCTTGGGAACCCGGTGGCGACATGTAGTTATTGCTTTTATCGCCGCAGCGTGCATCTCTGCTGCGCTTGGACTCTGGTATTACGCAAACGATACCCGCTTAGGCATCGATTTTATGGGTCGGATTGGGTTACAATTTCAGGAGGAATTCGCTGCAGGAGACGGATTTTCAGACGAATTACGCGCCGAATTGCGTACATGCCGGGTGCCACTCTCCGAAACGGCTTTTCATGTAACGGACAGAAAATCCTCAGCACAACCCGACGAATGGCGTATTGACGATCCAACGAGAGATAGACGCTACACAGTCCGCAAAGGCGAGAGGCATCTCATGGTGTACATGATTGAGCAACGACTCACCGGGACATTCAAGATGCCGAACGACCTCGGCGCATATCTTGCCCTCAGTCTTCCATTTGTCATGGGCTACTTTGCAGCTGGCTTTAGGAACAATTTCCAGAGACTACGATTTCGCCTGATCTGTTCAACCTTAATACTGGGGATAATTTTAGTTTTGATGAGCGCGAATCTTGTGCTGACTTTGACGCGCGCTGCGTGGGTGAGCGTTGCCGTGGCAACGATATTCATCGGCTTTTATCTCGTCATCAGCATGCTATCTACAACTATTTCGTGGAAGCACTGTTTATTAGCACTATCTTTAGTGAGCGTTGTGTTCTGCGTACTATTTCTGAACACAAGCACCCGGCAGGCAATAATTGACACCGTTCCGCGGCATATTAAAGGACGCTTTCAGACGATGCTTACGCATCCTGCAGGGTTCATGAGCGAACGCCCGCAGTGGTGGCGAACATCGCTCGAATTTATCGGGCAGCACCCGCTTACTGGCATCGGACCGGGCAGATTTCGCTACGAGTACCAACTTAATGGACCCCCTGAGCAATATGACACACCTTATCACGCCCATAACATCTACCTGCACATCGCCACTGAGCACGGCATTCCGTCACTTCTACTGTTCCTATGGATGGTCGCAATCATTTGCAAATCGGTGTTTGCTATGCGGCAGATGGAGGATTTTTGGGGCATGGGAACGTTTATTGGTGCGAGTGGATTTCTAATCTCGGCACTTATTTATGGGCTTGCAGATAACATCCTACATCAACGTACAGTGTTGCTTTTCTGGTTTATTATCGGTATAATTTTTTATCTACAATTCTCAAAGGATGAAATTGATGAAAAAACCTTGGAAACCCGTTGACATGTCTTCTGTGACGACCTATCCACTTCAGAAGCGTATCAACAAAGTCTCTGTTCAAGATTTCGCGAGGTTGCCAGAACCAGAGACGGATATTTCCGCATTTTTAGCGAGCCTCCCGAACATCCTCAAGGGACCAGATTTCTTGGCACTCGTCGATGACATTGTCGCAGCGCATCAGAACGACAAACCGGTCATCGTGATGATGGGTGGGCATGTTATCAAGTGTGGGTTGAGCCTACTTCTAATCGATTTGGTAAAGCGTGGTGTGATTACCGGGTTTGCCTTTAATGGTGCGAGTAGTATCCACGATTTCGAGATTGCTCTTATTGGGGAGACCTCGGAGGATGTCTCTGCGTATCTCCAAACTGGGCAATTCGGGATGTGGGAGGAGACCGGTGGATTGATGAACGCCGCAATTCAGCGCGCTGCGAATACAGGGATCGGAATGGGTGAAGCACTGGGTAAGCAGCTGGTAGAGATGGACGCTCCCTATAACGCGTATAGCCTCCTTGCAAGTGGTGTCCAACACGATGTGCCAATCACGGTTCATGTTGCTATCGGCACAGATATTATTCACCAGCACCCTGACGCGAACGGTGCTGCTATTGGTGCAGCGAGTTTTACCGACTTTCGGTTGTTGACAGCATTGGTAAAGGAATTGGAAGGCGGTGGGGTCGTACTAAATTTGGGTTCAGCGGTGATTCTGCCGGAGGTTTTTCTGAAGGCACTAACGATCGCTCGAAATCTGGGGCAGACAGTGTCCCACTTCACGGCTGCCAATTTCGACATGAATCAACAATATCGTCCTGTGGAGAATGTCGTCAGAAGACCGACGGAGATAGGAGGGAAAGGCTATACGTTCACGGGACACCATGAGCTGATGATCCCGCTTTTAGTGCAAGCAATTAACTCGCGCTTGTGAGGAATTTCCATTGGAACCGCGCCCGAAAAAAACGCGCTGTCAACGTGTCCTCCCGAATCATGACACGGGGAGGAGGTTATTTTTCTCTCGGTGAACGCATGTGCCTATCATTTTTGCGATTTGACTTTCCTTTTAGTTCCGTCAAAGATGCTCGAGTAGCTCGCAATGCCGGTAACGACGGAATGTGTAAATAAATCCTCAGGAGTTTGTTTCGTCTCGCACTACCCACATCCTTGCAGGCTTCAAAAATTTTTTGATACATTGAACCGTTCATTTTGAACTCCTCCCGCTTTTATGAGATAGGTCGAAAATTATTTACGCGTTTTGCATAACAAGATCGCTGTAGGATACAGCAACCGGGTTAGTAGTTTCCAGGTGAAGTGTGGTTTTAACGTGTTGATGCTCTTCTTTCGCTTCAGTTTCAGTTTGTCCTTGAAACACCGTCTCCAGTTCAATGAATTGTCCCAAATCGACAACCCTATCAAGATGGATACGCGTGTTATTGAACATCCAGAACTCTCGCTGTTTTCTTACAATCGTTTTGATTCCCAGTGCGGCGGTTAGCAATTCTTTCAAGGTTGAGGGTTCAGTAATCTTGCAGAGTTGGTACTGACTGTACCGCGAAGCATCGTGGTTCGGACGTTCATAATAGATAAGCCACGCTTCAGTCATCTCGTCAATTTCACGTAGTTTAAGGCGAGGCTCACACGTTTCTGATATTGCGCGGTGTTCCCCGGCTACTACATAAAAATACGTATCAGTCTGATATACAGTTTCACGGTGCATCGCATTTAGATCTGTCAACCTCGGATAGAAACTATCAAACGATTGACACCGTGCCTTAAATTCTAAGTTTGTTGCCATATTTGGTCATATCTGAACTTAAATATCCGGTTCATAGTTATGGACACAAGAACGGTTGCAAACTTCACCATTTTTCAGCAATTCACAGACCGGACGTCAGTGCGACGTTTCATCACATTTCCCTAAAATCCGCATCGGACTCGAAGTCATCAATACATGAACGGTTGCAACGTTCCCCATGCGCTAACAACCAACACACCTCATGCCGTAATCTAAGTGAACTCATTAGACAGGTGCGCAGCTGCTCCGGATCAAAATCGCGTCCCATCAAGAAACTGTAGCTGCCCCTTCTCATTGCCTTACGTGCTCTTTTATCATCAGGCACAATGGTAATCACCTTGACATGGGGCTGATACCGCTTAATATATTTAAAGAGCCGCGGTCGACCACCATTTGTGCAATCCGCTATTACCATCCGATATTTCAACAACTTCAGCATACCGATAGCTTCCAAGGTCCGCTCTGGAAGATCGCACCCGTAGCCCTCGGAATGGAGAAGATCTCTCACCTTGCTGTGTAAATCGTCATCCCGTGAAACGAGCATCACATCGCCTTCCAATTCAGAGATGCTGAAGTCCTCTTGAAGATCAAGCGGAATAAGTGCCTCATCTACCTGTCTATCAAGGCGTCTACGCGCCTTCCGCATCCGATCGTCTACGCGATCAAGTCTATCGTCTAAATCCGGGAGTGGACCAAGAAATTTCCGCATCTTATATCTTACAATTCCAACCGAAGTATTTCTATTATATGGTAAACCGGACAAATAAACAGACACTTCTCTCCCACGGTAAGGTTTACCATAAATGCAAATCTATCGACATTATTATATCGTACACTATGACATATATCAAGCAATTTTGTTGATAAAAATAGGACTGTTTAGTTTTCGGTTCCAGTCTTAACTTTGGTTTACATAAGGTAACGTTTTTAGGAATATCGCGAGCAGGGGAAACACCCCACGGAATGCCCGGGGAATGCCACACGGCATTCATACCCCGGTCTATGCCCACAGGCATAGATACCGTTGATTTTGAAGCCCATATGGGCTTCATACCGTTGATTCTGATTTACGCGCATTCCGTGTTGATTCGCAAAAACACTCCGATTCCCGACGACTGCTGCATTTTTTTAAAAATACTGGAATTATTAACTCTTTTTCTATTTATTTTGATTTTTTTTGTAATTTTTCTTGATTTTTTCGGCAAAAT
>JAPPNJ010000095.1:0-1352 GCA_028818705.1 Candidatus Poribacteria bacterium
GCCACCCTCTTTTGACAAGGCAGCATAAGTTTACAATATTGTCCAAACTTTAGTAATGCATAAATTCTCTACTATTATTTTTTTCCTTTTGATAACAGCCACTATTGCGCACGCGGGTGGCGAAAAAGAGGTACTGTTTCCTGAACTTACCCCTGGACTGCATCTCTACCGCTACAATTGGGATGTCGAGGCGTGTGTACTTTACGTCGCCGAGATGTCGCGCACTGAACCGACACTCCACTTTGAGGTTGCACTCGCAAAGGCGCAAGTTTTAGGGAAAGAGACCGTCCGTTCTATGGCGAACCGTCGCAACCAACGCGGGGATCGACGTGTCCTTGTCGCAACTAACGGCGGTTTCGGCGTACTCGGGGATATGCGCGGCTATGGGGGCGTGTTAGAGAACTTACATATCCAAGACGGTGAATTAATTACACAGCCGACAGATACGGAAGCCTGTTTCGGTGTAACCGAGTCCGGCGAATTCTTAAGTTCCCCGGTGCAAATGGAAGCCAGCATTCAGATAGGCACACATACCCTACCACTCGGATGCATCAATCAGCGTAGACTTGATGGTTGTCAGGTGACGCTTTACACGCCACGGCTCGGTGAATCTACACGCACCAACCGTCGTCGAGGGATAGAGGCCATAATTAATGGACTTTCGCTGCCATTGACCGCCAATTATGCACACCCTTATCGTGTGGAACAGGTCTCACGCGATGGAAACAGCGTCATCCCCAGAGACGGCGCAATCCTCTGGATGAACGCACGCCTGAAAGACCCAAGCGTGTCTCAGTTCAGTGCCGGGGCAAAGGGTACGCTCAAACTCACGCTCTCACCGCCCGAATGGAATCATGTCCAACACGCTATCGGCGGACGACTCCGACTCCTCAAGGACGGTAAGATAAATGAGACGCTGACGAAAATGCACAACGAAGAGAAACGGCATACCCCGGGCAAACGGACACCGATACTAAATCTCAGCCATGAACCCCGAACCGCGCTCGCTTACAATGCTGACAAACTTTTTCTCGTCGTCGCCGATGGACGGCAACCGAAGTATAGCACCGGTCTAACGCTCTACGAACTCGCCAACATTCTCATTGAAATCGGCGCAACCGAAGCCATCAATCTTGACGGCGGCTCCTCCAGCACCTTTGTCGTTAACGATACCGTCATCAACAAACCCTCCGGACAACAAGAGCGAGATGTCCTTAACGCCGTCTTTATCACAGCTGATGTGCCGTAGACCGCGCTTCTTCTGTAGGAGCGAGCTGTGCTCGCGATAAAATCTTCTTGTAGGAGCGAGCTGTGCTCGCGATAAAATCTTCTTGTAGGAGCGAGCTGTGCTC
>JAPPNJ010000095.1:1452-2604 GCA_028818705.1 Candidatus Poribacteria bacterium
GCGATAAACAATAATGGAGGCATATTTTGAAAATTTATTCTGGAGTCGTTTTTAGGGTTCTCATATTTCTATCACTCTTATTTTCCTATATTTTTGCTGCCAACGCAAAGGAGCCTCCCCCTGTGTTGTGGGCACTTTCCCAAACTGCAATTCAATTGCAATTCGACGACAGAAAATTACCCGCAGAGACAGTTGAAAACCCCAATAATTATCGAATTACACCAGATGCTCAAATCGAACACGTGTTGCTCGACCAACGAGGCAACCGCGTCTTATTGATCACAACACCATTAGAGATAGAGAAAACCTATCGTCTCGCGCTTCCTCCAAATTTACAAACCGGATTCGAGGTTATGGTCCCACCCGTAAACGAAATAACCTTCGGCACAGGCGACGCTGTCACCTTCTCCGGGGGTTTGCAGGATACCACATTACATGTCAATAAAGATCGAAAGACGCGAAACAACAACGCCGGTGCCGAACCGACGCTCTTATGTAATCCAACAGGAAGCGTTTTTTTCGTCGCTTTTGACCTATTTGATGCATTTGAAGATATGGGAATCCGAGAACCAACACAAGTCTTAGAAGCAACGATAACCCTGCATGTCGAGCAGTATGAGACAGATGCAGTGCAAACCGTCCTTTTCCGCCGTGTCCTGCTCCCGTGGAAGGAAGGCAGAGGCACATCAACGCGTGCGGAAGATAACGAGCTCACCTACAACAGTGCATTGCATCGTAACCTCCCATGGAATAAGCGTCCCGCGCAAGCGATGTTGTCAGGCATAGACGGTGATACCGAAAGCGACTACAACGGTTCCGAGGATGTCGCCCACCGCATTGACGGCACAAGCGAAATTCAAGGCGCAGGCAAACATTATACGATTAAAAGCGAACTCCTCACCGACGCCGTCCGTTTTTGGGTAGCAAACCCCGACTACAACTACGGTTACCTCTGCGCCTTACAAGATGGCAATGTCCCCATCATATTCTCCTCAAAAGAAGCAACCGACGAAACCCTCCGCCCAACCCTAACAATCCGCTACCAGACAGCAGATCAAAGAGAGCAAACACTAAAAGACAATTAATAGAGCAAGTTATCAATACCTTCGCCAAATTATCCGGGTCTAATTTGAGGGGATGTGTAGTGAATAG
>JAPPNJ010000087.1 GCA_028818705.1 Candidatus Poribacteria bacterium
AACAGAGTTTATACGAAAAGCAACTCCAACAGATCGTTGATGTTATGGGGACCGATCTCTTGAAAAAAATGACCCCCGAAGAACGGATGGATGGCTTAACGGTTGATGAGATATTAGCAGTTCTTAGCCAAGAGGATTTACAAAGTTTGGAACCGGATGTGAAAATGGCATTCCTGCGGTTATTGGACCCGTCAAATGGAACACAGCAGGAATAGTGAAAGCGCACCGTTTTTGGATGCCGAAGAGTATTATAGTACATCCTTTTTTAGCAAATGTCAAAGAAAATCTGGAGGGGCAATATTAAATGCAGGACTTACGCAAACCCTCTTGCAGGCGGGGTTTGTAACCCTGCTTACAAGGGGTATTATGTAGGATTTCATGAAAAAATGCGTAAGTCCTGTAAAGTAAAGTTTATGGACTACTTTGTATAATTTCTATTAGGCTTTGTGGGTCTTGTTTGACTTGTTCAAACACTTCAAAACCTTCACAGCGAGCAACTTCACATAATTTTCTGAACACTGCGCCTTGATAGTTATAATTAGACACACCATCAATGTGTCTAACTTGATGCACGAAAACACAGCGGGACTTAAGAACTGAACGCTTCCAACCATCTGCAGGCTTCCAACTCTTTGCTACTAAGAAAATGAGGGTAACCTTCTTATACAGGCTCTCAAACATGCATTCAAGTGGCAAGAAGTCGTATTCTTTCAGCAATGAAAAAACGAGGTCGTAACGTTCTATTAAAGCTTGAACGCGACCCGAAATATCCGTCTCATCGTAAGAGCCAGAACGTGGTTCAATATCGAACGGAACGATCTTATCGTCTTCATGAACCAAGTCCTCTTGAAGGTCAACTCGATAACAGGTTGTGGGAAAGTAATGATTGATTTCTATCTGACTCTTCAACTGCTCATGTTCCCGAATTTTTCTTAAACCTGCACGTATTGGGCAGGCATAGGGACCGAGAAACATTTTTCCAGCAGGCACGCCGTAGTCTGTTAGCTCTTCTACCCGTCGCTCATAATGGGCAGGGCAAAGATCTGCCCGTGTAATGGGATTAGGGGGTTTAGATCTTTGATCTCCTGTGTAAGAACTTAAAACTAATATTTTCATCTCAATACCTCTTATGTTAAAAATATAGGCTCATGTCGAGATTGCATGCATAAGGAAATTTTAACCTTTGTGGTGATTGACTTCGCTGACACAGTTGCATTGAATTTATACATGAGCCAAAATACAAAAGGGCGGTGGACAGGGAAGCCACCGCTTGCGTGCAGACAAGACGAAACATAGATTTGACACCTATTTTCCTGTATGTTTTTTTCTATGTTTCGTTTTATCCGTTCTAACATTTCTGAGACGACTGTTTCAGGTAACCGCATCCGAATTGCTAGCCCTGATGGGGTCCAGGTGTCTATCCACTCTCGAAGTTTTCTCGGTGTTCGGGTTGAGATGATCAATCCCTCAACAGCTTCGCGATATTCTTCACTTTCAAGGATTGCCTCAATTTCAGCGACACTGATCCCTGTCCTCTCTGCTATCGTTTCGTACTTTATATTGGTATTGTGAAACCAAAATCGTGCAGCTAACAATTCTGCTTGTGTAAACATTCGCAAGCCTAATCTCCTTGTATTTTCATATAAAAGGCAGCGGACAGCGAATCCACCGCCTCTGTGTTAGGTTCGTTCGGTTATAGACTTCCAAAGAGGCTGTCTATAACCTTATCCCAATGTGGATATTCAAAAATAGGTAAGATATGATTGGTTTCGTAGTCTTCCCACGACGAGGGATCAGTCTCCTTCATACAATAGTTTGTAGGCGTTTCAGGGTTAGCTAAGACAATTGCGGTAATACCTGGTATTTTTCCATAGTTCCAATTATCTGATCTTTCCAAATCGTAAAGTGTTCTGTGAATCCACCCAAGAGCAAACCCTATCGTCCAATTGAATTGCTTAAGATCTGGCACAATCGCCGCAGCTAATTCCCGCATAAGTATTGCCCTCGGGTTTTTTGCCGATGCACATAAAATTAAAACCGGCAGTGCTTTCTGTGCCGCCTTTTGTGTTTTCAGATTACCAAAAATATCTCGATTAAAACGTCGATTTTGCATTTTATGCAACTCCTTTTTATTCTCTGGAACAGACTGTTTCTTAGGAAATTCTCTCCTGTTTGACACTATGGAGTGGGATCCGTTTCATAGCAATGCCACCCACAACTAGTTTAAGTATATCACACAAAAACCAAAATTGCAAGAGAAAATGCCCCGAACTAAATAGCCCTGCTCCGTCACAGATTTGCACGGAAGCCTCTATTCCGCATCTCCAATTGATGATTGAACAATTTTTTGTTCTTCTGCTTCCAATCCGTATAGACTATAGACTAACTTATCAATTTTCCGTTCTTTCTTCAACATACAAACTTCTGGATTGTCCCGCTTCGCTGCCATAATCTGCTCTGCTAATTCAATGATAGATTCCTGGACTTCTGGCGTTACAATAGGGATTGGTATCTTGCCAACATAGTCCTCGTCAAAATGCATAGTCCTAACAGAGGAAGCAAAAATAAATTTATGGGCGTACCAGTTTATCAACTCCGAATTCAGAAGAGCCGAGATAAAAATCGGAGAGATGTTTCTATCAGTAAGAACAGTATTTGTTACTGTATCTACGCTTAACAGGTCGCCTGTCTGATCGGCTGTTGCGATAATTTTGATATGTGGCTTTGGCTCTGTAATATGTGCTATAATGTTCTGTGACATCACCTTCGGTTGTTGTAAAAATTCGACTTTTTCATTTGGGGAATCTGAATCTTCAGGAGGTTCTAAGTCTTGGGAATTTACAAAACCCTTGATCCCATTTGTCCCGTACCGAACGATCTGTTTCCCCCCAACGACTGGAACATCACCGGATCCACTCAGTCTGCTTTGCCACGGTAACCCTCGCTTTGTATCAGAAATGTTTTTCATCAATTTCCCAATTCGTCTCACCTTTAGCCCGATTTGAATCTCTTCAGTCGAAACATCGCATATCCACGTTTGAAACTGTCGCGAATCGGCATGACATATTGCCGTTTTATTACTCCAAGTCTCGTCAACAAATTTATAGGCTTCATAAAAATCTTCTGTCCAGCAGGCATCATAGATGAAAATGACCTGCTCCAGTTTGACTCCTTTAAAAGCCTCTCCTACGTCAACTAAAATCCGGGTTTTTCCCAACAATGCGAAAAACAGCGTCCGCCAACTTTCGACAAATAAGAGTGACTTTGGCACGATAAAAGCAAGCATCCCATCTGATTTCAGCAAACGGTTTTTAGCAATGTCTATGAAAAACGCAGCACTATTTTTGTTTTTCCCGGTATCTGTCACGATAGCACCCAAATGCCTCTTTTCAAAAGAATCAAGTTCCGCACCGTATGGTGGATTCCCTATGACCGCATCGAAGCCGGGGTTTTCCAATTTATTGCCAGATCCGTCGCAAAAGACTTCTGGAAATTCAATCTCCCAGTGGAAATAGCGATAGTCTTCCGCTAATTGTTGTGCTTCCTGATAACCTTGCACGTTAGAAAAATCTGCTGCCTGTCCCAATTTCAGAGCATTGAGTATATTATGGTAATCACCACGCTCAACCATATTGCCAAAATAGACACTCAACCAAAGATTCGCAACGCTCCTGTGTTGATTGAGTGTCTGCTGTGCTTGTTCCAGTTCTTGCTCCATAACGTGAATATCGTTAACAGTTGTACTCTCCATACTATCAATCACGAGATAGTGTCCGACTGCTTCAGAGACAGTGTCTGCGAACTCGAAAACCATATCTAAAGCAGGTTGGGGTGTTTCCTGGGAACGTCGAGATTTTTGGATTACAGGTAAATTCGCGAGATGAGCTATATTTGCCCCTACTAACGAATTTCCACATCGGATATGGTGATCCAAAAATGAAAGCGGCTTCCCTTTTGATACGGTGTGGAGCCAGAGCGATACTTTCGCTAACTCTACTGCCATCGGGTTTTTGTCTACACCATAGATACACGTTTCGACGACGCGTCTGCGCCAATAGGCAATTTCTGTGTCAACGTCGCCAGTTTGCAAGGGTGGTGTGTCAGGATGTGTTACCAATTCCAATGCCAAGTAATCAATCACGCCAATAAGGAAATGTCCACTTCCCATAGCCGGGTCTAACACCTTAAGCTTCAAAATTTCCTTAAATGCTTTTCGCTTACAAAGGGGATTTAGTGCGTTTTCAACCATCGATCGCACAATCGCATCGGAAGTATAATAACTACCACTCGCCTTTTTAGCGGTTTTACTTTTCTTTAATTTGATTCTTTCAGTCTGACTCTCCACAGTCGGCTCATATTCAAGCAGGCCTTCATAAACATTCCCCAGATGCTGAATCGCCAAATCTTGATAAGCGATCCGTTCTCGCTCTTTCGTCCGAGTTAATGTATCTATGACCTCAGCGAGAGATCGGTTCCCAATTTTCTTCTCTACCAGAAATCGATGACGTTTTGGATTGAAAAGACCCCCATTATATTGAGGGATGCTTTCTTCCCATCCCTTGTCGATAAGTGTAAACAAGGTTTGGAGTCGATTCCAATAATCGCTTCGTAAATCAGGAATTACGGATTCAGTGTCTAATGTGCCGTGTATCTCGGTAGCAATTCTCTCCAAACTGTATTCCTGCTGATATTCAGGATTCTCAAGTGGAAGGAGTCCACGACTTTCAGCGTATAGCACAAACAGCAGACGATACAGCAGAATAAGGCTGCTTTCATGTATTTTCTTTACATCGGCAGCAGCAGTCGTTAAATTGTTTCCTTGATAGTCTAAAAATCCGTTGATGAGTTCCTCCAACGCCAAATATATCTTCTCTCCAAGATCATCTGAAACTGAAACAGTATAACGGATACTGCCTGATAACATATCATCCAGAAAAGAGCGATTGGAAGTATCTGGAACGAATGCCTCACGCTGAAAAAGATAGTAGAAATAACGAAATGCGTCTATATCGTCATCGGTTAGTATCTTTTCAAGGTTAACTTCGTAAAAACTATCCAACTTATAACTTGTATCGCGATGATAAAGCCGCCATAATTTGCCACTCGTCAGGATTCCCCATGTGAGTTCTGATGTGCGAATATAGTAATCAACCTGATGGCTTGGATTGTTATTGGAAAAGGGATCTCCGCTCCCTACTAATTTTTTATCAAGGTTTCTGGTCCACGCCTTAGCATCGCCGACAACGATTGCTGTGTTGAAAAAGGTATCTGTATCGATCTGCTGACGTGCTTCATCCAATGATTCTTGGTCCGCAAAAAAGGCATAATCTGGCCGCCTTGGACCTGCCGATGTTCGTAGTAGGGGTTGCACTTCAAAGACATGTCCGAGGTGTCTCAGCACTGGCCGGATGAATTGTTCTTCTGTCTGTGCTTCATTCCGGGTCTCTACAAAATCAGCTACAGAAATATAAAGCTGTTTAATCTGTGCGTAGACAGACTCCAAGGTAACTGATGCCTGTTCCTTTACGACCTTCTCAAGGTGATAACTGGAAAATAAAGAATTGTTAAAGGGGTGTATCATTTTTCAGTTTTGTATGTTAAGGCGTATAAGTTATCTACAATCAACGCACCGTTCCACCGCAGGCGAGGCAACCTCGTCCCTACCGTTCTCTTCCTGAGATGAGTAGGTCAAACGAATTGCTCTGCCATCCGCCATCCATGACAATGTTGTCCTTCGTCTCACGTAAGCGATTGACCATACGCGCTTTCATCCGGCGAAGCACATGCTTGTAACCGAGTTGATTTGCTACATTGTGAAGTTCGTGCGGGTCGCTCTTCATATCGTAGAGTTCGTCCTCGCTGTAGGGATTGTAGACGTATTTCCATGAATCCGTCCGCACCATCCTGACAGTGGCAAGTGTCGGCTCGTACCCGTGAAATTCGGCGAACACATCATCGGGCCAATCTTCTACGTTTTCCCCTTGCAACAGAGGCGCAATAGACCTACCATCAAGATTATTAGGGGTCTCTGCCCCACCGAGTTCCAAAAACGTGGGCATGAGATCTACAAGATTCACAAATTCATCACACGTTGTGCCGGGCGATGTTGCGCCGGGCCAACGGATCACGAGCGGAATGTGGTGTGTCTCCTCGTACATGTGAAATCCCTTATTGAAAAGCCGGTGGCTGCCGAGCATATCGCCGTGATCGGTTGAAAAAACAACAATAGTATCTTCCGCCATACCGTTCGCTTTGAGGCAGTCGAGAATGCGTCGCACCTGATCGTCAATGAAGGTGCAGAATCCCCAATACGCAGCGATAACCTTTTGCCAATCAGGCCATGTCAGATGACTGGCGTTCCACCGGAGCATCTCCTTCTGCTGGATGAGGGGTTTGTTGATGAACTGTTCATCAAAGTTGCCCCACCGCTCAACGGTGCCCGGATCGTACATCGTATCATAAGGGGCTGGTACGGCGTACGGGAAATGTGGTCCGAAGAAGTTCGCAGCAATCATAAACGGTTGCTCAGCATCCGAATAGCCGTTGATTAGTTCAATCGTTTTATCTGCAGTCCACGCCTCCATCGTCCGTTCAACCGAGAGCGGAAGCCTGCCATAGAAAGGTGCTTCGCCGCCCCACTCAAAGGGTTGGACAGCATCCCTATCAATTCGGAAGTCGATTCCGTCGTCGCGGAGCCACTGATGCCATTCATTATAAGGGTGCCATTTGTCATAACTCCAGAACTCCGTGTCGCCTTGCTTGGCGAGATGCCATTTACCGATGCAACTTACGCGATAACCTGCCTCTGTTAGAAGTTTCGGATATGCGGGTTTGTCGAGAATCTGGTTTGCAAATACGCCGTTGAAATTCCCCATGTTCGACAGCTGCCCGTGGTTATGCGGATAGAGTCCGGTGAGCAGTGAACCACGCGCCGGTGAACAGAGTGCTATAGGGGTATAAGCGTTCGTGAATCGCATACCGGTTGCAGCGATTTCGTCAACGGCAGGCGTTTTGCAGACGGGAGCACCGTTGCAACCGAGTGAATCGTAACGTTGCTGATCAGTAAGTAGAAAGAGAATATTGGGCTGTTGTGCCATTTTTTAATTATTCCTTGCGGAGCAGTGAAGGGCATTCTGTCTATTGCGTGTATTTCTTAAATCCGCCTGCGCTGTTGTTGCAGGCTACACTTTCGTTTAATCTTTCCAAGATAAAGAAGCATCAAAATGCCCAAATATGATTGAGATTTAACCAGAAACCTGCTCGTAACTAAGTGGAGAGCAGTCCAGGTCCCCATAGTTAAAAAGGTTCGGATACGATAGCGATATTTTTCGGTCCTTTGAAGTCGAGTTCAATTCGTTCAAACCGGACTGAATGTCGTCTATAGAAGTCCTCAATTGCTGTCAATAACTCATACTGCCCACGACGCTGTTCATCCCAGAAGTTGCAACACGGAATTATCACAGCGGGCCGAATGAGGGCTGCCTCTCCCAATTGACGTAATGCGCCATCGGGATGAAGTCCAACCAACAGATCATAATAATCAGCCATATCGGGTTCAAATTGCTCAGGACGGTGATCAATGCCTTTGAGCACTGTGCGGCGCGGATCAATGAGTTCGCATGCAAAGTTTTTCTTTTTCGTGAGAAGACGCGTCAATATTCCCTTTCCACCAGCGACATCAGCGACACTATAGATCGTATTGCCATAGTGCGCGGCAATGAAATCTGCGACAACTTCAAACCGTTGTGGATCTCCATGTACCCGATGTTGTGCTCTGCTCATCTTAAATTCTCCGGGTTCAACCCTTTCAATGCTGGATGGACGAATTGTCCGTCTTTCCGAATCAGATTTCCGTCGAAGAACATCTCTCCACCTCCATGCTCCGGTGTCTGAATCATCACCATATCCCAATGGACAGCGGATCGATTCCCGTTGTCTGCTTCCTCATAAGCCTGACCGGGTGTAAAGTGGAAAGAACCAGCGATCTTCTCATCGAACAGAATATCCAACATCGGATTTATGATATACGGGTTGAACGCAATAGCAAACTCGCCGATATAGCGTGCCCCTTCATCCGTATCAAGGATGGCGTTGAGTCTTCCAGTGTTATTCGCCGATGCCTCGACGATCTTACCACCTTCAAAGCGGAGCCGGATGTCCGTAAAGGTTGTGCCTTGATAGATTGTCGGTGTATTGAAGTGGATCGTGCCATTGACTGAATCACGGACAGGCGAGGTAAAGCACTCGCCATCGGGGATATTATATTCACCTGCGCAAGGGATCACAGAAATATCCTTGATACTGAACCGTAAATCGGTATCCTCACCGACGATGTGGACTTCATCCGTTTCCTCCATCAGAGACTTGAGGGGTACCATCGCTTGTTCCATTCGACTGTAGTCGAGTGTGCAAACGTCGAAATAGTAATCCTCAAATGCTTCTGTGCTCATCTTCGCCTGCTGTGCCATTGCGGGGTGGGGCCATCGTAAGACAACCCATTTTGTCTGTGGCACGCGGATATCGTTAAGCGGTCGCGACCAATGCTTTTGATAACGCTGGAGTGCCTCCGATGGAACATCGGACATCTCTGTAATGTTGTGGCTACCGCGTATCCCGATGTACGCCTGGACCTTTTTCATGCGATATATTTCGTATTCACCGATCAGTTTTATGCCAGCATCGTCTCCGCCGAGAATGATTTCACGCTGGATACGGTTCTGTTTCAATTCAACGAGCGGAATCCCGCCTGCACTCCGAACGGATCGAATGAGGGCAATGACCATCTCCTGTGGAATGTCAATGCCCTCTATGAGTACAAATTCGCCGGGTTGGACTTTGGTAGAATGGGTCGTGAGAACGTTTGCGAGTTCATCAAGTCGTGGATCGTGCATATTTACCTCAAAAGTTGTTATAGTTGGATATGAAAATTCAGAAGCAGGTATTGCCAACCGTCTCAACGAAGGATGCCCACCCCATATCATCTGCCCGGAAGCGTAACAGGTGTGTGGCACCCCGCGCATCATTCGCGCCTAAACCCGGTTCAATAATATCTGTCCGTGGATCGCGTTCAAGTTGCTTGGCGATCCTATTTTCCAAACGTTCGGGGGAACGGATAGCAAGGATACTTATAAGTTCTGCTGATTGCAAGTCTAAGAGAAAATCGACGTTCCAGTGCAAGGTTTTTCCCTGTCTCGGCAATAGATTTCCGCTGCACAACCCGCATTCGGCGAATTGGCTCATCATCTTTTTTCGGATGGCATGTGGTGGTTTATTATTGCTCCGCGTTGCGTGTCGAATGAGCCGTCGCGCCAGCGAAGCCGATCCTTTCTCCGAAAGTGCTGAACCGGTATAGATATAATCACCGGCGGGCAATGAAATCAATTTCCCTTTCTTGAACCGTCCGAATTGTAATGTGGTGTTCTCTTTAAGATGAATCCGCAAGACATAAGTACCAGCCTGTGCGTCACCGCCAATGATACGGATGCTCGGAATTTCCATCGCCCCAACCTATAGACTATTTTTTCAGTAAAAGAAGCAGGCACCCACTGTGTGTCATAGTGGAACGATACACCGGGGTGTCTGTTATTTTCAGACTCATCGGACAGGAGGCTCGGCTACAAGGCACATTTAGTTTTCAAGGTTCAAGAGGGCATGTGTAAACTCATCAATGCTTGATGCTTGCGCGGCAACCCGGTGTAACTGATCCAGACGTTGTAGATCGTCAATGGCACCCAGAAAAGGCTTTAGCTTTTCTGCGACATCGGTTTCAAATCGGACATCTAACACTGCGAGTATCGCTTCAACTGCGTACTGTTTTTTGCCTTGTTCGATGCCTTGTTCGATGCCTTGTTCGATGCCTTGTTGTAGGATATATCGGTAAGTTGATGATTCTAACATAGGTCCCTCCATTAGATGTTGAATGTCGGCAGGGTCAACGATTAAACCACTCAAAACCCATTGCCATAGCAATAAATCCTTCTGAAGTTCTGCGGGATTTTGGTCAAGGCCCGCAATAAATCTTCGGTGAACGTTCCAAAGATATGTTTGCTGACAATATCGTATCGGTTGTGCGGTAATTCTTCAAGGTGTTGGTTTAAGACATCTTCCATATCCAGATTATACCCCTATTTGTTGATGAATGTCAACTTTTTTAGAATTTGGGTGTTGAAACAAAAGCGAGAATCTATTAGAATAACAAAAGAGGAAGATCGCTACAGCAAGCGCACATAAGCCCAACTTCGGCGGGCTAGATAAACGGAACGGCTCTTTATTGCCATACCTACCTCAATGAACCACAAGGAACATTAAAAGAATGAAAGCACGTTTATTCTCTGTTGGATATATCACGGTCATTGTGCTAATGGTGCTACATCTTCTGCCGGTTTGGGGTTTCAAGTACTTTCCGACGCAGGATGGGGCAAGTCATATTTACAACGCTTATGTTGTGAAGGAATACCACAATCACGAAAACTACCGTTTACGCGAAGTCTACGACCTGAACGCGACTGTCTTTCCGAACTGGACATCCCATGCACTCCTACTATTATTGTTATACATCTTCCCACCCCTCGTTTGTGAAAAGATAGTGCTTACGCTCTGCATCGCTCTTCTGCCACTCGCCCTGTTCTATTTCCTCAACGGTGTCGAAAAGCAAAACACAGTCTTCGGACTACTTGGGTGTATGTATGCCTATAATTACCTACTCCACATGGGGTTCTACAACTTTGTCCTCAGTATGTCTCTGTTTTTCTTCACGCTTGGCTACTGGTGGAGAGTCAAAGACAAACTTAAATTGGCAAACATTGTGGTCATATACATATTGTTGCTGGCGACCTACCTTACGCACTATCACTCCTACGCCTTGCTTATCATGTCGCTAACGTTCTTCGCGCTTTTCTCATCAGGTTACGAGGCACTGCGTGGGATGTGGGGTTATAAGGAGACCTCACAACCACTGACACTTCGCTTCAAAGAGGGGCTGACAAAACTCAAACCTGCACTGACTTTCATAGGGAGTCTTATACCTGCTTACTTTATCCTATTCTCCTACTACTTTTATCTTACTAACGCTCATGGTGGTGAAGGTAACCATAAAGGTCTTGAATGGCTAAATGATTACTTCTTCTCCATGAAATCCCTGGTCTCCTTTCGGGATGACCATATACTTATCGGACGGGTGTTGTTAGTCTTTTTTGCTGTCGCCTTTGTGTTTACGGTCATCAATAGAATCCGGCAGTGTTGTCAATTCCGTGAATCAGAGGAATGGAAAGAGACTGGCGAAAGACTTTGGACGCGCCTTGTGAGCCAGATGGATGGGTTTTTGATCATGGCAGTCCTCATCACTGCGATGTATTTCATAGCACCATGGTCGGGCTACAGTGGCGGTTGGATAAACGATCGGTTTCATCTGTATATCTTCCTCGTGTTGCTTCCGTTTTTCGCTGTCAACGTGCATCGTTACGCAAACTACGCAGTAGCGGGAGTCATCATCGTTCTCTCCTTATGGCATCTCGGTTACAATGTCCACACATACACCCTACTTAACCGAGACATCACCAACGCGCTCTCACTCGAAGGTATGGATGAAAAGGATACGATCCTCATGAGCACACCCGGGGAATGGGGCGGTTTCTCAGATTCGCTCGATTTTCAACCGAAATACGTTGAACCGTTTGGGCACATTGAGTGTCTATTGGCAACACATAAAGGAATCGGTTACCTCAATAACTACGAGGCGAATACGGATCATTTTCCGCTGCAATACAAGAATAAAGAATTGCCTGCTGATTATGCCATCATTTGGCGGACAGAGTATGGCGATGTCGCCGGTTTGGAAGAAGAGTATGAACTCATTGATTCCAACGACTATAACCGACTCTATCGCCGTAAGCGCGCAGCCCCAGATCCACAAATGTGGGGTGGTGGCACTACTGTCGCCTTTGACCTACAACCCGAAGAGGGACAGACAGCACTGGGACACATCGCTATCCATGCGGACACAGTCTATACAGATGGGCAATACGGCTGGCTAACAGAATCAGAACGGGAAGGCTTTGAAAACGAGTCTGAAGTTTCACAGCCCTACGAGGATAGCATTTGGGGAACAGAAGATGGTGTCTTCCGAGTGGCACTCCCCAACGGAGCATACGAAGTGACCTGCTATTTCAGTGCGAACGACTCTGAACCCTTGGAGATAAACCTCATTGCGGGTGGTGAGAAACAGATCCAGCGACTGCAGATTCCTGTTGGAAATAAGACGATCGAGAGGCGTTACAACATCACGATTACCGATGAACATCTGACACAGGTAATATATACCCGTGGAAAAGGTAAATACAAAAGGTGGGGGTGGAGCGGCTTTAGTATTCAATCAACCGGCGGCGGACCGAACTTCCATCCTTATACGGAAACGAAAGAATAATGATTCAATGGAATGTTTAGTCTTTATATTCTATGTCAGGGGTCTTCCCCAAGTAACCCTCGCTTCTAATTGGAAACTGAGGAAACCTTCATTATCAACAAAGTCAGACAAGACATGCGACAGTTCGGTATCAAATGCCTTGACATTTTCCTCGCCCATGTGCTCTTTGGACATGCTTTCTCTCGAATGAAAGGACTGAACGTAATCTGTAAGGGGTTGTGAGAAACTCACCGGTGTTGTCCGTTTATCTCCAACCAATTCCAGATGCCCTCTATACACGAGTTCTTGAATCAGATCAATCCGCTCATGGTGTCTATTGGTGGAATACTTGTGAATCAGTGAAAGCTCTACGTCCTGCCAAGGTGCTCCGACAGGACGATCCCCATCAATGATTACGAGATAACCATCTGTTGTCAGTACTTCCTTGAATCTCGGAAAAACCACGTTCCACTCCATCCAATGAATACTTGCGCCAGCCGTCACCATATCATAGGGTGGATATAACTGCACCTTCTCAACAGGTCCATTGATCCACCGCAGGTTTCGGTGATCACCGTTGATGAGCGACTTTCCTACTCGGATCATTTCCTGCGAAAAATCAACTGCATCAACGCCTTCTACGCGATTGACAAGCCCCGTGCTATTTTTCCGGGACCGCATCCGACATCTAAAACTCTCCCTCGCGATTCTCGCAGCAAACTTAGAAGTATCCTATACGTTTCATCTGGATACGGAGGGCGGAACTCGTATGTTTCTGCCAAACTCCGGTTCTTGAATCGGGATGCGTAATCGTCCCAATATTGTCGTGGTCTTGTGCTTTCCATATTCTAATCCCTTTTATTCGATAAACGTTTATATTCAAGGAATTTATCTTGAACCAAACCTCTGGCGAAGAGGCTTTTGCTTAGATCAAAGCCTGCCTTAATAGAATCTGTCCGCTCAAAACAGTAGAAGGCCGCACCAGCATTCAAGCAGACGAGGTCCAAGATTGGTTCGGGAGTCTGGTCCTGTAAAAGGGATAGGAATATCTCTGCATTCTCGTCCCTATCACCGCCCGGAATGGTGCTGTAGTCCTGCTCAGTGATTCCGAAGTCCGAAGGTGTAATTTTATATTCTTTGGTTATATCTCCAACCCCTTCAAATACATGCGTGGGTCCAGAGATCGAAATCTCATCAATTCCGGGTTCACCGATAACAATTAAGAATCGCGTCCGTCCAAGTTGGCGGAGTACTTCTGCCAACTGTCTGCCCATACCTACATCAATCGTCCCGAGGATTTGATATTGCGGATTTGCGGGGTTACATAGCGGTGCACTCAGATTAAAAATGGTTCTCCTATTTGCCATTTGTCTGGCAGCTACAACCTTTTTCATCACCGGATGATATGTTCGAGCAAAGAGAAAACAGACTTTCGTTTCGGTGAAAATGTCCGCTAATCGGTTATCTTCAAAATCGAATTCACAGCCAAGTTTTCCAGCAAATCAAAACTTCCATTCGGTCGCTTTGAACCTTTATTGCCATGTTTGATAACTGGAACACCACCAACAGACAGAACAAATGCAGCGGTTGTGGATACATTGAACCGATCCAAACCGCTACCCCCCGTGCCGCATGAATCAATGGCGTTGGAAGTCAGAGGAACGGGTCTCGACTTCGCCAACAATGCTCTTGAAAACCCAAGAATCTCATCGGTATTTTCGCCCTTTTCAGAGAGTGTTATAAGCAATTCTGCTATTTGTTGGTCCGGTACATCTTTTTCGAGTATTGTATTCAAACATTGCTCGGCTTCACTGACTTGTAGAGATCCACCGACTTTGACTTTGTCAATGTATTCTGAGATCACGATTTTCCTTCCACGCTGAAGTTAGGAAATCAAATGCCAGGGCATCGCCCATGCGCCCCCACGACAAAGCACATTAGCCGAGCGCGTTTACCACAGCATCACCGACCTGTGAGGTAGTGGCTTGACCACCGAGGTCTGGTGGTAGGATTTTGCCTGCCTCGACGACCTTCAGTACAGCTGCATCTATCGTTTCCGAGGCTTCTACCTCACCGATAAAGCGCAACATCATAGAACCGGAGATAATTGCCGCCAATGGATTCGCGATGCCTTTTCCCATGATGTCCGGCGCACTCCCATGAACCGGCTCGAACATCGACGGGAATCGACGTTGCGGGTCGATATTGCCGCTCGGAGCCAGCCCCATGCTTCCAGTGATAATCGCGCCGATATCCGTGAGGATGTCCCCGAACAAGTTGCTGGCGACGACCACATCAAAATCCTCTGGTCTCCGCACGAAATCCATACAGGCTGCGTCCACAAGCAACGATTCCGTCTCTATGTCGGGATACTTTTCAGCGACCCGCTCGAAGGCTGTATCCCACACAATCATGCCGTAGCCTTGCGCGTTTGACTTAGTGATCGAAGTGACTTTGCGCTTCTTATCTCGTGCTCGAGCTTGTTCAAAGGCATAAGTGATAATGCGTTCACAACCGTGGCGCGTAAAGACACCAACCTGCACGCCGATTTCTTCGGGGAACCCTTGGTACTGAAACCCACCGACGTTAGCATACTCTCCCTCTGTATTCTCTCTTATCACCACCAGATCAATATCCCAAGCACTTTTGTCCTTGAGGGGTGTGTTAATACCCGGATAAAGGACACTGGGTCGCTCACAAACGTACTGATCGAATCTACGTCGGATAGGCAGCAGAAGCCCATTGAGCGCAATATGGTCTTGGATGTCGGGGTGCCCCACTGCGCCAAGATAAATCTGGTCAAACGCCGCGAGGGTATCAAGGGCATCTGCTGGCATCATGTGCCCATGCTCAAAATAGTAATCTGAACCCCAAGGGAGCTCCACAAAGTCCCATTTGATGTCATACCTATCGGCGATAGCGTTGAGGACCTTGATGCCCTCCTCTATCACTTCAACCCCGATTCCGTCTCCTCGAATTACCGCAATCCTGTATTCAGCCATATTTTCCTTTCTATAATTTCTAACTTAATGTGAATTCAACTTAAGGGAAGGAAGATCCGCCCCTTGTTTTTGTCTTTTTCCGATTTCAACTCATGGATTTTCTGGGTTATCCTTCTCAAAACAGTTTAATACAGCATCCCAAGCGAGTTCGGAAGCTATATGACTTAAGAGGAAGTGATTTATATCTGGATTGTCTACCTCATCTGTTGTCACAGCATAGAGGACATCTCCATCAGCATTGGTATGAAACGGATAAATTGCTCGCGTCATCGAACTGTGAACATGCTTGGCTAATTGCTGCAGCTCTTCCATGCTGATTTTCTGATTGGTAACTACCAATGTCAGCGTTGTGTTACCTACCGAGGGATTCGCGCCATCATCCGACAGGGGTAGGTTCACAGCATCCGTAAGTTTATGTCTCTTTCCTGTCTCAGGGTTGTAATGCCCCCTAACGACATTGCCTTGGCGATCCATAATGGCTCCGAGTGAATTCACCACACTAAATACCGCAACCTTTGTGGGACCGGTTTGGCGAAAAGCACCGCCTTGCCCCGCACTTTCCCACTCAAAAGGTTTCAATAACCACTTCCCACAAGTCGCAGAACGCCCCGCGCCTCTGGCACCAAGCGGAAAAATACCTGGCTTCGCCACGCGCAAGGCTGCCCGACCAAGCGTTTTATCGGGATAAATCCAGTTCGCTCGGAAGAAATCATAGATGATGGCTCCACGTACACCATGGACCCCCCGAGTAGCCGCTCTGCGCGAAGATCTCAGCAGATACCCCGGTCACAGCCTCTAACCCATAAAGAGAACCACCAGCAAAACAAATAGCACTCACCCCACCATCTGCAGCGGTAATACCTTGAAGGGTTCCAGGCAGTCCGCCCCGAATATCAACGACAGACTTCGCACCGTTAGGAAAATAGAACACGGTGCACCCTGTAGGCCCCTCTTCATACTCAGCTATACCTATGTACAGAGAGGCGAAGTCAAATTCGAGTACAGGTCCCTCAAATTCAGTTTTAGGTGTTAGACGCGTATTATCGTTTGTCACAGGTTCCGGATTGTCTGTCATCTTTGAATTTCTTTGAGATATGTTCTCGTTTCCATTTGCTAACACAGCGGAAGCAAACACCGCAATAGTGATGAGTAGTGGGAAACCACAAAGTTTCAACAACCTATCTTGAATCAGTACGTTACTACACATTTCGATCCTCACAAACCAAGACTTCTAAATTCCTGTTAAAGTTTAAGCCGAATTGATGGCAATTGTCAAGTGCTATTGTTGACTGCAGGAATTGTGTCATTTTAGGCGTTGCGCAAGATGAAGTTTTGTGATATGCTTTCAATTGCAAAAAAGGGAATTGGAAATCAGATCAACTTCTGACGCTAAAGTAAAGGAAAAACCGATGCCAAACACTCAAGAAATTGGTTGGAAAGCTATTAGTAAAACTGGTGTTGTTGCTGCGGGTGGCGCGAAAGCGGTTGCAGCAGGAATCGAAATTCTGGAAGCGGGCGGAAATGCAGCAGATGCAGCAGCGGGAACGATCCTCGCACTCAACGTTACAGACCACGGTGCCTGTTCTATCGGGGGTGAGGTGCCACTTCTTATCTTCAACGCGGAAAAGCAGGAAGTGAAATCACTCTCTGGACAGGGACGTGCACCACTCTCGCAAACCGCAATTGATTGGTATATGGAAAATGGTATCCCTAATGGCGATATTAAAATGGCACCGGTGCCATCGGTTGTGGATCTCTGTACGACCACGCTCAAACTGTACGGCACGCAGACGTTTGCGGAAATTGTCGCACCGACACTTGCCCTGCTTGATGCGGGTGAGGCGGACTGGCATTCTGACTTGGCGGTCACCCTGCGTCGGATGATCGAGTCGGAACAGAAAACACCTGGGAGCCGTGAGGAAAAAATCCAAGCGGCAAGCGATCGGTTTTACGGACGGAACGGTGCTGATACCGATATTGCCGATGCCTTGGAAGGTTTTTACATTGACAAGGGTGGGTTTCTCCGTAAGTCAGACCTCGCTGCCCATGTTACGCTTGTTGAAGACCCCGTATCGGTGGACTACCGAGGGTATACGGTGCACAAGTGCGGGACTTGGACGCAAGGTCCTTATCTCTGTCAGGCGTTGCGTTTACTGGAAGGTTTCGATCTCAAGGCGATGGAGCAATCCTCAGTGGACTATGTACATGTCGTCACGGAAGCACTCAAACTGGCGATGGCTGATCGAGACGCGTACTACGGCGATCCAGAGTTTGTGGATGTCCCTTTATCCAAGCTGCTCTCCAATGCCTATACTGAGATCCGCCGACCTCTCATTGATATGCAGAAAGCATCACACCAGGCACGACCCGGCGATGTGGATAACATGCAGCCGCTAAAAGCGGACGGCGTGTTTCGACCCGGTGTAGGTGGAACAACGACCTGTGCAGTTGCCGATCAATGGGGGAATGTCGTCGCTGCGACACCGAGTGCTAATGTCTATCATGCAGGGGGTATGGTCGGGCCGACGGGGGTCAGTTATGGCAACCGTTTACGGAGTCTCAACACAACCCCCGGACACCCGAATTGTATCCAGCCTGGAAAACGCCCAAGAATTACACTTACGCCTACGCTGGTGCTTAAAGACGGCACTCCGATTTTAGCGATCAGTGTTGCCGGTGGAGACTTGCAAGATCAAGCGACGATGAATTTGCTGCTCAATTTCGTTGAGTTCGGCATGCTACCGGAAGACGCTGTTACAGCCCCGCGTTTCGCCACCGCACATCACCAAGATTCGTTTGATCCGAATCCGAACCGTATAGAGACATTCGGGCAAGCGGGTTCGTTGACCATCAACGACAGTGTGAGCGAAAACGTCAGGGAAGAACTTGCCAGTCGTGGGCATCAACTCAGGACGCACGGAGGTGCTATTGCCGCGCCTTCCATGATCCATATTGATAAAAATAGCGGGACGTTCTATGCTGCTGGAGACCCTGCTGCGGGAAGGCATGCGGCGGGTTTAGCGTAAAAAATGAAAGCGTGGCGTCAATCTTCTGGCTGTTGCCAAGTTCTGAACCGGCGTTGCGCTGCAAGAAAAATTTCATAAGTTTCATCTTCAACGAACAGACTGATATTACGCATCAAAGTCCCCCCGCAAGATACGCGACGAATGTGTTGTGACAATGAATTGGATGTCTTCAAGAATCATGCGGGTTTCCAAAAACCGAGCGATGCGTCGAATCCTGCGAGGGTGAATGCCATTTTCCGGTTCTTCAAATCCTATCAACGTTGGCGGCTCCTCAGCACTAATGAGTGCTAAGATTCCTAAAATTCGGAGTGTGCCTTCCGATAAAACACGGGCAGAGATGCGCTTTTCACCTTCACGAAGATCCAACTCAACTTCACCTAACTCGTTAACACTGACATCAAGTCCAGTTATAGATGGAATCATGGCATGGAGGGATTTCTCGACGGATTCAAACTAAGAAAGGTTTCCTGTTCTGTTTTGGTTGTCCTTCGTCGGTTAATGCTGCGAGATATTCATCTGCCACTCGTAAAATACCGAATCCCGGGAGCATTTCAACTTCAATCCTGTACCGCAGATCTTTCTCGCGCACGAGGACCCGTCGGTCCGAAACAGGTTTATCTACACTTTGTGTGTTTTTTGCTGTTGTTTCTCTTATTTGCTGAATACGTTGGTTGATACCTTCAATAACGGTAGTGGAAAGTTGGACATCTACCTCTATACTAAAGGACACACTTTCTTTTTCCATGAGACTCTTGATACCTTCTTCTCCAAAAGTGAACGATTCCAGCGGATAGCCTCGATACGGGGACTCAAATACATCTTCCAAAGTTTGGCAGGTTGCTATCCGAGACAGAAGCTGCAAGGCATCAAGGAAATTGCTCTTTCCCGAAGCATTGGGACCAACGAGCACGGAAAGAGGTTTGAGATTTACCTCAAGATCCACGAGTGATTTATACCCTTGAATTTTGATTCGCTTCAGCATAGGAATGTGCCTCCGTTTAATATCCGAGACCCCGCAGATATTCTCGGTTTACGACAGCGGCTTCGGCTGCGGGACGCGGCGGATACGGACGATCAAGTTCGACAGAAACCCATCCGTCATAACCGACCGCTTCAAGTTCTTCAAGTGCGGCTTTGACATCAAGCCCTAAGTTTCCGGCACCCAGTTCCGCGAAACGTGCCTTCTCACCGAAACGTTGCGTTCTGTAATCCCATGTTTCCGGGTCATCGGCGTGGCAGTCCTTAAGATGAACATGTCCAATCCGATTCCGCAAATTTTCGCTTTCAAAAACCTGCATCGGATCGCTCCCTGCAGCAAGCATGTGACCTGTATCAAATAGCAGCCAGAGGCTCGGTGCTGCTGCCAAGAGACGTTCCGCGTCATCAACCGTTTCAAGCATCGTGCCAAGATGTGCGTGGTGGAAGCCTTTGATATTGTGCGCGTCACAATACGCGAGGATGTCGTCTAATGTTCGGGCGGCGTTCTCAAAATCTTCATCGCTTGGGTTGGGTCCTCCCCATTCTGAACGCCTCAATGAGGGCACTTCGGCAGCATTATTGCCGAGGGTGATGTTGAATCTAACCCTGTCAAGCCCTGGACCACCGGCATTGACGATATGGAGTCCGAGGCTCCGTGCAAGCGTCGCCATCTCAACCAGTCCGTCTGCTCCTTCAAAAGGAACACTTTCAACGCCTTCCCAACCGGCATCGGCGACTTCTCGTAACACTTTCTCTGGATTTTCTTGCTGTTCGCCACCAAATTGGATCAGGTGGCAAGCGAATTTCAATTTGCTCATCAACATATCTCCTTACTTATCCAACCGACAAATATAATGTCTTGCCAAGCACTTTTGCGTACTTTCCTAAAGTTGACAATCTCACATCTTCCGCATGGTTTTCCATTCTTGAGATAGCAGACTTCTTGGTATTCAACTTTTGCGCCACCTCTTCCTGAGTTAAGCCCGCCTCTTCACGGGCTTGTCGAAGGAGAACACCAATTTTGAACTCAAGATAACCAGTTTCGTAATCTTGAGCAAATTCAGGGTCTCTGGCTCTACGCTTTTCGACATACTGTTTCAAGTCACTCATCGTTTTCTTTGTTCCGTTAAATGGATGTTAGACTTTCCATTATTGAGTGCTGTTAAGGACAACTGCTGGTCGGGATTCTGATACAACCACATCTCCATGTTCTTCTTTATAGCACTCCATTCGCTGTCCAACATCGAATACCAAGCAGTATCCCGGTTTCGACCTTTGACGATCATGTGTTGTCTGAAGATACCTTCAAATTTAAAGCCGAGCCGCAGTGCCGTCGCTCGAGACTTTTCATTCAGAGCATCACATTTCCATTCAACGCGACGGTACTTTAACCGATCAAAAGCCTCGCAGAGCATCAGATATATGGCTTCCGTGTTCACGTTTGACCGCTGAGAATCGGGCGAATACCATATATGTCCAAGTTCCAATCGTCGCATATCCGAAACGATGTTGAGAAAACTTACCATCCCAACGCGTTGCTTCGATTTAAGATGGTGGACGGTCAAGAAAAGTGGGTCCTCAGATTCAGCACCTTCCCCAAGCCACATTTGCATGTTATGTGTGTTATCAAAGGGACCGTAACTCATATAGGTCCAGATTTGTTCCTTTATATCCGATCCGTGAGAACATTCATAGAGCGCTTCAATATCGGTTTGTGGGTTGACAGGTGATAGCCTAATGAATTTACCTTCGTAATCTGTCCTTTGAGGTAAACCGACAGGAGCAGTAGATTGAACGATATTTCCAACTGGAAGAGGTGATTGTGGCATAGTAATTTTTTTTCGCGTTAATTATTTTACGATGGGTGTATTCATATTTTCTATTGACACTCAGGGCGCAGGTCGTCTCACTGTCTCATCAAAGTAAGCTGCGTTCGGATCGTCAATCCAATCGCAACTCCAACCGAGCTCCTTTAGTCCACTTTGAACAATCGGTAGGGTCCCCCGCAATTCTTTCACCGGTACCCAGTCGCGCCAATTCCGGTCGGTTGGTAGGTTGAGAAAATCTCCAATGCCGCCTATTGCCCGTTGAATTGAAGGGTACACCATTGCACCCAATCGTGTCCGTTTCGCCGCTTCAACCAGCCATTTCTCATAAGGAAACGGTTTCATGTCAGCAACGCAGCATATTTTACAAAGGTACTCAATGACGTTCCCCACAGCGATGAACGCCGTTTCCACCTTATTCCGCGCTGCCATCGCCAAGGGACCGCGTTGTGAGAAATAATACTTGCCGAACATCCACTTCAACTTGTTCTCGGCGACCACTGGCGGATACACGCAATGGTGTTGCTTAAGTTCTTCAGCCGCCGTTGAACAACCGTAGAGTGTGCGCGAATTGGCAACAACCCACATCATCTCATCCGGGTACCTCTCCAACCACGCTCGTAGGTCGTCTTCATCATAAAACGTCCAGTGTGCCTCATAATCGCCTCGATCAACGAACAGTTGCCGATCTCGTTCATAAGATTTCCGATCTTCATCGGAAAGGTGACGCTTATCGCCAATGACACATAGGTCAAGATCCGACCAACTATCAGTAAAATTAGCGGCACGACTTCCAACCAACATTAGTACAGCACGTTCACCCATTCGTTGACAAAAATCCACGGCTCGATCAACGAACTGTTGATCTTCTGGACTGAAACAGATGTCTTCACTCATTCACACACCTCCCAAAACAGCTTTCATTTGGTTGATTGTCAGGTTGAATTCTTACTTGAACGCATACTGCCACCGATGGTACTGACCGTGATTAGTGGCGTTTGCTTAAGGTTCCCTCGTTAGAATTAAACAGTATCCGTTTGTCAGGTGCGGTGCAGCTTTCTAAGTTCAGGATTTAAACGAAATTCTTCTTCGCGTCTTTGAGCCAAGTCTTCCCACGTAGCATCACACGCAATAAAGTGTCTCAAAACCTCCTTAGCACCACGAACAACTGGCGATCCGTGCCCGAAACACATGAGGTTGAACTCAAAGTGTAGCAGAATTTTGAGAGATAAACGTGCTTCAGCAAGATCTACCAGATATTCAGGCGCGTTAAATCCCACTTTTCCATCCGGAATGCCGCTGTCTCTTCTGCCACCACTGAGGAGATCGCCAATGATCAGCGCACCGCCATGAGATCTTAAGTAGAAACAGACCTCTTCGCGATGCCGAACATTCGGTACACGCACGACTTCAAGGAGATCCCAAAGCATATCTCTGTCCGCGAACGTGGCATCAAAAGTAAATTCGACCTCATCTACCTGATTTTCATGGACTAAAACCTGGCAGTCCCATCTCCGCTTGAATTCTGTCAAATTTCTCTCGTGATAGGTACAAGTCAACATTAGATGCGTTGGACCGCCAAGTTCGTCAATCTGTTGAATCTGACTTGCTGTGAGTCGGAGCGGATCTATCAATACTCGGATGCTGTTGCTCTCGTCCTGCACTAAAAAACTATTCCAGTTATACGCCTGATTCCGCGACGCACCGTGAATTTCCGCCCAAGCAAATAAATTGGGAGTCAGCTTAGTCAACATCTCTATCGCTTTTGAGCAGTCCCCAAGTCGTCGCAGCCTTATCCAACGGCGATACACTCAAAACCTGCTCCATATCTTGCTGAATCTCATCTTCAGTCAGGACACGGTTATAAATGACAAATTCATCAAGTTTCCCGCCATAGGGCCACGCACCATCAAGACGATTGCCGAACCAGTGATCCGATTGAGAAACCGGAATTTCGCCTTTCAGTATATAGGTGTTATCGAGCTTACCGTTGATATAAAGCCGAAGTTCCTTATCAAACTCGTAAACAGCGGCGACGTGCGACCATTTATCGGTCGGAATATCGCTTTTCGCGCTGTTCCATGTACGTCCGCCCGCGCCGGGACATCCCATCCACACGGACGGCTTGCCTTGATGGATACTCAGATAATACGTGTGGGGGCCTGCCTGCCCACGGACATTGCGATAATCACCGACACTTTCTGGATATACCCATACCTCCATCGTCAAACTCTTGGTAATTGCCAGACTATCAGACGCTGGGGCGGCGACGACCCCTTTCTGAATCTGTTCATCAAAAAACACACCTGAATTAATCTTCCCGTCTTTCTCCCATTTCGCATTGGCTTCGAGCGTGCCATGATTCCCCTTGCCGCTCAGGTCTTCGACCTCTTTTCCCTTACCCTCATCAAACGAGTAGTAAAGGACCATTGCGTCGTCCTCAATTGCTTTGCTGACAAAGGGAACTATCAAAATGAATGCCGCGCTCAAAAAATAAATAACTGTTCGTCTCATTTTGAACCTCCATGTTTACGGAGAATAAAAGAATTGAATATCCAGCCTTCACGAGGCTCTAATCGCCGGTAATACTCCAATTTATAGTAAAATCGAAAAATAAGTTTACACTTTCAACCCCCGGTAGGTTCGGTTTCCTAACCGAACCGATGTTGAATGTCCAAGTAATTATAGAATCTACTATAACTGATCGCTGGAGGACTTCAAGAAGTGCCTCTGTCTTCCAGAAGGAGAAAAACCGTTTCGGCTCATATCTATCGTGTTCCCAGATACCCTCAAAGTCTTGGTCTCCCCAAATACCGAGATACATTAATCCGTTTTCATTGAGCCGTCCTGAGATTAAACGCAAAACCTGATCAATATCCCGCTTCGGTATATGCAGGAGACAATTCATGGTATAGACTGCATCGAAACATTCGTTAATTTCACCGAGATCATAGCAATCCAAGACTTGCGCAGGGACTCCCTTTTCAGCAGTGAGTTTCACCATCGCTGGTGTATTATCCACCGCCAAAACTCGGAATCCTTGAGATTGAAAAAACTGAGCATCCTGGCCGTGACCACACCCAATTTCAAGGAGTGTCTCCCGTCCTTCAGCCTTTAAAAGTTTTAGAAACTCGGATCGCTCTTGTACCTTGAATTCGTCAGGCGAGTGCGATGCTCTTTCATGGGCGTACTTTTCGTACGTCTTAACGAGTGTGTCAGTGAACCGCATCATGTTGGTAAACTCCGCTGTCGTATTTCAACTGACACTTTGACTGTCCCGCCGATGTCAACAACCACCAATAGGTAGCGGCGCATCAATGTCAATTTTATAGATTTTCCGTCGTGCAATACATAGGATAGGCGGCACTATGTGCCGCACATTTGACAGTTCCCAACAGATATAGTCAGAGATCCACTCTACTCCTTGCGATTCCGCTTCCTCGCAGGTCCAGTCGTGAACGCCCGTAATGTCCACGACTGCGCGTGCCAGCCCGTTGGGGTCTTCCTGTCCTTCCTCGGTCAAGTAAATCTCATTTTCCACAAGCACGAGATTGAGAAAAGGAATCTCCGGCGGCAGCCAACGTCGGATTTCGACGACCTTTTTCCCCGCAACAATGCGCTGCACGGATGGTGAAACTATGGATAGTGCATTAACTATCAAAATCGGCTACTCCCAAGCGTCGTCTGGGGGATAAATGTTGGAACTTCCGCCGCCTGCGCCTTTAAAATCGCTCTCAGCGAACCAGTCTTTGACGGTATCCCGCCACTTAATGAAGTGTGGTGCTTTCAGATGCTCTTGGAACGCTGCCTCGTCTGTATAGACTTCATAAAGCCAGATCCGATTCGGATCGGCACCGTCTTGAATTATATCAAATCTCAGACAACCGGGTTCATCCGCGACAGACCCTTTTGCGTCGTCTATCATGGCTTCGATGAAGGCATCTCTATGACCTTCCTTAATCTGAATCGGTGCAATAATAACAAACATAATCTCTCTCCTTTTTTGAACATTAGGGATTGATCCCCTTTTAATGCCGCAGCCTATCATAACATGGGGTGGTTGTCAAATTCAAAATTGGAATCTTATACACGCTTCGCTCGGTTGAGGTTGCTCTCTCTCTACGCCAACTTACCGCGTAGCAGTGGGTTGTCTTTCATCACTTCGCCATCTCGATTTCGCGTACCGGATGGCATGTAATGGATAGCCAATGCCCGACGGTCTCGGGGTGAGCGGTTCGGATTCGTTTGGTGGAGTGTCATGCAGTGATGAACCATCACGCATCCGGCTTTAACTGGCACTGGCACAGCACGATCTACATCAGCATCCACCTCCAACAAGGCTGGCAACTTACCTTTCTCTGACTCAGCACGTCCGTGGGCTGCCAATCCTTCCAGATAACTGCCGGGGATAACGTTCATACACCCGTTCTCCTCGTCGGCATCATCAAGTGCTAACCAGATGCTCACAAGATCCGACGGGACACACTGCCAATATGCATTGTCCTGATGCCAATATACTTCGCCACCGTGATAGGCGGGTTTGTAGAGTGCCTGATCATGAAATAACTGGATATCGGAACCGATTAAACTCTCGACGATATCTAACAGCGGTTCGTGATAGAGCAACTTCCGATATTCCTCATCAAGTCGCCACATCTCCATAATCTGTAACATCTCTTCTTCACGATCGGCATCTTCATCGCTTTCCGAATCGCCGACGACTGCGAGGTTCCGCAACCCTTCGCCGATTGTGCCGCGTCTCTGTGAAAATTGGGCATCGTAATGTTCGCGTAGCACGGTAAGGTGTTCGTCATCAATGACGCGTCCGTCGATTTTGAGATAGCCTTGGCGTCCGAATTGCTCAACCTCTTGTGGCGTAAGTTTCATAACATTGCTCCTTATAGTAGATTATAAAAATACCTGATTGTAGACTTTAACGGTTTCTTCGGTCAGATTCAGGTCTTTCTGCCCTCCAATAGATTCGCCAAACTCGCCAAAACATACACGAAACAGCCCCACGCAAAGCCTGCGAACAAACAAAATGGCAACATATCAAACATCACTCTCAAATCCCATTCTTTTTCTTTCCACACCTCGAAAGCCCCGAAAACCACCCACATGCCTCCACCGAAGTAGAAGGTGCCTCTTAAAAACCACCTTATGGGCTTTATGATGGACTTTATGGACTTTGCTCGAATTGCTCGAATCAAGGGGCGTTCACGAACATTTGCCAATCTTTCTTTTTCAATTTCTTCTTTATCTTTTTCCACCCATCTCATGAAACAGCCTATCCCAAAGCCTACTATCAACGAAATTGGCAAACTTTCGAGCATCGTTTTCAAATCCCATTCCCTTCCGTTCCACACAACCTCGAGAATCACCCACATCACCCACATAAATATACCGGAAACGACACCTATCGAAATCGAATCTATTATGGACGTTGCTTGGAGCAGGGGACGTTCAAGGGCCTTCGCCAATCTTTCTTTTTCTTTCTCTATCCATTTATGGCGAAAAAACCGAACAGGAAAATACCATAGCGGGAAAGTAATCGCCAATATGGCGAGACTAAAAATGTTCCATAAGCAAGGAATTATTTGATGACAGCTTGGACAAACCAAGCCAAACCAATGTCCATGCCCAAAGGCACTTCCTTTTGTTGCCCACAAACGGTGGTCATTCAGCGTCTCACAGTGCGGGCAGGGAATGTAACAACGTTCCTCCGGCGGTTTATCACTCTCTTTGTCAATCAATGCGACTTTGGGGAGTCGTTGTCCGAAAATCAACTCGTTGAACATAAATGCTGGGAACAATACCCAAAGTAAACTAAAGGGGTGAGGCAGTGCCTGTATTTTGAATCTGTTTTTGTCGTATCGCATCGGGTTTACCTCCATGTCAACGGTTGTTTGTCTCAAGGGATTTCATATATTCAGTATCAATTTAGTACTGTAGGTTGGGTTGAACGGAACTCAGAAGACTGATGTGTTCCTCAAATACCCCTCAAATCCAGCGTGTCGTCGTCCGGAATCAAGAACGTAGTGAAACCCAACTTCATACCCTCAGTGTCTCGATAACCATCAAAATGTTGGGTTTCACTCGGTTTTTGTTTGACGTAACATCTATGGATCAGGTGGATTTTTCTATTGTTTTTCAGGGTTTTGGTGGCATCCGTTCAACCCAACCTACTGAATTGTTCGACCTCTTGAGGTATAAGTTTCATAATACGGCTCCTTATAGTAGATTTTCAGTCAGATTCAGGGCTTTCTGCGCTTTAGATTCATTAGATTCAGATTCATCCAAACATGCATGATACAGCCGAATACAAAGCCTGCTAACAACCAAAATGGCAATATACGAAACACCAAATCCCATTCGCTTCCCTCCTTCAAAACCCACCACACCGCGGAAACCACCCACATGCCTCCACCGTAGTAGATGGTGCCTTTTAAAAACAAATTTATGGACTTTATGGAGGACTTTATGGACTTTGCTCGAATCGCTCGAATCAAGGGGCGTTCAGGAACATTTGCCAATCTTTCCTTTTCTTTTTCAGTCTCTTTTTCAACCCATCTCGGGAAACAGATCCCTGCAAAACCTACTGACATCCAAAGTGGCAACCTGTCGAGCATCGTTTCCAAATCCCATCCGTTCCAAACGCTCCACACAACCTCGAAAGTCACCAACGTCACCACCAGGGATACACCGGAAATGCAAACGCCTATCCAACCCATCGAATGTATGGACGTTGCTTGGATCAGTGGACGTTCAAGGGCCTTCGCCAATCTTTCTTTTTCTTTCTCTATCCATCTATGGCGAAAAAACCGAGCGGGAAAATACCACAGCGGGAAAGTAATCGCCAATACGACGAGACTAAAAATGTTCCATAGGCAAGGAATTATTTGATGGCAGCTTGGACAAACAAGACCAAACCAATGTCCAAAGGCATTTTCTTTTGTTGCCCACAAACGGGGGTCATTCAGCGTTTCACAGTGCGGGCAGGGAATATAACGACGTTCTGACTGAGGTTTGTCACTCTCTTTGTCAATCAATGTGACTTTTGGGAGTCGTTGTCCGAAAATCAGCTCGTTGAACATAAATGCTGGGAACAATACCCAGAG
>JAPPNJ010000016.1 GCA_028818705.1 Candidatus Poribacteria bacterium
AGATGTCTCCACGGGCAAGACGTTGACGAAAGACTTCACGATTTTCGTGAATGACCAAAACGAGGCACCGACAGATTTAGAGTTGTCGAGTTACACATTTCCAGCGGGTGCGGTCCGTGGGACGCTTATAGCGGGTATACGTGTGAAAGATGAAGATGTGAGGGATACACACCGGTTTCAGTTGATAGAAGGTGTCGAGTATTTAGAAGTAGAGGGGAATAGATTACAAGTGCGTGAATCATTTCCTATGGGTTTAGAACAGGTATCCATTCTGCTTGAAGTAGTGGACCAAGGTGATGTGAGTTACCGTGAGGGATGGACGTTGATGCGCGAGACACCGCCGCCCAGTGAGCCTGAAGACGATACCGCAGACGCCCCAGACACAGACAGCACAGACGATACAGACGCGCAAGAAACATCACCCCCAGGCGAACCTGATCCACCACGAAAACCACTCTACGGTGGCGATTACGATCTCAATCGAAAACCAGATGGTCCTCAATTTTGAAAATGAGAATAAAATAAGATAAACTACTTTTCGTATCTCGCCTTTATATGCTTCAACTACAAAAAGGATGCGACTATCTATAATGAATTTTGCGGTTACATACAGGACACAAATCGGCGAGGCATGTAAAGCACGTAGGTTGGGTCGAATGGGAACTTATTGAAAATCCTATACATAAAATAACCTATTTTCCTTGATAAACTGAAAACTACCAAAATATCAGTGAAACCCAACACAACCTCACGCCAACAACCTGGGGAATGTTGGGTTTCGCTCTTTTAGGTGGTAACTTGCTTTGTGGCTAAAATTCTCCGGAGACAGAGATACGTTGCGAACCGCCGAGGGTGTGTGTATTGAAAGCGTAATTGATGAAGAAAGACATAGCATTTATCCGCAAGTGAAGTCCCGCACCTGCCGAGAGTCCGTGTCCATTCCAGCCGCCGCGGAGTGCGACGGTATTGAAGAGCCAATATTCGGCGCCTATGCGTGCGACGAGGCCACCGCCGCCGCTACCTACTTCAAGATCACCTTGGTCGGTTTCAAGATCAGCACCGATAGCTCCTTTGCCAAGACGGGGTACAGTAAAGTGGTAAGCCGTGCCCAATCGGAATCGGCGCGGGCGGGTAAACGTCGGTTTGTCAGGAGTATCCCAACGGATCTGGGTGCCTGTTGCGTCTAATAGCATTGCTCCGACTCGTAGACCTTTATAAGGTTCTGCAATCAGTCCGACGTCAATACCGAAGCCGTTTCCGCTGTTTTCAAAAATGGATTGGTTGAGGAGTTTGAGATTGCCACCAACGGCTGCCATAGAGTGGACTTGGCGGGCATAAGAGATAAGTAGCGCATTATCCGTATTGCTGAAATACTCGGCAATTTCTGGCTTGTCGATATAGGGTTCGCCGTCCTCTTTGATGCCGTTACCGTTTTTGTCCTGAAAATCGCCGAGGAGACCGTTATTGTTAACGTCGATGAAGGTGGTCCGTGGTATATCGTCAATACCGAGTCGAATCCAACTCAGACCGAGGCTGCCGATATCCTCGATTTGATAGACGTAGTTGATAAAATTGTAGGTAACCAAGCCTCTGCTAAGCCAGCTGCCATCTCCTGTGCTGAAAGTATCGGAATACATGGCGGAGAAACTGTGTTTTTTGACTTTTGTAAGCCCGGCGGGGTTCCAGTAAGTAGCGGTGGCATCATCGGCGATGGCAACGAACGCACTGCCCATTCCCAAAGCCCGCGCGCCTACACCGTGACTAAGAAACTCGGCAGCATGGGCGCCTTCATCGGCGGCGATGGATGTTGTTATTGGAATAAGACTTGCTATCAAAATGTAAAAATAGATAAATTGGATTCTCATTATATCTTAAAATGTCTCTACAAATGCCGCCCCTACGGGGCTTTTCTTCTTCTGACACGTCCTTCTACAGAGATGCCGTCCCTACGGGACTAAAGACTAAAAACTAATTCCAGCGAAGACTATTTCGTTTTTGTGGTTCGCTGAGATATGTCAGTGAAATACACTAACCTGGCGCGAAGTCGTAGATCGGTTCGCGAATAATAACGCTTAAAACACTCCAGAAGGCACCGACACAGTATTCGCCGAGGATCACACCGAAAAAGAAGAAGACCATCGTTCGATAGGTACCCGGTCCCCCGAATCGGAGTGCCATCCATTTGAGAAAACTGCTGATAACCAAACAGCTCCAAAAATAGCCGACTCCACCCGTCATGGAGATGGGGTAGCCTGCTGGATGGAGGGGCCACCAGATGAAACGCATCCGCATGACCATCAGGAAGAAGGTGAAACCCATACCACCTGCCATGAATGCCATTGCGGTAACGTCTGGATCGCGCGGGAAAGCAAACAGACCGGCGAGCCAACCGAATTGACCGATATGTCCAACCGAGGGTCCAATGCCACCGCCTGCGCCTGTGATTGCGCCGCCGAGACGATAGAGTTCACTCAGTGTTGCCCAAAATGATGCGAGAGATCCGAAGACAACAGCAATAATCATCGCCAGTACCAGACGTTTTGTGTTCATGTTTGCACGTTCTGCCATTTTGAAG
>JAPPNJ010000040.1 GCA_028818705.1 Candidatus Poribacteria bacterium
TCAAAACGTGCTGGTGCATGAACATGGATTCGCTCGGTGGGACGATTTTCCTTGGTAAGAAGGCAGGGCTCCGCCTCGGTATTGGCGAAGTCCGAGGACCAGAAGAAGGTGTCCGTGTTTATGGCGACAAAGACGGTGAAATCCATGACCAAGAGTTTACCGAATTTGAATCGGTTGATGTGTTTCGTGCAGAAGACACAGCGTTTATTGATGCTGTCCGTGAGGGAAAATCCTCACCGATTGACCCTTACGGTGTGATGCTCACCAACGTCATCATTCAAGGCGTTATTGACTCTTCAAACGCCGGTGGACGCGAAGTCGCAGTGACCGTGCCAAGTCTATAATATTGAAGGGCGAGGTCCCAGTGCCTCGCACCTCACTTTTGATCCCTATTTTATTATCCTTTTTCACTCCTGTCGACTCTGTATATAGTAATGTAGAGCAGGTGGTTTTCACAAAAAATACAGAGGTAGTTCAGAATGAAGTCAATTAAAATCGCAGGCAAAGAGTTTACATTAGGATCTCGATTTGCGCGTTTGTTTGCATTCTTGATAGATGGAATGCTCTTAGCAGGTGTGTTATCGGTTTTAGTGTTTCTTTTTGATGGGATGGGTTCCGGTTTTATTGCCAGTCTGGTTCGGATCGGATTGCTCAGCATATTACTATGGATACTGGGGCCCAGAACTAAACTATCGGAAGACCTATTACAAGGGATCCAAATGATTATAATTGCACTTCTCGGACCGTGGGCGAATTATGATTCCGATACTTTACTTTGGGGTGGCGTATCGTTAGGAACAATCGGTCTGCTTTTCATAGATGGTTTCAATGATGGACAGGGACCCGGTAAAAAACTCCTATCACTACAGGTGCTCCGATCAAAAGATGGCAAACCTTGTACCCTTAAGGATTCTTTTATTCGCCGTATCACAAGTATTTTTCAACCTTTGGATTCACTCTGGACATTTGGGAAGCAACGACAGCGAATGGGGGATAAGTTAGCGGACACGATTGTGGTGAAACTTGCACCTGAGGCGGAACAATCGGAATCCGAAGCCGAAGACCCTGAGGCAGTTTTCGAGAGTGCTATCGCTGAAATGAAAACTCGGATTTCAGTGGCACGCCAGAAAGTTGATGCCTCTGTCGGGGTTGAAAAGCAGTTCCAAGATGCTTATGAAGGTGCTGTCGCCGAAGTGGAAAAATGGCAAGAGCGTGCTGTTATTGACCTGAAAGCAGGACGTGAGGATTTGGCACGTGAAGATCTCGCAAAACGAAACCAATACAGAAAATTAGCCGATCAATACAAAAAGCGGTGGAAAGATCAGAAACAGGTTATCCAGGCACTCAGCGACCTACTTGAATATCTCCAACAGGAGATGATAGAGACAGAAGGGAAAAAGGCGGTCGTTGTAGCACAGCACAGAAACGTTGACGCCGAAGCACATCTCCGAGAGACCTTGAAGGAAATACAGGACAATAAAACTTCTGAGACCCTAGCGAAGATGGAACAGGATACAACTGAAGCCGCTACTCTGGCAAAAGCGGCGGCTGAAATGGATGTTGCGTATCAGGAGGCAAAATCAGAGCGTGAATTTGCAAGTTATGCTGAAGCAGCATCCGTTGACAAAGACCTCGCCGAATTAAAGGCGAAACTACAACAATGAAGTCTATTAAAATCGCAGGGAAAACATTTAAATTAGCATCCCGAATGAAGCGATTATACGCGTTCTTTATAGATATCGCACTCATAAGTGCTGTGCAATTGGCTTTCTTATTTCTTTTATCCGTAGTAGCATTTCTGTTGTTTAATGGTATGTTTGATCACACGAGTTCCTCCGATTCGCAGATATCTGTCAATATATCCGAAAAGTTGTTAGCTGGTGTCGGTCTCGGGGTTTTTGCCCCTATTTTCAGTATTGCCTTGTGGGTATTCGGTCTGCTTTTCATTGACGGCTTCAGAAACGGTCAAGGGATCGGAAAAAAACTATTGTCTCTACAGGTCGTCCGACTCAAAGATGGTAAACCGTGTACTTTTAAAGATGCTTTCGTCCGTCGATTTGCAGGTATCCTTCAACCCTTGGACTTCTTCTGGTCATTTGGGAGTAAACGACAACGTCTCGGAGATAAGTTCGCTGAGACGGCTGTTGTAGACTCTGAACCGGAACTGGAACACACAGAAACCGAAGACTCTGAAAGGGTTTTAGAGGCTGCAATCGCTGAGATGAAAGGTAAACTCTCAGAGGCGCGCCAAAAAGTTGATGCCTCTATCGGGGTTGAAAAGCAATTTCAGGATGCCTATGAAGGTGCTGTCGCCGAAGTGGAAAAATGGCGAGAGCGTGCTATTATTGACCTGAAAGCAGGACGTGAAGACTTAGCTCGCGAAGATATCGAAAAACGGAACGAATATAGGCGATTAGCAGAACAACACAAAACCCAGTGGGAACAACAGAAACATGTTGTCCAAGCACTCAGTGATCTGCTTGAACATCTACAACAGAAAATGATGGAAGCGGAAGGGAAAAAGACAGTCGTCGTGGCACAACACAGAAACGTTGATGCTGAAGCACATCTTCGTGAAATGTTGAAAGAACTCCAGGATAGCAAGGCGTTTGAGACACTTACGAAGATGGAACAAGACGCAACCGAAGCAGCGACTTTGGCACAAACTGCTGCGAAAGTGGATATAGAATATCAAGATACGAAATTAGAGCGCGAATTTTCGAGTTATGCGAAAGAGGCTTCCATTGACAAAGACCTCGCCGAACTAAAGGCGAAACTACAGTAGGCACGATATTTAACCCTCACACCCAGGAGCTATAATGGATACACAGACCTCTCCAAACATTGTCTTTATTATGGCAGACGATATGGGATATGGTGATGTCGGCTGCTATAATCCTGAGTCAAAGATTCCAACCCCAAACATGGACAAACTCGCGCAAGAGGGAATTCGTTTCACCGATGCTCACTCCCCTTCTGCAGTCTGCACACCCACACGATACGGGGTTTTAACTGGGCGCTACTGCTGGCGGAGCCGACTTAAACACGGCGTGCTGTATGGATACGAACCACCCCTTATTGAACGCGAACGTTTGACGGTTGCTGGACTCCTAAAGGACGCAGGTTATAACACCGCCTGTGTCGGCAAATGGCATTTGGGACTCGAATTTTCAACGGTACCCGGATACGATTTTGATTTCCATGCGCCCCTACCGTGGCAGAACGCAGAACGTGAATTAGAAGAACACATCGACTTCTCTGCACCGCTAACCGGTGGACCGGTCGATATCGGATTCGACTATTTTTATGGGAACGCCGGTTGTCCGACGTGTCAACCTCCTTACGGTTTTATTGAGAACGATACTTTTGTCCAAGAACCGAGCGTCTATCATGACGTGCCAGAGTTTACGAGTCGCCGTGGAATGATGGTCCCAGGTTGGGAGCATAAAGATGCCGATCCCATTATCGCACGGAAGGCAGTCGAATATATTGAAGGGCAAGCGGATGCCGATGCCCCGTTCTTCCTCTATCTGACGCCCTCCGCTCCGCATGAACCGTGCACAGAGGCTGTTGTACCTGACTTTGCACGCGGTAAGAGCAGCGCAGGCCCTCGCGGCGATATGGTGTGGCTTGTCGATTGGATGGTCGGTGAAGTCATGGATGTATTAGAGCGCACGGGCAAGACCGATGACACACTCATTTTCGTTACGAGCGACAACGGTGCCTTACCGGGTGATCGGATCCAAGGCGACGATAGCCCAATGCCATATCACCTTTATGACCACAAGTCGTGTGGCGACTGGCGTGGTTACAAAGCACACATCTGGGAAGGTGGACACCGAGAGCCGCTGATTGCCCGTTGGCCGGGTGTTATCGCACCGAATACCGAAACCGATGTGCTAACCTGTCTTACAGACTTCATGGCAACATGTGCCGCTATTGTCGGAACAGAAGTCCCGGACGACGCAGGACAAGACAGTTGTAATATTCTACCCGCCCTGCTAGGCGAAGAACCGGAATCCCCACTACGAACTGCTATCGTCCATCACTCCAGTACTGGCGTTTTTTCTATCCGGCACGGTGATTGGAAATTGATTCTCGGAACGCAGGGTTCAGGCGGATGGCCCCCGCCTCGTGACGGCGGGCCTGATCCAGACACAACTGGACAACTCTATCATATCTACGATGATCCGGGTGAAACAAACAATGTATGGGAAACGTACCCTGAGATTGTGGAAAGGTTGACGTTGCTGCTGGAACGGTTTCAGCAAGAAGGACACAGCCAAATGTGAAATAACTATAAACTGCCTATCTTAAATGGAAGGATACGCACTCGAGTCCGGTCTTCGGTTACGGTAAGTAAAGCACCATTTTCTATGACTGATTGATGTTCGTTCAGCACCGCTATTAACGAATTTCCCAAAGTCTGTGGCATAATATCCTTGGCACGAACCTGAATTACGCTCGGACCATCTGCAAAGGTCATCGCTAATAACATTCCAAAGTCAAGGTCTCTTGTAAACACAACATAATTGTGCTGACGTGCCCAAGTCATAATAGTGGTATCGGCAGCGTTTGGTTCACCAATTTCTTGCCAGTGAACTGCGTGCCACCCATGTTGCTCAAAAATGTTGACCCATTCAGGTGAAAGATTCATGTCAATTAGAAATTTCATAGCCGGGCAAAGGCACTTCGATTTCTTGAACACGCCACGCGGCATAGGAGAGGGCTTGACTGATATCTTCTTCTTCCAGATACGGATAGGCTTTCAGGATATCAGCATTAGAATAACCAGAGGCAACCAAACCAACAACTGTGCTGACAGTAACTCGCATACCGCGAATGCACGCTTTACCGCTCATTATTTGCGGATCAAATGTTATCCGATTTAAGTTTTGCACTACTTTTTCTCCTATTATCGAATTTTAGACATGGGTGTATTCAAGCATGGATTCCAATCTCTCAACAAGTAGTAGAATTATACCCTCAAATGAACTGAAAGTCAATCCAAAGTCTAAGGAATATAGTCAAATATAGAATTGTTAAACGAGGTGCTACGCCTCATTCTGATAAAAGTCAAGTATAGTTGAGGAACAGAAAATATGAAGACCGCTACTAAACTCGATTCCCTTTTCCGGTTATCCGCGCCTTCGCAAGCGGACATCGAATCTTTTCATAACGACGGTTATATCGCTTATCCAGGCGTACTCACAAACGATGGAAGAGAAGGTCTGATCGAAGAGATCACACAGAGCTTTGAACCTGTGCGTCAGTATCTTGAGACGTTGAACAACGGTGATGACAAGCCACGTCCCTATTTTATTCGTCCATGGAACGAACGCCGTGAATACAGCGATCGGCTGATCGACGACCCCTTCATTACGGCATTAATACAAACAACTATCGGCGAGGCGTATCACTTCTGCCATTCTGCGCTCAACATCGCACCCCGCGGGGTCGGTCCACTCGGATACCATCAGGATCATCATCATTGGAAACATGAGAATCCTATCAACCTCGCCGAGCGCGATAACTATTATATCCAGATTCTATATTATCCGAACGGCTTTAAACGCGGCGATCGCAACCTTAAAGTGATACCCGGCAGCCACAAGGTCGCACCAACAAAAGAGGCAACACCAGAACGGATGCTCGCGGGCGACTTCGACCATGAGGCTGGACGCAAACTGGAAGAGAAAAGACTGGAATTACCCCCGGGAAGCATGGTCTACATTGACGCTCGCATTTTTCACGCCGTGGAAGCAAAACCGTTCGATTCTCCGCAAGCCTATCGTATATTCAACATCGATATCTTCAAGGAAGCAGGACCACCGCACCGCTACACCCAAGAAATTCCTGACGAATGGATGGAAGCCGCAACGCCGTTTCGCCGGAAGCTATTCGAGCGCGATGGGTATACAGAGGGGTGCTGGAATTAACAAACTATTTCTGGATTTTAGATTGAAGGGTATGTTATAATCCTTTTCGTATTCCCTAATATTCTAACTGCTATTATCCAGAAAATAGTTCAGGTATTCCAAAGGTGATAGCAGGTCTACCACTTTTTTAGTACGTAGGACTTACGCATAATGCTCTTTTGTAGCATAACCTGTTAGGTTGTGCCACCAGAACATCTGTGTTTTTCAGGGAACTCCATCTAACAGAGTATCCTACGATCAAAATTGCGTAAGTCCTGAGTACGTTTTAATCTCAAAACTACTGATTGCGATATTCTATTACAAATGGCGTAATTGAATGCCTAAATAAAAAGGAAACGCTTGGAATGAAGCAGATAAAGATTCCCGGAGTCAACAAAGATATTTCGCAACTGATTCTGGGCACTATGATGTTTTCACCCTTGAAATTCGCCTACAGTACCGAAATGCTCGACGCGTTTATTGCAGCAGGCGGAAATGCACTTGACACAGCGCACGGCTACGGTGGCGGTGATAGCGAAATGCTTATCGGACTTTGGATGCGGCAACGCAATAACCGGGATGGCGTGTTTCTTATTGATAAAGGTGGACATCCACAAGGCAGAGTGCCACGTCCACGTCTCTCCCCTGAAGAACTAAAAGCCGATCTTGATGAGAGTATCGCACGCCTCCGTACGGATTATATAGACCTTTATATGCTCCATCGTGATGACCCTGTGATTCCGGTTAGTACAATTATCGACTATTTGAACGAAGAAATAGGTGCCGGACGCCTCCGTGCTATTGCTGCCTCTAATTGGCAACCAGAACGCATTATTGAGGCAAACACCTACGCCTCTGAAAATGGGCTTACAGGATTTGTTTCTTGCAGCAATAACATTAGTCTCGCGATTCCAATGGAGCCGATGTGGGGAGGATGTGTTTGTGTTGACGATGCAGCACGCAAATGGCATATAGAGAGCCAGTTTCCGTTGATGCCTTGGTCATCGCAGGCACGCGGTTTCTTCAGTGGTGCATTTACACCAGAGAACCGGGAAAACCGAGATATGGTACGCGTCTATTACAATGACGACAACTTTGAAAGACTCGAACGTGCCAAGAAATTCGCAGCGAACTCTGACTATTCCCCTATTCAAATATCCCTTGCCTATTGCCTCAATCTCTCTTTTCCGGTTTTGCCGGTCGTTGGACCCTTAACCTTAGCAGAGATGGATTCCTCAATTGGTGCAGCGGCTCTTGAACTCTCGGGTGCCGAAATGCAGTGGCTCAACTTGGAAACGGAGGACAATCCCCTATGATAACCCGGGTTCTTTTACTGCTCCTTTGCTTTCAACTCATTCTTTTTCCATTCGGTTTTGCACAAGATAGCTGAGGGGCGTGAAGCAACCCCGCGATCCCTCGTGGAGGGATCAGGCTAAGTGAAGTCAGTTTGACTTCAGAAGAGACGAAACGCTTTCAAGGCTCCTTCAGTATGGTGCGTTGGTTCGACGCACAGGGCGGACACTTGGATGCAAAAGGATTGTCCCCGAGCGGAAAAGTGATAGACGTACCGTTACATCGACACAACGTCACCCTGAACACTTTTCGTATTGATCTCGGATTAAAATATCAACTGAGTCCGCAGTGGGTCATGGAAGCCAATGTTCCATACTCGACCAAGACGCAAGAAGCGACTATTGATGAAATCGAACCGGTATCACCCGCAGAAATGGAAGCAATCCTGCGCAATCAGGATATCCATCACCGAAACGAGACTTATGTGGGACTCGCTGACATGGACTTTTTAATCGGATATGGTAGACCAGGGTTGTTTATTGAGAACGATTATCTCTCAGGACGTATTGGAACAACAGTCCCCATCGGTAAAACCGAAGAAGATCCATGGAAATTAGCGGATGCCGGACTTGAACACCTCCATATCCAATTCGGGACTGGAACCTTTAATCCGGTCGCAGATCTGCATTACAGCCTTCCGCTCTACAAAAGATTGAATGTGCATGCCAGTCTCCGTGGGAAGTTTCCGTTCTATGAAAACAGCAAGACTTATCGCGGATCCAGAGAATTGACTTACACGGCTGGACTGAATTATCATCTCAATGACTGGATTTCATTCCAGACGAGTTATTTCGGTTTCTATCAATCTTTCGCGTATTGGGCGGGAGAACAAGACATCAATACAGGACTCCGTTTCAGCATGGCATCTGTAGGTACATCGGTTATAACACCTTACAACTTCCCGTTATCTTTAACGCTGATGTTTCCCTTATACCAAGAGACACTTTATGATGACAGCGATGCTTTTTTAGATGGTACATACGAGGAAAGCGACGCTTTTAAATTCGGTCCTTTAGTATCCCTAACCGTCCTGTATGCGTTTTAGAGTGCACATTGTGAGATGGGGCGTTAAGCTGATGGATTAAACAGAATACACCTTGCAAGAATGAGGATAACGAAATTGTTGAAAGACCATTACACAGCACGGAATATCAACTTTCAGGTATTACTTTCAAGCCGATGTTGCATAATCATAACGTTGTCTATTTTCTTTCTCAGCTGTGGGGTTCCGAATAATCCGTATCCAAAATCTGAGCAGAGCGAGGCAATCTATTATAGCACGTTCAGGGCAGAGCCGAAGCATTTCGACCCAGCTGTGTCATACAGTTCCGACGAATACAGATTCATCCAGCAGATTTACGAACCCCCGCTACAGTATCACTACCTAAAGCGTCCTTATGCGCTGATTCCGCTAACCGCGGAGACTATCCCAGAACCTCGTTACTTCAATGCTGATGGGGAACTCTTGCCATCGGATGCGCCTGCAGTGTCTATCGCGCGCGCTGTGTACGAGGTAAAAATTCGCCCCGGCACTATGTATCAGCCGCATCCCTGTTTCGCAAAAACCGATAATGGAGACTGGCGTTACCATAATTTGACAGCAGCAGACGTGAAGGGTTTTACCGAAATTAAAGACTTTAAGATGACAGGAACGCGTGAACTTATCGCTGCCGACTATGTCTACCAGATCAAACGGATGGCAGATCCCCAAGTTTCTTGTCCTATTGCGAGTACGTTGGAAGATTACATCCTCGGTATGGAAGCGTATTCAGACGCCCTTGCTGATGGACAGAAGAAGCCACCTTTTCCCGGTGTAGAGGTCGTGGATCGTTACACTTACAGAGTTATTCTCAAGGCAAAATATCCACAATTTATCTATTGGTTAACGATGCCCTTCTTTTCACCGATGCCTCAAGAGGCGATTGATTTCTACAAACAACCCGTTATGGCAGATCGGAACATCACAATTGATAGATTTCCTGTTGGTACGGGTGCTTATCGGATGGAGTCACTTATCTCACACAAAGAAATTGTTCTCGTCAAGAACGAAAACTTTCGGGTCGATCGCTACCCATCGATCGGAGAATCCAACGACAGGGAAGCCGGGCTTTTAGACGACGCGTGGGAAATTCTTCCTTTCATACCAAAAGCCGTTTACAAATTAGAAAAGGAATCTATTCCACGTTGGAATAAATTTTTACAAGGTTATTATGATAACTCCGGTATCCCGTCGGATACGTTTGATAGGGTGATCGCCTTCGACAATACGGGCGATCCGGCGGCAAGTGAAATCCTGAAATCAAAACATATAATGCTGCGGACCAATGTGGCACCAACGACCCGTTATTTCGCCTTCAATATGTTTGACGACACCGTGGGTGGGTATACATCAGAAAAACAGAAACTTCGTCAAGCCATCTCAATAGCACTTGATTATGAGGAATATATTGAGATTTTTCTCAACGGACGCGGTGTTCCGGCACATAATCCGCTCCCACCCGCTATATTCGGTCACGAGGAAGGTAAAAACGGTATCAATCCTTATCTATATGACTGGGACGCACTTACGAACCGGGCGACGCGTAAACCTATTGAGGCAGCACAGAAACTGCTCGCTGAAGCAGGTTACCCAGGCGGGCAAGATAGTAAGGGTAATCCGCTTATCATTGCTTATGACAACACATTGAACACAGCAGGTGGCACAACAGTTTTAACGTGGATGCGGAAAAAATTAGAACAAATCGGTATCACTATGGAAAGTCGCACCACCGATTACAACCGTTTTCGCGACAAAGTAAAGAAGGCTAACTTCCAGATGATCTCTTGGGGATGGCATGCCGATTACCCCGACGCTGAAAATTTTATGTTCCTCCTCTACGGTCCGAATAGTAAGGCATTACAAGATGGCGAAAACGCTGCCAACTACGATAATCCGGAGTTTAACCGACTTTTTGAACAAATGAAAAATATGGAAAATTCTCCGGAACGCTTAGCAATTATTCGCAAAATGAATCGTCTGTTACAACAAGATGCACCTTGGATATTTACCTATCATCCTGTTACTTTCGGCTTGTCGCATCGCTGGTTGAAAAATTATAAACCCAGTTCTGTGGGATACAATACACTCAAGTATCGTCGCATTGATGCGGAGTTACGGGCAGAAAACCGTCAAGAGTGGAATCAACCCGTCCTTTGGCCCCTGTGGGTGTGTCTCGGATTCCTCGTTATGGGAACAATTCCGGCTGCCATTACAATTTGGAGGCGGGACCGCGGAACTCAATAACCTGTTCATAACTATGGATAAACGCAAACAACATCTGGCAAATTAGGAAAAATGCTTAGTTATATTATCCGTCGAGCCCTTTATGCTATCCCAATTTTAATCGGTGTGAATGTCATTATCTTTTTTCTATTTTTTATTGTGAACTCACCAGACCAAATGGCACGAAAGATTCTCGGGGAGAAGAATATAACGCAAGAAGATGTGGATAATTGGAAGAAACAGAACGGTTATCACCTACCGCTTTGGTTCAATATGGAGGAATCTGGAAGTGAGCGTTTTACGGAGACTATTTTCTTTCAAAAATCGATCAAACTCTTTCTCTTCGATTTTGGCACCTCTGACACGAACAACATTGATATTTCATCACAAATTTTGCAGCGGATGTGGGCAAGCCTTGCTATTACAGTACCAGCATTCCTACTTGGTCTCCTCGTAAATATTACTGTTGCAATGACTGTAGCTTACTACCGAGCAACCTACGTCGATTTCTGGGGAACAATCGTTGCGGTTATCGTCATGTCTATTTCATCACTTTTCTATATTATTGGGGGACAGTGGATTTTTGGCAAGATACTCCGCCTTTTTCCGATTTCTGGTTATGATAGTGGGCTAAATATGTTCAAATTTGTAGCACTGCCGGTGGTGATTGGTGTTATTAGTGGGATTGGGATGGGGGTCCGTTTCTATCGGACAATATTTCTTGAGGAAGTTAATCGGGACTACGTCCGTACGGCACGAGCCAAAGGCTTGAGTGAAGCACTTATCCTCTTTAAGCACGCACTTAAAAATGCCATGATCCCCATTTTAACGAATGTTGTGACAGCGATTCCCTTCCTCTTTGTAGGGGGATTGGTAATGGAGGCATTTTTCGCAATTCCAGGATTAGGAAGTTTCACAATAGAAGCCATCCAAGCGCAAGATTTCGCAATTGTGCGGAGTATGGTCTATCTCGGATCAGTATTATACATCGCCAGTCTACTCTTGACTGACATTAGCTACACCTTAGTTGACCCGCGTGTTCGGTTTGAATAAGCAGGTGGAAAAATGATTTCACAAAACAGAAGTTATCAGATTTTGCAAGGTGTGATGAGCTTACTGCTTGGAAGCATCAGTATCTGTTTACTGATAGTGCTCCGACACTCCGGATATCCGGTCACAACACTCTCCACCTTTCTGATTGTGGGGCTCACTCTGATTTTCTCTGGCGATTACCTTCTTAACCCATTTAAATTATCGGTCACCCCTCACAAACAGGCACTGGCAAGCGATATTGGTCTCATCGCTTATGGTGTGCTCTACTTCAGCATCGCTATGTCGAAACTTTTAGAGCCGCGCTGGATAGTAATTAATCTACCGGTCTTTTTGCAGCCGATTTGGGTGCGGCGCGGATTAGCCGGTGTTGGAATTGTCTTGATTGCTGCAGGCGTGTACGGCATTTATCATCTATACTCGGCACCATTAACGGAAGATACCTCAGAATAAGAGAGCACCTGCAAAGCGTACTGAAAAGTCGTGTTTTGTAGCATCTGTCACTTAGCAATAATTACAGCATAGCGAAGCGGCATCTTGCCGACGTTGCGGATCCCGTGTAAGACTTGGCAGTCAACGTGAACGGCTTCATTGTCCGTGACATGGTGGGTCTCCTCACCAAACAAAACCTCACCTTCCCCAGAAAACACATAGAAAATTTCTTGTCCATCATGTGTGTGCGGTGGATGTGCTCGTTTCCCTGGTCCCACTTCAGAGATATGGAGATGGAGTTGTTCCCGATCCGCACCAACCTCAAAAATGAACCGATCAATCCCCTTAACGTCGTTTCTAATCTCTTTTTCCATGAGAATTTCCCTTCCTCGTAGTTTGAGAAATAAAATTAGATCTTAAAATTTTGGTGTAATTTAACATGTCAGTTAGAAATTGTCAATTTCTAAAGTAAAGTCCCAGTATTTATTGAAAAAAACTCGTAGGTTGGGTTGAACACAGTGAAACCTCACACTTTTTTCCAAAAACTGACAACCAATATCCACATAATTGATCCATAATTAAGAGTCTGCTATTCGGACTCACACTCGTACTTTGCATCCTGATGGGTGGTCCCCTGACGCGAGCATCTCTCAATCCAGCACGGACGCTAGGACCTGCCATTGTTAGTGGTAATTATGCCGACATCTGGCTCTATTTTGTGGGCCCGTGCGTAGGCGCAATCCTCGCCGCGCTTCTCTATATCGGTGTTTTGAAAGATAAAAGAGAGACGTAGAATACATATCACAGGCAAAAAGAAAAGGCTGGCACTTAGGCACCAGCCTTTTTATTTGATTTGAATTTGAATAGGAAATTTAAGACGTTGTCTCGATTGGAACTACGATCGGCTTCGCCGCTTCCGGCTTTGGAATAGAGAGCGTCAACACACCCTCGTTGAATTCGGCTTTGATCTCGTCTGTTTCCACTTCCCGCGGTAGCGCGAACTTTCTTTGGAAACTCCCATAACGCCGTTCGACGCGGCGGTAGTTATGGGCATCGTCCACCTTCTCCTGCCGTTTTTCGCCACTGAGCGTCAAGAGGTTATCTTTGATAGAAACGTGGAGATCGTCCTTTGCGACGCCGGGGAGTTCAGCGCGAACTTCAAAGCCTGCTTCTGTTTCAGAAACATCGACGGAAGGGATCCATTTGTCGGTGTCCCCACTTCGTCCTGTCCATTGCGGTGCAAAGAAAGGGCTGTAAAATCTGAACAAGTTTCCTGCCGGTCTGTGTAAAGTCAAATAAGTCATTTTTTAATGCGCCTTTAGTGTAAAGTGTGTTCCTTGTATTTTGGGCAACCTCGTGTGTTGCTCAACACACGAGGCATGCCCAGATAATTGAATTAAGAGTTTACTGTAATCGGGATTTCAGTCGGTTTTGCCGCCTCTGCCTTCGGAATTTCGAGGGTCAAAACACCATCTTTGAATTCTGCTTTAATGTCAGACGTCTCAACGTGTCTCGGTAGCGTGAAACTTCTTTGGAAGCTGCCGTAACGTCTTTCCATACGATGGTAGTTTTTGTCTACCTTTTCTATTTCCTGACGTTTTTCGCCTTTGACAGTAAGGATGTTATCGTTTACTGAGACGTTGACATCATTTTCTGAAACACCGGGGAGTTCAGCGTGAATCTCAAAACCTGTCTCTGTTTCAGAAATATCTACGGTGGGCATCCAAGAGGTATTACCCATATCCGTTTCGTTTTCGTAAGAGCCGAAGAGATCACTGAAAACATTCTGTAGATTGAATGGATTTCTCATCGGTCTGCGTGTCGTTAGGTAATTCATTTTTTTCTCCTTTTGAATTTCGTTTATGTAATTGTTTAGAAGCAAATTTCGTGCCAATCTTTTCTCTGGTAATCCAAAGATTTCACTCCTCTGCTTGTATATGAGCAAATTCCGTGCCAAAGTTGGTTTTTATCTTTGGGCAAACACATCAACCCGCTGTGTACGGGTATGCCATGAGGCTATTCGTCCAGGAAGGACATTTATAAGGCATTCACGGAGAGGTGGGTGGGCAATTTAGGTTTGCCAAATTGACACCATCCTTGCCACTGTGGCATTGCGTGATGTCAATTTGGCTTTACAGTAAAGCCCGAAAATACTTGGACACTTTAGAGAATACAAAACCCCACCTCGTTGGCGAGGTTTCCTAACCTCGCCACATTGGAGAGTGTAAACTTAATTGTGGGCTTTACTATAATGAACAGAGTACGTAGATGAGGCGTGTTTTTTACATCGGTGGGCTGTATTAGGATGCGGAGATATTTTCTTGGATTCGTTTCTGGATGCCTGCAACAAGCGTGTGCAAGGCAACAGGATTGTCGTCTTGGAATGGGATAACTAAGTCAGCGTACTGTTTGCAAGGTTCAGTATAGACAGGAAAATTGGGCAAGACATCGCGTCGGTACCAATTGATACACCATTCCAAGTCACCTCCGCGTTGAGCGACATCGCGGAGCATCCTACGTAGAACGCGTTCATGGGGATCTACGTCGAGGAACAGTTTGATGTCCATCAAGTCTCGCAAATCTTCACTCCAGTAAATAAGATGTCCCTCCACAATAACGACGTCACTGGATTGGACACTCTTTTTCTCAGCATCGCGTTGTGCGGCACGGGTGCCAGGGGTAGGTTTTTCAATGGCATCACGATTTCGGAGTTTTTTGATGTCTGCGATGAGGGCATCCCATAGAACAGCGTCTGGATGATTAGCAGTGATCACACGTTCCCGTTCTACTTCTGAGTATTCTGACCAATCGCGAAAATATGAGTCTTGATTCAGCACAACAGGTGCGTATTCCATGAGTTCTGCCGCCAAAGCACTGGCAAACGTCGTTTTTCCGGAGGCAGATCCGCCCATAATACCGATAGTGATCGGCGTGAAACGTTCTTCTTTTTGCATAGCCTTCTCCTTTTCGTATATTAGCACACGTTCTATTAAAGGTCAACGCTATTTTTCCCAGAGGCATTCAATTGTCCCGAATCCCTCTTGTAGGAGGGGTTTGTAACCCCGATTCTTGCCGAAAGCAGTGCCCCCCTATTGCCCATAACGCACTCAAAAAACTGAATGCCTCTGCTATCAAAAGAAATTTGACTTGCATTAAAAAGTGTGTTATTATATAATAAAATGATCATTTCAACAGGAATTGCGGCGTACATCTCGCAAAACGAGGTGCCTTACGAAAAAATATAAACGTTTTCTCGTGAATAGCGTCTTAGATTACAAGAACTTAATAGCATGTTTGCTTTTTGATATTGGTGTAAATATCTTATCCCCGAATTTGATAGGAACTTGATGATGCGAACGCTTCAGGTTAATACCACTACAGCACAAATACCCCGGCTACAGATTGCTCCGACATCTTTATGGAACGTCTCTTTCTACGCTTGGGCTACTTTTACATCTTTTGTGTTGTTAAATGCCGCACTCGGCTTGTACTTGTACCTATACCTTTATTTGTACAGCTACGCCAGGTGGTGAAGCTTCGTAAGCGATGCTATTTTTGACCGATTCCATTATCACCACCCAGCGTTGAATAGAAATTCGATGTTGGGTAATTTTTTTTAACCAAATTTAATTTGCGACAGAAAACTTGCTATTGAAAAGACGGAGGTAGTTTAAAAGCATGGTTATCGTGACCAAGACCGATGCGACACAAGCAGATATTGATGCTGTCGTTAAACGGATCGAAAGTGTTGGGTTGAAAGCACAAGTCTCAACCGGTGAACGTCATACAGTTATCGGTGTGATAGGAGATAAAACATTGCTTGGTGATATTCCAATAGAATCAATGTCCGGTGTTGATAGGACGATGCCGATCACGGCACCGTTCAAGTTGGCGAGCCGCGAGTTCCGGGAGGAAGCAACGGTTGTGGCAGTCAACGGCACAAAGATTGGTGGGCGGCAGGTGCCTGTTATTGCTGGACCTTGCGCCGTGGAAAGCACTGAACAGATAGTGACCATCGCTCAGATGGTTCACAAAGCAGGGGCGAGTTTCATCAGAGGCGGTGCCTTTAAGCCAAGAACCGGACCTTACAGTTTCCAAGGCTACGGTGAAAAAGCACTCAAGATGTTAAAAGATGCAAAAGACGAAACAGGTCTCGGCATCGTCACCGAAGTCATGACGCCACATGAAGTAGAACTCGTCGGGGAATATACAGACATGTTCCAACTCGGCACGCGGAACATGACAAATTTCTATCTACTGCGTGAAGTCGGACAGGCAGGGAAGCCTGTCATTCTCAAGCGTGGGATGTCCGCGACGATTGAAGAATGGCTGCTCGCCGCTGAATATATCCTGGCTGAAGGGAATCCCGATGTCATTCTATGTGAGCGTGGGATCCGCACTTTTGAGACACACACCCGTAACACGCTTGATTTGAACGCAGTTCCTGTCATTCACGAATTGAGCCATCTGCCTATTATTGTCGATCCCAGCCACGGCACAGGGATCCGGAATTTGGTCTGTGATATGACAAAAGCATCCGTGGCTGCGGGCGCAGATGGACTCTTACTTGAGGTACATCACGATCCAGATCATTCGATGACAGGAGATGGTGCGCAGTCTCTGTTCCCAGATCAATTTGAGACACTGATGCAGGAACTGAAACCGATTGCTGTTGCCGTCGGTCGCGAAATGTAGGGATAAAAATGCGGAGGTTGTAACGGGTGGCTATAGAAAACCACCCTTACGATCACCAGTATATGATTAGAGAAAGGCACAAACCCTTCAGTGTCAACTTATCACGGTCCGTATGGATGCCACTGGTTCTTCATACCTTAGTTCTACGCGCTTTTGATTACAAAACTTAGGCAGAGCATAACGAAGAAAAAACATAGAAAAAAAATTGGAGGAACACCGCTGTGGAGGATTTTGAAGATAATCAGCAAAAAGTCTATATTTTTGATACAACGCTCCGCGATGCAGAACAAACGCCAGGTGCTGCGCTCGGCATCGAGGAAAAGCTGCAGATTGCCAAACACCTCGCCAGATTAAATGTCGATATTATTGAAGCCGGATTCCCGATTTCGTCACCAGGTGATTTCGACGCTGTCAACAGGATAGCCAACGAAGTAGAAGGACCAGAAATTTGCGCCCTCTCTCGTGTCGTGGAGAAAGACATTACTGCGGCATGGAAAGCCATTGAAGATGCGCCACGCGCCCGTATCCACACTTTCGTCGGAACATCACCAATTCACATGGGACGTATCACACGTACTACCCCTGCCGATACACTACGGATGGCAACCGAGGCGGTCGCATACGCAAAAAGTTTATGTGAAAATCACCCAGATGCGAATGTCGAGTTCTCACCTATGGACGCAGGACGGACGGAGTTACCGTTCCTTTATGAAGTCGTTGAAACTACTATCGCTGCAGGCGCAACTGTCGTCAATATCCCTGAGACCGTTGGATGGACAGTCCCAACCGAGTTTGGCGAATTGATTAAAGGCATCATGGAGAATGTACCAAACGTTGACGATGCCATTATTAGCGTACACTGCCACAATGACCTCGGATTAGCCGTTGCAAATAGCCTTATAGCGGTTGAGCAGGGCGCACGGCAGATAGAGTGCACAATCAACGGACTTGGGGAACGCGCAGGGAATACCTCGCTTGAAGAGGTCGTCATGGCAATCCGAACACGGCGTGATTACTTCAAAGAATATTACACAGAGATTAACGCTAAGGAAATTGTCCCGATTAGCAGGCGAGTCAGCCGGACGATGGGCATTTCGGTGCAGCCGAACAAAGCGATCGTTGGCGCAAACGCCTTCGCACACAGTTCTGGTATCCATCAAGATGGCATCATTAAATCGCGCGTAACTTTTGAAATCATCGATCCAAAGGAGATCGGATGGAAAGAGAGCCAACTCATTCTGAGTCCCCGTTCCGGACGCAACGCACTCAGACACCGCCTCAGCGAACTCGGCTACGAGGTAAAACCAGAAGAGTTGGACAAGGTTTATGAACGGTTTCTCAGCGTCGCTGACAAGAAAAAATCGGTGCAGGATGCCGACCTTGAAGCGATTATGAGTGATGAGATTCGCGCAATCCCTGCTGTCTATGAACTCGATTATATTCAGGTCGTCAGCGGAACGAAAATCTCGCCAACAACAACGATCGGGATTCGCACGGAAGGGGAAGTCGTTGAAATGGCATCAACCGGAGATGGCCCTGTTGATGCAGCGTTTAAAGCAATTGGCAAAATCGTCGACATTCAACTGAATCTTATTGACTACCAAATCCGTTCCGTAACTGAAGGCGAAGACGCTATTGGTGAAGTCTCGTTGAAAGTCCAGGACAACGGAAACATCATCACAGGTCACGGTGCCAGTACAGACATCATCGAAGCCAGCGCACGCGCCTACATCCATGCAGTTAACAAACTCATTCAGATTCGATCTGAAGGGTAATTAATGGTTGTCGGTTGTCAGTACGGAAATCTGCATAGCAGATTTCCTTTTGGTCGTCGGTTAAAGAGACAGTCTGATTCAGTCAAAAACCTCTTTAACTGACAACCGATAACTGACAACTAATAACTATGAAACTACCAATCCTCAACTAACTGTACCAACAACCGTACACCATAACCTGACGCACCTTCCGGGATATACGTGGAGCCTTTCATACCCCAGGCAGTACCAGCAATGTCGAGGTGAACCCACGGATAGCCTTCCGCGAATTTCTTCAAGAACGCGCCACCTGCAATCGTGCCAGACGTCCCATCACCGATATTTTGTACATCGGCAACCTTACTTTTAACACCTTCGTCATAATCGTCCCAGAGCGGCAATTCCCAAACGCGTTCGTGCGTTTTTATGGCAGCCGACTTCACCTTTGCCATCAATTCTGGATCCGTAGTCATGGCACCAGCGGCGATATGTCCCAAGCAAGTGATTACAGCACCCGTGAGTGTGGCTAAATCGACAACGCCTTTCGGATTATATTGTGCTGACCAACCGAGAGCATCTGCCAACACCAATCGCCCCTCTGCGTCTGTGTTGAGAATCTCAATGGTTTTCCCACCGTAAGAAGTGACGACATCACCGGGCTTAATAGCTGTTCCACTGGGCATATTTTCAGTCGCAGCAATCACACCGATGACACGCACATTCGGTTTAAGCTGACCAATGACCTGCATTGCACCTATAACGGCAGCGGCACCCGACATATCATGTTTCATCTCGTGCATACCGCCCCCAGATTTGAGGGAGATTCCGCCTGTATCAAAGGTGATCCCTTTTCCGACAAGCACAACTGTATCTTGCCCTTCACCGGGGTCCCCGCCCGTTACTGGGGAGGGGTCAGGAACATATTCGAGAATAATAAACCGAGGCTCTTCAACACTCCCCTGTGCAACGGCGAGAAGGGTTCGGAAACCTTTCTCTTCCAGCGTTGCCTTATCAAAAATTTCACAACCGAGTCCTGTCGCTTCTGCTACTGCTTCTGCCTTATCAGCAAGCTGTGTCGGGGTGAGATAGTTTCCCGGCTGATTGCTCAGATCACGGGCGAGAAGTGTACCATTGGCTATCACTTCCCCACGCTGGACAGCGTCTTCTATAGATGGCCGGCTATGCTCATTTTCAACTAAAAACGTGATGGATTCAATCTGCTTTTTTTCATTTTCATCACCGGTATCGGTTTTATGTTCGTTGAACTGATAGAGCGAAAGGAGACACGCCTCCGTAGCCCCTTGAATCATCTCAGGTGTGGCTTCTACAGGAATTGGGATCGTAGCGGTTCTTAAGCCCATATCCCGGATCGTCCGCGCAGCATGCCCCGCAGCCTGACGCACCTTCTCAACAGTGAGGTCGTGATATTCACCTAAACCCACCAATAGCACACGCGGTGAGCTTATCGCACCATTTGTATACAACCAACTCGTAGTTTTATGTTTGCCTGTGAAATCACCCAGGTTTATAAGTTCACGAATGCGTCCACCGAGTGCTTGTTCTATATTTTGAAGAGGTGCGCTATAGAAATCAGGGTTTTCTAACACACCGATGGCAATGACATCGCTCTGCTCTTGGGCAAAGCCACCGGTCTTGACAGTAATATTCATAATGCCTCCATTTTAGTTATGTGTTTTACGCATATAATACAATTTTAGGTGCGTCGCATTCCTGTCAGAACAACCAAAGGTTCCTTGCTTGTAACGGTAAGTGAATGGTAGGTATTCGCAGGGACATCTATTCGATCCCCAGCTTCGACAGTCCCTTCTGCATTGGCAACTTTAACATCCGCTGTGCCAGACACTACACAAACCACTTCATCTTGGGTGTGGATATAATCAAGATATGCACCACCCGGACGACCGCTCCATTCATAAGCATTGAATCCTTCAGACTGTAATTGCTGCTTTAAACCGTCTGTATCCGTATGCTGTTCGGACCAACGCGATTTCCACTTCATAGAAAACCTCCTTTAATCCCTAAGCATCTTAAGAATATGTTTTACTAACACATCTTTGATTTCTCTGTGGCGCGGAACTGGCTGAGCAACGCGAGTGTTTGGACTCTGATACCGATCATGCTTCCCACCATGACGCATAAGCACACCCTATCTTTTCTAACTCACGAATCAAGTCTCGTCTTTTCATGCAATCTGTAACTCGGCAACCTTTCGAATACAGGGAATAGTCCCGCTCGTGAGTTCCTTGTAAAGATCAAGAAGGTTTTCCTCTAAGGCTTCCATGGTTTCACCTTGCGTCCAATAGTCGGGGTACGCCTCCAGATATCCAATAAACACTGTTTCATCTTGCCAGTAAATGTACTTTTGCGTTTTCATAGATAATACCTAATTATGTGTGTCGGCTACATCTGTTTTTCGTTGAAAAGAAACCTTAAAGCGGTTCCAATCGCACTGGACACACTTTCAGTTCAGCAGTGTGAGTAACCGGATCGTAGCCAGAACCGGTCAATACGTTGACTGGAACATCGGCGAAACTGAAACTGGCGAAAACAGTGCCGCGCGGCGAACGATTCGCTGCTTTTACTTTGATAGTAATACTACCACGTGCGCTGCTCATTTTACACCATTCCCCATCAGTTAATTTCCATTTCTCAATGTCAACAGGATTGACTTCCAAAGATTCCTCCGGTAAGAGGTAATCAATTCCTTCTGCTCTGCCTGTCTGCGTTCGAGTGTGATAGGATTGCAAACGTCTACCTGTTGTGAGCCATACCGGGAACTCTTCGTCAATCGTTTCAGCAGGATCTCGGTAATGTACATTTGAAAAGATACCGCGTCCGTTCACAAACGTTTCTTCATGAAGTCGCGGTGTGCCGGGGTGTTCTTTGTGCGGTACGGGCCACTGATACTCACTATGCTCAATACGATCCCAATCCAATCCTGCGTAAATAGGCGAAACCCGACAAAGTTCGTTGAAAATCGGTTTTGGAGCGTCAAAGTCAAAGCCTTTAAATCCGAGACGCTGCGCAATTTGACAGATAATCCACCAGTCCGATTTTGCTTCACCGAGTGGCGGCACTGCAGCACGCAACCGTTGGACACGACGTTCTGTATTCGTACACACCCCATCTGTCTCACCCCATGCCGTTGCTGGCAGGACAACATCGGCAAGTTCCGCAGTCTCGGTCAGAAAGATGTCGATGACGACAAGATGCTCCAATGAACGGAGCGCATGCTCACAATGCTCCCGATCCGGGTCAGAGAGTAGGGTATTTTCACCATCAATCAACATTGCATGAACACTGTCGCCACAAAGTTCTAAGGCAGTCACTTTAGTGATACCCTTCTCTAAATCGACTTCTGTGCCGTATGCAGCTTTGAACTTCGCTTGATGTCCTGGATCCGTAACACTTTGGAAACCTGGATAGTTATTAGGCAATGCCCCGCTATCCCCTGCCCCCTGGATATTATTCTGTCCACGCATCGGGTTAATACCCGTTCCCTCGCGTCCGATATTTCCAGTCATCAGCGCAAGATTGCAGAGACTCTGAACATTCTCAACGCCACATATGTGTTCGGTGATCCCTAAGGTGTAGTAGATAGCACTTTTATCAGCACTGCCATACCACATCGCCGCCGTTTCAATATCCTTGGCAGGCACCCCCGTGATTGTTTCTGCCCATTCCGGGGTCCATTGGGTAATATGCTCAAAGAACGTATCAAACCCTGTAGTGCGGTTTTTGATGAACGCATCATCAATCAAGCCTTCACGGGCGATGACGTGTGCCATTCCGAGAAGGAGTGCTGTATCCGATCCAACCCGGAGCGGCAAGTAGAGATCAGATATCTCCGCCAATCCAATGCGCCTCGGATCCGCTACGATGAGTTTCGCACCGCGGGCAACAGCCTTTTTAAGCCCTGTCGCCGCGACAGGGTGACACTCCGTCATATTCGTACCAATACAGAAGATAACATCCGGTTTCTGCATATCAACGAGCGGGTTAGACATCGCGCCACGCCCGATTGTCGCTGCCAGACCGGCAACGGTTGGAGCATGTCAGGCACGGCTACAATTGTCGATATAGTTAGTCCCAAATCCCACACGGATAAACTTCTGCATGAGATACGCAGCTTCACTCGGTGCTCGTCCAGAGGCAACACCATAAATACTGTGCCTACCGTGCTTAGCGTTGACCCTCCGAAAACCCTCAGCGGCTTTGTCGAGCGCATCATCCCATGAGGCTTCGTGAAGCTCACCATCCTCACCGCGGATAAGCGGTGTTTTCAAGCGATCCGGGTGTTGGACGAAGTCGTAAGCGAACTGTCCCTTAACACAGAGTGCTCCCTGATTTGCTGGTCCGTCCATCGCAGGGTGGATACCAACAATCTTCTCATTTTTTGTCAGAACATCGATGGAACACCCAACCCCACAATACGGACAGATTGTTCGCGTTTTTTCAATATCGGGTTCGGTAGGAGGGATTTGTAATCCCGACTCAGCGTGCCGTAGTGCCTTCTTGTCGCCGAGTGCTCCAGTGGGACAGGTCTGAATACACTGTCCGCAGAATGTACAGGCGGAGTCCTTGAGAAGTCCATCGAATTCTGTGGTAATTTGTGTATGGAAACCACGGTTCATGACGTTAATGGCATGATCACCCTCTTGCTCAGCACAAACGCGAACGCACCGATAACAGGAGATACAGAGTTCATAATCCCTGAGAATAAACGGATTGTCGTCGGTTTTGCTTGTCCCAGATTTCGCACCTACTATACCTGTGCTGCTAATGTTGTACTTGTCGCGGAGATCAGCAAGTTCACCAGAAGCGTAGCCTCGCAACGGCGACACATCAACTTCGCGATTCTCACCGACAACCATCTCAAGCAGCGTTTTCCGGTACGCCTCTATTGTATCCGTTGTTGTGCGGATTACCATCCCCGGTGTGGCTTTTGTGGTACAGGATGCTACTGGATTTCTCGCCCCTTCTAATTCGACAACGCAGAGGCGACATCCCCCAAACGACTCAAGCCTTGGATCATAGCAGAGCGTTGGAATCTCTTTTTCATGGCGTTGTGCTACTTCAAGGACAGTTTCACCCTCGGAAAAAGCAACTTCAACACCATCAATCTCCATTTTATGTGTCATGGTTATGCTCCAAACACAGAATTACATCTACAGGTATCCCTACTCTTCTTCAGTCAAACGCACTAAACATACTCTTGATAGTTAAGATGTTTTGCGTTGTTTCATCTGGGAAGTTTCCTTCATGGTCAAAGATAGGCTATTCCTTTTCACTAAAATCGATTTGTGGCACTTTTAGCTCACCTGCAAGAATTTTGGCTTTCGCATCTTCAACGGCTTTTTGCACCGCTTCTGGCACCTTATCCTTTAATGCAGGATTATAGGTTAAGGTAATCGCTTCGTCCGTTAGCATGTTGAAAGTATAGATCTGCGGCTTAAACTTACCTTCCTTAATAATCTTAGCAATTTTCACAAATGCGTTGGGTGTAATCACAGCATTTGCAATCACAGTTGTTGACGAAATATCGCTTTTGTCGCGATTCGCACCAAAGGCGTATACAGTTTTTCCTTCCTTTTGTGCAAGTTCAGCCGCCTCATAAGCACCGAGTCCTGCTGCATCTGCGTTCGGAAAAAGGAAGTCAACTCCTTCGTTAATCTGTGCAAGTGAGAGTTCCTTACCTTTACCGATGTCCTCCCAGTTTCCGACGTATACCCAAGATACCTCTACATCAGGGTTCACACTTTTCGCACCACCCTCAAATGCCATAAACGTGCTATTAACAGACGGGATATTCTGACCGCCCATGACACCAAGTTTATTCGTCTGGGTCATCATACCGGCAATTATCCCTAAAAGGTAAGCAGGCTGCTCAACACGAAAGTTGGTTGGTGAGATATTATCGGTGATAGTACCACCCGAGGAAGTAATGAAAATCGTCTCTGGAAAATCCGGAGCAACCGCTTTCGCAGGATCTTGGAACTCATAGCCGTGTCCAAAGACCATATTGTAACCGTCAAGCGCATACGCACGAAATTGTTCTTCCTGATCTGTTGGTGTTCGAGCCTCAGCGTGGCTAATTTTCGCACCGAGTTGTTTCTCAATCTCCTTAAGTCCTTCATAAGCCAAAGCGTTCCAACCTGCGTCACTGATTGAACCCGGAAGCAGCATGGCAACCTTAAATTTCTCGTGTTCCTTCGCGTCAAGGCTTGTATTCGTAATTAACACAAATCCAACCGTAAAAAGGCATAGGCATAAAGCGTAGATTGTGGGGTTATTTCGGAACTTATAGAATATTTGTATCACGTCAAAATTTCTCCTTACTTTATAGGTATATTTGGACAATATAGCATGTTTATACCAAAAATGTAAAGCGTTAATCAAAATTGATTGGGGCATTCAGTTTTGAATTGATGGTCAGTGAAATAATTTCACAGTTTTCATAGTAAACCGCAAAAAGCGATGAATTTGGCAATAAGTTATGAACACACGTGGCGACTGAGTTTTCGGCACCTTTAGCGGAAGGTTAGTTTCATAGTTACTATGAAAATTTTATAGTTGGCGGTGGATTGTCTGAATCAAGATTTACAAGAGATTTCCTATTGACACACGCTCATATATAACCTATACTTTTCACGATACTTGGCATGAAGGCAGAACAAGGAGGAATCGCTCGCATGGCACATTCAAACCAAATATCTGCTCAATACGGGTTTGTCTACAGGAAATCAGGAAATTTCGCCGCCTGGCCCGCTAACGGTGGCATTATGAGGAGTTATGAAGAACATTTTTGAAGTTAAGGTTAATGCAAAAACACATTTAGTCGTTCAAAACAATACCGGACGTTGTTTGGGCGGCATCGGTGCTAACTTTTACCGTCCGTTCGTCTTTCCATTCTATACCCCAGCAGGGCATACCGTTGTTCAGGAGTTTGCCTTTGATCACCCGTTCCACAACGGCGTTTTCGTCGGACAAGGACCCGTACAGGTCGGCGAAAGGGAGGCAGGTTTCTGGGCATCACCACCGCGTCGCTCCTTTACAGACAAAGTCTTTGAGAAACTGGGACGCATGGATACACAGAAAAACATTGACATTACACCGCATGAGAGTGGTGTCCAATTCGTCCAAAATGTCATCTGGCGCGATGAAAATGAGGAACCGTTGATTGATGAGATGCGCACTGTCAATCTTTACGCCCTGGATGATGCCACAGTCTGCGATATGACGAGCGAAAAGATCGCATCTTACGGAACCGTTACATATCCACAGACAAAATTCGGGAGTATCGGCATCCGCGTTGAACCGAGACTCTTACCTCTCATGGGAGGTATTGTGTTGGGCGATAACGATCGCAAAGGAGGCGTCGAGGTCGTCCACGAAGGTGAATCGGATTACGTCGCCTACCAGAATACGCTAACTGGACACGGACGGTTTGGGGTCTTTATGTCAATTCTCAATGAAGGCGTTCGCGGACCGTGGTTCATTCGGGATTACGGTATGGCACTCTACAATCCAACGTGGACAGGCCCGATATCAACACCGGTAGATGAAACATGGAAAATCTCGCTTCGCGTTATCGCTTACGATAGAGAATTAACATCGGCGAGAACAGAAAAATGGTGTCGGCTGTAGATGAAAAAAGAAAGTATTCTTGAACTTCGGAACGTAACAAAAACCTTTGGCGACTTCGTTGCAGTTGATAGCGTTGATTTTGAGTTAGAAGCCGGTGAGATCCACGCGATTTTAGGGGAAAACGGGGCAGGTAAGTCCACGTTGATGAACCTTATCTATGGTCTTTATCAACCATCAGACGGGCGCATCTATGTTACCGATCGTGAGAACTGGCGCTATAGGTTACGTGCAAAGTCACCACGTGATACGATTGCCAGCGGTATAGGCATGGTGCATCAACACTTTATGCTGATAGAGAATCTGACCGTTGCCGAGAATATCGCTTTGAGTATTGGGCAATTGCGTCCAGGTGTCGCGAAAAGCGTGTCGGAAAACGGTGCTTATAAGGAGTGGTTGAGGAAATTCCTTTTCAACAAAGAAGATGCTATCCACATCACTGAAGCACTCTCGGAACGGTTTGGTCTGGCAGTTGATCCAAGTGCGTTGGTCCGAAGCCTATCAGTGGGCTTAAAGCAACGTGTAGAGATCCTAAAGGCACTTGCCGTTGATGCCCGAATTCTGATTCTTGATGAGCCCACAGCCGTCCTAAGTCCACAAGAGGTGGAAGGCTTCTTCACGATCCTCCGTAAACTCCAAGCAGATGATCGTGCAATCATCTTCATTAGCCACAAAATGAAAGAGGTCTTAGATATCAGCGATAGAATCACTGTCTTAAGACGCGGCAAGAAAGTCTATCTCGGTAAAACCGGTGAACTGACCGCACGAGAACTCGCAAGAGAAATGATTGGAGAAGACATCAACGACGTAGAACGTTCAACCAGTGCTGACGTTGAAAGCGAGCTCTCAGACAGCGTGCTCCAACTCTCAAACCTAACGGTACTCGGCGATCGGAATGAAATTGCAGTTTCAGACGTCTCTATGCATACTTACCGCGGTGAAATTGTCGGTATTGCTGGTGTTGATGGCAATGGACAGCGCGAACTTGCTGAAGCGATTATGGGATTACGACACACCCCATCTGGATCGGTCAGCATTTTGGGTACCCATCCGAAAGGCATAAAAGCAGTTCGAGAACGCGGCGTCGGCTACATCCCTGAAGATAGACAGACAACAGGTGTTATCGCAGCGTTTTCAATTACAGAAAACCTCCTGCTGAATGTGACGCACTTAGAAAATCTCACACAATGGAACGTCCTCAACCAGAAGAAGAAACGAGAAACCGCAGCGCAGCTCATCGCTGACTACGACATCCGGCCACCCGTCGCCGATAGTCCTGCATCATCGCTCTCTGGCGGCAACCAACAGAAAATTGTCATCGCCCGGGAAATCTCACTCCAACCCGATCTGCTTATCGCCGTTAACCCGACACGCGGTTTAGATGTCAACGCCGCTCGCTATGTACATGAGAACTTGTTGGCACAACGCAACGAAAAGAAATCCGTTCTCCTAATTTCAACAGAGTTAGACGAGGTTTTACTGTTAAGCGATCGACTCTATGTCATGTCAAGAGGTAAACTCATCGAAGCAACCGCACAACGTAACGACATCGAAACACTCGGGTTGCTAATGACGGGGGAAACACATAGAGATATTAGCGATAGCCTGGAATCATGAAATTAAACGTAATCAACATATTAAAAAGAATAAATATTCGTTGGTTGGCGACACCTGTTATAATTCTCGCGAGTGCCTTTGTCACAAACGCCATTGTAATGCTGCTATGTCACTATAATCCACTGGAAGCTTACCAAGCTGCAATGAATGGAGCGTTTGGTAACGGTAGAAAGTTGGGAGAAACGCTGGTAAAAAGCACACCATTCCTGATAACGGGACTCTCAGTTGCGATGGCGTTTCGGTGCGGGATTTGGAACATTGGCGCTGAAGGACAATTTTTAGTTGGGGCACTGACAGCAACTTGGTTTGGGACAAAACTCGCCCCATTTTTTCCCCAAACCCCGTGGATCGCCGTCCCAATTTGCCTCTGTTTTGCCATACTCGCAGGCGGAATATGGGGACTCATTCCCGCTATTCTCAAAGTCACACGCGGGGTCAACGAAGTCATTAGTACAATTATGTTGAACTACGTCGCGCTCCATCTGGTGAGTATGATGATAGATGGTGGTCCATTACAAGAGACAACACAAACCGGCCCGCAGAGCGATCGGATCGTCGAATGGGTGTTCCTGCCTCGTATTATCCCACCGCATCGGGTCCACCTCGGTATCGTCATCGCTGTAGTCCTGGCGATTATCCTGACATTTATTTTATTTCGAACAGCGTTTGGGTTTCAACTCCGAGCGGTGGGAGAAGGGGCAGCTGCAGCGGAAGCGGCAGGGATTTCGATTGTGCAGAACACGCTTCGTGTCTTTTTCATCAGTGGTGCGCTCGCAGGACTCGGTGGTGCAATTGAATTGACGGCTTTAACCCGTCGGCTATTCCTTAACTTTTCCCCCGGTTATGGATACACAGCGATCGCTGTCGCCCTATTGGCAAAACTGAACCCATTGGTAACGGTTGCTGCTGCACTCCTGTTTGGTGCCTTGACAACCGGCTCTTACAGCATGCAGCGGGAAGTCGGCATCTCTGATAAAGTGACGTTGGTGATGCAAGCGACAATCCTGCTTTTTGTTATCGGTTATAGCTCAGTCCAACTCTTCCGCAAACGTGCATCTACACCTACCGAGTAGGAATGATTTAAAATATTACCTTATTCACAGGCGATCTCACAGCAACACGGAAAATGTTGATAAAGAAGTAGTCTTTTGATAACCTATAAGGTGAAAGTTAAGAATCAAGAATTGTGCTTTATTTCAAAACAAGAACGTACTTGTTTACAATACCGTAACAATCTAAGAAGAAACCGTTTTTCGACAACGGAGAAAAACGAGCAGAAACCCAATAGTTAAAAGTATGTTTGAAGATATTCTTTCAGCAACGATTCGCGGGGCAACCCCACTCTTACTCGCCGCTTTAGGTGAAGTTATCTCACAGCGTGCTGGTGTGCTTAACATCGGTATCGAAGGGATGATGATCTTCGGCGCATTTTTCGGGATGGTCGGTTCGTTCTACACGGCAGAGTTCGCAATGATCGCACCGTGGTGTGGACTCTTCATAGCAGGATTTGGTGGACTTGTTGCCGCAGCACTCTTTGCACTCTGCGCGATAAGACTTCGTGGCGATCAGGTCATCATCGGCACAGCAATGACACTCTTGGCATTAGGCTTGACAGAGGTCATCTATCAGCGGCTTTTTGGCGTAACAGGGATTGCAAAAGGCGTACCAGCATTTCAGCAAATCGATATCCCCCTGCTCTCACAGATACCAATTTTTGGGCGTGCACTGTTCTCACATAACATCCTCGTTTATATTGCTTTTCTACTGGTACCGTGTGTCTATTTCTTTCTTTATCGCACACAGATGGGCCTCAGAGTCCGTGCCTGTGGTGAACATCCAAGGGCAATTGCTTCCGCTGGTGCTAACGTTCTCCGTCTGAGAACAATCTGTCTGCTATTCGCCGGGGCAATGGCAGGTATTGCTGGCGGTTATCTCTCCCTTGCCGATGTCCCGTATTTCACACCCGGAATGACAGTTGGGCGTGGGTTTATTGCTTTAGCGATTGTTATCTTTGGAAAATGGCACCCCGTGAAGGCGTGTGGTGCTGCACTGCTCTTCGGCCTTGGTACAGCACTCGACGCACGGTTTCAAGCACTCGGTTGGGATATCCCCTATCAAGTCTTTTTGATGTTACCTTACGTGCTCTGTTTGGCAGTATTAGCAGGCTTTGTCGGACGTGCCGAGGCACCTCTCGCATTGGGAAGACCTTACAGACAGTCAGATTGATTATTAACGTGAGCTTGAAAATAAATCTATAGATGTTTTGCTTGGATGTTTCCCTCAGGTAGAACGGGAGCGAACCTCAACATACTACTGGCTACTGAAAGTGGCGCAGCGGAACGAACTGACTACTGACGGCTATGCCCTAAAATGTCCCACCGAGCCGCAGGTGGACTCGGCTCGTATCCGCAGTCGGGACAGACACAAGTGGAATAGCATAATCAACGCCAGCAGTAAGTGCCCCCAAATCCAAATAAATCCCAGCACCCACAGATGACGGCAGAGGCACTGATGTATCTATATCCTCCAGTGAACCCCACACATTGCCGGTATCAAAAAAGAGTGCGCCGCGAAGCAACCAGTAGATCGGAAAACGCAATTCTGTATTAAAAATAAATTGCACATCGCCACGATGGATTCCCGTCCTATCCTCTGGACCAAGGGAACGTTCCGCGTAGCCTCGAACCGTTGTTCCACCGCCTGCCCAAAACCGTTCAAAAGAGATGAGTTCAGCGCGGCGATTTGAATGCAACCCCGTCGTGACACCAAGCCGGAGTGCCGTCGCCAATACAAGTCCAGTGTCCCCACCTATTGCTGGTAAGAGACCGACAAGTTTTCGGTAGTATCGTGTATCCGTCGTCATTTTAATGAAACTGGTCTCGCTCTGCAAGAAACCACCGGCGTATTCAAGCGTAAGCGCGTTCAGCATACCGCCTGTAGGATTCAGATACCGCACACGGCTGTCGTAAGTCCAAGAAAACTGTAAACTGCTCACGGTTGTATGAAACGGATCCCCCTCTTCAAGCGGCGGAAACGTTGTTAACACGTCTCGCACGGACGGTGGAACAGGTTGGTTCAAATCTCGATAACTGTATCGCAAATCAACGTGGTTGGATTCAGACAGTCGCCTGCTGAGGATGAAACTCCCTTGCAGTGCGCGAACATAATCGTCGATCTCTAACTTTCTGCCAGATAACTGCAGACTGCCCCGTGTTCGTCCAATTAGCCACGGTTTGGTGAGCGTGGCATTAACGAGGTAGCCCAACTCATCTCGCCATCCCACACCAGCGCGCAAACGTCCTCGGATGTTTCGTTTAAAGAGAAAGTTACTATCCGTCAATTCCCCTGTCAAGCGCGGTCCCTCTGCGAAACTATAGCCACCACCAATACTATATGTGCCTGACTTCTGTTTTTCCACCTTTATCAAAACAGAGTCGGTTTTTAAGGGAGTATTGCCTCCACCCCTTGCGGTTGATGGAAGATCCTCCGTTGTCCCCCTCATTATCACATTTTCGCCGGTCAACTGCTCAGTTCTAATACGCTCGACTTGGACGCCGTGAAAAACACCTAAACTGTATAGGCTTTGCTGAGCACGGCTTAACTCCTCTGATGTCCAAAGCGTCCCTTCAAGATGACGGACCTCCCGTTCAAGTACATGTTGTTTTACCACATCCGTATCGCCTTCAAAATAGAATTTCCCAAATGCCACCGGATCCCCTTCTGTAACCACGGTCAGATTAAGAACACCATGTTCAAATACCTCAAGATGTGTTTCCCGCTGTAGGAGTGTATAGCGCGGATTGCCCTCAACGTCTTGAAGGCTCCAACGGTTACCGATATTGGTGGCTATGAAGACGCCTTCAAGCGCAAGATTATGCTTTTTAAACGTATTTCGGATCGACAAGGGGAATTTTTCTTCCATGAGAGATGCCGAAAAATCGCCTACCACTTGGAAAACTGGTACTTCCGTTTCTGCTATGTATGTATTATTAACCACTACGTCAATGTATCCAGACTCACGATAGGCTTTCAGAATCTCATCTTGGTAGACATTCCGATTTAGCGATGTATTCGGTTGTGGGAGTGGGAGTTCATTTTGCAAGCGTTTGAGGAGGGGATCAGTATCTAAGGCCTGGTTTCCGCTGATGTCGCACCGGTGAATTATCTCCTTTTGTTCCTCAACAATCAGAATACGTATTCCCACTTCACCGATGGTCTGACTGTTCGGATTCTGTTTATCGAGCGTCGCTCTGATAGATGTCTTCGGATAACCGGCTTTCCCATATAAAAGGCTTAGACGGTGTACATCCGTGTCAAGCTCCTGTTCATAAAAAAAACGTCTCTGTTCTCGTCGGAATAATCGCTGTAGAATGCCAATCGTATTCCGTAGCAACCCACCAATCGGCTTTATCGTCATCTCTCGCAGGAGTTCAGCATCCGAAAACGCCCGATTGCCCACGAAATCGACGCTACCAACAACATATCGCATCCCAGGATTAATCGTCAGTTGGATCTCGGAGGTATCCACTACCCTCTCATCAACAGTAGTGTCGTGGTAACCTGAGGCTTTAAAATAGGATCTTATTCTACGCTCCCACACAGCAGTCGTGGAAGTGTTTATCAGGGAGATTATATCCTCCTTGAACGCATCTTGAAGCGATAAGGGTACTTCCCCAGCATCCGAAACAAACCTAAACTGAACTTGCCTGCCCTCGCTAACTTGAAATTGCAACACACCCGTTTCACGAAAAAAGGTCGGCACGATAGTAACATTAGGGTAACTGTTTTCTCGATATAGTGCCTGCATCGATGCCACATCGGCATCCACAGCAGATCTGTTATAAACCTGATGCTGTTGACTAAAGCTGCAGGCTTCCTTCAGTCTGAGTGTTGAGATAGCATCGTTGCCTTGAATGTGCAGCGCCTTAATAGTTGAGGCCGCTCCCAAGTTAATCTGATACATTAATATGATACTTGGCGAGTGCTGCTTTTCTGATTGTTGGTTCTCTACTTCGGGAATCGCATCAGCAATTGTAATATAGGCATCGAAATAGCCGTAGTCTTGGCAAACACTTTCGATACGGCTAATATCTGCATCGACAATTTTTGGAACGTACGTTCCATCTGGTCTGGATCTCAGGACTTGGCTGATAGCGAGTCTGAATTCACTATCTGAAACGCCAGCGATAACGATTTCTTTGATGCGAGCGTAAGGAATCAGCCGATAAGTTAACGCAAGACCATCAGGAATTTCCTTGACGTAGACTTGGACTTGGGAATATTGCTGTGTTGCATAGAGCGCTTTAACGCTCTGCTGAATAGCATACCGAGAAAATCTATCACCAACACGCACTGCTGTTTGATTTCTAAGAATGTTGAGTTGTTCTGAGGTTGATGTTACAGGCTCTGTATTAATCCGATACGCTATCTCCGCGACACGTTCTACATTGGAATCTAACGGCTCACTCGTCGCCACAGATTTCCCTGGAAAACAGCAGAGCATCAGCATGAGACAAATCACACTCTCTATTAATGTCCTGTAATTTGCACAGTCCATAAGCATTCTTTACTGGTTTAGTAGTTAACAGTTGTCAGTAGTCAGGGCGTTCGCTACGCTCACTCTCAGTCGTCAGTAGTCAGTTAAAGAGGGTTTTGAGAAGATAGCAGAAACCTCTTTTAACCGATAACTGAAAGCACGGGGAATGCCTATAAAGCATTCATACCCGGTGAAGTCCATACGGACTTCATACCGTTGATTCTGATTTGATTCTGATTCACCGGACCGACAACTGAAAACTACTGACAACCATTAAAACCGCCCCTTAATCTCGAAATCGATCCCGTGTTCCCCTTGATCATTGGTCTCAATTTTAATGGACATATTCTCGCTCAGTGGATACTCACCATAATAACGGGCATCTTCTTCTAAGGGACGCTGCACACTAAACGTAAAGCCGCCAAACGCTCTTGAAATCGAAGTGTTACGGATCAGGAATTCTATAATATCCTCGTGTGTGAGGACCTCGGCTGTTGTCGCGGTCGGGGCACTCAGTGTGAAATTCGGATTATTCAACGTGCCAGTGAGCGCAGCATGCACTTGGAGGTCTACTATACTCTCATCTCTCGGCAACACACCACGAATACGTTGTGGAGTTCGAAGGTTAATGTTCAGATCCGGATTAAAATTAAAGGTATCTCGGTTACTAATTGTGGAACCTTCAATGATTTCAAATGGTTGTAAAATGAGCCCTACTCTTCCACTTCGTAGCGACACGTCTCCACTGAAAACAGGTTGATTAATTGGACCAAGAAGTTTACCTAAGAAGGCAATTTCAATGTCTGTTGGACCAGTAATCGATGAGAGCACACGGAAACTATCCGGAACATTGATATCCAAGTCCAAATATAAATCGCGCAGAATTGGGTAATCCAATGCAACATCCGCTTCTTTTATCGAAACACCGGTGAGCCAATCTCTCACACTCTCCCAATTTTGCTGATAGTAGCCGCTGTCTATATTCAGATTGCCCGTTAGATACGGACGAAGCAGATCCCCATGCAGGCGTAATTCCGCAGAATTAAGGCTTGCTTGATACGTCTCCAATTGTTCAAAAGTTACATCTGTGATACTCGTCGATAGATCCAACGTAGGCGATGTTTGCCATACCCGTCTATCTGGTGGAGCAGTAAGACCACCCCTCATCGAAAAAGTCCCACTGTTCAACTTTCCATCAAACTTTGTAATATTCGCTCCTTTTTCTGATAACCGAATTTCACCCACCGTTTCTTTAACATAAATACCTGTATCTGGAAATTCAAGTCCCACATCTTTGAAAGACATGCTCCCTATTGCACGTGGCGTTTCAATCGTGCCTGTCAGTTCAACATGAACATTGCCCGTACCTGTTGCGGATCCAAGTCCACCTACCACAAGCGGTAACATGTCGAGATCCTTTACAATAATGTCCAAAATACCGTCCATCGGTGTCCGTTGAAATTCCTGCCAAACCTTCTTCGGAGACTGTTGCAACCTCATCAAAAACGGAATTAACTCAAGCTGATAAGGCATCGTCCATGAAAAAGTAAACAGATTTTGACCAAGTGTAACTTCAACATAGCGTTTCTTTGAAATTTCCCATGTCCCGTTTTGATACCGAATTCTCCATCGTAGATCGATCGGCACATCGTGCAGATAAAGCTCAGCAGGATCCCGCGTATGCCGCCGTAACGTTATTTTCGGATTATCGCTCGTCCCGCTCAATTGCAGACTTCCCGATAGTGCACCATTCACCCTATAAGATAGTGGTAATGCGTCTGTGAGTGCAGAAACATCGAAATTCGCAATACGCAGCGCAACATCAAATTCACCGCCTGTCCGCCAGCTGCTCCCTGCATCAATGCTAAACGTGGTTCTTCCTACAATCGTCTGTTCTTCTCCGATCAACCCTTCAGGTTTCGTGTCTTCGCTGCTAAAGGTCTGCTTAATCAAGAATGTCTCTTGGTTTTCGAGACTGAATGTCCTGGCTAAAGTCACAGTTCCATCACTCAGAACTATCGGCACCGGTTGAGGGTCTTGGAAATCGTAATACCGATCTAATGCTCTAAAAGCAAGGCGAACGCTATTAATCGACACACTTGCACTAGAAACAGCTGCAAGTTCTACAAGTGAAGGTATCTCTCGGATCTGTGGCAACGGTATCGCTTCATCGTTCGTAAAAAAACTATCCAGTGGCACCGTTAGCACCTCAAGTTCCACTGTTAGATGACCTTCGACATCTTCTACGACTTCCTGTTCTATCCCATTACCGGGCGAGGCACCCGATAACATCTCCTTTACCGTTGAGCCAAGTGGAAACCGTTCAAACCGCATCGATGTTAATCTGAGTTCTTCAGGCACTAACCCGTTCAACCCCAATTGTCCCTCTTGAAGTATGCAGTATCCTGGTCCCATATCAAATTGGAAATCTCTAACATCAACCATATTTTCGCTGGCACTTAATTGGAACTTCATATTCCGAATGGGTTCGTGAAAATTCTGCAGATCAAGTTGCAACGCCTCAAGGAACACATTCCCCACCATATAGGGAGCACGGGTTGTGCCTTGTAGTGTCAAGTCTATATCAATAGTCCCGTCTGTCTTTGAAAAGAACATATCAACGCCGGGGAAAAAATCAATCGGTAGTTCACTGCCCCAGAGATGCAGGTTAATCGGTTCTCCAAGATGTCGTTCAGAAATGTCCATCGTTGCGAATGCCAAATTAAAGGGAATAACACCTGTGAGAGTTAACGTATTGGCACCATCTTTTAACGCTATTTTAGTGAGCCTTATCTGTTCATCACTGTATTCGATCTTTCCTTTCCACTCTTTTTCATTGAAGGCACCGTCCCATTCTGCTGTGATAGTCGGAGCCGCGAGCGTACCACCTACGGTAACATTCATTGCTGCCTCCATTGTAGGAGACGTAATTTGTGAGGGCACCTGAACAACGAGGCACTCCTCTGAAGATTGCGGATCAGAGCGGAATCGGACCGGTGCCGTGTTAACGATTCGAAAATCGTAGCTATCAAGTTCCAGTTCATTTATTTCGCCAATCACCGTAATCTGGTCTAATGCTAAGCCTGTACCGCTAACCTTAACATATCCCGAAGCGACACCATAATCCGCAACTTCCACTTGTGATGCCGACACCTCAATCGCAAACTGCATTGTGTCTGTATCTTGGCGTGAGAACAGAACTTCTCCATCGGCATGATAAGGACCATCGCCCATCAGTCCGTTCGCCTCAACTGTTTGAATGTGTACAGATTCTGAATTGACGTAAATATCTACACGAAGTCTCTCTAAGGTGATGGAGGGAACATAGGGTGTGAAGTTGATCGGTTGCTGTGCTGGTGTTTCAGCGTATAATATGGCATGCGGTTTGTTAAGCGTGCCCCCTATCTCTACTGAAGCTTCTAACATTCCAGTTATTTCGTCACCAGCGTTCGGTAAGGTTGTAAGATCCAAGGCAATTGTATCAACACGGAGGTGTAACTCCGAACTGTTGACATCCTCAGGTTGAACGTCAATATACCCATCCACACTTACGTCGTTACCCAAGAGTTTGAAAGCACAATCCTCAAAGCGCAGAGACTCCTCCTGATAGACGATCCCACCACCTGCATCACTGATATGGATATCCCCTGCTTTCGTTTCCAATGTTAAAGTCGGGATCGACCAGCCTAAGGCGACAACTGGGAGTGTAGGCGTTCCAGTTATATGCATAGCGTAACGACCGGTACCGGTCCGCAATGCATCATGTGGAAGTCCCAATACCGGACCAAAAGGGACCAGCGCGAAGCCATCAGACCTGGCCCTGAGATCCATCTCCTCAGTTTTGGCATCAAAACTTCCTGCCAACTCGAGAAAGGGGGATGCATCTTCCAGTGTTTTTAAAGACAGTTTTTCAATCGTCCACTCGTCATCTCTGAGATGTAAGCGAATCGGTTCCACATTCGTAAACAGCACCTCTTGCTCCGTCGAGTTGCTATAGCGAAGTTGGCTCGTAGCAATGGAAATATCAACATCATAAGGATATACCATTTCTTTACGAGACTCAGCGGAAAACTCTGCCGGTGCCAAGTCTGCTATCGTTCCACTTATTGAAACGCGCCCATCAGCAGTTCCTGTAACCGCCTCAAGCGTCGGATGTAAGATACTCAGAAACGGAGAGATCTCAATTCCATCGCTCGCCACTATGAAACGATAGGGGTTGTCTACCGCTGTACTAACAATGCCACGAATCCGACTCGTCCCATCAAAACCTTCCCCCAGAAAATCGTAAATATCAGGGGCTCCAGTAGTGTGTTTTCGCACCACGAGTTTACCCAGTAGATAGGCATCACCGAGAAGATACTTAGCACCTCGATCCATGTGTAAATAGGTTATATCCGAGAAAACCAGTTCAACCCGCAAATCAAGGCGCTCAGGCTTTTTCAAAGTCCCAACAACTCGCACATCGAACTCACCTTCAAATGGAAAATCGCGGATGTTTGCTGCCTTGGCAATCTCTTCAAAGCGGACAGGGGCATCGTTTTCAAGGAGGAGATCAAAGTCGCCGTTGGCAGCTACCGCGGCATTTAGCGTAACCTGCTGTTCGCGGGTGGTTATCTTGAAATTCGGAACACTGAGATTATAATCCTCAATTTCCAGAGGAAGCATTAGCGTGTCTAAATGGATACCCCACGCCACCCCCGCAGTGACGCTAAAATTCGCGTCACCATCAAGATTTATGAGAGTACCATACAACTTCAGTTCGCCTCTGAGTTCACCATCTACCGGATATTCTGCACCCAACAACAGTTTTGGATAGTGTTGGACGTAGACGGGGTTCGCAACAATGCTGAACGCCGTCGGGAAATCACCTTTAACATCAACAGTCCCGTTAATTGTTGCCTGACTCTCATATTGTGTGATTTCGCTTTCGGTAGTTGCAGGCTGCAAAACCTCGCTATCTGTCTCAGAGGTTTCTTGTTGACTGCTGATTGTGTTTTTCGTTAGCAGGCCGTTCTCAATAAATACCCTACCGTCTTGATAGCGAAAGTCGCCTGTTAAAACGCCAATTGGAACGTCGTTGAACGTGGCGTCCGGCACCTCCAGGAATCCTTTCAGCGTGCCATCCGACGATAATTGAGCAGATGATGTTCCTATGCCTCCGAAATTCGCACTGTTGGCAATCTTCATTATTTTCCCGAAATTGATACCCGATGCCTGAATGTCCAGAGTGTCCTGCTCTCCCAATGGAAAAGGGGCTGTTATGTCAACCAAAGTCCCATCAAAGTTTCCATTCGCCCTCAACACACCCATCTGAATTCTGCAATTGAGCGTTGAATCTTCAAGCATGACTTCGTCAAGAACAGTCCCTATCAAAGTTATTTCGCTATCGAGATCGAAACTTGAGATGTCGGCATTTTTTCCACCGAACTTCGCTGTGCCTGAGAGAGATCCCGTGCCGTCTGAGAGATTTTCGGGAAGTTCGGCAAACATTGATAGAAACGGTATGAGTTGTATCTCTGTAGCACGCCACTGCCCTACGTAGTTAAAGGTGTGCTGTGTCAGTCGTCGGAGTTGTGTGCGTAAATTCCCATCTGGAGCATTTTCGAGAGTAATGCTTCCTTCACCGGCCAAGGTGCCATCGGCAATTTGCGCGCTGAAGGTCGTTAGGGAGAAAGTCGGGATGGGTGAATACTTGAAATTCGCCGCAACATCTAATTCCGCCAACGTAATCTCTTTACCATTGTCTGCTCTTAAGATAGAAAACGTCGGCATATTCGCAGAGAGCGTCTTAATGTTTAAAGTGGCATCCGTCCCTTCCGCCACCAATTTCGCTGTCATTACACCTTTAAGCGCGACCGATTCACCGAAAAATTGTTCGACATCTGAGACATCCAGTTTCAGGTCAAGCGTCCCAGCCCAAGAAGTGCCGTTCGCGCCGCGTGTAAATCCACCTTTAACCTCTAAATCTGAGTTCCCAAATTTGAGTTGGAGGGTATTTAGTCTACTGCCGTTCGCTAATAGGACAAAATCGGCGTTAAAATTGTCAATTGGCATTTCGGCACCGTCGAACGTGAGACTACCAGTGCCGATCCTAAACCATCCTTTATGATCCCACGTGTTGAGTTCGCCATCCACACCAACAGAAATGCCCTCAATCGCAATACGAAGATCCTGCTGTGTATCAAGATAAACGATGCTGCCCCTATTCAATTCGACCCGTCCAGCGGCAAAGTCGAATTGTGATGAATCCTGTTGTGATGGACCCCGCGTTGAAGGCTGCTTAAAAATTTGTGCGAGATTAAGGATGCCGTCGGCGTTACGCACGGCGTGAATCTGTGCGTCAGATACCACCAGAGTTTTTACCGAAAACCTTCGGGTTAGCAGCCCAAACAGATTGTATTTGAGCATAACTCTGCCTGTGGAAATTACTGGCGCGTCCTGTGCCTCTTTCTTGGAAATCGCAAGGCGACTGAGTGTAACACTCCCTAAGATATTCCCTTTAATTTCCCCAACGTCTACCGTATAATCTTCCATTATCCGATTTTTGAGTTCAGTCTCAAGCCGTCCCTCTACCCAATTTAGGAAAGCATCCGAACGGATAAAGAAAAACACACCACAGACACATACTATGCCCAGAAAAAGAAATATTTTAATGAGGTTGGCAGGTTTCCAAAACCGCTTAATCTTGCTATCAGATTTTTCCATTTTCTACTTCGCTTTTCGCTCTTCGTAAAGAGCAGGTGGACTTCATCTTGCTGTTTGCTACCTGCTAATTGCTATTTGCGATTCTGGGGTGTCCATTCCTACCGACTGCTTTTCCGCCGATGTGCAGCTTCTACAACTTCCACTGTTGCCTGTTCGGATGGCATGTAGTGCTTAAACGCCTCAAATTTAGAACTCTTGTCAATTTTGAGCCAAAGCAAGTACTCGATATTGGCGATGTCCTTGTGAATCGGTGAATAGGTCAGCCCCATCACTGCTGCTCCAAGTTCCTGTCTAACGAAAGCACATAGGTTGTTAATCGTCTGGATATGCACCTGCTTATCAGACACAACCCCACCCTTTTTTACGTGGGATTTTCCAGCTTCAAACTGTGGTTTGAGCAGCGCAATAATATCGTAGTCGGTTTCCACGTCTGTCTCCTGCTGGGTCAAAAGCGCAATAACACTCGGCAGCACTGTCCTCAGGGAAATGAAAGAGACGTCAACCACAACAATAGAGACAAAATTCTCGTTATCACGCAACGACGCTGTTTTTAAGTGGGATTGTGTTAAATACCGGACGTTCGTTCTCTCAATAAGTAGGACCTGTGGATGGGTGCGCAGTTTCCAAGCAAACTGTCCATAGCCGACATCAACAGCATAGACGAATCGCACACCGTGTTGGAGAAGACAATCTGTAAATCCCCCCGTCGATGCACCGACATCCAGGGCAACCCGATCTTGTACATCCACGTCGAAAGCGGATAACGCCTTTTCCAGTTTGAAACCACCACGACTCACGTATTTCTGTTGTTCCTGCACAACGACCTTCGCGTCGCCAGGAACACGCTGCCCCGGCTTAATGTTGGAATTGCCGTTGACAGTCACTGCGCCTGCAAGGATGAGACGCTTCGCTTGTTCCCGACTCTCTACGAATTGATGCTCTACCAAAAAGGTATCTATCCGTTGCATATTGGTTATCAGTTTCAGTCATTAGCAGTCAGGGCGGTGGTCAGTTATCAGTGTCAGTTAAAGAAGGTTTTGAGAAAACACCAGAAACTGCTTTTAACTGATGACTGAAAGCAGACGAAGTCTGCGTACCGAAAACTGATGACTATTAAACCATCATTTTCGCAGCACGAGCGATTGCCGTCGCATCACACTGACACAACGCGTAGAGATGCTGAGCATCACCGTGCTCAACAAACTCATCCGGGATACCGAGATTCGTAACCTGGACATCTGTAATATCTGCTGCAGCCAATACCTCCAAGACCGCGCTGCCGAAACCGCCCATCACGACACCATCTTCAACCGTAATTACCCTGCCGATGCGCTCAGCAAGTGGGACTATAGTCTCAGTATCCAACGGCTTCACAAATCGGGCATTAAGAACCGTCGCCGAAATTCCAGAATCCGCCAACGTCTGTGCTGCTTCCAATGCCGGATACACACGATTGCCAATAGCGATAACCAGCACGTCCTCTCCTTCTCTGACAATCTCGCTTTTCCCAATCGGTAGTGGCTGTAGTTCCGTTGACATCTTTACACCTATACCAGTGCCACGCGGATAACGGAACGCAATGGGACCGCCTTCATAAACAAGCGCAGTCTTCACCATTGACTGTAATTCGTTCTCATCTTTCGGTGCCATCACGACCATGTTTGGAATAGAACGGAGATATGCCAGATCGAAAACACCGTGATGCGTCGGACCGTCTGCACCAACAAGTCCACTTCTATCCAACGCAAAAATCACGGGCAGGTTTTGAATACACACATCGTGTAACACTTGGTCATAACTCCGTTGGAGGAAAGTGGAATAAATCGCAGCAACTGGACGCATCCCTTGCGCTGCAAGTCCACCCGCAAATGTGACAGCACTCTGCTCCGCCAATCCGATGTCAAAACACCGACTTGGAAACACTTCGGCAAATTTATCAAGTCCCGTTCCGCCCGGCATCGCTGCTGTTACACCAACAATACGTGTATCGCGTTTCGCTAACTCAATCAGCGTCTGACTGAAGACTTCTGTATAGGTAGGTGTTGCCGGTTTAGGTTTAGTCGTCTTTCCTGTTTTAAGGTTAAAAGGACCACTGACACTATAGAATCCGACGGGATCCTCTACTGCAGGCGCGTAACCGCGTCCTTTTTCAGTTACGACATGAAGCAAAATAGGACCTGTAAGTCTACGGATGCCTTTCAACACCGGTATCAACGCCTCTAAGTCGTTTCCGTCAAGTGGACCGAAGTAGCGAAACCCGAACTCCTCAAAGAGTGTTCCCAGTTTCAACGATGCCTCGATTTTACGGGCTATCTCTCCGGCATCCGCCGAAATCATATTCATTAATCCTTTCGCACTCGAGCGAAGGAAATTGTATTGCGGTGAACTCGTAACTTTGTGAAAGTGTTTTGAAAACGCACCGACAGTCGCCGAGATAGACATGTTGTTGTCGTTAAGAATCACAAGCATGTCATTTCTGAAATCTCCTGCAGCGTTGAGTGCTTCAAACGCCATACCGCCTGTTAAACCGCCGTCACCGATGATAGCGACAACTTTGTAAGTCTCATTGATGAGGTCGCGGGCAGTGGCGATTCCTAATGCTGCGGCGATAGAGGTGCTGGAGTGCCCTGCACCAAAAACGTCATATTCACTCTCGGCTCTACTGAGAAATCCACTGATGCCACCGCTTTGACGCAGCGTTGGGAACGCCTCTCTTCTACCGGTCAGCAACTTATGTGGATAAGCTTGATGCCCAATATCCCATATCAATTTATCGCGCGGTGTATCGAAGATAGTATGGAGTGCTATCGCCAATTCGATAGTCCCGAAGTTCGGAGCGAAATGCCCCGGATGTTCAGAGAGAACTGTCAATAGATAGGCACGCATCTCCTCAGCAAGGGTTTTCAGTTCATCAAGCGCAAGTGTTTTAAGATCCGCGGGACTGTTAATTTTTTCTAAAAGCATATTATGATTCCTATTTTTAAGAGTTATCTGTTTCGAGAACATTGACGACCCGCTGTTCCGCGTTTTCGAGCATCTGCCTGCACGATGCGACTAAGCCGATACCCTCTTCAAAGAGTTTAAGAGAGTTCTCAAGTGGTAGATCGTTGCCTTCCTCTAACTGTTCAACGATCTGTGAAAGTTTCGAGAGCTTCTCCTCAAAAGTCATATATCACCTCCGTAAGCATGATGTAACTATGGTGAATTATAAAAATAATTATGCATTTTATTTAAAAATCCCAAAAGCACTGTATCTCCGCTGGAGGGTTCCTAACCTCATTGATGATTCGTAGGTTGGGTTGAGAGAAGCGAAACCCAACACCTTTCTGATAGCTGCTAGCTGATGGTTGACAATCCTTCAATCACTCTCCCGGAGTGCTTCAACGCGACACGCAAGATGTCCATCTGCCAATTGTACTTCAATCCTGTCGTCCACTGACACCTGTTCAGTCGTAGTCAATACCTCGCCATCCATTTTCCGACTGATACTATACCCGCGTTTCAACGTAGCCAACGGACTCAATGCATTCAGACGTTGAGCAAGCGCGTAGAGATCGCGTTCGGCATTACCAAGCCGATGCCCCATACTCGTACGGCACCCAGTTTCCAAATCATCGACTCTCTGAGCAAGCAGATTGATTGTGTCCCGCCGACGCGCTGGAGAGAGACCTGTCTCGAATTGCTCCAGACGCGTTTTGTGTGTCTGTATCTGCTCTGACATCACCCGATGCAGCCACGCTTCAGTCCCTTCTAATTTTGAGAGGAGTTCATCCTGATCCGGCACTATATGCTCAATCGCCGCAGAAGGGGTCGGTGCACGATGATCTGCTACCATATCAGAAATCGTATAATCTGTTTCATGCCCAACAGCGGACACAACTGGAATCTTAGACGCAAAAATCGCACGCGCCACTATCTCTTCGTTAAATGCCCAGAGATCCTCAATCGAACCACCACCGCGTCCCACGATTAACACATCTATATCATCCCTTTCATTCATTACCTCAATCGCGTTGGCAATCCCCTCTGGTGCCCCCTCACCTTGGACCAATGTCGGATGCAGCAAGACCTCGGCTAAAGGATACCGCTTATATAACTGTTGGCAGATGTCTTGAAATGCTGCACCTGTCGCTGACGTGACAATGCCGATTTTCCTTGGCAATTCCGGTAACGGCTTTTTATACACCGGATTAAACAAACCTTCCTGAGTGAGTTGCTGTTTCAATTCTTCAAAGGCTCTCTGCAGTGCCCCAATTCCCAGAGGTTCCAGTGTACTAACTGTAACCTGATATTTTCCTTGGGGACCATAGACCCCAATTTTTCCTCCTGCCAGTACCTCTTCACCGTCGCGTGGCAGAAACCGAAGGCGAGCTGCATTGCTTCGCCAAATTACACAACTAATTTGGTTTTTCTCATCCTTAAGCGTGAGATAAAGATGACCAGAGCCTGGACGAGTCAGATTCGATACCTGTCCTTGAACCCACACATTTTGAAATAATGGTTGTTTCTCCAGCAGGCGCTTTACGAGATCTGTTATTTGACTGACACTGTGGACAGTTCTCGTTGGTATCGACATTTCCATGTCCATCTCTATCTGCATATCTCCCTAACGCCACCTTTCAATATATGTTTACTATTTTGTAAGGGCATGTACCTACCGCAGAGCCATTCAATTGTCACGAATCACTCTTGTAGGAGGGGTTTGGAACCCCGATGCTTGCGGAAAGCAGTGCCCCCCTATTGCCCATAACGCACTCAAAAAACCGAAAACTGAATGCCTCTGGTACCTACCACTTTCAATATTGACGTTGAACCGGGGTGATGCTCACCGCCATTCCCGTTCCTTCGTCCAACTCTATCTCTACAGCACAAAGTATGACGTTATCTTTAGCCACAGAGAAACGGGTAGGCATCATCGTCAAAAAACCGTTGAGCACCTCTTTTGTCCGCATCCCAATAACTGAATCGTAAGGTCCCGTCATACCGACATCCGTGATGTAAGCCGTGCCTTGAGGGAGGACGCGCGCATCTGCTGTCTGCACATGTGTGTGGGTCCCAATCACCGCACCGACCTTACCATCGGAATGCCACCCCATAGCGATCTTCTCGGATGTCGCCTCCGCATGGAAGTCGAGAAGAATATACGGCGTGATCACTTTCACTTTATCTAAAATGTCATTAAGGGCATGAAACGGGTTGGTGTACCTGTTCATGAAAATCTGTCCAGCGAGGTTGATGACACCGAGTTGGGTCTGTCCGTCGTTCGACGTAGCAATCATCACACCGCGTCCCGGAACCACTGTAGGGTAGTTTGCTGGACGTATAAGTTGTGGAGTTGTGTCTACAAAATCAAAAATCTCTTTCTTATCCCAGACGTGGTTCCCCGTCGTAATAACAGAGACACCTAATGCCAAGAGTTGATCCACGATTTCAAACGTCAATCCTTTACCGCCTGCTGCGTTCTCTCCGTTCGCAACAATAAAATCATATTCGTGCCGATGTTCATTCAGAAATTGCGTTGTCGCCGTTCTACCCGGATTGCCAACAATATCTCCGATAAACAGTATTTTCATATTTCCCCTGCCACTTTCTGCTTGTAAGCACTATCCAGAAATCACGACTCTTAACGCCATCCACTAATCCTCAATCGCCACTGCAGCAATTCTTCAATCGCCAACCGCTTCCAATGCCTCAAGCGTGAAAACGGACGCGAACGAACAACCAAGCGCACTGATTTTCTCTCTGCCTCCTGTCTGTCGATCAATAACCGCCACAACATGTTCCACCGTGTACCCCACAGCGCGAATCTGTTCAATAGATGTGCAAACCTGTCCCGCGGTTGTAATCACATCTTCTATCACGACGAGGTTACTCCCCGTCTCAGCACCTCCCTCTATAAGGTTGCAGGTGCCATAGGTCTTCGCCTCCTTGCGAACATAAAAACAGGGCATACCCGTCTGAAGCGAGATCGCAGTCGCCAGCGGAATACCGCCTAACTCCAAACCTGCCAGACCGTCATAACCTGACGGAAGTAGTTTTACCATCTCCTTAGCAATTGCAGTCAGCAACGCAGGATCGCTTTCAAATCGGTATTTATCCCAGTAGAAGTTACTGATATTTCCAGAGCGGAGTTTGAATTCGCCCGTGAGATATGAAACGGCACGAATCTGTTTTGCAAGTTCTGTCTTTGTCATTTTTTTTTGCTTTTTCGCTAATAGTCTATCGGTCGGTCGCTTCGCTCTCTTTTCGCGATTTGCGATTGACGATGAGCGATACGCGATTTGCTAACGGCTATCTGCTAATTATAGCCTATAATCAGTCCTCTCTTTAACTGAAAACCGACTTGACAACTCCTAAAACACCTCAATATGCGCGGTTTGTCCTGCTAAGACTTCTCCGATAACAGCAGCTTCTGGGCAATCAGCAGCATGAAGCTCCGCCAATGCGGCATCTGCATTCTCAGCAGGTAACGAGAATAGCAAGCCACCAGACGTTTCCGCCTCCATTAAGATATGACGCATCGCCTCACTATCTGTATGGAATGTGATCTTATCCGCAAGGAACGCCATATTCGCAAGATAAGCCTGCGTGTAGGTGTCCTGGGCAACAAGTTCAGGGGCATCTGCAAAGTAAGGAACAGCATTGCTGTTAATCTTTAGGAGGGCATCATTACCTGCTGCCATCTCCGAGGCGTGCCCCAACAAGCCGTAGCCTGTAACGTCTGTGCAGGCACTCGCACCGTACTTCAACATCACCTCTGATGCCGAGGCGTTGAGTCGGGTCATCGATTCAACGAGTTGCGGTAAGACAGTATCGCTAACCTTATCAAATTTCAGTCCCGTAGTGAGAATACCGATGCCGAGATTTTTGGTTAAAATGAGCACATCTCCCGGACGTGCCCCATAGTTTTTGACAAACTTTTTAGGGTGCACAATACCGGTTACAGATAGTCCATACATCAGTTCCGGTGCATCTACAGTGTGTCCACCGACGAGTGCAGCACCCGCTTCGATCGCCTTTTCAGTGCCACCCTTGACAATCTCACCGAGGATCGATAAGTCCAAATCAGCCTTGGGCCAACAAGTAATATTCAACGCTGTTTTCGGAACGCCACCCATGCTATAAACATCGCTCAATGAGTTCGTCGCGGCAATCGCACCAAATGTATACGGGTCATCTACAATAGGGGTGAAGTAGTCCACGGTGTTGACAAGGGCAAGTTCATCAGAGATGCGGTAAATCCCGGCATCATCGGAGTTTTCTGTGCCGACAAGGAGGTTCGGATCCGTGGACTTGGGGATATTATCTAAAATGTGCGCAAGCTCCCCCGGAGCCAGCTTTGATGCTCATCCAGCACATTTCACGGTCGCAGTGAGTCGAATCTTCTGTTTCGTCATAATTCCAACATTTGGTAGGTGCGGTTAGAAACCGCACCCATCCTATCAAGGCGACATCTATTCTGCCATACCTACTTCAAATCTTCCAAGACAGATTTTACGTACGCTACACTCCGACCATCTTGAAGGAACTGGTCGCCGTAGCGAACCCCTTCGATCGCACAATAGCCGCTGTAGTTAACCTCCATCAATGCCGAAATCGCAAAACGATAATCGATTTCACCATCCGGCAGTGGAGCCTGGACGTAGATAGCCGTTTCCAAGTCGGGTATATGTACCCGATAGAGACTCTTGCAGTGCCAATAGTTGACATGCGGTGCAAGTGCAGCAATCGCGTCTTCACACGATTCTTCTGGAATATCGTAAGTCCAGTAAATATTGCCCAAGTCCGGGTTTACGCCAACGTTCGGGGCATCAATCAACTCAAGCAGGTGCAGTGCCGACCAACTATTGTCAGCGATCGAGTTCTGATGGATTTCAATGGAGATTTCTACACCGAGATCCGCTGCAACACCGGCGACTTCACTTACAGCACTCGCCGTCCGCTCATAGTCGGAGTTAGTCGCCAGACGACTGGAGCCTTGGGAAACAGGTTCACCACGATATGTCCCTTTTCCGTTTGGATCGCGGGGTGGCGTAGTGACCGTAGAATTGACAACACCCGCACCAACTTTAGAAGCAAAGTGGACGGCGTTTTTCATGCTTTGCTTATTCGCAGCAGCAACACGAGGATGCGCCGCACCACCACCGCCACGTATCGCGACACACGGCACGCCTGCATCTTCTAATTCCGAGCGAAGATTTGCAACTTCAGGATCAGGTAGGTTCATTGCTGGAAGCTCAATCCCCTCAAACCCAACCTCTTTGACTTTATTCAAAAACTGTTTTCGATTTGCGGCATCAGTCGGGAATTCCGCGCCGTTGTAAGGGTACAATGCACATCGTCTAAAAGCGTACGCAATCTTCATGAGGCTACTCCTTCAAATAGGTAGGCTACAGCTTGCTGAAATTGTTGAAAAAGCTGAGGATTCACAGTATCTACTGCTTGGGACGGCTCCTGAGTATTATCACTGTCAAAAACCTCTTGTTCAGGCGTGGTGTCTTTCACATCAGATTGGGCATCTACACCACTATCACGTTTAGATAGTGTAACACACTCCGCCTTTTTTTGTAAAGACGCATCCCGTTCAGAGATCGCACCGAGAATGCTGCGGTAATACCATGCTTGGTCTTCAACCTCGCCGTGAAACCGCTCCCATATCGCGTCCCCGATAACGTCATACGCCGATATGATAGTTCTTAGATTATGAAGTTTGTCGGCGCATGTTACCGTACAGATTTCAGGACTCGCACTTCTTAATGCCTCGATCCGTTCTGTCTTACGGGCTCGCCACCTTAACGCTTTATTCTCCGAGCATCCATCAACGATGTTCGCAACGTATGTGCCAAAATGTTCTTGAATAAATTCTAACGTCAGATCGGTATCCTCAACCGTGTCGTGTAAGATACCAGCCACAATCATGGCTTCTGGGCATCCTGCTTCCATTAAGATGAGTCCGACAGCGTAAGGGTGTGTAATATAAGGCGTACGGGTACCTTTCCGATATTGACCCTGATGGGCTTCAGCGGCGACTTCTATCGCTTCCTCGATCCGGTTCTTTCCAGTCCCGTCCTGCGTCATGCGTCCTATCCCGACTCCACGTCATACCTATGAACAAATATCAACTTTACTATAAACATGATTAAATGATACACTATCTCCAGCATCCCCGTCAACACATTTTTTGGACACACGTAGGAGGGATCTCCGAATCCCGACTGCTTTTTAACTGTCAATCGCCATATCGCCACTGTATCGATGCTGTTACGTTTAACTAATGCTCGCTCGCGGTAAGATAATTCATTGCCCGCTAACCCGCATGGGATTCATCATCCTGAAAATTCTGATTCTGACAATTGACCACTGGTAACTGATAACTGACTACTGAAAACTATTAAGGAACACATCATGACAACAATCGCTATCGGCGGTATCATGCACGAATCGAATACATTTTGTGAGACACCCACCGATTACGCCGCTTTCTCTCAAACCATCAGCAGATATCTACTTGATGCTTGGGCAGAGACCCATCACGAAATGACAGGGTTTATACAAGGCGCATCGCAATACAACTATACGGTTTACCCGACAATCATGGCTTCCGCAACGCCCGCAGGTCCCGTGACAGATGATGCCTTCGACCGACTCACTGAAATATTAATCCAACACCTCAAAGCTGCACCGAAACATGAAGGCCTCCTCCTCGCACTCCACGGCGCAATGGTCACGGAAAGCTACCCCGATGGGGATGGTGAAGTCCTACGGCGACTCCGCGATGCCTTCGGTCGAGATCTACCTATTGTTGTTACGCTCGACCAGCACGTCAACGTCTCTGAACAGATGGTCGCTGAATCAACAGCAATCGTCATCTATAAAACAACACCGCATATTGATCAACGGCAACGTGGATTGCAAGCTGCGCAGTTAATGATGCGGATACTCGAGAACGGTATCACTCCAACGCAAGCACTCGGCAAACCTCCGATGATTCTCAATATCCTGTATCACGTCACGAGTGCTGAGCCGATGCGCTCTATTTTGAACACCGCAAAAGCGTTAGAACAAGATCCCAATGTCCTCGCCGCCAGCATTGGCTTGGGGTATCCGTACGCAGATGTCCACGAGGTAGGTCCCTCTGCTGTCGTCGTCACCGATAACAACCCGCAACTCGCGCAAGAAGAAGCCGACCGATTATCCGATATGCTATGGGGAATCCACGATCAACTCACGCTTGATTTACCCGACGCAGCACAAGCCGTGAATCAAGCCATCAGCAGCGAAAAACATCCGGTTATTCTCGTTGAAATGGGGGACAACATCGGGGGCGGTTCACCCGGAGATAGCACCTTCATTTTAGCGGAATTGATAAAGCAAGACGCATCGGGATTCGTTGTTGTCGTCTACGATCCCGAAGGCGTGGAAAGCTGCATTCAAGCAGGCGTCGGCGGAGACGTTTCGCTACAAGTCGGCGGAAAAATGGACAACATGCACGGCGACCCAGTTTCAATCAGTGGCAAGGTTCGTCTTATCCACGACGGTCAGTATATCGAGACGGAACCCCGACACGGTGGACAGAGATACCACAATCAGGGATTAACGGCTGTCGTTACGTTGGGAGATTCATCAGTTGTGCTAACAAGCAGACGGCAAACGCCATTTAGTCTGCAGCAGTTGTACAGTCTCGGTATCGATCCGAAGTCGATGCGGATGATTGTCGTTAAAGCCGCAGTCGCCTACCGCGCCGCCTACGAACCCATTGCTGGTGAGATTATCGAGGTCGATACACCCGGATTGACCGCCGTGAACCCATTGCATTTTGAATACCACAACGTCCGACGTCCCCTGTTTCCATTGGATTGAAGATACTTTATCCCATGTTCGATGAGGTCTTGGTACTTCACCTATTTGCCCTTAAAATAGGTAGGCGAGGTTAGGAAACCTCGCCTTCACAGTTCACTTTCTTCAATACCACTGATTTTCATAAAATGCCTTTGCAATCCTCGTTTGAGTGTCTTATTCCCATGGACAGGCACAGAGAGTCGAACCGGAATTCCTTCTTTAGCGTAAATGTGGTGGCTGCCTCTAATTCGCTTCAGCTGCCAACCTCGTTTTTCCAATAAGCGACAGAAAACTTTTCCTGTTAACACTTTCAAACCGCTATCTCCATCACTCTATCTTTTTCAGTGACTTCTATAGAAGCGACATCCACGGATAAACAGCCTTCTATTGCCTCATAAATGTTTTCAAGCAGATCTTCAAACGTGTCACCCTGTGTCGCACACCCCTCGATTGCTGGCACTTCCGCCCAATATCCACCTTCTTCAGCGTCGTGAATGATAACCTTTAATTTCATGACTTTAGATTACTCCTTATTAATAAGTGCTGTGTCTACGTTTATCTATTAATGTTCAAAACTATAGCATTGTTGAGAATATGGGTCAAACCTTTCCAATCCACAAACAGGATCATACTAAAGCCTTATCCAAAATAGGTAGGCGCGATTTCCTAATTACACCGAACAACTCTAAACCAGTCTCTTCCCCTTCTCCAATCTGATTTTGACACGGCTATCCGCCTCGATCCGAACAATGCAGCAGCCTATCACAACCGAGGCGTTGCAAAAGCACAGTTAGGGCACCATGACCAAGCCATCCCCGATTACGACACGGCTATCCACCTAAACCCTGATGATGCCAAGGGCTACTACAATCGAGGTATTTCCAAAAACGCTTTGGGGCACCCCAACGAAGCGACAGCAGATTTTCAAAGAGCATTGGATATAGCAGAGAAAGAAAAGGATGAAAGCCTCAAAACCCAAATTATGAAACAATTGACACAAGTGCAAAAGTGATAATGCTTGTAACCTATAGATGGAACCGTCCTACCGAGAGATTAGGGCACTCTGATAATCTCATAAATCCCGGTTCAGATCCGATGCTTGCATCCAATCCTGCAAATCCGCTAATCCTGTCCATCCTGATTCAGACCTCCCCCCACAAAACCCCATCAATCGCCTCCATAACCCCAAGCGTCTCCGCCACAGCCACCAAAATCGCACGATACCGCCGGACATCTTCATGACGCAACACTTCACCCTTCCGATCCCGTAACCACTTCTCACACACTCGATACGAACCAATCTCATATTCCCACACCGCAACAGGCACATCCGTGAAATACTGGGTCGGATTAATCCAAACCCGTCCGTTCACATAACGTACCCGTCCAACAACCCCATCCCCGTCACCCTCAAACCGATGCACTGCCGGACCTCCTCTTGTAGGAGCGACCTTCGGTCGCGATACATTTTTCAAAAGGTGTGAGTCTATTAATTGCTGCCCCAATGCCGCAAGCGTATGGAACTGCTCAATGTCTTGCGGTAAAGGAATACGTGGAAAATCGTATTTTAGGAAATCGTAATAACGCTGGCGATAGGTCGGACTGTACAAGATTGCATAGATATAAGCGAAAATCTCCCCCGGTGAAACACCTTCGGGTAGGTTAAATGGCGCGATTTGCGGGAGTTCCAACGCCTCCGAGAGCGCGGTGAGAAAAGCAGGTTTGAAATTGACAGAACGCTCTGTCTCAAGTCCCAATTCCGCTGGATTTGGGTATAAGTAAAGCGGGAATACATGAGTCGGCCCATCCTTATTCGAAATACAATTCCCATCGGTAATTCCGTCAGTAACTAAGACGTGCTGCCATGTGATAGCACTTCTGAGGCTGCGGTGTGTGCAGAGGGAAAGATTTTCTTCCTGCAAGTGAGGCATAATTAATGGTCGCGGCGCACAGTGAAAGCCTCGCGACTGCCCAGTATAGTAGGTCCAGCGCGTGTCATACGGACGATAGTGAATAGGAATAATATACTGTTCCGTTTCGGGGTGATTACGGAGATCTGTTTGGGCAAGATGCACCTTCCAGTCTTGGCTATCTTGCCTCAGTCCGTATTTTTCGCGTGCCTCATCTTCAGAAAGCGAAACAAAATCTGTTACAGTCTCGTGTACTCGTTCAGCGGTCCAATGAATCGTCAGTTTGTCACGGGCAGTGAGAATTCCAATTGAACTGCTTTGAAAGACATCGTTAACTTTCCATCCTGCTTCGTATGATGCTTTCTGATCAAGCATTTGTGGCACAAAACGGTAATATGGAGATGTTGGCAGCAGTTCACACCACTCCGTTTTCTGGACATCAGTTTCTGAAAGCACATTGTATTTCTCTGCACGAGGTCCCCACATATCCGCATAATAGACTTTTGTTAGCGCGGAGTTGTTTGCGTCTTTCACACACAATAGAATAGCGACTCCTTGCTGAATATCAAAGACGTTTTCATCGGTTTCACCATCAGGGACAATTTCTCCGATTCTGCTGCTACCATGCAAATTGAAGCAATAAATGGTGTTGAAACTTTCCATTAAGGATTGTCTCATTCTGCGAAAAGTTACACCATCAAGGAAATTATTGTTAATAATATATCCGATAACACCTTCTCCATTTCTATCAATCCGCCACTGTGCCCACCGGATAAATTTCACATAATCCGATTGAAGGAATTTCTTCTGATCTCTGATTCCCAATAATTCACCATCAGTTGGGGTATAATCTTCAATAAGGATTCCAATAAAGGTTAAATTCCCTTCGTTATCTTGACTTGGATTTGCTGAATCTTGAGGATAGGGAGGATTACCGAGAATAACAAGCAGCGGTTCGTCCCGCTTCACTGACAACGCCGCATTTGCCTCTTCAGAGATAAACTCCGCAAAGGGTAACGTCGGCTGCATCTCTGCGGGTTGTTCCAAGGTATTCGTGAGATATACACGGAGCCGTTCACCTGCACGCCACCCTTGTGCCTGCAAAAACAGACTCAACTTCAGGTGTGCAATCGTATACGGCGCGACGAGGAGTTCAAATCCAAATAGCCTCTTGACCAGTTCGGCGTTGACATACTGCTGCCACTCCGCCGTGCCGTAGGTTTGCGTCACCGACGCTTGGATGTGTTCCAACACCATCAACAGAAAACCACCAGTTCCCGTCGCCGGATCGAGGATGAGTGTGTTGTCATCGGCGAGACCGTCAGGTCTGTCCAACTCTGTTTTCAACAGACTATCCACAGACCTAACGATATAGGAGATAACCTGTGGCGGTGTGTAGTAAACTCCCCGATCGACGCGCCGCTGTGGATCGTATTCAGCAAGGAACGTTTCATAGAAATGGATAACAGGATCTTCAAGGTGGTTCCCCGCAGCAAACGCCGTGCGGAGCATTTCCGTCGGGACGTTTCGGAGGAGTGTCGCGATGTCGTCCAGAATATAGGTGATGTTCGTCTCCAGTGCCGGGGAAGCAATATGATAAAAAAGCCGAACAAGAAACGGGTTTGACCTCGGAAGTGCCTCGACAGCGGTGTGGCGTGAAAAGTTCGTTGCATTTGGCAGTGTGCAACGGGCAGCGAACAACCCATAAGCGAGTGTCTGGGCGTACATATCCGCAAAATCGTCAGGTGTCAATGTGGACAGGAGCAACTCCTTGAACGCCGAGAACATCCTATAAATATCGCTACCTTCATCGGCGAGCGTCGTAGCGACCTGCGTCTGAAGCTCACGCGTCCGTCTAGCGAGGTATCTCGCGAGTGCCTCTGGCGTGGCAATCTGGACAGGTCCGGCATTCAGAAACCGCTCCAATAACATCTCTAAATCTTCAGTTTCCTTACCAACGCGTGCCTCCGCACGCAGCTGTCCCTCTGTCCACAACTGGAAATCGACAAAATTCGTAAGGATAAAGTTATCAAGGTTTTCAATAAAACGTGCGTTCTGTTCTCTGGCATGTCCTGTCAGATTGTTCAGGTCTCTGCCATATCTTTCTGCCTCAATATAACCGATGGGCAGCAAGCCATCCATCGCGACGAAATCCGGTCTACCAATCTGATCTAATCCCCTCGGCTCTTGTGTGAATGTGATGGTGTCTCTGCCGAAATGGTCAGCAGATAGTTCTTCAAGGAAGGTTTGGAGGTGCGGAAATAGGGAGAGTTCTGGTGTTGCCGTGTCAGACGTTTGTGTGTGATGTATCCTCTGTAGATAACGGTGGCAACGTGTTTGAAAGTTCATTATGTTATACCATTTCTGAAGGATATTTTCTCATTAACGAAAACCGGCTCGTAGGGGCGAGGTACCCTCGCCCGTCTCATTCGTCCGAAGCCTCATAGCATTTCAAAATCTCTAAAATGCGAATTTATTTTTCAGATTTGGTATTATTTGGCGATCAGCCTTTAATCCAATATAGCGAATTATCACGCAAGAAAATTCGATAATCCTATAAATCCTGGTTCAGACAACATTTCTGCATTATACGCTCGCCGCATCTTAAGTGCAATACTTTTTACAAACCTTAAAAAAATCAAAATAAATTTGACTTCTCAAATTATATAAGTTATCATATAATAGTAATTTATTAAAAAGTGTTTATATCGAGATAAGAAACACAAAAACGCGTCGCTTCTCAAAAAAAAGAAAATGTTACACTTTTCGCCAAATTATTTTTTTCCAACGGAAATTAAAAAAGTCTATGGACCCTTATATTTACTGGGTTCTCTCCCAATAACACCTGCCCACAAAATGTTACACCAGTGTAACATTTTTAAGGAGAATTCTCATGAAGCTTGAAGAGAAACACAAGGTATTCGTCGTCAAACACTTCGCCAAATTTATGAAATTAACCGATCTCGTCGAGGCATTCATGGAAAAGTTTGAAGAGGATTTACCACCACCTGAGTTCGTAGAAGTAATCAGTGTCGAATGCTTCTTCGAGTACCTCCTAAACGAGGATGGAATCGAAGGTAAACAGGAATTCATTGAACAGTTCATAGAGACACACACAGAAGAATTCCGAAAAACATACGGAGACAAAGCCGATCAAAAACTCAATGAACAAGCCCTTGAGGAATATGAGCGTGAGCGGAAAACGGAAGCCGTAAATCTCCACCACCTTAACAAGAAACACGCAAAAGAAGACACCGAATATCATCGCGAAGAACTTCAACAAAATCTATTCAACCGATTCCGACGGCTTAACATCGACCACCCACAGTTTCCCAATAAGTACCGCACGCTTTTTAAGGAAACCCGAGACGCGTACTGCGAAAATTATCGCAGCCAAGCCCTCAACAACCCTGAAAGTCTCGCACGAGAATTAGAAACGCTTTACGGCTACCATAAGCAACTCATCTTTCAACTTGATGATCCGAAAGAAATTTCCAAATGCCTAAACTCAGCACACCAAATTCTCAAGACCGTTCTCGCACATAACGCACTCAACGCAAGCCAACAGGTAGCGGACATAACACCGCAAAACGTGAAAACTCCGGCAGACGCTCAGAAAGCCTTAACCAAGACGCGCAAAGAGAACAGTTAGCGAATAACCCCATACCTCAAACGGCAGAGAACATACATAAGCAGGCAGATCGAACGCAACGTGGCGAAATACAGTTCCAGGGTCATTTAGTTTATATATTTATTAGGACTTACGCAATAGTTATAAATGTGGTATACTCTCATCTTATGAAGACCCTAACTCTTTCAGAAAAGAAGCAACCCTTATTTTCCGATTATTGCCAGTTTCTGTTGGCGAGTTTCCATAACTTCACGCAGACGTATTTTGCCGATCATACAGACCGCTGGAGTCATGACCAACTCAATCGTCTGCTCCGTGAGGAGCGTATCTCTGCGGGTGATCTGTGGCGATCTGTGCGAAATGACATAGACTTTACCCCAGACGGATACCTGCTTTTTGACGATACCGTTATTTCAAAACCCTACGCCAAAAAGATTGCGTCTGTCCGTAGACAATGGAGCGGTTCAGAGAAGCGTGTCATTGAAGGTATCGGCATCGTCACATGCGTTTATGTCAATCCCAAGACGCAGGCGTATTGGATCATAGATTACCGTATTTATGACGTTGACCGAGATGGCAAAACCAAGTTGGAGCATCTTTTGGAGATGTTGCGAAATGCCCACTTCGTCAAACGTCTGCCTTTTCAAACCGTGCTCATAGATGCCTGGTATGCCTCGATGAAGGTGATGAAAGTGATTGAGGCACTTGATAAAGTCTACTATGCGCCCGTCAAATGCAATCGTCTCGTCAGCACTTCGGTCGAAACGCCTTACCAACGTATTGAGACGTTGACGTGGACACTTGCTGAAGCGACTTGTGGGCAACTCGTTCATATCAAAAGGTTTCCTAAAGGTCATCAGGTGAAGGTGTTCCGGCTCGCGTCTGACTCCCGACGCACGGAATATATTGCCACCAACGATTTATCTCAATGTGATGTCGAGGCGACGCAGCAGAAATGTCGCCTCCGCTGGAAGATTGAGCAACTTCACCGAGAACTGAAGCAAACCACAGGTATTGGCGAGTGTCAGTGTCGCAAGCATCGTGCCCAACGCAATCACATTGCATGTTGTTTATGGGTATGGGTAGGTTTGACCCGGACCGCACGAGCAACCCGGCAAACCATTTATCAACTCAAAGAAAGTTTACTCGATGATTATATCCGACAACAACTTCTCAAACCTGTTGTTTCTCTCAATATTGCGTAAGTCCTATATTTATTTTATATTTGTGGATATTTTTCGTGTTTTTTAGCCGTTTACCCCGGTAGGGTTTTTGCTGGAGGTCTTTGCTTGGGTGTTTCTGCGGATTTCTTCAAGGTTTCCTAACCTCGCTGGTTCGCAAAAAAGGTGGCAACTGCCAATAGACCCTTAAAACTATGGTAAACCAGACAATTATGTAGACATCTATCCTTGAATAGAGATTCGTTCGTAGTAGTGCGATTCATCGCACGTCGGAACAAGAAGGGTCTAATTAATGCTAAGGTCTACCATAAATGACCCTAATACAGTTCTCAACCCGCTTGACAATGAAAGAGGAAGGTGGTATGCTTATTAAGAAGTGCTAAATTTTGGTACTACAGCGTGAGGTGAGAGAAATGAAACGCTTTGGGACACAAGGACCCGTTCATCCAACGAAAAACTATGTCGTCAGCCGCACTGCCGAACTCACAGACTTCATCGGGCGCGTCAAAGAGGGACGTTACATCGTTATCTTTGCACCACGACAGACCGGTAAAACGACCTTTTTCCAACGCGCCTTAGACGTATTCACAGCGGAAGAACCGGCGTACTTCCCAATCCCGTTGAATTTTGAGGTTTATGAGGATTGCACCCCCTCGGTCTTTTACACTGGTCTCTACGAGGATCTTCGCGAGGAGATAGAAAATGCTTTTGCGCGGCGCGGAGAGGTCTTTTCTGAAGCGTTGACAGAATTTTTGGAGAACGCGGAGATAACTGATCATCTCTCAATGCAAAGATTCTTTAGAAATTTTTCCAAACTCTTGGGTGACCAGCGCGTAATCCTTGTCATAGACGAGTTTGACGGCATCCCTAAGGAAGCAGCAAGAGGTTTTCTGCATTCGCTCCGCCGTATCTATGTCTCAAACTCTCCTTCCCAATGCCCGCACAGTGTCGGCATTGTTGGGGTCAAAAGTATCACGCAGCTCAACTACGACAGATCTATATCCCCATTCAATATCCAAGACGAATTCAACTTGCCAAACTTTACCTTGGAACAGGTGCAAGAACTCCTTGGACAGTATACAGAAGCAGTCGGGCAATCATTCGTCCCTGAGGTAATTGAATCTATTCATAAACAAACTGCCGGACAACCTGTGCTCGTGAACCGATTCGCCCAGATTCTCACGGAAGAACTGGACATTCCAAAAACCGAAACAATTAACCGCGACCACTTCGCACAGGCACACGCGCAGCTCCTTGAAGAAAACAACGTTAATATTACACATCTGCTTACCAATATCCACAAAGATAAACGATTTGAAACACTCCTGATGAAAATTGCTTCCTATGACATCGGTATTCGATTTACGCGGCGCAATGAAATTATAAACGAGCTTGCTACGTATGGAGTCATAAAAGAAAGCACTGACGGTATGTGTGAGATTCTCAACCCGATTTACCACTACTGCATCTTACAAACGTTCAAACCAATAGTAAACGGGCTTGAGAGCGAATATCTCCCCACAGATAACATCAACGGTTTTCAAGATTATCTGACACTCAACGGAGATATTGACATGGTAACGCTACTCAATAATTTCCAAAATTTCATTGCGCGTGCAGGTTTCCGCCTTCTGCAAGTCCCAGATACACCGCAAGAATTTATCGGACAGCATCTGCTGCTGGCGTACCTTGACCAGTTTGTCCAACTCGTTGGTGGGATAATGTATCTTGAAGTCCAAACAGGACGCGGTAGAATGGATCTGCTCATCTACCATAATCGGAAAAAATACATCGTTGAAACGAAGATTTGGGAAGGTAATAATCGCTATCAAGCAGGAAAAAAACAACTTGCGGCATATTTGAAGTTAGAAGGGACAACGGAGGGATACTATGTTGTATTTGACCATCGTCGGAATCCCAAGCCACGTGTGGAAACAGAGACACTCAATGGTATAACAGTTCGGAGTTATGTTCTTCCTGTTGTACAGGAACGCCCTTCAAATGAACACCTCGTCTCTGAAAACTGAGATGATTAGATATTAAGGGGTCATTATGCAGAAGCCAGACATCAGGAACCTTTACTACATTACACACATAGACAATCTTCCCTCCATTCTTGAAAAAGGGATTCTTTCACACGAAAGAATTGAAGAAGAACATGTGCAATCCGAGCGTATTTACAACACAGATATCGTCAATAGCAGGAAAGAAAAAAATACACCTAACCAAAAAAGTCTGTGGAGTTATGCAAATCTCTATTTTCAGGCGCGCAATCCAATGATGTATCGTGTTGTTCATGAAAAAGGTGCTAAGGATTTAGCTGTGGTCAGTGTTGCTAAAGAAATCTTGCAAACACAGGAGGTTTTTATCACCGACGGAAACGCTGCAAATGCTCCAACCCAATTTCACCTTCCTTCCGAGGGATTAAAGGTACTTCGACAGCAGTGGACAATTGTACAGAACGAGTGGTGGAATACTCTCGACGGGTCAAAACGCAAGATTATGGCAGAATGTCTGGTTCCCAATAGTGTTGGATCAGAGTTCATCAACGCAGTTTATGTTGCTGACGAAGAAACCCGAACACGCGTATCCAAAATGATCCGTCCTCGTTCAATTCCTGTTATCCCAGAACCCAAGATGTTCTTCCAACCAAACAGACGGGATAAAATTGGAAAGAATATCTCGCTAATTGATGGCGATATGTTCTTCTCCACATTACAAACATTGACAATTAGTGTCAATCTCCAAGGCGTGATGGGAAAAGGGTTAGCTTCGCGTGCTAAGTATCAATTTCCAGATGTCTATGTAGCATATCAGGATGCCTGCCGTTCAAAACGTGTGACAGCAACAAAGCCCTATCTCTATAAACGAGAAGGTTCACTGGATGAGGAGTTAGCAGATCACAGCTCAGAACTTCACACGCCAAACGCGGTTAAGTGGTTTTTGCTTTTCGCGACAAAGCGAAAGTGGCGGGAGAATTCACGCATGGAAGACATTGAAGGTGGGCTAAACTGGGTACAACGTAACTTTAAAGCACAAAATATCCAATCCCTCGCAATGCCTGCGCTTGGATGTGGATTGGGTGGGTTAGACTGGAAGGATGTGGGACCGCTGATGTGCAAGTACCTACACGGCATCGGCATCTCTATCGCCATTTATCTACCAAGAGAACGCCCAATACCACAGGAATATTTAACAGAATCATACCTCCTTGTCCGCTAATAAGCGGCGAGCTTCTCAAATGCCCATTTTACATCTGCACATAGCACTCGCGAGGCACATCCAGATCGGCGAGCACGTCCTGACCCACTTGCAGAAACCGACCGTTCAACATTACGAATTGAACACCCCCAGATACACCTCTCCGTAAGAACAGATATTCCCCAACAAACCGAATATCCGCCGCCGACATCTCCGCCAAACCGTCGTCGGAGATGAGAAATGTGTCTGTGGTGTTAGGCAAGTCGAGGGTGAAACCCGTCCCTAAGACATCCGCATCCGTACGCACCGGAATACCAGAAAGCGTCGGCGGCGTTTCGACAGTAGGTTTCATCGGAAACAGCAGTGTATTCAACACTGCAGGTGATTTGCTGTTACACCGATAGATAACCGCTTCTCCATCTAACGCTACGGTCAGGTTTATTGTATCCGTTGCCCCGATGAAAAGATTACTTCGGCGTGGCGACTGTGTCCAAGCATATCCCGAATCAGGCGAGACGTGGAGGGTCGCCTCACTACCGAAACGGAAAACCTGTTCCAACGTCCCTGTCTCTCCACCGAGTACAAGGTCGTGCAAGATGAAGTATTCACCTTTGAGATAGAAAACAGCGCGTTTGTGGTGAATATCCGGGGCTTGCGCGGTTTCAGGCCTTGGCGTTAACACACGCCATTTTTCGAGCCAATCAAATACCGGAGTCGTTATCCACTGCGTATCGAGCATATCAACCGCCAAAGGTCTACGGTCAAGTACACGTATAGATCCAGTTGTCAACTGTCGCCCGTGTGCGTAAAGATCAAGATGTGATGTGTCCGCAGCGTTAGTTGCCTCCCGCGGATAGGCATCGAAAAATAGGTATTGCGAGTCAGCGTCCCAGTTATTTCGCATCACGTAACAACCTGTCTCAGGAAGCGCATGCGAGGTCGTATCGGGGTAAGGAAAGTCCTCACGCCGAAAATCACTATCAGCGATGGCGCAAAGTTCAAGAGCATCAAAATTCGGGGCAGGCAGAGCACCCAACGGTGGGAATGAATAATCAGGGCGGCTTAAATGGATACAGGTCTCTATCTGTTTTTCAAGAGCTTCTTTAAGGTAGTGGATACGCGCCGTGGGCTCTCCGTCCACAGAAAGAAATCTGGCAAAATCAGCGATCGCCTCTACTTGCGCGCGTAGCGTTCGATCCTTGTGAAAACCGTCAGAATGGAAAAATGTATCCACTATCCACTGATAACGGCGCAACGCCAACATGCTAAGTTGTTCACTGCTACGGAATTCGGGGAGTAGGTGTGCGGCAATACCGATCTCTGTGGTAGCTCTGATAGCAGGAACGGGATGGATAGACAATCGGAGCAGACACTCAAGATAGGTCTTGGCAGTGGCATACGTATCAGATCTTTCTAACAGGACGGAGTCAGGGTTACAAATCCCCCCTACAAAATCCTTTAGAAACTGACGACGGAAGGTGGTATATGCGGATTTTGCAGCGGGTATATCGTCTGCGAAGACAGCAGATTTCACGGTTTCCAGCCCTGGAAAATCAAGGTTGAGCGCGCCAAAAAAATCACGATCGCTTAGCGGCAATTTGTATCGGTTTTGAGGCGTAAAGTTACGTCTGAGAACGGCGTTATAGACAGTAATCGCGCTGTCTAAAATGGCGAGGTTTCGTGCATCCGCCAGCGAAAAAGCAACATCAATCGGGAGCGTAAGATGGGAATCTGTAGACGTAGGAGCAACTTCCGCAAGGACAGCCGCAACCCTTCCGAACCCAGCGAGTCGCCAGAGTTCAGATTGTGGTAACGAAGCACAGACGCTTCCTGCTAATGCCAACGCACTCCCGGCTTCAAGTCTCTGACGAAGTTCGCCATCTGGATAGGCATAGAGATATTCGGCATGCTCCAACAAGATACGGGCAAGCTCCGAGTATCCAGCATCAAGAAGAGATTCATGTGCAGCAATCGCAATTGCCTCAATGACGCGCGCTGCAACCGATTCCAACCGCCATACTGGGTTTTGCGGTGAGAACACAACGGGTGTCGGATTCGCTTCCGCGAAGGTGTAAAGTTCCTCAAAATCGGCGATCGGCTCCAGCTGTTCGATGACAGGCAGCTTCTGCTTTGCGAATTCTTCGGCGAGTAAATGAATATGCTCAGTTCGGAGCGTTGTCCATTTCTCAAACGACATCTGATCACCCCTTCCAAATGTACAATTCTAAGGAATCATAGCATCATTCAGACGATGTGTCAAGACTCTACCCTTTACTGGAAAATAAAAAAAGGGGATGGTAAAACCACCCCCTTTGGAAATTTAATTGAATGTTAGATTTTAGGCTGACAGTGCCGAAATCGCATCCTCTTCACTATCAAAATGTTCAAAAATATGAACAACCCGACTCAAAACAACCAGATTTTTGATGTGTCTTCCGACATAGATGGCGCCCATACGCCCATTTTTCCGGGTCGCGGCAGTACGCGCCTCCATAAGGGTGCCAAGTCCCGAGCTATCAATCATACTGACCTTCTCGAAATTGATGAGGATACGCGGTTTATCAGAAGCCGCTATCTGTGGCAAGATGGCCTCCCGTAATTCTGATACGGAGTGTCCTACAATCTTTCCACTGGGTTCCAAAATCGAAATGCCATTTTGCTGGCGAATTTGCGTTGTCATTTTTTTACTCCATTTTTTTATTTGTTAGACATTGTGAATGTTAACTTTGTCTTTTGATTATTCAAACGTCAATTTTAGGTATTCGTTTACTTAGTCCGATTTTATCGGAAAAAGTTCGTTTTTTCTATTTATTATTAACCCTTATGATCCAAATTTGTTCCCTAAAAATAATTTGACACAATCAAACGGTTATGTGATAATAGTATATCTTTATCATGTTTTGAATCGCGCGCTTATTAGGCGCGCCTCTTCTAAGGAAAGGATATTCTAACAATGGCAGTTACATTTCATCACGTCCATCTTCGGTGCGAGGACCTGGACGGCGCAGTCGCTTATTATGAAAAGATGTTTGACGGCAAAGTCACAGAAGTTGTCGATGTCCGCGGACTAAAAATCGTACGCATGGAGATCGGCGGAGAGCGGATCTTCCTCTCACCGAAATTAGGAGATATGGAAGTAGAAGATACCAGCGGCAACGCACGTTGGGGTGTTTACCAACTCGCATTCACTGTGGATGACCTTGACGCAACCGTCGCTGAACTGCAAGCCAAAGGGGCAGAACTCGAAGACCTGAAGCCGCAAGGGCTGATGATGGCATTTTTCAAGGGACCTGACAACGTTCAGATCGAACTCATTGAGATGTAATCGTTCGCAGAAATGGCTACCTCGCTCCGACAAACAGTGTTAGACGAGGATGGCTTCGGCTTTGTGCCTCGCTCTTTCAGTCTTTTCGGTAATCGTAAACACTACCGTAATACGCCTGACTAAACGCTTGGCGAGGAACAGACAATATGAAATTCAGCGAACTCTTCTATACAATTCAGGGGGAAGGACAACTGATCGGCGTTCCCTCTGTTTTCTTCCGAACGAGTTATTGCAATCTGAGATGTGTTTGGTGTGATACACCTTACACATCTTGGAATCCCGAAAACCGGGACATCTCCGTCGCTGAAAGCGTCGCTGCTATTTCAGAATACGGATGTAAGCACGTTGTCATCACTGGTGGCGAACCGTTTATTCAAACGAAGGAATTGATCGCACTCTGTGAGGAATTGGACAACCGGGGACACTACGTCACGATTGAAACCAATGCGACGATCTTTGCAGATGTCGCCGCACACCTCATTTCGATGAGTCCTAAACTGCGAAATTCTAATCCACCAACTGACAATCGTTTCTTCAAACGTCACGAGCGCGAACGCATCTGTCCTGATGTTATTCGCAAGTTTTTAGATACCTACCCATGCCAAGTGAAGTTTGTCGTGGACACCCCTGAGGATTTAGCAGAGATCCAAGCGTTGCAGACGGAAATCGGCATCCCGGCAGAGACTATTCTACTGATGCCACAAGGTGTAACGTCTGCCGAACTCCAACAGAAACAGCAATGGTTGGTTGAACTTTGTAAAGAGAACGGATATCGCTATTCGCCGCGTACGCATGTGGATATATGGGGCGACAAACGAGGCGTCTGAGGACAAAAATGAAGTATGACCTCTTACTGAAGGGTGGCACTGTTATTGATGCCGCACAAGGCTTAAACGCCGTGCGCGATGTCGCGATTGTCGACGGCACCATCGCAGCGATTGAAACAGATATTCCACAACGCGCAGCAACACAGACCATCTCTGTTAAAGATAAATATGTCACACCAGGCCTCATTGATATCCACACCCACGTCTACTACGGTGTAACCACGTGGGGTATCAGAGCTGACGCTGTCTGCACAACAGCTGGAACGACGACGGTTGTCGATGCAGGCAGCCCCAGTTGGGTCACATTCCCGGGTTTCCGAGAATTCATCGCCGAACCCGCACAGACCAACATCCTTACCTACATCCATATCTCCGGGATTGGACTCGTCTACGGCCCCATAGGTGAGATGACCGACATAGCCTATGCCAGCCCAGAACAGGTTGCGGAAACCTTGCAAAAACATCGAGATATAACTGTCGGCGTTAAAGTACGTCAAGGTAAGATGCAGGTCGGCAACAACGGCGTTGAACCCTTAAAACTTGCTATTCAAGCAGCAGCGCGCGCAGAAACATCTGTCATGTGTCATATCGGTGCCGGTGTGTCGCTCCCTGAAATTTTGGGGTTACTCCGTCCCGGTGATGTGATTACCCACTGTTTCCAAGGCAACGGTGATAATATCATTGACGAAAAAGGCAGAATTATCCCTGAAGCGTGGAAAGCGCGTGAAGACGGTATCATTTTCGATGTCGGACACGGTGCTGGAAGTTTCCATTACGAAATCGCACAACGCGCCATGGAACAGGGATTCATCTCCGATGTCATCAGCACAGATCTACACACCGGAAATATCAACGGCCCCGTCTATGACCTCCCGACCACGTTGTCGAAACTGATGCACTTAGGGCTACCGCTTGCAGACGTGATAGCGAAGGCGACATTCAGCGCTGCAAAAGCCATCCAACGGGAAGATCAACTCGGTAACCTGAAAGTTGGCACCGTCGCCGATGTCGCCGTGTTTGATGTGCTTGAAGGTCAGTTTGAATACTTTGACTCGCACGGAACAAAGTTCATAGGAGATAAGAAATTAAAGACGGAATTAACCATACGTGAGGGAAAAATTTAAAATCAACCACTTGTGTGCGTGGTTTACGATGCACGACAATTTAAAAAAATAAAAATGTTAAACATAAATAAAAAACTAAGCGGCTGCTATAGGCGGGTTATGATTTTTTTATTCGCAGTCGTGGGCATCTGCTTGATTGCAGGGGGTGTGATCTATCAGCGCATTGGTGGCGTTGAGGGTACACGCTACTGGATGGCAGAACGAGCACTCAATGGTGTCGAAAAACATCTTAAATCGAAAAATCGACCAGATGGAATCTCAGAGGAACAGATAATCTCAATGTTTGCAAACGTCCGTGAGGCAAACCAAAATCGACGGACGAATCTAACAGCACTCTACGACGTGCTGAAATCGTATCAGGCAGAGTTTTATACGAAAAAGCCATCTACACCGGAGGTAGAAACGTTTTTGGAACAATTAAGGCAGACGGTTCTTACAGATACCATTAAGGAATGATACAACTTTAAGCACGAAAACTGGCTATCATTTTCCGAATTGTCGTCGTATCAGGATCGTCGCTTAAATCAGCATCTATAATATGCGTGAGCGCAGATTGGAATCTCGATTTGGTATCTCCCCAGGCATCCAGCAGCATCTTGCTCTCGGAGGCTTCAGGCTGTGCAAGTGCCTGTAAGAGTTGATCAATAGCAGACAAGTAAAAGAGCAGATGATGCGCGTCAACGCGGGCAGCGATCTCCGCCGGTGAACAGGTTTCTCGGTGCGCGCATACCCACTCAGCGTAGGTATTGACAAGTTCTCGATTTAAAAGGGAGACGAAGTTCGCATTTTCACGCCGTGTAGACAAGAAAGCACCTATGCTATTGAGGAGCTGCACAAGTCGTATCTCCTGCCAATTCCAACCGATACTGGCGAAATCAATGAATGTAGGGGCCTCATCTGCTATTACGACGTTGCGGGCATTATTATCCAAACCACCAAGTGCTGTCGGCGCAAGTTGTAGCCGAACAGCGAGCGCGTTCCATCTCTCTATGAGAGCATCAGCCAAGTCAGACGACATCGGTTCTTCGTTGAGATGCGAGAGATACCCGATAACCTTTACACCGCGCTCTAATAAATCTTTCAAGTTTGCGTGTGCATCATAACGGAAGACATAAGGCGCAAAATGATCGGCGCGCAATGCGAAACAGGATTCAATCTCGCAAAATTTTTGAAGTATCCTTTCAAGAAGTGGTTTAACGCCCGAAAGCGGTTCTTCATCGCTTTGGGCAATAGCGTCGAGGGTTCGCTCCCCACGCCACTCTAACAATAAGGCATGCAAAGCCGGCGAACTCCAAACGACTCGCGGAACTTCGCAGCCATTACGATGTAAAATTGACAGGACATCGGTCTCGATTTTGCACGGTGTGTAGCCCGATTCTACAACGGCAGTTTTAATGTCGTACTGTTTTAGTAGGTATTTTTGGGTGCCAATATTCAGGCAGCAAACATTGTGCCGCAGGCGCTTTCCGTGCTGAATCGGTTCGAGACGAAGCGCATCCAGATCTATCTTAAAGTGAGCGGCAATCGGTTGAATCAAATGTTGCAATGTGGTATCTCCCTATGATATTGTACCACAGATATTAATTGAGTGCTACTATTTTCTCCAATGTGCATCTCAAATTGTACATTTTGAGACAACTAACAACTGACAACTGATAACTAATAACTGCTGACTGACAACCTACGAGTAAAAAAAACTTGAAATTGCGTCATTTCTGTGGTAAAATATATGAATTGATTCTGGTGAACAAATGTTCATCTGGAAATCACGATTCTTGTATAAAATGTGAAAAAACTGATACGACACACCTCTCGATTTGCACAGCGGGTTCTCTCGTGTTGAGAGTCTGATGCAGATGTGAAGGAGGTGGATGTGGAAACCCAGTAGACGCGGTGTCGCGTCTACGAACCTCAGGAGGTTTTTTTTGGGAGTTACAATGAAAGAACTCCTTGAATGTGGAGTTCACTTTGGACATCAGACCCGTCGCTGGAACCCGAAGATGGCAGAATACATCTTCGCCGAGCGAAATGGGATTTATATCATTGATTTGCAAAAGACGCTACGGATGCTTGAGACCGCAGTAGACTTCGTACAGGATGTCGCAGCAAAAGGCGGCACTATTCTATTTGTCGGTACAAAACGGCAATCCCAAGAAGCTGTTCGAGCTGAGGCGGTTCGATGTGGTATGTACCACGTCAATCACCGTTGGTTAGGTGGTATGCTAACCAATTTTCAGACGATCCGTCGCAGTATCAACCGGCTCGACAAACTTGATGCCGACGAAACAAACGGGGTATTTGAACAGATGCCGAAAAAAGAGGTCATGTCCCTGCGCCGTGAAAAAGGCAAACTCGACAACAACCTCAACGGCATCAGAGAAATGAAAAAAATCCCAGAAGTACTCGTCGTGACTGACACCCGTAAGGAGCATACCGCTATTGCCGAGGCAAACAAGCTAAACATCCCTATTATCGCAATAGTGGATACCAACTGTGATCCTGACCCGATTGATTTACCTGTTCCGGGTAACGATGATGCCATTCGTTCGATTCGTCTCATCTGCTCAGTTTTGGCAGAGGCGGTAATTGAAGGACGCGGTGGCGCGTTAGAAGGCGCAGAAGTCGCAGACGAAATCGTAGACGCAGATGCCACGCCACAGCAACTCAATGTTATACTCGATGCTGAACGACGTGAGGAACAAAGTGCTGCTATTCTCGAAGAGACGCAACTGTCCGCAGAACCAGAGGCAATCGGTGATAGCGGCGAGCAGCGTGGACGAGCACCACGGCAGCGGAGAAGAAGCGGCAGACCCCCTCGCCAGCCGTCTTAATAAAACTTTATTGGGCACGCTTACCGCTTTGCAGCAAAATGGCGTGCCCACAGTTCATCACACAGATATAAATACTTTCGATCTACAAGCGGAAACAACGAAGTAGGGATGGCTTGCGAACCTACATCAGCAGTAACCGCTTCCCGTGGAAAATAAAAGGAGAAGAAATGCAAATCACTGCAAAGATGGTTAGCGAGCTCCGTTCGCGCACTGGTGCAGGCATCATGGACTGCAAAAAGGCACTCACAGAGACGGACGGGAATATTGACCAAGCAATTCAGAAATTGCGAGAGCAGGGCTTGAGAGCTTCCGAAGTCAAGGGCGGTAGGGCAACAAAAGAAGGATTGATTCTTTCCTACATACACCCAGGCAGCCGGGTCGGCACGTTAGTCGAACTGAATTGTGAAACCGATTTCGTCGCGCGGACAGAGCAATTTCAACAATTGGCGAAAGACATTGCAATGCAGGTAGCAGCGGCTAAACCGAAATATCTCACCTCAGCCGAGGTGCCCGCTGAAGATTTGGAGTCTGAAAAAGCGATCCTCAAAGCACAGGCACAGCAGGAAGGTAAACCCGAACACATCGCTGAACGCATCGTTGAGGGACGTATCTCTAAATTCTACTCAGAAACCTGTCTCCTACAGCAGCCATACATCCGCGATACAGACAAAACCGTCGAAAGTCTCGTAAAGGACGCGATAGCACAATTAGGAGAGAATATCGTCATCAAGCGCTTTGTCCTTTATGTACTTGGACAGTAAAGAGGCATACATCTGCTAACCGAGATCTCCATATCTCGGTTGTCAGGTATACGCCTCGTTTTCCAAGCACTATCCAGCAAGTCAGCGCGCTAAAATCTGAAAATTCATTAGTTTGAGGCTGCCTGAAACAGAGACCCACCCCTCGCACTGTTGATAACGGCTTCGGCAGCACTAAATAGTGGCAAGTCAGGGTTTAATACCCGCTACCCACTGCGACCTTTCGAGCGTCGCGAACTCTTAACAGGGAAAATTCAGATGCAACAACAAATCATTCAACAAACCGAATCCCGGATGAAGAAAACAGTAGAAGCAACATCAACCAAACTGTCACACGTCCAAACAGGACGCGCGACACCCGCACTTTTGGATCAGGTGAGCGTCAACTACTACGGCAGTAAAAATCCGCTGAGCCAAGTTGGCACAATTACGACCCCTGAACCGCGCCTGCTTGTTATTCAACCTTGGGATAAAACGCTCATTACAGAAATTGAAAAGGCAATAGCCCTTTCCGATTTAGGTTTCTCAACAAATAACGACGGCAACGTTATCCGAATTCAAGTCCCAGAACTTACACTGGAACGGCGTACTGAACTAACAAAGGTAGTACGTAAGTTAGCGGAAGAGGGAAAGGTCGCCATTCGGAACATTCGCCGCGATGCCAATGACGCCGTCAAAAAACTCGACGGCGGCGATTCATCGACCGGCGGTGGTAAAAGCCGTGGGCGTGGTGGCGACAAAAGACGCGGTAGATCGAACGCCGATCCGATTCAGCAACTCACCGATACCTACATCGATAAAATCGACGAACTCGTCTCGGCGAAGGAATCGGAACTGTTAGAAACTTAACTCGCAATTGTGGTATTGTAGGCTGCAGCTTGTCGAATCTCCGCAGCTATATCAAACAGTACGATACATGTGCCAAAAATTGCTGCTGAGATATATCTGGGTCCCGAGTACACCAACACGGAAATCTCACGCTACGCTACGCGTTAATTGAAGGAGGGCAGAGAACTATGTTTTGGCGGCGAGCCCTGAGTATTCTTGTCCTGCTCCCGCTGGTCCTCCTCATTGTTTACCGGGGCGGTTGGCTCTATCTGCTCCTCATATCCGCTGTCGTCCTGCTGATGCAAATTGAGTACTGTCGGTTGGCACAACACTTCTCTGAAAAGCTGAATGTGGTGATGCCGACGTTTCTGACAGTCGCCTTCTGTTTGCTCGCGTACTTCTTGCCCATGCTAACAAAACCGTCATCCGTTTCAACGGTAATGTTTAGTTTTTTTACCTTTGTACTGATCTACGTCTTTGCCGAAAGTATCTTTAGAGGAAAGGTCGCTGGTGAACTTGTCACGGTCACACTGAAATTAACAGGCATTCTAACAATCGGCTGGGCATTGGGCTATCATCTTATCTTGTTACGAAACGCCGAATCAATCGGTACGCATCTCTGCTTTCTATTAGCAGGGACTATTTGGTGTGGCGACACCGGTGCCTACCTCATCGGTAGGGCAATGGGTAAACATAAACTCGGCACACCCGTCAGCCCTCGAAAGACGATTGAAGGGACCATTGGTGGATTGGTTGTAGGTACCTTGGTCGGTTTTCTGCTCGGTGCCATTCTTTTAAAGGATACGATCTCTTTAGTTCACGCCGCGTTCATTGGACTACTACTGACGGCTTTGGGACAACTCGGTGATCTCAGCGAGTCCCTTATGAAACGGACAGCTGGGGTCAAAGACTCCGGAGATGTGATTCCAGGGCATGGAGGATTGCTCGATAGATGTGACAGCCTGATTTTCAGTGCACCAGCCCTTTATTACTATCTGAAACTGACAGGACATATAGCGTAAGTGAAAGGCATTAGGTTATTTGTATCGTAGGAAACACAAAAAATACACATGAAGCATATCGCCATACTCGGTAGCACGGGGTCTATTGGGAAGAACGCACTCAGTGTTGTTGACACACATCCGGATGAATTTAAGGTCGTCGGTCTCGCAGCGAACCGAGATGTCGAAACTCTTGAACAGCAGGTCCGGCAGTACGCTCCGAAGTTAGTCGCCCTAAACCAACCGACAGCGGCATCGCAACTCTGTGAACGCATTCGGGACCTCAATGGAACACAAGTACTCACTGGAACCGAAGGACTCCAAGCCGTAGCTACGATGTCGCAAGCCTCTCAAGTCTTAGATGGAATGGGCGGAAGCGCAGGCTTGTTACCGACCTTGGCAGCGATTGACGCTGGCAAAGACATCGCCTTTGTTAATAAAGAGGTGATGGTGATGGCGGGGGCACTAGTTAATACTGCTGTCCAAACAAACGGTGTTAACTTGATTCCCATTGACGGTGAAATGAGCGCAATTTTCCAGTGCTTGGAAGGGGCACGTGAACGGCAGGCTGAGATTCATCGACTTCTGATTACTGCTTCAGGTGGACCGTTTCGTACGTTGCCCAAGGAGAAACTCCAATCCGTAACGCCAAAACAGGCACTACGGCACCCAAACTGGAAGATGGGGCAAAAAATTACAGTTGATTCCGCTACGATGATGAACAAAGGACTCGAAGTCATCGAAGCGAAATGGCTGTTTAATATAGAACTCTCGAAGATTGACATCGTCGTCCATCCAGAGAGTATCATTCATTCCATGGTGGAATGGACAGATGGGTCCACAATCGCACAGTTGGGACCTACGGATATGCGTATCATGATACAATACGCACTAACTTATCCACGTAGGCTTTCCACACCCGTGCCACGTTTGGACTTACGGGAAATCCGTGCACTACACTTTGAACCCGTTGACTTTGAAAAATTTCCATGCCTCTCCCTTGCATACAATGCCGCAGAAGTCGGCGGCACACTCCCCGTCGTCCTGAGCAGTGCGGATGAGGTGGTGGTAGAGGCTTTTCTTAACGCTTGTATCGGCTTCATGGACATACCGGCCATCCTCGCACGTGTAATGGACAAGCATACAGTAATCACAGATCCAACGCTTTCGGACATTCTTGAGGTTGACCGGTGGGCAAAGTCAACAGCACGTTCAATAATAAAAAATCACGCACAGTCTAATAAAACAGCAACACCCTAAAATGTAAAAACTCACGCTAAAACTAAAAAAAGGGGCAATAGACTTATGCAATTCTTACTCGACCTCGTCCTCTCAATTCTTCCGTATATCAAGACGATTTTTCTCGCTATAATCCCGCTCGGGTTCATCATTTTTATTCATGAACTCGGTCACTTCTACGCGGCGAAGCGGTGTGGTATTAAGGTAAACACTTTCTCTCTCGGCTTTGGGCCCAAACTCGTCGGGTTTCAGCGCGGGGAGACGGAATATAAAATATCCTTGCTACCATTTGGCGGTTACGTCCAGATGGAAGGCGAGAACCCAAACGAACAAACTGGATCACCTGGTGAATTCGCAAGTGCATCCATTGGGAATCGCGCATTCGTTGTCGCCGCGGGACCAGTGGTTAACCTTTTATTCGGTATACTGGTATATTGGCTTGTCTTCGCCACGGGAATCAATTCAGACTCGGCTCGGTTAATCGGTGGCCTGACAGGACAACCGCTTGGACAAAAAGAACCTATCCAAGTCGGCTGGATCGCCGATGATGGTGCCGGTGCAAAAGGTGGACTTACGCCCGGAGACACAGTCCTCTCGGTCAATGGGGATTCAGTCTCCCACTGGTCAATGTTTCACACGCGTATCTTGACCAGTGCCAATAGAGAATTAGAAATCGTTGTGGAACGAGATGGCGTACGCCGAGCACTCTTTGTCACACCTGAAGCCATCTCAAGTGTCAGAGGCGATATGGGTATAATCAAGGTAAGTGCTAAAGATAAAACCGTTGTTCGGAACGTCACAAACGGAAGTCTCGCTGCACAAGCCGGGGTCCAACCCGACGACTTAATTGAGACGATTAACGGTGAACCGATCCATAACGTTCCGTACTTCGGCTATGGAGTATGGCACTCATCTGCCGACTGGAGTGCTGAAAAACGGCAGACACTTTACCATCACATCAACGAAAATGAACAATCTGTAACGCTCGGCATTCGTCGTGGAGATGAATCTCTTATGATCGAAATGCCGGTGCACTGGAACATAGTAGCGAGGGTTCAAGAAAGCGGTATCGCTCAAAATGCTGGGATTCAGGACGGAGATGTGCTCCTTACACTTAACGGAGAAACTATAGAAAACGCCACGCTCTATTCACGACTCAACGCGATGGCAAACGAACCAATCGAAATCGGCTTAATCCGCGACGGATACCTAAGAGAGGTAACCCTCGCAGGCGGCTTACAAATTTCAGACGCAGATGTGCCTCTCTTCGGATTGACGTGGCAAACCTTCCTCAGTGGGATACAATTCTCCGCGAAGACCCCGCCCTTGCCGGAATACAACTTTCTTACAGCACTCGGAAAAGGCGTTGAAGCTACATGGCTCACTGTTACAACTGTTGGGAGAACGTTGCAACAGTTGGTAGGTGGTGAAGTCTCACCAAAACATCTCGCCGGTCCAATTGGGATAGCGAACGCAACAAGCCGCATGTTTGAAAGAGTCGGCTTAAGCAGCGTCCTCTTCTTCATCGGGTTTATCAGTATCAACCTCTGCATCGTTAATCTCTTACCTATTCCAATTGCAGACGGCGGGCAATTGCTATTCTTCGCCGTTGAGAAAATTCGTGGCAAGCCGATGCCGCGTAAGGCACAAGAAATTGTCCAACATGTCAGCATTTATCTTCTGATTGCACTCTTTCTCTACATCACTTGGTTTGATGGAATGTCTCTTATCCATGACCTACGAAACTAATCGCCGATGGTTTAGGATTTTTCTTGTAGGAAGGGTTTCTAACTCCGAATTAAACGTAGACAATCACAGACAACAATGAATACAGAACATCTCAGAAAAGATTACCTACAACTCATTGCCAGTGTGAGGGAACACGTGGAAGAACAACTGCAGCTCGGTTTCACAGAATTAGAACTTGACGAACCTGAACGGGATTCCCCTTATGCCAACTTCGATCTGCCTACACTGACTGCCGATGCCGAAAGTTGCATAAAATGCCAGTTACATGAGACGCGGACCAATGTCGTTTTCGGGGTTGGAAACTCAAACGCTGACCTTATGTTCATCGGTGAAGCACCAGGTGCCGACGAGGACAGACAGGGCGAGCCTTTTGTGGGTAGAGCTGGACAATTGCTGACCGATATTATCCAGTCAGGCATGAAACTCAAACGTTCGGAGGTCTACATCGCCAATGTCCTAAAATGCCGTCCGCCGGGTAACAGAAATCCCGAACCCGATGAAGTCGAAACCTGCAGTCCCTATTTGATCCGCCAAATAGAACTCATCCAACCGAAGGTAATTGTGGCTCTCGGTAGCTTCGCCGCAAAGATGTTACTCGACACAAAAATCGGTATTACGAAACTTCGCGGTGAATTTCATACATGCAACGTTCCAGGACTGCGCGTGCTGCCACATAAAAAGCCGCCAGTCGTTATGCCAACCTACCACCCAGCGTACCTCCTCAGGAACCCAAACGCCAAAAGAGAGGTGTGGGAAGATATTCAAAAGGTAATGGCTTTTCTGGCAGAAGCATAAAACCGGGGTTCATATCAAAAATATCATCCCAAGAAGACGGACTTAGGAGAGGTTAGCCTTTTACTCGGTACACGGACAGAAAATATGGACTATGTGAACGTTGCTTTCCCGCTATCAGTCAACCAGGTATTTACCTACGGCGTGCCGCCGCAGCTGGATGCGGTTTTGCAACCCGGTGTCCGAGTATTAGCACCTTTTCGTAGAACCCATGAGGAAGGAGTCGTCGTTGAACGGCTTAACGAAACCGACCTGGCACCGAACCTCATTAAAAATATCTCCGACTGTCTTGATAGCACCCCCACATTTTCGCCTGAAATGCTAACCCTCACCAAATGGATGGCAGACTATTATGTGTCTTCGTGGGGGACTGCTCTTTTTTGCGCAGTGCCAGCTGCCGTGCGCAGTCAAAAGCAGCAACGGGTGCGCCTCCTACCCGACGCTCCCGCGCCACGCGGAAAAGTTCAAAAGACAATCGTCAATCTTTTGGAAGCAGAAGGTGAACTCTCACCCAATCAACTTGCCCGGCGTACCGGTTTGAATTCTCAAGAACTCCGTCCGAGGATTACTGCACTTCGTGAGAAGGGAATTATCGATGTCGATACCTCCCACAAACCAAAAGCCTCCACGCAGGAAACCCACGTCGCGACTTTAGCCTTATCCAATGCTGCGATTGAAGCGGAGATAACGCAACTCAAAAGTGCAACAGACGCTGATGGAAATCTCCGCGCCTCGTCCTCAGGAAACCGCCGGCACATCGCCGCTGCTAAGCATGCAGCGATTCTGCAAAGCCTACTTGATGCAGGTGTACCCTTATCGACATCAGAACTGACCAAGCGTGTCAACACCAGCATTTCCTTACTTCGCACCCTTGAAAGACGCGGATTTATCCATATTAAACGTGCCCAAATTGTGCGTAATCCCTTAAATGCTGAACCGATTGCTGCGACGCAACCGTTGCAGTTAAATCCAGCACAATCGAAAGTGTTCGCAGAGATTCAGGAAACACTGTCATCCCAATCTCACAGTAAAGAGGACGCACCCCCCACCTTCCTCCTACACGGCGTAACCGGTAGCGGCAAAACTGAGGTATACATGCAAGCGATGACAGATATCCTTAAAGATGGGAAATCGGTCATCGTCCTAGTTCCAGAAATCTCGCTTACACCACAAACCGCCTCTCGGTTTGTCGGACGATTTGGAGAGCAGGTTGCTGTGTTACATAGTCGGTTGAGTGCTGGCGAACGCTACGACCAATGGCACCGCATCCAGAAGGGCGATGCCAACATCGTAATCGGACCGCGGTCTGCCGTCTTCGCTCCCGCTAAAAATCTCGGATTGCTGATTATAGACGAAGAGCATTCCGACTCCTATAAATCCGACACCGCGCCGCGTTACCACGCACGAGAAGTGGCACAGAAACGGAGTGAACTCGCAAACTGTCCTCTGCTACTTGGGAGTGCTACACCTTCGCTTGAAAGTTTTCATCTCGCAAAAAACGGGAGTTATCGGCTCCTTAACTTACCGACCCGTGTTCTCGATAGAAAGATGCCCGATGTTCACATCGTCGATATGCGGACTGAATTGAAAAAGGGAAACCGTACGATCTTCTCCGATCTACTCCGTAGTTCAATTGAAGAACGCCTCATCAGGCGAGAACAGATTATTCTGTTTCTCAATCGACGCGGCCATTCTACCTATGTTTTCTGTCGAACCTGCGGTTATGTCGAACAATGTAACAACTGTTCCATTTCGTTGACGTTCCACTTTGAGACAAAGCAACTGGTCTGCCACCACTGTGGCGATAAACGTCCAACCCAATCGGCATGTCCGCAGTGTAGCAGTCCCGCTATCCGCTATTTTGGACTCGGCACAGAGGCAGTTGAACAGGAAGTGCGAAAAGCCTTCCCAAAAGCAAACGTAAAGCGATTTGACGCGGATTCAACAGCCCGCAAAAATGCACATCAACAGATTTTAGACGCGTTTGAAGGACAAAAAATTGATATTCTGATAGGCACACAGATGGTATCAAAGGGATTAGACTTCCCAAATGTTACACTTGTGGGGGTGATCGCTGCCGATACTGCTCTGAATCTTCCAGACTTCCGAGCAAGTGAGCAAACGTTCAGCCTACTCACACAGGTCGCCGGTCGTTCTGGGCGCGCCGAACTCGAAGGTAAAGTCGTCGTACAAACCTACATGCCCGAACATTACTGTATTGCAGCCGCACAACAGCACGACTACATCGGTTTTTATGCACAAGAACTCGAGGCACGGAACGCTTTTCGATACCCACCGTTCGCGCATGTCGCAACGCTCTTGCTCCGTGGTAGAAACGAGAAAGAGGTTATTGATACCGCTCATGCTGTACGGGATCATCTTGAAATTTGGCAAACAGATCAAGGCTTCGATACTACAGAAACACAAGTAGAGATCCTCGGGCCCGCACCAGCACCGCTCTCGAAGATTGAGGGGAAATTTCGATGGCACTTCTTACTCCGAAGCAATTACGTTGAAAAGATAAGCCAACTCCTTAAGTCATTAACGCATGAATCGCCAGTCGCAAACAAATCAAGCGCAGTTGAACTTGTGATTGACATAGATCCAACCAATACACTATAAATAGGACTTACGCAATCAACGGTATGAATGCCGTGTGGCATTCCCCGCCTCTTAAAGTCCCCTACCCCCCTGATAAGGGGGGATATGGGGGGTTAGGGATTGAGGGGGTTAAATCACTGAAATACTCTCACTGTGAGGCATTTTTGGGTGAAATATATTGCTTCTTTACTCAATTTGCGTAAGTCCTATATAAACATAAAGGAATTAATTTTAAATGGGCAATCGGATATTTGATAAACTCGCTGACTCGGAGTTGCTCGCACGCCGCCCAATTCTGGTCTTTGCAGCAGATCCACTGGCATCCGCAGGTATTAAAGGACTCGGGCAGGTCCAACATCCGAAACCGCACTACCGAACACATGCTGAGTTTCTGCAACTTCAACGCGACCTCGTTGCAGACGGTCAACTGGACGGCCTCTTAATGACCCCAGCTGATGCAGAGACGCTCGCACTCGAAGAAAACCTGTTTGAAAACACACCGATCACGCCAATCGTGCGAATGAACTCAGAGACAGCCATCTGGAACCCACGGTTCGGCGTGTATACCTCACGGTTGTCAATGCCGTTTCAGACGGTTTTCCCAGAAGATATGCAACGTTATTGCGAGGCACTGATCGGTCCCGCACTTGAATGCCGAGTTAACCTCGGATTATACTCCATCACCCTCAACAACGATCCCATCGCTGATGAACGGATGCTGCAGTCGTATGTGCAGTTTGCACACGTCGTCGGTGAGATTGAAGGCTTCGACCATCTGTTAGAAGTATTTTTACCAAATGTTAAATTACCAGGGATGGACGACGAAAAGCGGGGCATGTATGTCGCCGATTCTATTGTCCGCACGATGAGCTATCTGCGAAAGCATCAACGTCCGCGTTTTATCAAAACTGCTTACACAACAGCCGATGTCTGGACTGAATTGTGTCAATTCGATACCACTTTGATCATTGGTGCCTTGGGCGGACCTCGACAGAACGCCCGCAGCACATTTGCGCTAGCACACAATGTTGTCAGCAACGGCGGACGCGCTGCTTTATTTGGACGTACGATCTTCGGAGAGGAAGAACCCATAGGCTTTGTGCAGTGTCTCCGGCGTGTCATTGACAGCGAGTTGGATCCGCAAGACGCCCACGCCGAGTACCAAAAGATCCTCCGGGCGCGCCTATAATTTAATCGTTGTCAGTTTTCAGTCATCGGTTATCGGTTAAAAGCAGCTTTTGGAACAATCCATCCCAGTTTGAGAGTACGCCAAGAAGTCGTGAATTGCTACAGAAATCCTCTTTAACTGACCACCAATGACCGACAACCGCCCCCGAGGTCTCTAAATGTCAGAACAAACTTTAGAAAAACCGCGTATTCTCCTGCTGCTTCCGACACGGACTTATCGTGCGACTGATTTTCTCGCCGCTGCCATGCAACTTGATGTAGAGGTGGTTGTTGCTTCAGAGGAAGCCGCGACAACTGCAGACCTCTCACCGCGAGATTCCCTTGTGCTTGACTTCAGCGCACCAGCCGCTGCAACACAGACGATCGTCGAATTCGCAGCGACACATCCTATCGCCGCGATCGTAGGTGTTGACGACGACACCACGCTACTTGCGACCACGGCATCAGAGGCACTTGGACTTCCACATAACCCAATTGAATCGGCAAAAGCCACACGCGACAAATATCGATTGCGGCATACATTGGCAACCCGTGGTGTTCCGTGTCCACAGTTCAGACGTTTTTCAATCTGTGACGACATCGTTGAAATCAGTAAGCAAGTCGATTTTCCGTGTGTTATCAAACCGCTCTCTCTATCAGCAAGTCGCGGTGTAATTCGGGCAGACAATTGGCATGAATTTCCTGATGCTTTCCGTCGTGTCGCAGCACTCCTCCGTGCTATAGCAACAGAAGCAGATACAAACGCCGAATCTCCATCCGCCGACGTATTAATTGAAGATTACATACCCGGCATAGAGGTAGCACTTGAAGGTATCCTTTTAGAAGGTGAACTCAAGATGTTGGCACTTTTTGACAAACCCGATCCGCTCGAGGGTCCCTTTTTTGAGGAAACCCTGTATATCACTCCTTCACGTCTATCACAGGACACCCAAGATGAACTGCGAAGTGCAACAGCGGAAGCCGCTACTGCATTAGGCCTACGTCACGGTCCCGTCCACGCCGAATTACGCTACAATGAAAAAGGCGCGCATCTTATTGAAATCGCTGCCCGGACGATTGGTGGGCTTTGAGCCCGTACGCTGCGATTCGGCACGGGAATGTCGTTGGAGGAACTTGTGATTCGACATGCGATTGGACAACATGTGGAAACACTGCATCGAGAGAAACAGGCAGCAGGTGTGATGATGATCCCTGTTCCGAAAGCCGGGATATTGGGTGAAGTGCGCGGCAAAGCAGCGGCACGCAAGGTAGATGATGTTACGGAAGTAGACATTACCATCCCTATTGGCGGGGAGGTTGTTCCACTACCAGAAGGGGCCCGGTATCTCGGTTTTATCTTTGCACGCTCACAAACACCGGAAGCAGTTGAAACAGCACTCCGCGAGGCACACCGCCGTTTGGAGTTCGTGATTCTGGAATTATGAATATTCCCTGTGAATTGGTTATCTTCAATAGGACTTACGCATTTCCTCTTAAAGTCCCCTACCCCCCTGATAAGGGCGGGGAATGCCCTAAGGCATTCATACCCGGGGAATGCCACACGGCATTCATACCGTTGATTCTGATTTATATGGGGGGTTGGGGGATTTAGGGGGTTAAAAAACACCAAAATTACTGCTTTTTGTGTCCGAATGTCCTATATTTGCTCAATTTGCGTAAGTCCTGTTCAGATAATCGCAAAAAACCCCGCGGGAGAGACACCGCTTAATGTAGAAGTCAGTATCTCCCCTACGAGTTAGGTTGTCAATTCGCAACGGTAGGCGAGGTTTCCGAACCTCGCCTTTTCTCTCCTATCTACTTTTCATTGCTCCCCATGTTGTGTGCATTTTCCGTATCAACTGCGGTGCTGCAGACACTTCTTCAGGGAACTTATGCCAACCGAATGTAGCCCTATCATCTGAGCAGTTACACATTCTCCGTGTACAACATCTCTGTGTGTCACATGGAAATGTTCGCCACTGATACTGTCATGGGAGTCGTCGTCATGGGCATGCCAGATACCCTCCCATTCTTCCTGGCTCAAAGCCCCCATCTGTTCCTCGTGAATTGGACAATAATCATCGGCAAAAGACTGCCCAAATACGCACATGCAGTAATAAAACTAACAAAAATGTGAATTTTATCATGTTTTCCTCCTTATAGGTTGTAGAGGTTGCGAAATTCGCAAGTGCTACTTCGTCATTTTCAGGTTTGCCCACGTCGTGACTAATTTGCCTCTCGCACTCGGACGACTGACTGCGTTCTGAAGTACCGGTGCAGCACCCGTGACGGGGTCATCAATATATTCAATGACCTGATGGAGATCCGCCATGTTTACAACACCGTCTTTATTAACGTCTGTACGTGGCTGGATCGGTTTTGCATGGTTTTGGGCATTAATCGCAAGCAAGACGCGGTATAAATCTATGACGTTGATCTTTCCGTCCTCATTGACATCAACGGTTAAACCTCGTGGCGGTAGGATTTCATACTCGATTTTCGGTTCAAATCCGAAGAATCCAGACCAGTGGCCATAAGCTTCGTAAACGGCAACAAGCAAGACGTTTGTCCCTTGTTTGAGTGAGACTTTGAATACGTCCTGATAATCGTAAGCAGCTCTATCCACAAAATGTTCGTGAACGACCTCACCATTCATCCATACTCTCACAGCATCATCGGACCCTACAAACATTAATGTCTCTTGTTCTTCGGCTGCATGGATAAGAATAGACCCATAAGCCACATGATTGCTTATGTCGCCACTTCCCAAACCGATAGTGCTGAGCATTTCGTTGATATTGTCTGACCCCTTTGTGGGAAGTGAACCGAGCGTCCAGACCTTATTTCCTACAGATTCACCAAGACTCGCGCCCTCTGTAGCGATTTTTTGTTCTGTTACTGCACCTTCAGACGCAATACTGAGAAAGTCTATTCCTGAAGCCGCGGCACTTGCACCACTGATAACGGCATCCGCTATTTTTGTAGGGGCGATTACCCATAGCCACCTTTCTGTATTTTAGATCCGCCGCTAAAGACTTGCGCGGAACTTGAAGATACAAAAATCAAAGAAAACAATAAAACAGATAAATAACGCACAATGCTTTTCATTTTGTAAATTGACTCCTTTTATATTTTTTTGTCCCCTTGCGGGCCACAACAGGCGCGCAAAGGCATACCCTTTTCTCTGGGGCTAAAAAAAATGACAGGACTATAGGGGGGATACAGTGATAGGTGTATCGAGAGGTAATAGAAAGGTATTCGGCAACCTTCCCTATAGGGTGCTGGTTTCCATTAATCTCACATGTAATGCGTCCGTTGTGATATAATAGAAACCAGCGCTGTCATATCCACAAAACTTTAGCTATGGCAGTGCTGAAGCGTCGCGGGTGTTCGTCTCACCTGCGGCGCACCTAATGAATTAGGAAGCTGCCCTGACGTGAACAATACTTCATTAGCAAAGATGCTTTCAAAGCCTTGACTCTACGTCAAATATATTATAGCAAAAAAAGAAAATTTTTGTTACGGATTTTTTTCAGGATTCCAGGGCACTCGGCGTTAGGCTATTTGACACTTGCCAAATTTGAGAAACAAAACTTGTCTTAACTTCACAATTTATCACTCGCAAACCGCGTCAAATGACTAAAAACTGTGACTTTATACTACTCCCGTGCTATCCTTAATGACTATAGATAACAGCTACAATCACAATTTTAGAAAAGGAGATAATTTAAATTGAAGAGATTATACCCCAGCGCAGCTTCCAAGCCTATACTTGGACACTCAGTTCTTTTCGTTTTATTTATGGTTACGACTTTGTTCGTACCGAGTAGTTACGCCCAAGATTCTCCGCAATGGCATCTACCTGAAGGAGCAACGGCACGACTCGGTAAAGGTTGGTTATACGACCTCGCGTATTCGCCGGATGGCACCCGACTTGCCGTCTCTGGAGCCCTCGGAGTTTGGATATATGATACAGCTACAGATCAACCCGTTGATCTATTTACTGGAATTAAGTATGGCATTCCCGCTCTCGCTTATGCCCCAGATGGAACTATCCTGGCAGGTGGGGGAAACGACGCGACCATCCGTCTCTGGGATGTTACTACTGGCGAATTGTTGCACACCCTCAGTGGGCATCGTCGGGGCGTCCGCAGCGTCGCTTTCAGCCCGGATGGCATGCTGCTCGCCAGTGGCAGTCGGGACAGTAACATCAGACTCTGGAAGATCGACACGGGTGAACTCATCAACACATTAGAAGATCATACGGAAGGCATTTATAGTGTTGCTTTTAGTCCCGATGGCAACACGCTCATTAGTGGAAGTAATGACGATACTATCCGTTTGTGGAATGTGGAAACAGGTGAACTCCGGCAAACACTTGCCGAGCATCGGGATGATGTCTATAGCGTCGCTTTTAGTCCTGATGGCAGTACGTTTGCGAGTGGAGATTTGAATGGCGTTATCAATCTATGGGACGCTGCTACAGGCGCGCCCAAGACGACACTCGTAGGCCATACATCGAGTATCTTTGATATAGCCTTCAGTGATGATGGCAGCCTTCTTGCCAGCACGAGTGAAGATGATACGATCCGTCTGTGGCACGTAAACACAGGGGCTCCTATAAATACCCTCATCGGACACACCGCTGATGTCTATCGAGTTGTTTTCGCGCCTGACGGGAAGACCCTCACCAGTGGCGCATGGGATGCATCTCTTCGCTCCTGGGACCTTCGTACCGGAGAACAATTAAAAATTATCAGTGGACACACGGACGTCGTTTTGAGCGTCACATTCAGTGCTGACGGTAGCACCCTCGCGACGCGAAGCTGGGACAAGACTATCCGACTCTGGGATGCCAACACCGGTCAACTTCGACATACCCTTATCGGACATCAAGATGATGTAGACATTGTTGTATTCGGCCCTGACGGCAGAACGCTCGCCAGCGGCAGTCAGGACGATACCATCCGTCTCTGGGATGCAGACACAGGGGAACACATTAAAACCCTGAGGGGACACAGTTCTTACCTCATCAGTCTTGCCTTTAGTGCGGATGGAAGCATGTTAGCCAGTGGAAGTGAGGACGATAGCATCCGCCTCTGGGATGCTACAACAGGAACCCACATCACCACGCTTTGGGAACATGAAGCAGGCGTTGAGACACTCACCTTTAGTCCCGATGGAAGCACACTAGCGAGTGGCAGTCGAGACGATAGTATCCGCCTCTGGGATGTTGAAACCCACGAAGTCTTGCATACCCTCACCGACCATGAGGATGATGTGGTAAGCCTTGCCTTTAGCCCGGATGGGCATACGCTTGCCAGTGTTGGTAGGGACCATACTATCCGCTTGTGGGATGTGGAAACAGGTGAACTTCAAGATACTCTACTGGATGAAGAAAATCAAGCGACGAGTGTCGTTTTCACACCTGATGGTAGAGTCCTTGCCAGTGGAAGCAGTGATACGACCATCCGTTTGTGGGACGCTACCACGGGCACGGAACTGATCCTACTGGATGGACATATGTGGAATGTCACAACTGTGGCGGTCAACTCCGAGGGGACCCTGCTTGCGAGTGGAAGTTTCGATGGTACAGTGCTATTGTGGGATCTGGTACTTGCACGAGAAACCGGTGAACTCTTAGCAGCACTCGTGGATGACCTCTTAGGAGATTTAAACAACGATGGGACTGTCAATATCCTAGATCTCGTGCTCCTCGCATCACGTTTCGATCAAAAAGGGGAAAACGCGGCCGACCTGAACAAGGATGGCGTTGTTACCATCCTAGATCTCGTGCTCCTCGCAGATGCATTGGGAGGTGCCGGAGGGGCATTTCTGGCGAACGCATTGGAAGATGCTGCGGGCGCGCCAGCACTACAAGCCATTTCAACCGAACTGCTCACTGCAGCTGATATCGCGCAGTGGTTGAGCCTTGCCAAGCAAGAAGGGAACTTGTCTGACATCAACATCGGCCTACCCAAAGGACTCTCATATCAAAGAGGAATTCAGGTGTTAGAGCACCTCTTGAAGCTGCTCGCACCCAGAACGACAGCACTGTTCCCGAATTACCCCAATCCGTTCAATCCTGAAACCTGGATACCATACCAGTTAGCAGCACCGGCAAATGTCACAATAACCATTTATTCTGTTAACGGACAATTGATTCGGACACTCGAATTGGGACATCAGACTATCGGGGTTTATGAATCTCAAAGCCGTGCGGCGTATTGGAATGGTAGGAACGAATTCGGCGAACAAGTCGCCAGTGGTGTCTATTTTTATGTGTTAACAGCAGGAGATTTCAATGCCACACGGAAAATGTTAATACGGAAATAAGACATCTTCTGTAGAAGGGAAATTTCATTATTTGGCGAGGTGGTAAGTCAACGCTGCCTCGCCTTTTCCTTAAGGACTTACACCAACGGCTTTACGGACCTTCGCTAAAATCGGCACTGCGATATCGCGCGCTTTTTCGCTACCTTCTTCAAGGATTTTATCCAATTCATCCGTATTGTCCATCAAATCATTATACCGGTCGCGCTGGACAGAAAATGTCGCCTCTAACAACGCAAATAACTCTTTTTTCATCTCACCGTACGCCAGTCCACCTTCAAGATAAAGCTGCCGTTTCGCAGCAACTGCGTCAGCATCGGCAAAGTGCCGATAGATCGCAAAGATGTTACATGCATCTGGGTCTTTTGGATCTTCTGGACGTTTAGAATCAGTTACAATACGCATAACAGGCTTACGCACTTGATTAGAAGATGCAAAGATCGGGATGACATTATTATAACTTTTGCTCATTTTCCTGCCATCGATTCCGGGAATAGTCATGACCTCTTTCCGAATTACGGCTTCGGGGATTGTTAAGACCTCGCCATAACCCCTGTTGAACGTAAGCGCGACATCGCGCGTGATTTCGAGGTGCTGTTGCTGGTCAAGACCGACGGGTACAACGTGTGTTCCGAAGAGCAGAATGTCTGCCGCCATTAAAACAGGATAGGTGAAGAGTCCTACATTAATGTTTTTATCCTCTTCACGTCCCGCGGCAATATTATCGTCAACGATTGCTTTGTAGGCGTGCGCCCTGTTAAGCAAGCCCTTTGTTGTGAAACACGCCAACGCCCATGCCAACTCGAATACCTCTGGAATGTCCGATTGACGGTAGAAAATCACTTCATCCGGGTTTAATCCCAAAGCTAACCACGTCGCAGTTACTTGATGGGTTAAATATATCAACTCTTTCTTGTCTTTTACGGTAGTAAGGGCGTGGTAATCTGCGATGAAATATAGGGCTTGATACGTTTCCGCAAGCTCCAGTGCCGGTTTAATCATACCGAGGTAGTTCCCGATATGCGGTTGCCCTGTCGGTTTGATACCGGTTAAAGTTATCTGCTTCAATTTGGTTGCATCCTCCTCTTTGGATTTTAATTCTATTTTAGCCTGCCAAGGCTTATATCTTCAATTAAACCTCTGAATTACAACGGTATCTCCTCGCTTCAATCTCAGAATCGTTTCAGCACTCCCACCATTCACGGCAATTTCCAACAGCCCAGAACTCCCAATAATTGCCAGAGGTTTTCCGATCGCAGATTCAGCGTATGCCCGGTTGAGACCTTTAAGTCTTATACCGCCAACCCTGATTTCACAATTGGAGATATTCCAGCCCGATACAATTTTCAAGCGGGATAGTAGGCTTTCTGAAATATTTGTTATAGCATTCCCAAAACTGTCAGTTTTGATAATCTCGCCTATCAGTTTATCATCAGAAATCTCAAGCGTTGGAATCGGGAGTCGGACGAGATTTGGCACGAATGGCCCGATCTCCGCAAGCGTCACCCCAAGTGATAGATATGCGGCAACGGGAGCGAAAATATCCCTGCCGTGGAATGTCTGACTTACCTCTGGCAAATAGTATGCCCGGTTTTCAATTTTAACTATATTTCCCGGATGTTGTCCACTGTTCTCAATTTCTTCAAGGAGGTAAGTCAATATCCCGTTGTCAGGGCAGACAAAAAATGCGCGATCTGTTTGGCAAACTATTGCCTGTCGGTCGCTACCTACACCCGGATCAACCACGATTAGATGAATTGTGCCTTTCGGAAAATAGTGATATGCCGAATTGATTAAGAAGGCTGCTTCGTGAACGTCCTGTGGCGGTACGGCGTGCGTGATGTCAACTACTTGCACGCTTGGATTAATGCCGAGGATTACACCTTTCATGACGCCAACGTAAGCATCGCTTGTGCCAAAATCGGTTGTTAGTGTGATAATGCGAGGAGGAATGCTCATCTCATTAGAGGTTTGCTTGCATCCAGTCAAAACTTTTTCGTTGTCCCGTCCCGTCGTTCTCTCTACCCTCGTATTCACAACACCAAACACCGTCATAGCCTGCTGCTCTCAAACACCGAATAGCCTTCGTGAGATCTATTTCGCCTTCGCCGAGTGCCTCGCCGCGATAGTCGGCGCGCGATCCCGTTCCGTCTTTCAGGTGCGTGTGTAGGGTATAGGGCGCGACGATTTCATAATACCTGCCTACCGTCTCTAAGTCATGGCCTGCCCAGCGATAGTTCATTGTGTCCATATTGGCACCAACGTACTTAGAACCGACCCGCTCAAAGAGTTCTACCTGTAAGTCACCGTCGTTTGTAACGATGCCGTGATTGTCCACCGCCAAATATACCTCATCTCGTTCTGCAAATTCAAGGCACCGTGTTAGGCAACCAGCCATCGCTTCAACCCAGCGGCTTTCTGGCACGGCATCCTTTGCTGCGCCACCCTCCGTGCGAAGCACTGAAGCACCAAGCAGTTTAGCAAGTCCCCCGATGCGTTCCATCCGTTCGACCTGAGAACGGATTTCGTCTTCCTCAAGCAGGACGAAATCGTTTCCCGCAGCGAGTGCCGAGACCTGTAAACCATAACCCTCAACTTGTGCCCTAACGGCTTCGGCATTTCTTTCTGGATCGGCGGTTTCCGAGTCCCAAACATCGCTAATCTGAAGCTCAACATAACCGAACCCTGTCTCGCTTGTAAATTTCAGGAAATCATCAAGCGATTTGCTTGCGTAGTTGTAATGAATAAGTCCTAATTTTGACATGAATTATCTTCCCTTCTCGCGGAAAAATCTCAGCGAAATTCGCAAGCCGATGTTAAAAAGACTTGCATCTTTAAAGTTATTATGCTATAATACTTCTACTGAAAGCCAAGTGTCAAGCATTTTTTATCGGACTGCGAATAGAAATTTTTGGGCTGGCAGTCTTATTACTTTCAGAACCGGTTTAGAGCCTACAAACGCCACTGAAACCCAAAAAGATTGATAATTAATTAGGATAAAAACGTAATGGAGAATTATAGCCGCTTTACGGACCCTAAATTGCCAGCGATCTACGAAAAAGTCAAGGCAGAGCAACGCCTCTCCTTTGAGGAAGGCGTCTCGCTTTATGAAAGCTCAGATATTACGGGAGTTGGATTTCTTGCTAACCATGTTCGTGAACGTCTAAGTGGGAACATCACCTACTATAACATCAACCAACATATTGACTATTCTAATGTCTGTATCCTTCACGCTCGGTGCCATTTTTGTGCGTTTGCCCGAAAAAATATGCAAACCGAAGGGGCATGGGAAATGAGTGTTGATGAATTTTTAGACAAAGCGATGTACTCCATAGAACAAGGATGCACTGAAATTCATAGTGTGGGTGGGCTGCACCCCAAGTTACCGTTTGACTATTACCTTGACATTATCCGTGGACTCAAAGAACGGATGCCACAGGTCCATCTCAAATTCTTCACGGCAGTCGAAATTCATCACTTCTCACGTATTTTCAAGATGTCAATAGAGGAAGTTCTCACGCAACTACGAGAAGCAGGTTTAGACTCACTGCCAGGCGGCGGTGCTGAAATATTCGCAGAGGAGACACGTGACAAAATTTGTCCGGGGAAATTGAGTGCAGACGGCTGGTTAGAGGTTCACGCCATTGCCCATCGCCTCGGTATCTCCACAAACGCTACCATGCTATATGGACACCTTGAAACGAACGAAGATAGAGTTGATCACTTCATCAGATTGCGGGAACAGCAGGACAAATCTGGGGGGTTCGTGACCTTTATCCCCCTTGCATTCCATCCTGCGAATACCCGTATGGCATACCTGCCTTCAACAACCGGTTTAACAGATCTCCGGAACATAGCGGTTGCGCGCCTCATGCTTGACAATATACCGCATATCAAAGTCTACTGGATCATGACCGGCTTGAAAACTGCGCAAGTCGCGCTCCGTTTTGGTTCTGACGATATTGATGGCACAGTAACTGAGGAAAAGATCACACACATGGCAGGTGCAGACACGCCTGAGGCTGTCTCCGTTTCGCAGCTAACACACCTCATTGAAGAAGCCGGCTTCGTGCCTGTTGAGCGCGATACACTTTACAATGAGATTATTCGAGAAGGGAATCAGTGGTACAGAAAAGCCGCATAAGGGTAGGCACAGTCTCGTTCCTGAATACCAAACCGCTTGTTTATCCCCTTTTGAACAAAGAAATCGAAACAGATATTGCGCTTACTATTGATGTTCCAAGCCGGCTCGCCATACTTTTGAGCAGAGGTGAAATTGATGTCGGGCTGATTTCGATTATCGAATATTTTCGCGCGAATCCTTCGCATGCGTCTTACTACATTTTACCGGATATATCAATTGCCTCACGCGGCCGTGTCCAAAGCGTCCGATTATTCAGCCGCGCCCCAGTTCAGAAGATTCAACGTGTTGCCCTTGCTACGAATTCCCGGTCGTCTGCTGCGCTCCTCAAAATTTTACTCGCTGAAAAGTATGGAATTTCACCAACGTTCACAACGTGCAGACCAACAATAAACCCAAAAACAGCACTCTATAACCGTCAAGACCCACCTTTTGATGCGGTACTTCTGATCGGAGATGCAGCACTTAGACACCTCGACTCGACAGACTACAGCGTTGACCTCGGTCAAGCATGGTATGCGCTAACAGGTTTACCTTTTGTCTACGCCTGTTGGGTAGCGAGGAAGGAAGCCAATATTGGTGATTTACCGCAGGTACTCATCGAATCAAAAGCACGCGGTATGGCACAAATTCCGGAAATTGCGCGGATTGAGGCGAAAAAGTTAAGATTACCCGAAACGCTCTGCCTTGATTATTTGCAACATCACATTAAATATGATCTGGGTGAATCTGAAATTGCAGGACTAGAACTTTTTTACAAGTATGCCGTAAAAAATGATCTTGCACCGCCGCACCGTAGTCTCTCTTTTACATCCAGTTGAAAGGAGTCAAAAATGCAGCCTACTAACGAATCCAAACTCGATACTCAGTTTGTAACGCAGTTTGAAGACTACCTTAAAAGTTGTGGACTCCGTTTGACGCAAAAGCGACTGGATATTTTAAACCAAGTTTTTGACTATCCCGGCCACTTCCAAACGGAAGACCTCTTGGTTCAGATGCGTCGCAATGGATATCTGGTATCACGCCCAACTATCTATCGGACGCTACCACTGCTGGTGAAAAGTGGGTTGTTGACTGAATTTATTGATGCCCAAAAGAATACGCGTTACGAGAGCATTCATTCCCTCCAAGAACACGCCCACCTTATCTGTCTGAGGTGTAATCAGATTGTTGAATTTAAAGAACCACGAATCGACGCCTTGCAAAAATCGGTGTGTGAAGCACACCAATTTAAACCAGTGCGCTTTCGTAATGAGATCATCGGCCATTGCGCAGAATGCCAAGCCGAGTTAGAACCCAAAACGCCTGATACGGATAACGAGGCGACTGCTTAAGTTGGTTCTACGTTGTCGTCAGTTAACTTTTGGGATCCACCGGCAATTTTTTTATTCCCAAAATTTGACATTCCCTTGAAAATATAGTATAATTGCAGAAACAGGCCTCTTCTGGTATGCGAGGGCATGTCCGATGTATACGCCACAAGTAATTGAGCATTACGAAAACCCGCGCAACGCTGGGACTATCACCGATGCCAACGGCACAGCCACCATCGGCTCTACAGCCAGTGGCGAAATGATAAAACTGACCCTTAAGGTCTTGGAGGATGTTATTGTTGCGGCGAAGTTTCGAGCATTCGGATGTCCTACCGCCATTGCAAGTGCCTCGATCCTTACCGAAATGGTTACGGGGAGTGATATTCCAGAAGCACTTCAAATTACAGCAGTACACCTTTCCGAAGCATTAGGTGGGCTGCCCTTGGATAAACGGCGCTACGCGGAAGCAGCTGAAGAAGTATTAAAAACAGCAATCGCTGATTTTCTGTCCAAAACGGAGGTGTAAGCACCATGATTAAGGTTACAGAATCTGCTGCACAAAAAGCTATTATACTTATTAGTAACAACGAAACAGAGTCCGAATCCGACCTCGGCTTACGCATGCAGGTCATTGGTGGCGGATGTTCTGGTTTCCAATACAACCTTGAATTCGGCACAGCAAAAAACACCGACAAGGTGTTTGAATTTCACGGCTTGAAGGTCTTTATTGATCCAAGGAGCACACTCTACCTTGCCGGTTCAGTGCTTGACTACAACGACGGATTGATGGATTCTGGCTTTAAAATTACGAATCCGAACGCAAAAAATACATGCGGTTGCGGCGAGTCATTTAGCGTTTAGCAATTAGTAGTTGGCGATTGGCAATTAGTAGTTAGAAAGATGTTCTTATGTCAATCAAACCGTCTTAACTAACTACCATAGGACTTACGCAGCTCCACTTGAAGTCCCCCTGATAAGGGGCGGGGAATGCCAGAAGGCATTCATACCGTTGATGCTTTAGGGGGTTTAAAGAACAGAAATTATCACTTTTTGCGTCTAAATCTCCAATATTTGCTCATTTTGCGTAAGTCCTATACCAATTGCTCAAAGTACAATGCCTTGACGTTAATTGCTGAAAGCGAAGCAACCTAACAACCAACCTATAACGTTTTGTATAATTCGGCGTGCCGTTGCAGCACCGCATCTGAATCCGGCGGATTGATTACCTCTATAGAAACATACCCATCATATTCATCCTGCGCGAGGAGCGTCAGCGAATCCCTTTCTGTGTCTGGTAGTGGTCCACTGTCACCAAAGTTAACGTGTGCATGTCGTACTTTACCACGCAGATGCACGTAAGCGACATCTATAGGTTCTCCATGACGAACGTGATGCGCTGCGTGCCAATTCACAAAGGTATTCTCTGCCCCCGCCCGGTATATAGTTTCCGTAACCCAACTGGCAATGAGATTGCCATGTGTCTCCAGACAGAGGGCAACCCCTGCCGCTCCAGCTAAGCCATCGCAAGCACGAATCCCTTCTGCTTCCCAATCCAGTGTCTGCGATACTTCAACAGGGGTTTCCGGCACCCTATCTCCGAAAATACGAATATTCTTTGCACCCATCGTTTCGGACAAATCAATGTATCGCTTGAGCAAATCCACCTGCTCAGCACGCTTACTGGCATCGGGATCGATGAACCGACAACCCGTAGCAATGCAAGAAAGTTCAATGCCGCTATCAGCAAGACGCGTGCGTGCATCTTGAAGCTGCTGTGCAGTCGAATCCAATTCCACACCGTGTCCGTGATCCCACTCCACGCGGAGTTCCAGATGTTCGTAGTTGTAGTGTTTCGCCTTATCAATCAGTTCCGTCAGCGTGAATGGTGGACACACGGACGACATAAAACCAAATTTCATTTTTTAATTTTTCCTTGCGGAGAAACGACGTGAATTTGAATCGTTGACGTTCTTTTCTTTAGAGTCGCCTGCGCCGTTGTTGCAGGCTTGCAGTTTAGAAACATCAAAGAACAGTAACATAATCCAACTTGCTACTAACAAATTTTTGAACATTTCAATACTTTCTTTACCTCAGCGGGGTAATATTGCTTCGCAGTGAGAATAGAAATGGTGTATCTTCGTTAGGACTTACGCATTTCTTCTTAAAGTCCCCCTGATAAGGGGCGGGGAATGCCATTAAGGCATTCATACCGTTGATTTTTGAGGGGGTTAAAGATACGGAAAATACTGCTTTTTTGTGTCCAAATGCTCAATAATTGCGTATTTTGCGTAAGTCCTAATTTTGTTAGGCTAACCCCGAATGTCAACAGATGAACTGCCATTTCCGTGTTTCCTAACGTTGATTTTTACAGGTATCCGTCTTGTGAGTTCCTGAACATGGCTGATGAGGAAAATGCTGCGTCCCTGCATACGGAGTCCTTCAAGTGCCGCGATTGCAGTATCCAGTGTTTCAGTATCAAGCGTGCCAAACCCTTCGTCCAAAAACAGCGAATGCAGCTGCGCACGCCCGCGACTCAAATCTGCCAGGGCAAGTGCTAAAGCGAGACTCGTCAGGAACGATTCGCCACCGGAGAGCGTCTCAACAGGACGTTCTTCATTCGCATTCCACCGATCAATGACCGTCAAATCGCCGATAGATTCAACTTTAAGTTGGTAGCGTTCCGAGGTAAGGTAATCTAATTGCAAGTTAGCTAAACCGCCCATCTGCTTGAACATAATCTCCAAGGCAAAGTCGCGCAATTCGTTTCTGGGCATTACCTCATATAACCGCTGCCAACGTTCCAATTCCTGTTGCGCTTCACGATGCACATCACCGAGTGTCTCACGTCTTTGAAGCGCATCTTTCAAGTCGTCAATTCTCTGCTGTTGGGCACCAACCTCTTGTTGCTTCGTTTGAAGCTGCTCTGCGATATTCTCTACTTCGGTCTCAATCCGCTCCAACGCTTCTGGGTCAAATGGCGTTTCCTCAAACCGCGCACGTAATTCGGTAATGTCTAACGCAAGCTGCTGCTTTTTGTTCTCATGGGCATCAATCTGATCGGTGAGATTCTGCATCTGTGTTTCATCCCGAAAGGCACTATCGTGTGCTTGCGGCGAATCAAATCCTGCATCACTTAACTTGTCAAAGTAAGCGTTTTGTGCCGTTTGAAACTTTTCACCAGATACTTTATGGTATCTTTCGGCAATGCCATGGGTGGTCTGCTTTTCAGTAAGTAGATTTCGGCTATTCTGTAATCGTTTCTCGGCTTCATCGCGTTCGGTCTCTTTCGCTTGTAGGTCTGCTACTAAGGCATCAATAGCAGCATCAATCTCGTCCTTCGTTTCCAAACCATTAGTCTTCTCACGAACGGCATCCAGAAACGCTTCTCCTTCGCGTCGGTATTCGTCTATCTCATCTTGCAAACCGTCACAATCTTGCTGTAAATTCTCAAGATTATTCTGGTCTGATTCAATTTTAGCGTTAAGCAGATCCAGTTTAGCTGCGCCACTACTCAGTTCGTCTTCTCGTGTCGCAACCGCCTCAATCTTCTTACTAAACCGATCTACCGCTACATCTGGAGCAATACCGTGAAAAATCTCTGGTAAGAATTCCCAAAAACGCTCCTCAGTAGAAGCGATATCGGCTTGCAAACCGGCAAGGATGTTTTTCGCATCCTGCAACTGCTTTTCAGCTTGGTTCAGAGACCTCTCTTCACGCGTAATGTCAGTTTCACAGGTTGCAAGTTGCTGCGCTACCATATCGTAAGCGTGCGATGCCTTCGTGTACGCTTGCTCGGTATCTCTAAGTTCTGCAATGGCCGTATCTGCTTTCTCAATCCGTCCAGTTGCCCAGCCAGACGAAACATCAGTGCCCGGATAAATCTCTTGCCACTCTACAAGGAATTTTGCCCTTTTAGTCAGTAGTGTCTCTACTTCAGATTTAGAATTTTCAATTTGATTAGCAGTATTATCCTTATCGCGTTGCGTTTCAGTCTGCTTCGTTTTCAAAATCTGAATCTGATCTTTTGCTGTTTGTAGTTCGGTATTCGCGTGTTCTAAAGCTTTTTTAGCATTTCGCAGCAGGTCATCGTCCACAGATTCCGCGATATGAAAAAAAGAATGATCCGTTGATCCACATACCTGACAGGGTTCTCCGGGTTGAAGGCGTTGTCGAAGTTGATTGATTGGATTCGCTAAAAGTGCCAATTCTCGTGCTTCTTTACAGTGTTCAACTGCTTTTTCGGCGTGCTGACATACCTTCGTTTGGTTCACTAATTTCGCTTCGATCTGCTCAAGTTCTGTATCCCGCCCCGATTTCTCTTTATTCAACTCACGCAAACGGTTTTTGGAATCGGTCAAGTCATCTGTTGCTGTCTCATATTTCTGCGCGATAGGTTGTCCTTCGACTGCCTGCTGTTTCCGAGCATTCCATTCATCCTGAGTCCCAGCTGCCTGTAGTCTGTTCAATTCAGCATTTGCACTTTCCAACGTAGCCTCTGCGACTGTCTTTTCCAAGTGCCGTTCTGCCCGAGTTTCAGACAACTCTTTAATTTCACGCTTCAACAATGAGACTTTTTCACTGTGCGCTACTTCGCCTTTCAACGCCGTTTCTAACTGTTCCTGTTGTGGATCGAGTTGCGCAGAAAGAACGTTCGCCCGATTGAGACGGTGTTGCCGGTCAGATGGAAGCCGATTTTCATCTAAAAAGGTTTGCGCGCCTTTGACTTGTTTTTGTAACTCGGCTTGTTCAGCCTCTCTGCTGGTTAATTGGTTTGAAAGTGTGTCAATCTTATCAGCCAAGTCCGCTAATTCTGAAGTTCGCTTATCCGCTTCAACAAACTGGTCAGCTGCGCGTTGGACATCTAATTTAGCAGCATTGTAAAGAGCTGTTTTCTTCTCGTGTACCGTTGATGCCGTCTGATACACTGTCTCTTTCTCGTCAAAATCGGCTTGATCGGATGCTACTTGTTTTTCTGCATCCGTTTTCTCAGTTGCCGCTACAGCAAGTGCTTCCTCTGCTTCTTTGAGATCGGATTTTGCGGTATCATACGTCTGTTTTTCAGGACGCAGCCGCTCAGCGCGTTGCGCATCTTCTAATTCTACTCGGAGTGTATCAATGTCCGGTTGTATACCCAAGAGTTCTGCTTGATGTTCTTCCGAAGATTGGAGTTTTTTATAGTCCGCCGTGCGTTTCGTTTCTCGATCCTTCTCCTGCTGAACGTCCTGGCTTCGTTTCTCTAACACATCGGTTTCGTTTTTTAATCTGTCAAGTTTCGTCTCGGCTTCCACAAGTTGTTCGGGAGAAGCTTCTGGGATTTTTCCTATTTCCGCAAGGACATCGGCATGCGCCGCTTCAACCTCGGCAACCCTTTCATTTAACTTATCTTTCAGTACATCGTAGATACTAATACCCGCTGTCGCTTCCAATATCGTGCGTCTATCTTCCTTACTCGCTTTTAAGAACGCAGCAAACTCGCCTTGTGCCAACATGACAGACCGCCTGAAAGCACCAAAATCCAACCCTAAGATAGATTCAACCTCTTCGCTCACCGTCTTTTGACTTGATCCGAGCGACTTTCCACGCGTTGATAGTTTATCGCTAATTAATTTACCATCAGCTGCATAAGACAACTGCACTTTCGCAGGACCGCGACGATTAATAGACCAAGTGGCGATATAACGCGTCCCATTTGCCACAAAATAGACTTCAGCACTCCCCTCTTTTTCGCCATGACTGATGAGATGACTCGGATTTTGGCTGCCTGTCCCGCTCAAGCGTGGTGTTTTTCCGTAGAGCGCAACACAAATCGCATCTAACAACGTCGTCTTCCCCGCACCGGTCGGACCCGTAATCGCCACAAGGGACGCGCCACCTAATAGTGAACCTTCAAAATCAATATCTATTTCTTCACGAAAACTGTTTAGGTTCTTAAGCTTGAGTCTACATATTTTCATTCGGATGCCTCAACCATCTGGATTAACTCACTAAATGTCTGTGTCAAGGTTTTATCAGGTGGCTCCCCATCAAATTTCGCTTTGTGAAATCGTTCAAAGATTTCCTCCGGGTGCTTCATATCCTCAACAGAGATTTCCAATCCGCGTGTCATCTCCGGTAACTCAATTTCGACACTCAAGACCTCGCCGCCCCGCGCGCTGAATGCCTGTCGGATTTCATCGTTAACCCCTACTCGCGGCTTGCTTAATTTCAGCTTAACTTGGATATACTTTCCGCCCCAATCTCGCGTCTGGGCATCCCAGAGAACAGACTCCTCATCCCCCGTGACAGTACACAACTCTTTGAAGACAGGGATCTCAATAGCCTCATCTCGCACCAGCGTTCCGTCATTAGATAACTCCAGCAGATACACCTTTTTCTTATAACCAGTTTCGTTGAACTTCAACGGAATGGGTGAACCTGAATATCGGATTGGATAATCGGTACCACTGATTGTTTGCGGTCTATGGAGGTGACCGAGAGCAACATAATCTACACCCTCCGGAAAATCACTGGCGTGGATAGCAGTCGCACCCCCAATCTGGATATTGCGTTCAGAATCGGTTGTTGTTCCACCCTGAACGAAAAGATGACCCATTAAAATCTTAGGAAGTCCCGCTGGCACGTCGGAGACACAATCGGCATAGAATGATTTCAGTCGCTCTCGATACCGCTCATTTTTTTCTATCTCTGTCTCATAAGAGACGTATGGCAGTTCCGTCTCGGAAAGGTAGGGAACAGCTGCCACTACCACTCGTGGGTTGTCAGGAGGAAAAGAAAAAACGCATCCAGCAGCCTCGGTTGCCAGACCGACAACGTAAATCTTGCCCATCTTTAGAAATTCACGTGGTGCTTCCAAATGCCGCGCTGAATCGTGATTGCCAGCGGTAATCACTGCGTAGGCATCAGTTTCGTTAAAAAGGCGGTAGAGAAATCGATAATAGAGGTTGATTGCTTCCGCTGAAGGAAGGGAGGTGTCAAAAATATCGCCTGAAACAAGGAGAAGTTCAACATTATATCTTTGAATGGTTTCAAGGAGCCAGTTGAGAAATTGCTCGTGTTCATCAAGTCGGGAACGTTCGTGGAGTTTTTGCCCAATATGCCAATCCGCTGTATGTATAATTTTCATAAACTGTCCGGGAACTACGTCAGAGCGCATGTTGAAGATATACGATATAAGTATTATAGCAAATTTCGGACTTATTTTCAAACAGATTCACAAAATAAATGCACACTGCCACCCCCTGGTAGGCGAGGTTTCCAAATTATGCTACAAAAGCATAATTTGTCTTAACTTTACATTCCTCGCCGATGTAGAGTGTCTAATTAATTCTAAACTTTACTATAATTATGAGTTTCACCATAAATAGCCCTGAGACTTCTCTATATTCTACTTGAAAAAAACAAGGATTTTGCTAAAATAGGACTTACGCAATCAACGGTATGAATGCCGTGTGGCATTCCCCGCCTCTTAAAGTCCCCCTGATAAGGGGGATTGAGGGGGTTAAAGATATGGAAAATACAGCTTTTTTGTGTCTAAATGCCCAATAATTGCTTATTTTACGTAAGTCCTGTAAAATTATAAAAGAGGTCTCAGAAACTTTCAAAAGTGATTGACCAAAACTTCACGCTTTTATGCGAATAAAGGATATTCCGACAGGATACGGAGGTAACCATGGCTGTGTTTGGTATAGGGACATTCAGCAATAAAAGTTATTCAAATCATATAAGAAACAAATGGGTTTTAGGTTTAACGTTATTGGTACTGCTCACTGTCTTTCTCACACACACAACGATAGCACAAGGGGTAGTGCCAGATGCGAATTTAGCCGATGAAATCCGGAGATCCCTTGGTCTCCCCCAAAACAGCCCTCTTACACCTCAGGACCTGCAGGGCCTCTTTATACTGTTTGTTTTCGCGGCAGAGATAACAGATCTCACAGGGATGGAACACGCTATAAACTTGAACATTTTACATCTCATTGCTAATGATATAAGCGATATTACACCCCTCACAAAACTTACGAACTTAACGCAGTTACGTCTCGGTAGCAATGATATAAGCGATATTACACCCCTCGCAAAACTCACGCAATTGAGGCTATTAGGTCTCTATGGCAATGATATAAGTGATATTACACCCCTCACAAAACTCACAAACTTAACGCAGTTAGATCTCAGTATCAATGATATAAGCGATATTACACCCCTCACAAAACTCACAAACTTAACGCAGTTAGATCTCAGTATTCATAATATAAACGATATTACACCCCTCACAAAACTCACAAACTTAACGCAATTAGATCTCGGTGGTTATGGTGGTGATATAAGCGACATTACACCCCTCGTAAAACTCACGCAATTGAGGCTATTAGATCTCTCTCATAATGAGATAAACGATATTACACCCCTCGCAAAACTTACGAACTTAACGCAGTTAAATCTCTATGCTAATGATATAAACGACATTACACCCCTCGCAAAACTTACAAACTTAACGCAGTTAGATCTCGGTGGCAATGAGATAAGCGATCTCAGCCCACTCGCAAAACTCACAAACTTAAAGGAATTATCTCTCTGGAGTAATGAGATAAGCGATCTCAGCCCACTCGCGGGTTTGAGGCAATTAGAAGAGTTACAAGTCCGAGGAAATCCAATTGCGGACATAACTTCGCTACAGAGCCTACTACGCAAGAATCCAAATTTGAAAGTGGATGTCCAACCCGTTCCAGGATTGATGCCTGATGCGAATTTAGCCGCCGAAGTACGGGGACAGCTGCGCTTAGAGTTAGGAAGTCCACTCACTAAGCAGGATTTGAACCGTTTAACTTCTCTGTATGCTGACTCCTTAGGGATAACGGATCTCACAGGGTTGGAGCATGCTACGCAATTGAAGAGGTTATATCTCTCTCGTAATGAGATAAGCGATATTACACCACTCGCAAAACTCACAAAACTGGAAATATTAAATCTCAGTAGTAATGAGATAAGCGATATTACACCACTCACAAAACTCACAAACTTAACGCAGTTACATCTCAGTAGTAATGAGATAAGCGATATTAACCCGCTCACAAAACTCACAAAACTGGAAATATTAAATCTCAAGGGTAATGAGATAAGCGACACCGGCCCCATCCGTCAACTGCTTCAACGGAATCCCAATTTGAAATTAGATATTCATCCGGATGCAGGGCCAACAATAGAGGGACCTTGGGTGTGGATGATTGCACCGACAGATCAAAAGTCAGATGGAAAAGCTGCCGCTTCAGAAGAGGATTGGTTGAAGGCAGCTAGCAAAGGACGCGTGACGGAGCAGCAGATTGCTATGAACGGCGCGCTCCCCGGCGACATAGTTGGGGATAAGGTGTGGACTTTGGGTAAAATCACACTGACGGACGATAGGAACATTACCAGCATGGTGAACGCTATCGGTTTGGGAACCGGGGACACTATAAAGAATCACGTTGCTTACGGTTCGATTGCCTTGCATTCACCGCGCAAGCAAAACACGGGAATGTATATCTGGAACAGTTACGGCGTTAAGGTCTGGCTCAACGGTGTTCTGGTTCATAACAATCCTGTCGGGAGTGGGCGGTATATTGATTATCAACAAGATGTACCCCGCGTTACTCTGAAACAGGGAAAAAACATTTTATTGGTTGCTTTTTACAATAAGAGTGAATTTGGGTCGTATGGGTTTTTCGCGTTCAAAAATGACGCTGTGTATAGCCTCTCTATTACTCCCACGGTACACATCAGTGAGGCACAACGCCCGCCAATGTATTGGGTAGCCACAAACGCTGGGACACTCCACCGTCTCATCGGTGATGAAGTAGAAGATATGCTCCCAAACGTCCAGAATGTTACCAGCCTCGCTGTGGATTCAGCAGTCGGTAGCCTCTATTGGACAGAGAAAACAGGCAAGCGCACCGGAAAAATAAAACGCGCAAACCTTGACGGTTCAAACATCAAACTCATCAAGGATTTAACAAGCGTTCCACTTAACATCGCACTTGATAGCGCAGCCAGAAAACTCTACTTGATCAACGCTTATGGGAAAATACAACGGCTGAACTTAGACGGCTCAAACTTTCAATCCAACCTCATCACAAACTTGAAATCCCCAAACTATCTCACCTTAGATGTAACGGGCGGCAAGATCTATTGGACAGAACAAACAGGAAACACGACAGGCAAAATTCAGCGCGCGAATCTCGATGGCACAAACGTTGAATTGCTAAAAGAACTAACGAGCGTTCCACACGGTTTAACTATTGATCCCGGCAATAATAAACTCTACTTGACGAACGCTTATGGGAAAATCCAACGGCTGAACTTAGATGGCTCAAACTTTCAACCCAACCTCATCACAGACTTGGACGCTCCGCAAAGTCTTGCTGTAGATTCAGTCGGAGGCAAGGTATATTGGATAGAACAAGGTAGCATCCGGCGCGCCAACCTCAACGGTAAGAAGGTCCAAAACGTCGTCTCAGGTTTAAGCGCGCCTGCCAACATCGTTCTGGGGTCAGTCCCTGCAGCAACGGCTGCCGCACCTGCGAGGGTAGAGGAGATACCTACCCAAACCGCGATGCTTGCCAACTATCCGAACCCCTTCAACCCAGAAACGTGGATACCGTATCAGTTAGCGGAGTCAAGCGATGTGAAAATCACTATCTACAATACACATGGGGTTGTTGTTAGGCAGTTGGAATTGGGACATCAACCGGCAGGTATTTATACCAGTCGGAGTCGTGCGACGTATTGGGATGGACGCAACAGTCAGGGGGAACGCGTAGCAAGTGGTATCTACTTCTATCAACTCCAAGCGGACAATGTTTCGTCTCTGCGAAAGATGCTTATCCTGAAGTAGTAGGCAAAACGTAAGTTTTTAGGAACCATTTCATTTCGGTAGGCGAGGTTGGGAAACCTCGCCTTTCTTTTTGGGGAAATGACCCTGACGCTTTCTATATCCTACTTGAAAAAAAAATAGGGGTTTTGCTAAAATTATAGAAGATGTTTCAGAACCTTCAAAAACGGTTGACCGAAACTTCACGCTGTTACGCGAATGAAGGATATTCTGACGCAGCAGAAGAAGCACAACGCCGACGGGAAACGGAAACCGAGTTAGAACGCCTCCGCGCCCAACTCACTCATCGCCCAAATAGTGACATCCAGGAATAAAAGGGTATTAAAATGAGAAACAAATGGGTTTTAGGTTTAGCGTTATTGGTACTTCTCACAGTTTTTCTCACACACGTAACGATAGCACAAGGGGTGGTGCCAGATGCGAATTTAGCCGCTGAAATCCGGGAAAGCCTTGGTCTTGCCCCAAACAGCCTCCTTACGCCACGGAACCTGCGCGGTCTCACTGCCGTGTTCGCTGTAAATTCAGGGATAACCGATCTCACAGGGCTGGAACACGCTACAAACTTGGAAGTTTTAGCTCTCTATGCTCAGCAGATAAGCGATCTCAAACCACTCGCAAAACTCACAAAACTGTTTTGGTTAGATCTCCGTAGGAACCAGATAAGCGATCTCAGCCCACTCGCAAAACTCACAAAGCTGGGGAGGTTACTTCTCTCGTATAATAAGATAAGCGATATTACGCCACTCACAGAACTCACGAATTTAGTGGAGTTAGATCTCGGTGATAATGAGATAAGCGATATTAACCCGCTCGTAACACTCAGGATCTTAAGGGAGTTACATCTCGGTAATAATGAGATAAGTGATATTAACCCACTCGTAACACTCAGGATTTTAAAGGAGCTACATCTCGGTAATAATGAGATAAGTGATATTAACCCACTCGCAACACTCACAAATCTGCAAAAGTTAGATCTCAGTGGTAATGAGATAAGCGATCTCAGTCCACTCGCAAAACTCACGAATTTAAGGGCGTTAGATCTCGCTTATACTGAAATAATCGATCTCAGCCCACTCGCAGGTTTGAGGCAATTAGAAGAGTTACAGATCAAAGGGAGTCTCATCGAGGACGGAACTTCGCTACAGAAGTTACTACGTAACAATCCAAGCTTGAAAGTGGATAGCCAACCCGTTCCAAGATTGATGCCCGACGGGAACTTAGCTGAACTAGTACGGAGAAGGCTGTCTTTAGATATAGGAAGCCCATTCACCCAGCAGGATTTGAAACGCCTAACTTCTCTGTTTGCTATTGACTCAGGGATAACCGATCTGACAGGACTAGAACACGCTACAAACTTGCGCGGTTTAGGTCTCGCGTATCAGCAGATAAGCGATATGACTCCCCTCGCAAAACTCACGAAGCTGGAAATATTATCTCTCCCGGGTAATGAGATAAGCGATATTAACCCGCTCGCAAAACTCACGAATTTAAAGGTGTTAGATCTCGGTCGTAATGAGATAAGCGATATTAACTCCCTAGCTGGTTTGAGACAATTAGAAGAGTTAGATCTCGGTCGTAATGAGATAAGCGATCTCAATCCCCTCGCAAAACTCACGCAATTGAAGATTTTATCTCTCCGTGATAATGAGATAAGCGATCTCAGCCCACTCGCCGGTTTAAGGCAATTAGAAGAGTTGCAAGCCCGAGGAAATCCAATTGCGGACGAAACTTCGCTTCAGAGGCTACTACGTAACAATCCAAACTTGAAAGTGGATAGCCAACCCGTTCCAAGATTGATGCCCGACGGGAACTTAGCCTCCGAAGTACGGGCGGCGCTGTCTATAGATATAGGAAGCCCGTTCACTCAGCAGGATTTGAAACGTTTAACGCGGCTATCTGCCTCCAGTTCAGGGATAACCGATATCACAGGGTTGGAGCATGCTACGCAATTGAAGACGTTATCTCTCAGGGATAATGAGATAAGCGATCTCAGCCCACTCGCAAAACTCACGCAATTGGAAACGTTATATCTTCAAGACAATGAGATAAGTGATATTAACCCACTCGCAAAACTCACGCAATTGAAGACGTTATCTCTCGGGGATAATGAGATAAGCGATATTAGCCCACTCGCAAAACTCACGCAATTGGAAACGTTATATCTCCAAGATAATGAGATAAGCGATATTAGCCCACTCGCAAAACTCACGCAATTGAAGACGCTAACTCTCAACTTTAATGAGATAAGCGATCTCAGCTCCCTCACAAAACTCACAAGGCTAGAAATATTATTTCTCGAGGGTAATGAGATAAGCAACACCGGCCCCATTCGTCAACTGCTTCAACGGAATCCCAATTTGAAATTAGATATTCATCCGGATGCAGGGCCAACAATAGAGGGACCTTGGGTGTGGATGATTGCACCGACAGATCAAAAGTCAGATGGAAAAGCTGCCGCTTCAGAAGAGGATTGGTTGAAGGCAGCTAGCAAAGGACGCGTGACGGAGCAGCAGATTGCTATGAACGGCGCGCTCCCCGGCGACATAGTTGGGGATAAGGTGTGGACTTTGGGTAAAATCGCATTGACAGACTATAATAACATTACCAACACGGTGAACGCTATCGGTTGGGGAACCTGGGACACTCTAAATAATCACGTTGCTTACGGTTCGATTTCCCTGCATTCACCTCGCAAGCAAAACACGCGAATATATGTCAGAAGCGGTGAGGGTGTTAAGGTCTGGCTCAACGGTGTCCTGGTGCATAACAATCCCGTCGAGCCTTCGGTTGATAATTATCGAGATGTGGCCCGCGTTACTCTGAAACAAGGCAAAAACATTTTATTCGTTGCTGTTTACCATACGAGTGGATCTTGGCACGGGTTTTTCGGGTTCAAAAATGACGCGGTGTATAGCCTCTCTATGACTCCCATCGTACACATCAGTGCGGCACAACGCCCGCCAATGTATTGGGTAGCCACAAACGCCGGTACGCTCCACCGTCTCATCGGTGATGAAGTAGAAGATATGCTGCCAAACGTCCAGAATGTTACCAGCCTCGCCGTGGATCCAGTAGTCGGTAGCCTCTACTGGACAGAGAAAATAGGCAAGCGCACCGGAAAAATGAAACGCGCAAACCTTGACGGATCAAACATCAAGCTCATCAAGGATTTAACAAGCGTTCCGCTTAACATCGCACTTGATAGCGCAGCCAGAAAACTCTACTTGATCAACGCTTATGGTAAAGTTCAACGTCTGAACTTAGACGGCTCAAACTTTCAACCCAACCTCATCACAGACTTGAATTCCCCAAAGTATCTCACCATAGATGTAACGGGCGGCAAGGTATATTGGATAGAACAGACAGGAAACACAACAGGCAAAATTCAGCGGGCCAATCTCGATGGCACCAACGTTGAATTGCTAAAAGAACTAACGAGCGTTCCGCACGGTTTAGCTATTGATCCTGCCAATAACAAACTCTACTTGACGAACGCTTATGGGAAAATCCAGCGTCTGAATTTAGACGGTTCAAACTTTCAACCCAATCTCATCACAAACTTGGACGCTCCGCAAAGTCTTGCCATAGATTCAGTCGGAGGCAAGGTATATTGGATAGAACGAGGGAGCCTCCGACGCGCCAACCGAAACGGCGAGAATATCCAAAACGTGGTATCCGGCTTAGGCGCGCCTGCCAACATCGTTCTGGGTTCAGTCCCTGCAGCAACCGCTGCAGCACCTGCGAGGGTAAGAGAGATACCTACCCAAACCGTGCTGCTTGCCAACTATCCGAATCCGTTTAATCCAGAAACATGGATACCCTATCAGCTGGCAGAACCGAGTGATGTAAAAATCACCATCTACAATACACATGGGGTTGTTGTTAGGCAGTTGGAATTAGGACATCAACCTGCTGGCACTTACACAAGCCAGAGTCGTGCGGCGTATTGGAACGGGCGCAACAGTCAAGGTGAGCGTGTTGCAAGCGGTATCTATTTCTATCAACTCCAGACGGACAATGTTTCGTCTCTGCGAAAAATGCTGATCCTGAAGTAGTTCGCACCCCGGGCTTATCATTTCTGTTAGGCGAGGATGGCTTCGGCTTTGGTGCCTCGCCTTTTCTAATTGTCAGAATCAGGATTCACAGGATTAGAGGATTTTCAGGCATATCGGCACAAACTAAATTGATAGGGGTCTTGTACGGATACGATTTCCATCGACGACTGAAAAACGCCCTATCCAGTCTGTACGACCCTCCAGCACCTCAATCATTGTTCGTGCAATACCAGAAGGAGAGTCCGAAGGAAGTCGAAAGAGGATTACTCCAAACGGAGCACCAACTCCTAAGCGGAAAACTAACTCACCAAAGTCAGTATCGAATGTGATGAGGGTCCGTTTTTCAGCTGTAGCGAGAGATAATACCTCTCGGTCGCTGATGCCGGGTGCCTCTTTTCCGACCCAGATCGCGTCGTATCCGCAAGAGCACATAAATTCGACAACTAAACGAGGAACGTTTTCATCTGCTAATAGACGCATCAGCTAATTTCATCGGGTGTTGATATTCTTTTTGTGTATGTAATACCGCACTCGCATACGCAAGGCATGCTCGAATATCTTCTTGAACGATGTGAGGATAATTCTCAAGAACATCTTCATCAGTCCAGCCGTTTGCGAGCAAGTCAATGATGAATTCGACAGCCAATCGGGTCCCTCTAATAACAGGTTTCCCTGTGAGGATATTTTCGTCGCAGACTATGCGTTCTGCTAACGTATGGGAGATATGACCTTGCATGATGCTGCCTCCTTACTTGTTGGTAGACCCCACGTCACTCAATATTTTCAGCAAAGTAACTCGATACTTCTCTATACTATCCATTTTACGAATTGATGTGTTGCCTGATACTGTATATAGCATATCATAGTAGGCACGCAAAACGCAAGTTTTTTCTATATTCTAACCCAAGTTGCTACGGACAAGAATGTAGACAGGCAAACCTCGTTTTTTACGCAAAAGCGTTGAGGATCGGCACGGTTTTGTAGCGCAAACTGTTAGTTTGCGGCGTACTCGCCCCCGGTTCATGCTATAAAGCATGAATACCGTTGATTTGGAATGCCATAAGGCATTCATACCCGGGGAAGCCTATGCGGGCTTCACACCCGGTGAATGCTCTATAGCATTCATACCGTTGATTTGATTCTGATTCATGCGACGTGCATCATGCTACATACTGGCAACTTGCGTTTAATTAGCACAAAATGTGATTCTAACCATTACCTATTAACTTGGGTTATTCAACCACACTTTAGTCTTAGTTTTACATTTCCTGACTCTTCCATGTAGAAGCGAGTGCCAGCTCGCGATCGCCTCGAAAAATCCCCGAACATTTCAAAAACTCAATAGCCTCGGTAATTTTTATGGAGATAACTTGTGTTTTCTGAGAAAAAATCACACCATATCATAGTTAGATATAGACTTTTATAATTTTTATCTTTACAAAAAATAATAATTGGCTGATTATAACTTACGAACGCAAGTTTTCTATTCTCACTGCGAAGCAATACCACTTTCCGAAACCTAACGAACATAGAAGTATGGGGGACAAACGTATCCATCGCAATATCAAAAGCCACATTTTCTGCGAGGCGCGACCGTCTATCTTCTGGCATGAGTTCTGTCCTCGTGCCCGCATGCCCCTCGTTTTGCGTTGTGGGCTATTTTTGTTGTCTCAACTGCAATCAAGAGACGCTGCAGATGGCTTTATCAAATGCCGAAGGCTTACTTTATCTGAAAAGGAAAGAAACTGAAACGATGAAAAGATTTTACACACTTTTTCTTATTTGTCTCACACTGAATTGTTGGTTCTCTGTTGCAAACGCCCAAACCGTGCGAATGCCTGATGCGAATTTAGCACTCGTCGTGCGGGATGCCTTGGGTTTAGCCCCTAACGCACCCATCACAAGACAAGCGATGCAAGGGTTAACTTTTTTAAATGCCCAGGCTTACAAAATAAGAGAAATTACAGGTCGGTACGACAGGATAAAAGACCTTACTGGATTAGAACATGCCACGCAGCTAACACGATTGTGGCTTAATAACAATCAAATCAGTAATATCCGTCCCCTCGCAACCCTGTCACAACTAACGGAGTTATTGTTCTATAACAACCAAGTCAGGGATATTAATCCCATCACAGAACTGACACAATTAGAATCGCTCGGAATTGCTCACAATCCAATCAACAACCTCCGGCCCCTTGCCGAATTAACACAACTACGGTATTTAAGCATTAGTGTAAGGCGAATCAGTGATATCCAGCTCCATGTAGATTTAACACAATTAGAGTCGTTAGAAATTTACGGGGGGGATTGGGAATCGAGCACTCCAATTAGTGATCTCTACCTTCTCGGAAATTTGACGCAATTAACAAGTTTAAGTGTCCATTATGCTCAAGTCAGCGATCTCAGTTTTCTGAGAGCTTTAACGCAGTTGGAGGGTTTAAATCTTGGAAGTAATCAGATTAGTGACCTGAAACCGCTCGCAGGATTGACCCAGCTAAGGTGGTTATATCTTGGAAGTAATCAGATTAGTGACTTGAAACCGCTTGCAAGATTGACCCAACTAACGGATTTAGGTCTTTCAAATAATCAGATACGCGATGTGTCTCCGCTCGCAGGATTGACAAATCTTAATAGCTTATATCTCAGGAATAATCCAATTCGGGATGCTTCTCCGCTTGCGAACCTCCCAAACCTGGGCTATGTGGATATTCCTATTCCGCCTCAGATTTCTATAAGGAACGAGATACCTGATGAACTACCGAAAGTCGGGAAGAACCTGAGATACCGCGTCCAAATACGAAATGCGAAAAATGTCACTGGGTTTAAGTTAACTTACGAAACACCTCATAAACTGACTGCTGTCAAATCTGTGGAGTATTTTGATGGCGTTGAGCACAACCCCAGAACTAACCCCAGATCAGGCACGCTCACGGCTTCGAGATTAGAGACCGGACAGGATATACACAATGTTGCCATTTTCACACTGAACGCGACTGCTGCTGGTAAGGGGGACCTACGAGTGCTGGGTCAACTAACGACGACTCAAAGCCAGTTCAAGGTAGATATTCGGTATCCGATAACGATCTTCCCATCTGACGAGCCTCAACCGTCCGATAACGCGGGAGTGATACCCGATCCGAATTTAGCAGCAGCCGTGAGGAAAGCGTTAGGTTTAAAAGCAAACGCGTCTATTACAAAACAAGTAATGAAAAAATTAACCACGCTTGATGTCGAAGGTAACCAGATAAAAAACCTCACTGGATTGGAACACGCAACACAATTGACGTTTATAGCCCTCTCTTACAATCAGATTCGCGATGTAAATCCGCTCACAGGATTAACACAGTTAAGGGAAATGACTCTTGATAGAAATCAAATCCGAGATATCACGCCAATTGCAAGTTTGAAGAATTTAAGGGGCTTAGGCCTTGGATACAATACCCCCAAAATCAGCGATATTACGCCTCTCGCAGGCTTGACCAAGTTAGCATGGTTACGTCTTACTGGGAATCAAATTCGAGACGTGTCTCCCCTCGCGGAGTTAACAAACCTTGAAACATTATGGATCAAGGAGAACCCAATTCAAGACACCTCCCCACTTGCGAGCCTCCCGAAACTAAAGAATGTGGATATTGATATTCCCAAATCGCTGGTTGTGCATATTAAATCACCTCAGCGTCCGCCATTGTATTGGGTAAACACAAGCACTGGTACCCTCCACCGACTCACCGGTGATGAAGTTGAAGACCTTCTGCCAAATGTCAAGAAGGTAACCAGTTTCACTGTAGATGTGGCAGATGGCAAAATCTATTGGACAAATCAAACCGTCAAGAATAACGGACTGGTCAAACGCGCAAATCTTGATGGCTCAAACGCTAAAGTTCTCGCCGCCCTGCAAAGTGTACCAACCAGCATTGCCATCGACACTGCGAAGAAGAAACTTTACTGGACGAACTCGCTGGGTCGCATCCAACACGCGAACCTCAATGGCAAGCAAATCCGAGACCTCATCAAAAACTTGGAGAATCCAAGCAACATTACCTTAGACCCCGCAGGCGGCAAGTTGTATTGGACGGAAGCCTCAGGACGCATTCGACGCGCCAACCTCAACGGTAAAAGCGTCCAAAACATCGCCAGTGGCTTGGATCCAATAAGCGATCTTACCATAGCAGGCAACAAGATTTATTGGACAGAAAAAACAGGTGAAAGTACTGGAAAAATCGGGCGTGCCAACCTCAACGGTTCAAACTTTACTACGCTTATTAGATTACAGCAGGCACCTACCAGCCTTGCCATCGACCCTGTCGGTAGCAAACTGTATTGGTCAGATTCTGGTGGGAACATCAAGCGCGCCAACCTCAACGGCAAGAATATCCAAAACGTCGTCTCAGGTTTAGGCGCGCCTGCCAACATCGTTCTGGGGTCAGCCCCTGCAGCAACCGCTGCAGCACCTGCGAGGGTAAGAGAGATACCTACCCAAACAGCACTTCTTGCTAACTATCCGAACCCATTTAACCCCGAGACGTGGATACCCTATCAGTTGGCAGAACCGAGCGATGTGAAAATCACTATCTACAATACACATGGGGTTGTTGTTAGGCAGTTGGAATTAGGACATCAACCTGCTGGCACTTACACAAGCCAGAGTCGTGCGGCGTATTGGAACGGGCGCAACAGTCAAGGTGAGCGTGTTGCAAGCGGTATCTATTTCTATCAACTCCAGACGGACAATGTTTCGTCTCTGCGAAAAATGCTGATCCTGAAGTAGTTCGCACCCCGGGCTTATCATTTCTGTTAGGCGAGGATGGCTTCGGCTTTGTGCCTCGCCTTTTCTAATTGTCAGAATCGCGATGTGTTCTCAAAAACCTACAGAAAACCACGAACTGAATATTGTTAAAAAAGAAAAAACATCCGATTGATTTTGCTGAGTGTCTGTGATATAATTCCACTTAACCGATTTGAGAGCACAGCGAAACATACAATAAGAAAGGAAATTAATCAATGCCACAGCAAAATGTCTGTCTCAAAGATATAAATTTGTCCGGATATGATGTTATCGCGACAGTCTACCAAACCGACACATTCAAAGCGAGTATAAAGTATGACACGAATGGCAAATTACTGATAATTCATGAAGGGCGTGTTATATGCTCGTTTCATACTGAAAAATCGGAGAGCGATGAGGGAAAAGTTTCAGCAAATTTCAGTAGGAAGGAATATGAGAGTTAATTAGGGAAATATTTTGAGATGCGGGTTCGATTGCTCATAAAACTGATTCAAGATGATGGATGGTTTCTCGTCCGGACCCGAGGCAGCCATCGACAGTTTAAACATCCAACAAAACCTGGCACCGTGACAGTTGCCGGAAAACCGAGTGCTGATGTCCGCCCCGGCACGCTGAACAGTATTCTTAGGCAAGCTGGACTCAAATGGTGAGGTGAATACACCCATGGAATATGTTGTTATTTTTGAAGAAGGTGAAAACAGTTGCAGTGCTTATGTTCCCGATCTGCCCGGGTGCATCGCGGCAGGAAATTCAATAGAGGAAGTATGGACGTTGATCGCTGAAGCCATTGCATTTCATATTGAAGGACTACGGGAAGATGAGGAAGTTGTCCCATCATCGTCAAGTTTACCTGTTCAAATCGACCCGGGTACGTTGTCTGCCTTGATTACGGTTCAAGTTTAGAGATAATTTTCACCGTTTTTTTCAGATGTGCCCATTCTTTGTGATTTTGATTGCATTTAACAGGAAAGAACAAAATCTATGAAAAGATTTTACACACTCGCTGTGAAAATCACCATTTACGATACACGCAGCAGGGTCGTTAGACACTTAGACTTAGGGCATCAATCCCCTGGCATTTATACTAATAGAAGCCGTGCTGCATATTGGGACGGGCGCAACAATGTTGGTGAGCGTGTCGCGAGCGGTATCTATTTCTATCAACTCCAGACGGACAATGTTTCGTCTCTGCGAAAAATGCTGATCCTGAAGTAGTTCGCACCCCGGGCTTATCATTTCTGTTAGGCGAGGATGGCTTCGGTTTTGGTGCCTCGCCTTTTCTATATGTTAGGCGAGGTCTCTGTGCCTCGCCTTTTCTAATTGTCAGAATCAGGATTCACAGGATTAGAGGATTTTCAGGCACATCGGCACAAACTAAATTGATAGGGGTCTTGTACGGATACGATTTCCATCAACAAAGTAATTCGATGCTTTTCCATACCGTCCATTTTACAATGTATGAAGTCCGTATGGACTTCAAAATCAACGGTATCTATGCCTGTGGGCATAGACCGGGGTATGAATGCCGTATTGCCTTGCAGTGAGAGTCCCCGGGACACAATTTGGTCTATTCCCAGACCAAATCCGGTGTTTCTGCGGATTTCTTCAAGGTTTCCCAACCTCGCCGGTGCGGAGTGTCCAAGTAATTGTAAAATTCACCATAGTTCTTCTGTAGGAGGGATTTCCAAATCCCGACTTCTTTGTGTAGGAGCGAGCTCCCGCTCGCGACTTTTCGATGAAAATGGACGAAAAGCCTAAAACTAAATAGTCCTATCCTACCAATTGTCGCGTCTTGCTAAAAAAATACAATTATGATACATTTTAAATCCAACGCCATAATTGTCCTTGTATTCATTATCCATAAGGAAACACAATACTTTCCTACCATTCACAATAGGTGGGAGATAAGGAGTTTAAGCACATGAGCAACAACGGACGCACCTACACCGCAGAACTGGAAGAGATGGAAGTCTATGGCGAAACGCGGGTCGGATGGGACGAAAACACACCTGTCAATGAAACCGTGGACGCAGCAGGAAATCTTTTCCCCGGTGAAAGGGGATTTGGTGTGGCAGATCCCACCTCACCGAAACGTCGGGTCTACGATGATCCTGAGGTCGAGGCACTACGCGAGAAATTGCGTGAGCGTAACGGCATTCGTGGCCTCGAAATCTGTGAGCCACACGAAACTAAGAAAATCGCTCGTATCTTCCATCGCGACGGTTTTTGCGTCGTCAAAGACCTTCTCAACGCTGAGCAACTCGCCCGCTGGAGAGAAGGGTGCGCCGAAGCACTTCGCGACATCCTCTCGATCCCTGGTCCCGAAAATAGAAAATACACTACCGAAACCGGGCGCCTACCACATCGCTATAGTTACGGCACATCTTCTGCTTCGCGGCAGATGCTCCACCACGCTGCTTGGGCAAGTATGATTGATCTGCCGACGACAACCCCTATTGTCACAGAAATCTTCGGTTCCTCAGATTACCGAGTTTGGGGTTCAGGTGGAGACCTGTGTCTGCCTGGAGCAGTAGAATACCAACACCTACACCCCGATGGTAGAGATCCACAGCACCTTTCGGAAGCACGCATCAGACAAGCGGAATTAGTCGGTGTTCAACTCCATAGAGACGACAACGGCAACCTTGATGTGCCGACGCAAAAGATGATTATGGAGATGACACCGCCGACGGTAACGATTAACTTTGTGATGTGTGATCTAACATGGGAAAACGGTCCGATTCGTCAAATTCCAGGGACACATACTTTGCAACAGAACCCACCACCACCGGGTGACGAACCCGATTGGATGAAACATTCAACGCTCGTCGGGGCAAGCGCTGGTTCTGGTGTATTTCGGGATAATCGAGCATGGCACGGTGCAACACCTAACCTCTCAAAGGAAATTCGGGCACTACCAAACGTTGAGTACGCCGCACCGTGGCGCACACAGCGCGGTTTTAGTCGGATTATGCCACACGAAATTTGGGAAACATTGACACCACACGCTCAGAAATTGTGTGAATGGATCAAGGCTGACCCAGGTGTCTGGCCACCGGGTGCCGGCATTATGCATCCGCTCTCGAGTAAACGCGCAGAAGCAGCAAGAGGGTCAAACAGTTAGTAGAAGGAGAAAATACATGTTAAACTGGGGCGTTATGGGTGCAGGCGGCATCGCTTATGTCTTCTGCAACGGAATGCGTTTTACAGACTCCGGGCAGATCCTCGCTGTTGCGAGTCGTACGCAATCGCGTATAGATAGACTCGTCAACGATTACAACATCCCTCGCCAATATAACGACTACGACGGCTTGTTGACGGATGATGATATTGATGCCGTCTATATTGCAACGATTCATCCACTGCATGTGGAATGGGCGATAAAGTGTGCCGAAGCGGGAAAACATCTCCTCATCGAGAAGCCCATCAGCATGAATCACGCTGAAGCCGCTGCCATGATCGAAGCAGCACGAGAAAATGATGTGTTTCTCATGGAAGCCTTCATGTACAGGTGTCATCCACAAATAGCAAAAGTAGTTGAACTCATACAAAACGGGACAATTGGTGATGTCCTTGTTATCCGATCAACATTCAGCTACCGTTCAAATTTTAATCCACAAAGCCGGATTTTCAATCGTGAAATGGGAGGTGGTGGTATCCTTGACATCGGGTGTTACACCGCTTCAATGACTCGCAAAATGGCGGGTGCCGCTGAAAATAAACTGTTCCTCAATCCAATTGAAATAAAAGGGAACGGGAAGATTGGTCCGACAGGTGTTGACCATATTGCAGCAGCAACGCTCAAGTTTGAAAACGGTATTGTTGGGGAGATAATTGCCGCTGTTGAATGCAGTGTCGGGAGCAGCGTTTTTATTTACGGATCAGAAGGCTCAATTACTATTCCAAGTCCTTGGCTGCCTTCCTCGCTTTGTCGGCAGGCAAAAGAACCGTTACCGCTTGACACAACCTTCCCGTCAACAAAAATTATCGTTGATTCTCATCAAACCCGGGAAGAGATTACGGTTGATGTTGATCGGGATCTGTTTACCCTCGAAGCCGATACAGTAGCCAATCACATTGCGGATAGGCAAGCACCAGCAATGTCTTGGGACGACACGCTCGGTAACATGCAGCTGCTGGACACCTGGCTTGCAGAGGTAGGCGTTGTTCATTGATGCGTGTGCAAATGTAGGATCTTACAACTATTCAGGAGTTAATACCGATGGTAAAGGATGAAATTTTTCAGGAACGCGTGGTGCGTGTTGAGAAACCGTCAGCGCACTTTACATTACTTCGCAACCCTACTGGCGAATTTCTTGGCGTATCTGACACCAACGAACTTTCAGTCTTTGATTACGTTGACGATAAAGCGATATGGGACAAGGTTGAAGGCAGCAGTGCTTATCGTCATGTCGTTACGGATATCGTGCTGGAAGCAAAACCCACCAATTCTGAAGATGGGTGCTACCTCCGCCATAACGGGAATTTGCTCGCCAGGGACGGTAGCACAACGAGTGAAGGCGATGTTTTCTCGGCTGGCCACGGTCCCGCACACCTGCCTTCTGAGTATCTCGAATCGTTCAGGGAAAATGGATGGGTCTGTCTTCCGTCGATCGTCGCGCCAGATACGCTTGAAGAGTTGGAACGGGTGAGTTGTACCGGACGCTGGGAAGCGGAAACCTATGAGAGAAAGATACCTCCGCTGAATGAGACCGCCGCAGTCGCCAAAATTATTACGGAACCGATCTCCTTGTGGCTGATGCGCCAATATATGCACACGCCTGAAATCCGCCTTGGGCATTCACCAGGTTTCGCTATCCTCGCGCCAGACGACGGTAAACGGAATGTGCAAGGTTGGCATTCAGATTTTCCTTACCTCTGGGGCATTGCTGGCAGCGAAGCTGTTAACCGTATCCCGGTTCACAAGGTCGATGGATTGGTCATGGGTGTCCAGCGCAACCTCTGTGTCTCGGAATTTCGCAAGGAAAACGGAGCAACTTGTTTCAAACTCGGATCCCATACACTCGGTCAGGGACCGCCGATAGAATGGGTAAATGGAAACACCTCAAGGCAGGACGGATATCGCGAAAGCGAGGGGCTGCCATACACCGGACCGGATGCTGACGTAATTGAAGCACCACCCGGAAGCTACATCGTCTACGACTCTCGGATATGGCATCGCGCAGGCGTAAATCGAACTGAACGTAAACGCGCCGCAATGCTGCAGGCAGTTATTCCGATGTTCATCATGCCGTTCATGGATACCAGCGTCCCGTATAAAAACTTTATCCACAGTCCACTCGCAGAAGAACTGACGAAACTGGAACAGAAGGAACTTGAGGCAGTTATGGTAAATAAGATGGTTGGACCCGCTGGACATCTGGCAATCACTGTTGACGACGAGTTGACTGACAGAATTGGTGGACATTCATACGCCCGAAGGAGATAGGTTTAATGCGAAAAGCCAAGATTGCATCCGTAGGTTGTGGCATTGTAGCAACACGTTGGCACTTGCCAACAATCGCTGAATTGACCAAGAGAGGTGATTTAGATTGGGTCGCCGTATGTGATGTTGATGCCGACAGAGCTCGCGAAGCCGGTGAAACATACGGACTGCCGTATTACACAGATGTCGAAGAGATGTTCGACAAATACAACGATATCGATGTGGTTGACATCTGTGCTGGTGATTATGAACACCATTCAGTGGCAAGGATAGCCGCTGAGCGTAAGATGCATCCGATCGTCGAAAAGCCAATGGCGCCTACCCTTGCCTGCTGCGATGTGATAATAGATAGCTGCAGGAAAAACGGTGTCCATTTTGAAGTCGCTGAAAACTATTTCCGAATGCCGGGCGACCGAATCATCATAAAGTTGATTCAAGAAGGCGTACTTGGGGACATCAAGCGTGTACACTTTATTGAACCCTTTGGTCGTTTGCCACTCGTCCACGGGGCAGGTAAGCCACGCGGAATAGAATCACCTATATCGACATTTACTTCCCACTCAGGTGTCTGCATTGACATGGGAGTACACCGAATGTCCCAAATCCGGTTTTATGCCCAAAGTGAGCCAAAAACAATCGTAGGAACAACGAAACAGTTCGTTCCGGGTCCCGACAAAGTGTATGAAGACTGGGGACACGCCCTTATCGAGTTTGAGAGTGGAGGAGTAGGCGTTTATGAAACTTCTCGGGTTGGCGAAGAAAATATCAAGTACAGGCAGATTCTGGGAACAAAAGGTGTGATAACCGATTCCGATTATTGGACTTCGGATTTTCCGCTCCGCGCGCTCGTCAACGGCGAAATGCAAGATATTCCAATTGAGACGGAACGGCACCAAGTCGATGGTGTCGATGTCCTCTCAAGGATTGTCGTTCACACCGATCCACAGATTGTCTATGAAAATCCTTTCAGAACGTATGCAATAGACGATTGGAACGTCGGAACCGCTGAGGAAATCATGACCACAGCGCGGGCAGCTATCACGGGAGAGCCACCAGAATACGGCATTGAGGGTCGAAAAGATGTGGAGATGTGCATAGCACTATACGAATCTTCACGGACAGGAATGACTCCTATCTCACTACCTATAACAGAGACAACGGGTTATGAGCAGATGGTTCATGATGAATTTTCCGAGAAGTTCGGTTACGCTCTTTTAGATAAGTGAGGAGGTGCATAACTATTTCTCGTAGGGGTTGGGTCCCCCAACCCCATACGGACGATGAAACCTCGCCCCTACTTGTCAGAATCAGGTTAGACATAACTGCCAGGATCATTCAGTTTTCCAAGATTTTAGATTTTCGGGACTCGCAGCTCCTTTGTAGGCGGGATTTTCTAATCACGCCTGCCTGCCGAAAACAACGAAAATCACTACAATTGAATAATCCTGCATAACTGCGTAATTGTTTGACATGGCTCCCTATTTTTTGTTATAATAGGAGTGGAGAAGGTCTCTATATGTCGAATCATTTCAACGATCTGCTCCTGCAGACCCCAAAAGAAATAAGTGTCCGTTTGGATCGGCTTGAAGCGCGCACTGATCGTATATATTGATGCCAGTACTGTTCTTGACATTTGAAGTATAGAAATATATAATACCCTCTATGGCACAAGAATACGACAACATCACGAAAAATCTACTCATAGATTATGCCACTGACATCTCACAGTTTGTACTCGGGACACACAGGGTTGAAGTCGTAGAAAATATTGACACAGAACAACAAATCGTTGTCGGGCAACGAACCGACAGCACGAAACGCATCCGTATTGACGGTAGTGAAGCGATTTTGCATATCGAATTGCAACTTCGCGACAGTACACGCAAACCGATGTGGGCGCGAAATGCTGCATACCACGGCTACCTTATCGGTGAATATCAACTCCCTGTCTATTCTAATGTTATCTATTTTCATCCGACTGCAGGGCGGAATGATACAGGGGTCTATCACTATAATTCACAAGGTTACGAATATACATTGCGCTATAAAGTGATACGACTGATTGATATAGACGGACAAGCGATCTTAGAGATGCAAGTGCCTGGGCTGCTGCCGTTCACGCCATTGATGAAACCGCCTACAGGTATGGCGATAGTAGAGTGGGTGCAAACATGTGTGAATGCTGTGTTCGGAACCCCTGTTGATCAGCAGACTCGCGGAGATTTGCTCTGTGCTATATCGCTGTTCGGTGGTATCGTTTATGATGCCCGCCTTTTCAGACAGATTATACCGGAGGGACTCATGCAAGAATCTAAATATTATCAACTCCTACGCGACCAGTTTATCGCACAAGGCATTGAACAAGGCATTGAACAAGGTATTGAACAAGGCACAAGAGAGACTATAATTAGAAATACATTAGCGCTGCTGAGATCAAAATTTTCAGCAGATGCGGTCAACGCGGTAGGTACTGTGCTACAATGTGTTAATGATATGCAACGGCTTGAACAGTTGCACCTTGCTGCTGCGCAGGTGCAAAACCTCGATGCCTTTAAACTGATGCTTGAAGAATAATACCATGATGAACCGGGAGAATTTAGTGGGTACCAATCCCTCAAGGATACGCAAAGAACAAACTTTATTAATAAGAAGCCATTATTTGACAATAAAAGGAGTTTGGTATGAAATACTTGTTTTCGCTAATTGGCGTGGCGATAACACTACTGTGTTATTTCGGGTGTGGTCGCGACGATGTCGGAAATGGCAGTGTCGGGGATTCTCTATTCATCGGTGACACGATGCCCGCCATCACAATTGAAAAAAAACAGAGCAAAGCGTTAAAAGGCGGGATCGGTGTTTGGTGGCAGCTTCACGCCGACCCGGCACCGAAAAACGATTTAGTCGTGCGTCTAAATGACGGTCAGGCATGGGTCGTCATTCCCAAGTCTCAGCACACCTCAAAAATGTTCTATTTCAAATTTTATCGCGACACTGAAATCAGCATCGATTTTCTACCGCTGATTCTTGTTGTTAGCAAGGGCCCTTCCGTGGACATCGAGGCACTTGGAGAATTGCCAACAAAAACTCTCGCTGGATATGTGATTCCCAAAGACTATGACTTTCAAATCTATGCTGTCGGAGAACCCGCAGCGTTTGCCGTGGATGTCTCAGGTAAGTAACTTTCCCAGTGCCTGCTGGAAGATACAATGTTATCCCAGATTCTCATCTATTGGTGATCCTGTGGTGATCGGGGTTTACTTCTACACGCTGACCGCGGGTGATTCACAGTTCATTAACTTTATATGTTAAATTGAATGCATCTGCAAGGAACGCCCCTACGAATTGACACGTTTCAATTTTTGTGGTATAATTAAGTCCAAATTTAACCCATAGCGGTTTTTCATGAGGAGCATACGAAGATAGTTTCGAGTTCACTTCAACATCTTCTATTTTGAAAATGAGTCTCAACTTCATAACCCTGCCGCCGATTACAAGACGGACGGACTGGCTACGTTTCCTTTCACCACTAACCTTTTACAAACTTATTATTCTCACGAGTGTCCCATTGCTCTTTGGTATCACCACTGCTGAATCCGCAACACGAGAATATTGGATTGCTGCGGAGAAGGTTGAATGGAATTATGCACCAAGCGGTCAAAACCTCATCAGACCTGCAATGGGACTGGACGTTTGGGGCAAGGCACTCGTCTACGAAAAATATCGTTATATTCAGTACACCGATAACACCTACACGACACAGGTCGAACAACCCGTGTGGATGGGTATTCTCGGACCACAACTTCATGCTGTTGAAGGCGACAGTGTTAAGGTGCATTTCCTCAATCGTGCTGATAAACCACTCAGTATCCACGTACACGGATTACAATATGACGAAGAAAACGAAGGGGCGGATATGAAAGGTTCTGGTGCTGCGGTGCGTCCCGGCAGTATGTTTACCTATCACTGGGAAGCGGATAGCGATGCAGCGCCGGGACCGAACGATCCATCCTCTATCGTCTGGCTCTACCACTCACACGTCAATGCTGTCACTGAAGTCTACGACGGCTTAATCGGAACTATTGTCGTTACCAAAAAAGGGATGGAACGTTCTACAAATGATCCACGCCCGAAGGATATTGACAAAGCATTCACAACCCTGTTCCTTATCTTCAATGAAAACAGTCGGAAAATCGTCAAACAAACGGAAGCTTATGAATCTCCGGAGGAAGCAGAAGAAGGCAACCTCAAGCATGCTATCAACGGGTTTATCTTCGGCAATTTGCAAGGTTTGGAAGTTGAACAGCACGATAGAGTACGCTGGTATTTGATCGGATTGGGTACTGAAGTCGATATGCACACGGCACACTGGCACGGACAAACTGTGTTAAACGCCGGCAAACGTACTGATGTTGTAGAACTACTTCCTGGCACTATGGTTACGGTTGACATGACAGCAAAAACACCTGGTAACTGGCTCTATCACTGCCACGTTGCTGATCATATTACCGCTGGTATGAATACACGCTGGCGGGTGGTGCCCAAGCATTAGGCATCCACAGGTGTTCTGAAAAAATCTGTCCAACAATTCCGAACTTTTTGCTATCTTATGTGACAAAATTGATAGTGGCTACTAGCTGTCGACTATCAGCTATCGGTCTCCACAGAACATTGTAGGTATTGCAACTTTTAGAAACTGCCACATGCCTTGCTGATGACTGAAAGTGAGCGTAGCGAACGTCCTGACAACTGACAACTCATAAAAAAGGAGACATTATGTTCAAAAATAGACTTAGCCTTTTCAATTACGTTTTACCGGTTCTGCTATTATTCACCCTCGCCAGTGTGGTTCATGCTGAGAGTTTGACGATTTATTCTGGACGGAGTAAGAGCCTCGTTGAACCGATTATTAAACAGTTTGAAGAGAAAACCGGGATCCAAGTGAAGGCGAATTACGGTGGTACAACCCAATTAGCCGCTGCACTCTTAACAGAAGGAGACAAAAGTCCTGCGGCTCTCTTTTGGGCGCAAGATGCTGGTGCCCTCGGTGCTGTTAGCAAAAAAGAGATGTTTGAAAATCTACCGGAATCCATACTCACAAAAGTGCCATCAATCTTCCGAGACGCCGAGGGGCATTGGATCGCCACAAGTGGTAGGGCACGTGTTCTCGCATACGCTCCAGAACGCGTTAAAATGGCAGAACTCCCGAATAGCATTTTTGATTTAACGCAACCCGTGTGGAAAGGCAGAGTTGGTTGGGCACCAACAAACGGGTCCTTTCAAGCCTTTGTCACAGCCATGCGCGTACAAGTCGGCGAAGAACGGACTGAAGAATGGCTACGCGGTATGAAAGCGAACGGGGCAATAAAATACGCTAAGAATACCCCGATCGTAGAAGCACTTGCTGCGGGCGAAATCGATGTCGGTTTACCCAATCATTACTACCTCCTCCGGTTCAAAAAATCAGATCCAGATTATCCTGTCGCACAAACCTTTTTTAAGGCGAGCGATCCAGGCAATCTCGTCAACATTGCTGGGATTGGTATATTGAAAAGCAGCGAACAGAAAGAAACAGCTCTGAAGTTTGTAGAATTTTTACTATCTGCCCAATCGCAACAGTACTTCACGAGTGATGTTTTTGAATATCCAGTTATTGAAGATGTGACACCGAATCCTAACTTGTCGCCCTTATCTGAACTGCTCGAGGCTGCACCTGCGTTCGATCTCAATAATATGGACGATCTTGATGGTACTGTCAAGTTGTTACAGCATGCTGAGATCCTATAAGGTTAGCCTTCAATCAGGAGGTTGAGGCTACGGAAATTGGATGCCAAAACGAAAACAGTAAGTGTCCACCGATATTTCTTTATTCCTGCCATTGCGGTAGGAATCGGTGGACTTATCCCGTTAGGTTATTTGCTCACCAAAGCGTTTTCAGCGGAAGGCACAGCTCTTTTGGAGATTGTCTTCCGCTCGCGAAACGCGAGACTCTTCCTTAACACACTCCTATTGACCGTGGGCGTTCTCGCCCTTGATCTGTTATTAGCAACACCCGCCGCATGGCTAACAAGTAGGACGAGTCTGAAAGGTAAACCGTTTTTTACGGTGCTGAGCGCCTTACCGCTTGCTATTCCAGGCTATGTGATGGCATACGCCCTGTTAGCACTTGGTGGTAACATAGGCATTGTTGCTCAGTTATTCGGTACCAGTATTCCACGCCTTAGCGGTTACTGGGGTGCGCTCCTTGCACTCAGTGCGTACACAAGTCCATATCTTTTTTTGAACCTACGCACCGCTTTATTAGGGCTTGACCCGAGCCTTGAAGAATCTGCTCAAAACCTCGGTTATCGGTATCGTGAGGTGTTCTTCCACATCATTCTGCCACAACTGCGTCCTGCCTTTTATGCGAGTGGTTTGCTCATCAGTCTACATGTACTCGGCGACTTTGGTGTTGTGTCGCTCATGCGCTATGAAACCTTTAGTTATGCACTGTATATTGAGTACACACTCTCTTTTGAACATATTTACGCGGCATGGCTTGCGCTGATGCTTCTTGCCTTCACCGGTTGTCTTCTCTATGTTGAGACGAAGTTGCTACGTCGGGTAGCACTTCACCGCGCCGGACGTGGGCCATCTCGTCAATCGTTGTTGATTTCCCTCGGCGCGTGGCGCGTTCCGGCTTACCTCTACCTCTGCTTGCTTGCCTTCGTAACCGTAATTGTCCCCGCAGGTTCTGTATTTCTCTGGATTTTCAGAGGATTCGACGTCTCCGCCTTGCAAGGACTTGTAGACGCCCTCATTGGCTCGCTTTCCGTAGCTATACCTACCGCTGTCCTATGCGCATTCCTGGCGGTCCCGTTCGCTTATATTGAGGTGAGACATCCGACTCGAACATCAAATATGTTGGCGCGCGTTTCGTATATTATTTATGCTATACCTCCGCTTGCTTTTGCGTTATCACTCATCTTTTTTGTGCTAAACATGGTGCCTTTTATCTACAAAACACTACCCGTACTTATCTACGCCTGTACCCTACACTTCTTGGCGGAAGCTATAGGCCCCGTCCGGAGTTCACTCTATCAAACCTCACCACATTTAGAAGAGGCTGCGCGCTCCCTCGGCTATCCACCCCTACAGTCATTTGTCAGAACAGTCTTACCGATTATGACGCGTGGTATGTTAACCGCTACAGCATTCGTTTTCCTCGCAACGATGAAGGAATTACCATTTACCTTTCTCTTATCACCCGCTGGATATGAAACGCTTGCGCTCAATGTCTGGAGTTATACCTCAGAGGCTATGTTCGCCGAAGCAGCACCCTATGCTCTGGCAATTTTGATGTTTTCAGGGATATTTGTCTGGCTACTCATTCAGCACGAAGAACAAACCTAAAACACCACTAACAACAGGAGAGAATATTATGAGATTTCAAACGAAAATTACCTGGACCACTTTTTTATTCGCCTTGTTCCCATTTGTAATGCTGGGTTGCCTGTCTCTTGCAGCGCAAAATACAGTTCGAGTTGACAACGGCATTACGGAGAGTTATGAAATCTCAGAAAGCGGACTCGGCACAATTCAGAAGTGGATACTCCCAGAAAGACGCGCGATCAATCGCATCGAAATCCACTTTGACCCGATTGAACCCTTAAGGAATATGACAGTTTACGCTCGAATGAGTGAGGACAATTGGCGGATTGTCAAGGCAGTCAAAACCCCGGTTCGTAAATCACCTTATATTATCCGCACCCCTCTTGTCACCGATGCCATCCGCGTTGTCCTGTCTTCGTCAATGGGTAGGATCGACGAAGTACATCTCTACGGTTCCACATCGGAAACATCCTCTGAAAACACCTTTTAGCGCGCCTGCCTCCATAATTTCCGAACAATTTCTTCATAATCTTGTCAAATTATGGTAACATATCCATAGATTTTCAATTGGCAAACAGGAATGAATATATTGTTCGACCTTTTAAGCTTCCCGCCCCTTGTAACGATCAGTGCCGATGCACTCAGGATACTGCTCGCTTTTGTACTCGGTGTTTTTATCGTTAACATCTATCGCTGGACGCACGCTGAAATCCCACAAAAATCATTTACAGACACACTTATTATTTTGTGTATGCTGATTTCAATCGTAATGGTGATTATCGGTGATAGTATTGCGCGGGCATTTAGCTTGGTCGGAGCGTTGTCTATTATTCGGTTCCGCACTGCTATTCAAGACCCACGCGATATCGGATTCGTTTTTTATGCCTTAGGTGTCGGCATGGCAGTCGGTGCAGGAAATCCATCGGTAGCGGTTCTGGCAACATTTCTTATCGGCCTGATTATACTGGGTATGTACCACTGGCATGAACGCTTCAGGCACAATGGTGAATTTAGCTTGGAGTTCTGTCTTCCTCCCGATCCAAATCTTGAAACCGTTTATCGTCCCGTATTTGATAAGCACCTGATTTACGAACGCCTCATCGAAAAACGGATAAGAAAAAGCCAGTTACTTGAATTGAACTTCCGAGTTAAATTAGCAGATCCAGAGAAATGGCTCGAATTCTTTAACGAACTATCAAGTATCGAAAATGTGACAGAGACAAAGATGGATAAAGAATAAAACACGCAAGGTAATGGGAATTCGAACCTATTGCTATCAGAAAAGTCTAAACTATGGTGAATTATGAAAATATATTTACACGTTTTCTGTAGGAGCGATCTCCGAATCGCGACCCAATGCGTTGTCAGTCGGGAATCGGAGTTCCCTCCTACAACCTAAAAATGTAAAGTTAATTCTAAAATCCACCATAAAAAGGAGAATATCATGAAACAACTTAAATCAACACTACTCATTGTGCTAATAATCGTTGGTTGTGTAATCCACGCAAACGCCCAAGACAGTCAGGAATCATCAAAACTCTCAGACGAACAGAAGCGGTTTGATCTCAATGGAGATGGGGAACTGAGCAGTGAAGAGGATGAACTCATGCTCCGAGTCACCAGTATAGAGGGATTCACTGGCAATAAATTCAGTCGTGAAGATATTGAGAAAATGCAACGTAATTCTGCTCCCGATAGAGGCTTTGGTGGACCAGGAGGAATGCCCGGTTTTGGGGGCTTTGGTGGTGGACGCGGTGGGCGCGGTGGACCAAGACCTCCTGAAAAATTAGTTGCACAGTTTGACACAGACGAGGATGGTAAATTAACCGGTGACGAACGACAAGCAGCCTTGGACGCACGCGGCGGTAGCGGGAATGTCACACTACTCGACGAAGCAAGTTTAAAGGAAAGTATTCAGAACGACGTGCAAGTAAGCCTTGCTTCTGCCCCGGAAGGCTCCCCACCTCTTTACGAGGCACACACACTCCGCACACTCCACCTCCGATTTCACCATGAAGACTGGTATGAACAGATGAGCGCTTTTTATCGTACAGATATTGAGGTACCCGCCGATCTAATTGTTGATGGACATACTTATCCAGATGTCGGTGTTCACTTTCGCGGCACATCCTCTTACTTCACGGTCAATTCGGAGAAGAAATCCTTTAATATCGCCGTTGACTATAGTAAAGATGGACAACGTCTCTACGGCTACAAGACCCTCAACTTGCTCAATGGGCATGTTGATGCTTCTTTCCTCCGTGAAGTCCTTTACAACCAAATCTCACGTACCTACATCCCTGCGATGAAGACCAATTTTGTAAAACTGGTTATCAACGGTGAAAATTGGGGTGTTTATATCAATCTCCAGCAATATAACAAAGACTTTCTCGACGAGTGGTTCGACACAAGAGACGGTGTCCGTTGGAAAGTGGGTCCCGGTAGAGGCGGTGCCTTGACCTATACTGGCGACGATTCGGAAACGTATCAAGAAACCTACCAACTTAAAACCAGCAATGTTGAAAATCCTTGGGAAGACCTAATTGCACTCACTAAAATGCTTGACGAAACGACCTCGGATGCAGAACTTGCAGAAAAACTCCCATCCATACTTAATATCGATCAAGTGCTGTGGCAACTTGCTGTCTCTAATGTCTTTATGGATGACGACGGCTATATCCATAAAGGTGGGGACTACACTATCTATCAAGATGTCAATCTCAGGTTTCATCTTGTCCCACACGACAACAATGAAAGTATCCGGTTTGCTCGCGGCGGTCGCGGGGGCCCTGGTGGTGGCGGTCCTGGTGGCTGGTCTTGGGGAGATCTAACGAACGGAATGGTATCTCCTATCGCGCATGAAGATAATCCAGCGCGTCCGCTTATTCACCGGCTGCTCTCAAATCCGCAGTGGCGTGCCCGTTACCTGGCGCATGTCCACACTGTCGTGAACGAATGGCTTGATTGGGAAGTGATGGGTCCCATTGTCGCCGAATATATGGCAGTCATCGATGCAGAAGTCCAACAAGACGATAAAAAACTTTACAGTTACGAGGAATTCTCGACGCACGCCTCCCCGGATCTCAAGAATTTTGTAACCACCCGTCGCGAGTATCTGCTCAATCATCCAGAATTGAACAGACCGACACCGAAAATTCTCTCCGTTGATATTGAACCCGATATTGATTTGGCAGAAAATAAATCGGCGTTAGTTAAAGTAATACTTGATGAATCAGTTGCGGTTGATTCGGTTTTGTTGTATTATAGTACTGAAAAACACGTTGCTTTTAATCGGGTTCAGATGACAAAAGACGGCAATATTTTCGTTGGAAACATTCCGGCTTTTCCACCAGACACAACGATTTACTATTACGTTGAAGCAAATGCAGTGAAAACACATGGGACAACAACTTTTCTACCTGCGCGCGCAGAACTCAATGCGGCGACGCATCGGATCGGTGTTCCTGTGGCAAAAGAGCGTTCTGTTGTTATTAATGAACTGATGGCAGCCAACACCAAGACTGTTGTTGATCCGCAAGGGCAATACGAAGATTGGCTTGAGCTGCATAACCTTACCAATGAGATAGTGGATCTCACCGGGATGTACCTAACCGATAAGATAGATAATCTTAAAAAGTGGGCATTTCCGGCGAATACAACGATTCCAGCGCGAGGGTATCTCCTCGTATGGTTAGATGAAGATGGTAAAGCCAAAAAAGGGCTCCATGCCAATTTTAAACTATCTCGTAACGGTGAGACGGTAGCACTCGTTGATAGCGATACACGTGGAAATTTGGTACTTGATAGCGTTACATTTGAAAAACAGGAGAAAGATGTTGCCTTGGGCAGATGGCCGAATGGAGATGGGGAACTCAGACATATCCAAACGACGCCGGGTAAGGAAAATGTGCTTCAATAAAACAAAACGAACCTTTTGATTTCTGTTCTGTCTAATCCAATAACAGAACGATTTAGCTGTTGCCTATATCAGTAAGTCTGACTACAAAGAAAGTCGGAGATATAGATTAAGGCTGTTGAAGCATTGAATCGTCTGAACTGAACAGAAGCATTTCCTTTATCCTTGCAATTTGGAGAAAAAGTATGTCCGTTGCAACAGTCTTTTCAGGAACTATGGAAACCTATACGGAGATAGGCAAGACAGAAGAATTAGACATCGAACAAGAACGTGAACTTGTCTTGCGTTGTCAGAGCGGCGATGCCGATGCGATGGGTACCCTTATTATTCGCTATCAACATTGGGTCTACAATATCGCTTATGGTATACTCGGGCACCATCAAGATGCACAGGATGTCGCTCAAGATGCGTTTCTCTCCGTATGGGAGAACATTGGAAAATTTGAGTTTCGCTCCCAATTTTCTACATGGCTCTACCGTATTGTCAAAAATAAGTGTTTTAACCACATTGACCAGTACCAACGCCGGAAAACCGATCCGACAGAAATCGACGATTCCCAGCCATGGGTACCTCTCGATACAGCAACGCCTGAGGACGCCGCACTGCGATCAGAAGAAAAAGATATTGTCCACAGTGCACTCGCAAGACTCAAAGATAGTTATAGAGAAATACTTGTGTTGAGAGAATTACGAGAACTCCCTTACGAAGAAATATCCGAAATTCTTGGTTGTACCCTGGGCAGAGTCAAATCTCGGTTGCATGAAGCCCGAAAAGCACTAAAAAAAGAACTGGAGCGAGTTGAGTGGTAGATGCTTTAAACAATTGCGTCTTTTACCACTACTCTCGATTGAAGACATGAACCATCAGCGAATTCAAAACGCACTATCAGCTTACTTGGATAATGAATTAAGTCCGAGCATGCAAAAACGGGTTGAAGCACATCTCCGTTCCTGCCAGGAATGCACAGATATGCTCGCAGCGTTCCAGCACAACAGGGAAAAAATCAGGGAGCTCGTGCATCCTGCCCCACCGCTCAAGGATATGGTGATGGCAAAAATACACGAGCAATTTCAAGACGAATTATCGGCGTACTTGGATAATGAATTAGCACCTGATATGCGAAATCGGATTGAAGCACATCTTCACTCCTGCAACGAATGTTCGGATATGCTTGCAGCGTTCCAGCGAAATCGTGAGCGGATTAAAGATCTTGAACATCCAGCGCCAGCATCGATTCATAACGCTGTAATGGCACAGATACGCCAACAGGCAGTAAAAACAAGCACAGAGAAGCCTTCCTGGACCCTGCGACTACCAGACATTGGGCGATGGATGCCGGATTTCGGACGCTGGTTTCTCCGTCCTATCACTGCAGGCGCGACAGGACTTTTGACGCTCGCTCTAATTGTAGGAGCGCTTTACTTTTTCCCCACGACTTCCCAATATGAAGAGACACTCGATTTCTACTTTGGTATCTACACGGAACAAGTCACTGATAACCCATTGAGTGCCAACATTAGTAGCGTCCAATCGGAGGAATCCGTAGAATCGAATGGCGATACGGATCTGTTTCTCAACCTATATCTGGAGAATATAGGAAATTAATTTTTCCCAGTGGGGATCCGACAGGTGAACCTATGCGAATTCATAAATATCTAATTTGTCATAAAAACTTCCGATTTACACTGTCTCTCCTTTGTAGTTCAGCTTTAATCTTTTTGCTGTGTGTATCCTCGACACTTTTTGCTGACACCGACACGCTCAAACGCATTGCAGAAGCCGAGCGTGAAGTCAATTACGTTGGGGTCCGTTTGAAGACGTTCATTTGGTCGAGAGGCACACGCACTTTTGAAGAGTTGGTCATTCATAAATCACCAGATGTTTTTTGTGGAAAGGAAATATCCGCAGTAGGCGAGCGAAAATCGTTTGAAGGTTCTCGCGACGATGAAAACCGTAGGGACAACCGCAGAAGGGATCGCGACGAGCATCGCAGAAACAGTCGAGACAGAGGACGCGAACAGAGTAGATGGCGACAACACAGAAATCTATTTTCTGAAAAAGAGATTGCCCTTATTGCCCAAAACTACAATTTAGAAAAATCATCGTCTACAGAAAAAATAGCGAATTACGAAACTGATATACTAACGATTACCCCTAAATTTGCTAACAGACCTACAAAACGGATTTTCTTTGCCCGTGAGAACGGGGCTATCTTGCGATCAGAAGAAATCGATGCCGAAGGCGTTCTTCGAGCAATGTTTGTCTATACCCGAATTAGCTTTGATCCTGAAACCGTGGAACGCAAATGGCACGCCTTTCAAAAGGAAATAAAACTGGAACCTCAGCGCAGCCACTCAATCTCACTTGCTGAAGGAGAAAAAATTCTCAAAATTAAACCTATCCAGCCCAAATACTTGCCCCCGGGCTTCCAGTTGCGGGATGTTCACGGCATAAAAGGGAGAAACCAGACCATCCATCTAATCTATACAGATGGTTTATTGGACTTTTCGATATTTGAAACAACAGATAAGGGAGCACTCCGTGATAGTGGAAGACACAGAGAATCGGACACAATTGAGATTGGCGGCACGCGTGTGCATAAACACAGACGCGGACCTACGCATGCCTTCAGTTGGTCCAGCCAGCAGATTCGCTTCTTTTTGTTTGGGGTAATGCCTGCAAGCGAAATGCAGAAGGTAGTGGAATCTATCATTCACATAGCAAAGGAAAAATAAGGAGAGACCATGCAGATACACAACGCTCTTATGTTAGGTATCATTGTTACTGGAATATTGTTCACTGCTACCGTAGAAGCGGACGACACAAAAGCTGAACTTGAAAACTCACCGCGTCACGGTGAATGGGTGAAAGTAACAGCAGCCGATGGGCGGGTTGTCAATTCCTTCATCGTCTATCCAGAGGTGAAAGAACCTGCGACGGCTATTATCGTCATCCATGAGATTTTTGGACTCACTGATTGGATCCGGCTTGTGGCTGACAGATTGGCTGCGGCAGGGTTTGTGGCAATTTGCCCCGATCTGCTCTCTGGCATGGGCACTGACGGCGGGGGTACAGAAAGTTTCGGTTCCGGTGATGACGTCCGACGTGCTATCCGAGATCTTTCACCTTCCCAAGTCACATCGGATTTGGACGCCATTCAGAAATATGTACGAGAGCTACCTTCAACTAACGAAAAAGTCGCAGTTTCGGGATTCTGTTGGGGTGGTGGGCAAACATTCAGTTATGCAGTCAATTCCGATACAATCGCCGCTGGCTTTGTATTCTACGGTCGCGCCGCACCAACAGAAGATGTCCCCAAAATATCAGCACCGGTTTACGGCTTTTACGGTGAAAGCGACAATCGCATTAACGCCACAATCGATGCCACCAAAGCAGCAGCGGATGCAGCGAACGTTACCTACGAACCCGTCATCTATGAAGGAGTCGGTCACGCCTTCCTCAGACGCGGTATGGGAGCAGACGCAAACGAAGCACAGAAAGCTGCTACTAAAGCCGCATGGGAACGGTGGGTATCCATTCTGCGAGGACTCTAATCCATCTTTCTTTCGGAATTTCCCTCAATTCGCGTAAGTCCTGTGATGAAAAAAGTGTTGCAGAGTCGCCTCTGATTTGTTAGAATATATGCATGCAAGAGAGACAGATGCAAGACCTTTTCTGGGTGGGAGATTCTAAGAAGCGGCTTTTAGAATTTCCTACCGATGTCCGAAGAAAAATCGGTTACGCTCTGGAAGAAGTGCAGGCTGGCGAAATGCCTAACAAAACCAAGCCTTTGCGAGGATTTTCGGGCGTGTATGAAATTGTGAGGGACCACGCTGGGGAAGCCTATCGTGCAGTTTATCTGGTGAATCTGGGCGAATTCATTTATGTTCTGCACTGCTTTCAAAAGAAGTCGACGCGGGGAACAAGGACTCCCAAGAAGGAGATTGATTTAATCCGTAGACGCTTGAATATGGCAAAAGAGCATGCTCGAATGGGGTGATAAAATGACTGAAGAAAAAATTGAAAAAAGCAGCGGCAATGTGTTCAAGGATCTGGAAATTCCTAACCCAGAGGAATACCTTGCGAAAACCCGCCTCGCCTTAATAATCAATGGTATTATAACCAAAAGCGGACTCACGCCACACAAAGCAGCGAAAATGTTGGATCTTAGTAAATCTCAACTTTCTGCGCTTTCAGATGGACTGCTTGATGATTTTTCCATTCAACATCTGTTTTCGCTGATTAGAAAACTGGATTGCCAAGTTGAAATTGTTGTCAGTGGAAGGCCCAGGCACAATCCTGCCACAGAGATTAGCATTTCAATGCCTTTCTGATTTACGGAAGAACGCAAGGAGTGAATCACTGATGAACCCGACATCAGGACGATCGCAAAACGGATCCAACGGACCCACCAAACGTAAATATAACTTACTGCAACGTAGGACGGGAAACCTTGATCCCGTAGACGCGCCACCTACCGGTAAGAGTACCATGTGGGCGGCAAAACTCTCTATCTAAAAGACACTATACATGGCAAATCGACTTAAGGACAAAATCACAATTATCACCGGTGCTGCCAGAGGCATCGGCGCAAAAAGCGCAGAACTTTTTGCGGGTGAAGGTGCGGCTGTAGCTATTTGGGATGTCAACGCCGAGCGTGGAGAAGATACCACACGCCACATTCAAGACAGCGGCGGAACAGCGATCTTCTGCGAGTGCGATATAACCGACACAGCACAGATTGAGAATGCTGTCGCACAGGTCACGTCCGAACTTGGCACACCAAACGTGTTGTTTAACAATGCCGGTATTGCTGTTGTAGGCGAGTTAGAAGAGATCTCCGAGGCAGACTGGGACCGTCAATACGCCGTCAATGTAAAGAGCATCTATCTCGTTTCCCGTGCAGTCATTCCGTTGATGCGCAAAGCCGGTGGTGGTTCGATCATTAATATGGCGAGTGAATCGGCGTATGTCGGGTTTCCGATGCACCCTGCCTATACCTCCTCCAAAGCCGCTGTGGTACATCTCACACGAAGCATGGCGGTCCGATACGCCGAAGATAATATTCGTGTCAACAGCCTCTGTCCCGGTACGATTAACACCGAACTCTATCAAGAATTCCTATCAAAGCAACCTGATCCAGAAGCAATCAACAGAGAAATTAAAGAGATGCATCCTTTGGGTATCGGTGAACCTGAAGACATCGCTTGGGCAGCAGTTTATTTAGCCTCCGACGAATCCCGATACATGACCGGTGCCCCGATGTTGGTTGAAGGCGGCATCCTGTCGCTTTAAACTGTTAGTTTGTGTCACAATCTCTCCCTATAGAATCCACATTTTATTTCATTTCGCCCAATTTTTTGCAGAATTAGGCAACCTTTTTGCGCTTAAATCGCGTCCCTATATATTACAAAACAATCCCTCTGGTATTGACGAATAAAATGGGCGCAATGTCAAGGTTATTGCCCGAATTTGTGCATTTACTCATTTATTTGCCCTATTTGGTGCAGTGCTTTCCAGATATTTCTCCCTTTCAGACTGGCACATAAATTGCTTATCAATTTTATGTTTGACACCTCAACGGAAACTCGACAAACCATACAGGAGAAAAGTATGACACGGCTATGCATCGGCACCATCTTTTTCAGTGCTGTTATTATGTTAGTGACAACCTACGGCAATGCAAGTCTTGATGAGGGGCTTGTCTTTTATCTGGACTTTGACAACGTTAAAGCGCAAACGATTATTGATGTATCGGATAATGGACTCGACGCGAGTATCATTGAGAATACTAAGATTGTGAAGGGCAAATACGGAGACGCAATTCATATTACAAATAACGGTCAAGATTGCGTCAATATTCCTGCTCAGGAGAAGTTAAAGGTCGTAGATGAAATAACAATGACGGCATGGGTATATTATCAAGAGACGTGAAAGGGCAAGAAGATACATTGGATTGATAAAGGCTGTCATTGGTTTGCAGTCAAGTGGGGAGCCTCTTATGGCATCGGTAGTATTGACATCGGTA
>JAPPNJ010000171.1 GCA_028818705.1 Candidatus Poribacteria bacterium
CGGCAAGCTGCTGGGGCACAACGACATCGAGACCACCGCGAGATACGCGCATCTCGCGCAGGACTCGATCCATGAAGCGGCTGAGCGGATTGCCCGAACCATTGCAGCCGATATTCTCAACCGCCCCAAGCCGCGCAAGACCGTATCCGCCTTGGTTTGCATAGCCAATCGAGTATAACGCCGGCTTGACTATCGCTAGCGACTTCATCCCGCTGTCGGTATTGACAAATCGGTGAGACTGGCTGCTACTCAGACCATGTCCCGAAACTCAACACCACGCCCCCGGGCTGCACTCGTACTCCGTCCACTACCGCGCCAGGGATCACGGCCGGACGGCGCCCAACCGCCGGATCGTCATCGAGCGCACACGACTGAACCGCTGTACCGCACTGCTGTTCATTCCTTTCCCCATCGCAGTTCGCACCGTCCGGTCCCTCATCACCTCGCAGCGATCCCAAAGTCGTCCGAGGCGCTTCCCGTGCCTTGGATCCCGTGTTGGCTGTTGGCAATGCTGGCAAAACCGCGGTTGATCTTAACAAAGTGAGGAATGTGTCCCAATTCTGGCGTATATTGGAACAACGTCCCAGAGCAACGACGATGCGAGGCACATGACAGTGACTATCGTTACCAAAATCACGCGAATATCGTTCTCAAAGAGCACTTGTACCAATATTTTCTCTTTTTGGTTTGGCGCTGCAAGTGTTGGGGAGGCACTATGGCTATAACTAAAATAAGTCTAAAGCGTTTCACAGCGTTTGAAGATCTTGAATTTAAGCCTTCACGAGGCATAAACGTGCTAGTCGGAGCGAATGGAACCGGCAAGACACACCTTATGAAGGTTGCCTATGCCGCTTGCGACATCAGCAAAACAGGAAGCAGCTTTGCTGAAAAACTCAACCGAGTATTCCTACCGTCCGGGCGTTCAATCGGCCGGCTTGTAAAACGTCGGAAAGAAAGCTCGAAGTGCACAATCCGAATTTCCCGAGGCTCCCGCCGATTAGATCTTACCTTTTCCAACCATACTAAGTCAACGCGCGGGGCTCGTGTTTTGCGCTCCTCCCAGTGGAATGCAGAACCCATTGAGAGTGTTTACATCCCTGTGAAAGAAATGCTCGCTAACGCGCCTGGTTTTCGCTCCCTATACGCACAGCGTGATCTTCACTTTGAGGAGATTTATGATGATATATTGGCTCGTGCCTATATTCCCATATTGCGCGGCCCCATCAACCAAGAGCGAAAAAGGCTTCTTGATCGACTGCGGAAGATTATTGCTGGCAAGGTTCGTGTTTCCAATGAAGAATTTTTTCTTCGAGGCCGAGAAGGAAATTTGGAGTTCTCCTTGCTGGCAGAAGGGATACGCAAATTGGGGTTGTTGTGGCTATTGGTTCAAAACGGAACATTGTTGAACGGTTCCGTATTGTTTTGGGATGAGCCTGAAACGAACCTAAACCCGAGGCTATTCGAGGCCGTAGTCGGAATTCTTTTTGAGTTGCAACGTATGGGCGTGCAGATTTTTGTTGCGACTCATGATTACGCGATTTTGAAGGAATTGGATTTGCAGAAGGAAAATAAAGATCGGCTCGCGTTTCATTCCCTATTTCGGGCCGATGACACCGGCGATATTGTTTGCAATAAAGTGCGGTCATATCTGGATCTTCACCCAAATGCCATTGCTGAAGCGTTTACCGACCTGTATGACCGGGAAGTTGCACGAAGCTTGGCAGGAAAATAGTGATGGTTACCTACACTGAGGGCAATCTTCAGATTACATTCCCCGCCGATGCACAGGTTCGAAAATTTGATGACAGTTCCTCACACGGATTACCGTGTATGAAGGCTGTAGATTTTATTGTAGAGGAAGAGGACAAATTATGGTTTATCGAACTCAAAGATCCGGAGCACCCAAGCGCCTTGGAACGGGATCGAGCTAAGTTTGTTAGTAAGTTTAAGTCTGGAGCACTTGACGATGATCTAAAATATAAGTATCGAGATACTTTTCTTTACGAATGGGCGTCAAAGCGAACAAGCAAGCCCATTCAATATTGCGTGTTGATTGGCATCGAACACTTGACGGAAGCAGATCTTCTGGCGAGAACGGAAGATCTTGCACGCAAACTACCAGTGCATGGCCCTCCATCGAAAGTATGGCGGAGATCCATAGTCGCCACATGCCTTGTGTTTAACTTAGCGGCATGGAATAGACAGTTGCCGCAGTTTCCTATTGCTCGCGTTTAATAAGGAGTGGAGTGTTGAAGGCATGTAGCGGTTAGGTGCAATTTCTCCTCGTTCCTAGCCTTAATATTTTGCGCATAATCAGACGAGGCAGACTTCAAATAATCCTACTTGACCTTGGTGTGGCTACACATGCCGCGAAGGGTCGGGAGCGAATCAACGCCCAGGGGCTATCCTCGGTGTCGGCGCCAGACTACCACGAATTGCGCCCCTCCGCGATCCCAGCCTCCGGCCTTCGGTGATGACGCACTGCATCCGGCGCGCGATCGCGTGAGCTTCCCGTTCAGCGGCGGCCGTGCCCGGC
>JAPPNJ010000213.1 GCA_028818705.1 Candidatus Poribacteria bacterium
GTCCAGCTGTTCCAGTTTGCTCATGTTTCTTACTCTACATCATCCAAGAGCAATCACACATTAGCTCTTTCTCGTTACATAGGCTTAGTAGTTACTAATATGGTGAATGGCTTCGAGAATTCAACAAATTAGCAGTATTTTTCTCTGTGAAAAGTGTCGGCTGCTATTTCCTTGGGAATTGTTCAGGAACGCATTACTCGAAGGGCAAACCTGCCATGATGCAAACAATCCTATCTCCTTGGGCCGATGCGTTTGAGGTTTTTGCGCGCTCGGTTCGCAAAAGTGCCATACTGGTCTCCCAATTTATTACCGCACCGCCCCTGCAGAGATTCGCGTCCTTGCTTGACGCCGACAACCAACCACAGGTCACTCTGCTCACAAACCTGGAAGTGGACAGCCTCCTCCAAGAAACAGTTGATGTGAATGCCATCGCCCAGTTCTGTAGAGAGGTTCCAACGACCTCGGTACGTAATCTACCGGGTTTACATGCCAAGGTCTATGTAGCCGATGAATCTGTGGCAATAGTCACTTCTGGTAATCTCACTAATAATTCTCTCAATCGAAACTACGAGTATGGAATCCAAATCGATAATTCTACAATTGTTCGCAGGATTGCCTGCGAATTGCAGGACTATGGCCGCCTGGGGGCAAGCGTGTCTCTGGAGGAATTGGATTACCTCGCCGAGAGTGCTGCCACTCTTAGAGCCAAACACTCCGCTAGACTCAATTCATCCCGTTCGGAACTGAAACACGAATTCCAGAATCAGTTGGATAGTGTTCGAGGATCACTGTTACAGTTGAGAGAAAAGCCAGGAGAGAGCAAGAATGCAATATTTGAAAGGACGCTCATGTACCTTTTGAAGAACGGGCCTCTGACCACCCAGGAGTTACATCCACTTATACAAAATATCCACCCGGATTTATGTGACGACCAAATGGACTTAGTTATTAGTGGTGTAAACTTTGGTAAGAAGTGGAAACACAGTGTCAGGAATGCCCAGCAAGGTCTAAAGAGTAAGGGGCTAATAGAGCGTGTCGGTAAACAATGGCAACTTGTCTGATGTAGATTGGGTTATTCACCAAGTATGGTTGGCCCCAATCGCTAGACCACGAAATGGAAAAAATAAGGTGCATTTAAGCGAGTAGGGCCGACTCTGATGGCGGCAGAAGGTATCCGTCTGGGTCCTCATTATTCTTCCCGATTCGTGGTCCAAAGAACGGGTCTCACCATATTGGGACCCACCACAGGATATCATGAATTCGCCTACACTAAACTTTGAAAAAGTCACTTTTTCGGATGGGACAAGCCTTGACCTAGCCACCTCTGACGTGGTTGTTTTTGTCGGGCCAAACAACTCAGGCAAAAGTCTAGCCTTAGCAGAATTAGAAATACACCTCGCCACTTCCGATGGGACAGACGGGACGAAAGTGATTAAGGCAGCTAATACCCGTCAAGAGGGGTCGCCGGAAGAATACAAACAATTTGTTAAAGAAAACATACAATTGGTGCATCAAGGCAACCGCTGGTTTTACACTTCGTTTGGAGGCGGTATAAATTCTTCCACAGTGCTTGAGCAATTGCTGCCTACTTACATTCACAGTTTTAAGTCATTATTTTGCAAAAGAATATCTACAGAAACTCGTATTTTGGACAGCAATCCTGTTGATGCAATTGACATATTAAACGATACGCCTGAACACCCTATTCACATGATATTTAGATCTGCTGACATCGAACTTAGAATCAGTAAACACTTCAGACGAGCATTTGCAGAAGACCTTATTGCTGACCGTGCATCAAGTTCTAAATGGAACTTATTGGTCGGCCAACGTCTTACTCCATTAGATAAGGAAGACCGAATAACACCTTCTTATCTAAGTCGAGTTCGGGATGCCACCGTACAATTGAGCCAACAAGGAGACGGTATGAGGAGTTTCGCAAGTGTTATCCTTCACCTTTTGGCTCCAACGACGTTTACTCTTCTTTTGCTTGATGAGCCAGAAGCATTTCTTCATCCTCCACAAGCACGTATTCTTGGGGAAATTATCGCCACTGAAAAACAGCACAACGCGCAACTTTTTTTGGCTACCCACAGTGTTGATGTGTTAGAAGGCTTAACTAATGGCTATCCCGAACATTTACGGATTGTGAGAATGCAGCGTGACGGCAATGTGAACAGGATCAAAGAGCTTGACAAAGAAATTGTTAAAAAGATTAGCTATGACCCAGTGATGAGATACACTTCGGTTTTGTCTGGGCTGTTTCATGAGAGAGTGTTTGTCTGCGAATCAGATGCAGATTGCATGTTTTACAAATCAATCCTTGATCTTCCAAATGTACACGGTGAATCTCATCTTGACGTTCACTTTGTTCACGCTAATGGAAAGCATCGCATGGCGGCGATAGCTGAGATCCTTGCATCTTTGGATGTTCCCGTTGACATTATAACGGATATTGATGTGCTGGATAACATTTCCGTCTTAGAGGCTGTTTGAAAAGTAAAGGCTGTCGGCCAAATTGTGGTATACGTAGT
>JAPPNJ010000047.1 GCA_028818705.1 Candidatus Poribacteria bacterium
CTACTAACGGATTTTGCACATTTCAGAAAGGTTTTTCAGTCGCTTTCCACACCCCCGGTGAATGCCATAAGGCATTCATACCGTTGATTCAGGGGTGATATGTCTATAGAAAACGGCGTATTTACGCGATTGCACTCCAGCGGAGTGCTATGTTTATGATAGGTGGCAACTTGCGTTATTTATACTATAGTTTGGACAATTCTTGTCTGATGGGCGTTTAAGTTATCACCATTATAGAAAACATGAAAGAAAAACTGGGATGCTTAAGAGCACCCCAGCTAGAAACTATAACTTCTCGGTTGAGCTAACGATTTTCTCTGTCTTCAAAAGTTCAAGTCGAGCCTTTTTCCAGCGGTCGTCATTTTGACGTGGATCTGTTTGACAAGTTGGCTCACGCGTCCTTTCGAGAGATTCAAGGTTTGGGCAATCTCGCGATGCTGCCAATCTTGGCAAAGGTAGTCGAAAACTTTGCGCTCCCCAGGGGTGAGTAGTTTCAAAAGTTGGGGAAGAGCTTCTGTGAAGCTGAGATCCGCGGCGAGTCGGTCTTCAAAGTCCGCTTGCGGGTCGGGAAATTGTAATACCGAGGCGGTGTGGGTCTCAGACATCTGATTTACGGGGACATAAGGTGTCGGCACTTCTCGGTGGCTGAGTTTGACTTCCCGCTTTTTCGCATCCATCAGCGCACCGCAGATCCGCACACGAATAAAACTCCTGAAGTTCGCACCACTTTTATGGGATGGATTAAACTGCGGTCCCTTATCTATAAGCGTCAGGGCAGCGACTTGAAACAGATCTTCTTCAAGATCCATGCGTTTCGGCGGTGTCTGGCTCATACACACCGCACATTCGCTGAGATCCGGGAAAAAAGACTTTAGCGTTTCATCCTCTGCCTCAAAGATACCCTCATGGTTGTAAGGTGGACACTTCACGCCGATTGATTGACATTTTAGCATCCGTTTACCCTCCTCTTGCCACAGCAGCGAGACTCAGACACACGCCCAAGATGCCACTGGATGCCTTAGCTGTCTTCAAGACAGCTGTTTCTTCCAGACACTGTTTCTCCAGATCACTTGCGGTCCCAACGCCGAGATTGCCACATCCACAGAACCAAAACACCGAAATATATTCACCAGTCGCGTCAAAACCAATAAGTTCCTAATATGTTTGCCTACATTGATGAGTCCAATACGCGTCCCCTGACGCTCCGCATTGACCTGCATATTCACCAACATCCCCAACGCTGAAGAATCTATCTTCCGGATCCACGTGAAATCTATCAGGAGATACGACGGCTGGGCATCATTTATCCACAACGCGAGTTTCTCTCGCAACGCCGAAACCTCAGCACCCACGACCTTACCATGCGGTTCTAATATCGGAACATAACCTTTCAGATGCGTCGTAATTTCCATGAAACGCTTCAGGTTCGCAAACGCCAGTCTTGAGACTGGAGCGGAAAACCTGCTCCTTTCTTTTTCAGTTGACATAGTTTACTTAGTAAATCTGATAAACGGATCTGTTTCTCAACATTCAGATGTATTGAAAAACGCCTATCCTTAACTATAGATACCAGACCGAAAAAGTTTAGGGTAAATTTCATTTTTGTTTTCAAACGACAGAATCTCCAACGATTTTTCCGACTCGAATATCCTGCCAAGTATTGAACTCACGTTATAAAAGTGTTTTTTACAGGTTTTATGGTATAATATCATAATTCTATGTTATTAATCAACAAAAAAACGTCGGGTTTGAGATATACTTAGTTCGCAGAGTGAAGCAAGTGATTTTTGCTTGACAAACTGTCTATACTAATTGTATCTTAATTTTAGGACTTACGCATTTCCTCTTAAAGTCCCCTACCCCCCTGATAAGGGGGGATATGGGGGGTTGGGGGATTGAGGGGGTTAAATCACTAAAATGATGCCTTTTTGGGTGAAATATATTGCTTCTTTACCCAATTTGCGTAAATCCTGTTAATTTTAACTTGAAAATTGGTTCACAAGTGATGCGTTAGCGCAGGCTGTTTCAGTTGAAGGTTATAAGTGCCTGCTAATAGTACTTGTGTGTCGGACCCCTATGCCTTAGTATATGGGTAATACCACAGATAAGGATCGGTTATGGCTAACATGCCGAGGCTCGTCGTTGAAGTTTACGAACACGTGAATTTTCAGGGGCGCAAAGTGACACTCATTGAATCGATACCGAATACAGGGGAAATCGGGGCACAAGATATTATCTCCTCAATTAAGATTTACAAAGGTCCCGGATTCAACGCGTCCCCTAACTATAAAGCTATATTTCATGAACACGAGAACTACAGAGGACGCCGACTGGTACTTTCTCCTGGGTTCTATCCAAATATTCATAATATTCCCTACAACTTTGGGGATGCAATTACGGCTATAAGTTTTAGTCCATCGGCACATCCAACGCCTCCTGAATATGGAGCAGTCCCTGTTATCATTGAGGTGTTTCAGAACGTAGATTATAGTGGGCAGCGAAGCGTTATCATGCGTGATGTCAGTTCGATGTTTGACATCGGTATGAACGATGCAGTTTCATCCATTCGCATCCAGCGCGGCCCCAGTTTCCCATTCAGCGGATGTCACGTTATTTTTTATGAACACGCAAATTTTGAAGGGCGTCGGTTGGACCTGAGTTTAAGTTCTCGAGAATTCCAATTGTCGCTCCGCAATCTTAGGGCACTCCCCCACTCGCAATCATTTTCGGATATTATTTCCTCCATAAAGATTGTGCCTTTAGGTGTATTTCGAGTCTTGGTTGTTGTTGGTGATAATAGGTCCGGGGAACCAGCGATATTAGAATCGCTCACCAAAATTGAAGGGTTAGAATTTCAATTCACTACAGTACATATCAACGACAATCCTGACAACCGTGGTGATGCCAATAATGCCGTTAAGCTGTCAAGTATCGTGCTTTCGGACTACGACATCATTTGGTTTACATGGAACGCCCCGGGACATGACGGTGCATATTTTCTTGAAGATGCCGATCGCGCAATTCGAGACTTTGTACACAAGGGCGGCATCGTCTGGGCTTCCGCGATGGACAACAATATTACACCGCCCGATGGTGTACATACCACCGAGCCGCAATGGCGCGGAGACTGGATGCCTGTTAATCGGCATCCTGTACGTGTGATTAACTCCAAAGATAGCAACGTCAGGGTTACGGATGACGGACAGAAAACTGGATTGTTTACCTGGCCCCATAGCGTTAATGTTGATACGTTGGTAACCGATGACCATTGGGTAACAAACGACGCAAGCTACCACAAATTAGCCATCAGAGAGGATAACGGTGATGCTGTGAGCCTCCAGTTACAGTGGGGGGACGGCTATTATGTTACTTTTGCTGTCGATACTCGTGACTCACATCGTACGACAATGGCCAGACCGCTCATTGAGAACGCACTATGTTACTTAGCGAACCTCGCCTGGCAAACTTCGCCGCGTCAACCGCTCAAAGGGCGATACCGGACGCATCTCAACGGCGACACTATCTTCCGGTGAAACCTCGTAGGAGTGTTTGCACAAGGCGCACCAGTGCCTCCGTTTTATTCCATATCTTATAGGAGAGTTGAATGCGTTTTATTGCTGTTATCGTCTTCTTGATTGCCGTAGCCATTGCTGTTGGATGGTTTGCTCTCCAAAATCTTGAGAGTTTTGGGCAGAGCGGCGTAATGCGAGTGCTGACGTTTGTTGTACTCGTCCTGTTCGCTATCTTGGCAGCCTTCGTCGCTATGGTAATCCGATACCGGATACCTAAAGCCGATGTTGCACTCGTCCGAACCGGTGGTTCCAGAGAGAAGATCAGCATCACCGGTGGACTCTGGGTTAATACAATCATCCATGAAATTAAGGAAATCTCTCTTAACACCATGCGGATTGAGGTAATCCGTGAGGGACCAGAGGCGTTAATTACGTATGATTTCAACCGTGGTGATGTCGAAGTTGTTTTCTACCTTAAAGTTGAGCCTAACCAAACCGATATTTTGCGCGCCGCACAGGCACTCGGGGACAAATCTATGACACCGGAAACCGTCCGGGAACTGATTGAACCTAAACTTGAAGGTGCTTTGCGCAGCGTCGCAGCCGAAAGTGATATCCAAGACCTCCTGCAGAAACGCCAGGAGTTTGCCGATAAAGTCCTATCGGCATGTGGAGAGGACTTGGAAGTCCAAAATGGCTTGACACTTGAAACCGTCTCAATTATCCGAGTAGACCAGACGCCTGTTGAAACACTGGATGCTGAAAACCGTTTTGATGCCGTCGGTATTCGTGAAATCACTGAAATTACAGCAGAGCAAGAACGGGAAAAGGAACGCATCGTTCAGGAAAAAGAAGTTGCTATCGTTCAAATCGAGGTCGACGCACGTATACAGAAACTCGAAGCCGAGCAGCAGCAGGCATGGGCAGAGTCCGACCAGCAGAAAAATATCGCGATCTACGCCGCTGAACGAGAAGCGGAAACCCTTAAATTCCAATTTGAAATGGAGCAAGGTGTCCAAGAACGCGAATATGAGATGAAGCAAGAGGTTGAACGTGCCCGTATTACCCAAGAACAGATCGTCCAGGAACGTGAAATTGAGATGGGGCGCGACATCCAAGTCGCCCGTGTTCAGCAAGAACAGGTTGTTGCTGAACGTGAAATTGAGAAAAACCTCATCGTTGAAACGCAACAAATCGAACAATCCAGAGTCGTCCAGCTTGCAGAAATACAGCAGTATCTCACCGTTCAGATGCAAAGAATTACGCAAGAGCAGACAATTGCCGTTCGTGAAATAGAAAAGGAATTGGCAATAGAAAAGGCACGGATTGCTCAAGAAGAGGGTGTGTCTTTACGGGATATTGAACGTCAACTGTCGGTGCAGACAGCACGCTACAGCCAAGAACAGCAGGTACAACAGCGTGAAATTGAGAAAAATCTCGTTGTAGAAACTGCTCAAATTGACCAGATGCGACAGGTCGAAATCGCTGAAATTTCTAAGACATTAGCGGTAGAACTAACGCGAATTGCCAGAGAGCAACAGGAACAACTCCGCGATATCGAAAAGGATCTCGTGGTAGAGAAGGCACACATTGCTCAAGAAGAGGGTGTGTCTTTACGGGATATTGAACGTCAACTGTCAGTTCAAACAACACGTTTTAGTCAAGAACAACAGGTTCAACAGCGTGAAATCGAAAAGAATCTGGTCGTAGAAAGTGCACAAATCGATCAAATGCGGCAGGTCGAACTCGCTGAGATCGCTAAAACTTTGACAGTCGAGCAGTCCCGTATTGGTCAGGAATTAGCTGTTGCTTTGAGCGATGAAGATCGAAAAATCGGTATTGCTAATAAGCAGCAGGTGACCGCGCTCGCCGAGAAGGAGCAGTTAGTCGTCGAAGCCGAACGTATGGGAGCGGAAGTAAATGTAACCGCGACAGAACAGGTGAAAGAGGCTGAATGGCAGCGTGAGGTTGCTATTATTGGTGCTGAGGCACAAGCACAACCCATTGAACGGCTCGCTGATGCGGTGCTTGCCGAAGCACGCGCGAAAGCACAAGGTGAGATGGCTGAGTATGAAGCCCGAAATGTGGCTGAACAACGCGTCCTCGTCCAAGAGGCAATTATGGAACTCATCGACGAATTCCCGGACATTGTTGAACAATTGATGCGACCTGTTGAGAAGATTGATAGCATCAAAATTTTGGATATGGGGAACAACGATGGACAAGGCGGGATCAATCGAAGCAATATGGGCAGGCTCGCAAATGCCCTACTCGATACGGGTGCTATTTCCCCGATGCTAAAAGAACTCTTTAATTTCGCCGACGTTGATGCGCAGCAAATTACGGATAAAATTGCCGAATATCTGGCTGATCTTGTTAATCGTCCGAGTTGATTTTCTATTCATGTCGGTCGTCCCAACCTCTTATGAGATCCCTTTAATGCGGTTTCCAGTCTCGGGACTTTCTTAGGAAAAAGACATGCGACATCAAAAGCATCAGACCTCAAAAAGGCGACCCAGACGTCAGCGATGTCGCACCTGCCGCTCCGATAATGGCAAACGCATTTGTCCCGCGCTCAACGGTATGTTGATTTGTCCAGAGTGCTGTAGAGCCAAAAGAGCAAAGATTCCGGGGTGCGATGAGAGATGCCAATACTACTCACCCCTTATTGTATCCAGTCAGACCCATCAATCTCCCGATTTTCCAGTCCACCGCTGTTTTGTAAGCCGGTCTAAGGATACTGGGATGTTAATAGTGGTTGGTACGCGAAAACGTCCAGATGGAAACCTAAAGGCGATGTTTGTCCTCTTGGATTTATGGAAGAAAGGCATCCGGGACTGCTTTTTTGACGCTAACCTTTCCGAGAAACAGTTTGAACGGATCTCGCAGAAAATCGCTAAACACTATAATCTCTTAGAACCTACTGATCCTGAAGGGACAGACGAGCTCGAAGAACTGGTCCGCTTGCCGAAAGATACACTTGTTGTTGAGTCAGATACCGCTGTCCATTTAGATGCAGGTGTGGAAATTGTAGCGCATGAAGAAGCTTCAAGAGGCCTCGCAATCGACAGTCAGTACGGCGCACGGGCAATTCATGAGATTTACATACCAAAAACTGGAAAGTGGTACGTTTGGCTTCGCGTTTTCTTTGGAAGAGGTGATGATTCTTACTGGATCGGTATGGACGATGCCGCTCCGTATCCTTGGGATCGAGATGGTGGTCAAGGGGCAATCAGAATTTGTCCGGAACCAGATGACGCTACCAAGTGGGGACGCTGGCTCTGGCATACCGGTCTCGAAAGTGTGGTAGGTAGAAGATCGGGTACGACTCCGGCTTTTTTTCAAGTTAAACGTCCAGGCTACTATAATCTCTGGTCAAAAGGTAGAGAACACGGTTCGCGTCTTGACCAGATTTTGCTCACGCGCGACCGCAATTTTGACCCTGAAATCGAGACCAACGGAAGACTACTCCCGATTCGGCATTCACGACAACTTTACGAACCGGTTTCTCTTCAGTATTGTCAGAAATTAATTCGCTATGCTGTCCGAATCGCAACTGCCGTTGAGACCGAATTACCTTGGGAATTTAAATACGCACTCCACGATGTTTGGGGGGATATTACGCAATTTCCTCAGACAGAAGGATCGCTCTACAAATGCCCCAAGTGCGAAGCAGATTTGCCACAGCAGGCGGTCGATCTCATGATACAACATGCCCAATCCGATGACATCCAGTTCTATATCCTATGTCGCAAGTGCGGAGGCGAATTTGATTAAACCGCTTTGGACACACGCTTCCGACTTCATCCAAATCACATCAATGAAAATCTTTAATATCCTAATCGTTAGTCTTGCGACTATTGTTTTGTTTGCTACACCTGCCCTCGCAGCACCACCGAACCCTTACCTCTTTTTTGATGCAGATTCCACAAGCAGTCAATTGATACCCAAGGCGCCGCAAAGTAGGGAGGCGTTTCTTGAGGCACTGGATGGATGTTGTCTCATCAGGGAGCAGGGTGTCTTACAATCCGATGGCATAGAATATGTCCTCGCATTAAAGGTGGATTTCGATGACATGCCCGGACGCAGAGAGGGTGCGGCGTTTAATACCTATCTCTTCGGGACAGCGGGTGTTTCCCTCAAAACATACTATCTCGAAAACTCTTACGGACAGATGGATGTCCAGCCGGGTCCAATGGGAGGCGTTCTTCCCGCTGGCAACACATGGATTCGCGCCAAAAAACCGATGACCTATTACGGTGAAGGCGCCAGAATTCAGGAACGCTACCGTGAATTGGTACGGGAAGCGTGCGAAGCAGTAGATCCAATCGTCGATTTTTCTCGATATGACAGGGACGGCGACGGCATCGTTGACCACATTATCCTGATTCATGCTGGCAATAATCAAGCTGCATCTGGCGTTGTTGATGACATCTGGTCAATTTTAACAAAAACTATTAATAGTGTTTACGATGGTGTCCTTGTAGATACAGCCGCGGTTGTTGCGGAGGAACCAGACCTCGAGCACCCACACTTGGGCATCTACTTTCACGAGTTTTTCCATGATTTCGGGGCACCTGATGTCTACGGATTCGGCTTCACAGATGCTCGCGACCACAAATGGGGATTAATGGGGGCTTTCGGTCCTTATCAAGGCCCAGATGGTTTAGGGATCAGACCAAGCCATATCACAGGATACCTCAAGTGGGATTTCGATGCCAGACCTCAAAACGGGCGCCTCGGTTGGATTCAACCTGTTCAGATAGCCGAAAATCAAAAAATTGATGTGCCAAGTTTTGAACTCGCTCCCAAAACCGATAAACTTTTTAAAATTGATATCCATTCATCGGCTGACCTTTTTACTGGTGAGGCTACGGAATTCTTTCTAATAGAGAATCGAAACAAAGATTCTGGCGCGACTTTCGATACCCATTTGCCTGAGTCCGGTATACTGATATGGCACATTGACGAAACAGATCCGTACCCACTTGGCAGCGTTGATGCTTCGCAACAGATATGGCTTGAAGACCCAACAGACCCTGAACACCTCGGCATCTTTCAAGAGGATGGCGATGCGTTTATAGACATACAATTGATTACCGAGGGTGCTGCTTACTCCGCAAACGATGGACAAACAGCCTTTACGCCGGGCACCCTTCCGAATAGCAATGCTAACGACGGTTCTGTTACAGGTGTCTCAATCACGAACATTGGAGCGGAAGGGCTGACAATTCCGATTTTGGTCTCGTTTGGGGACACGTACGAACCCAACGATACGTTGGCGACGGCGTTTCCAATCACATACGGGGAAATCTACGAGTCTTTCCTTTTCAGTTTAACGGATGCCCGCGATGTATACAAACTGGAGGCTGTTCGAGGTATTACTATTTTGGTAACCCTCGCCGACATTCCGCCAGACCAGAATTACCGTTTATCCCTTCAGACGGAGACGGGTGAGACGCTCGCTACAGCGGAAAATGCCACCGACATCGCTGGATTGAGACTCCTTTATCAGCCGGATACCACAGGATTTTTCTATCTGGTTGTGGCATCGGATGGTGGTTTTAGCAGCGTTGATTCCTACCGACTCCGTGTGGAACAACTCCAAGCCGAGGCGTTTGCCTTTGAGGATATGCGAGTGTATCCTAATCCATTCTACTCAGGTGAACGTGTAGTGACCTTTGCCTATCGCCTCTCTGCGTCCCAGGTTGCGGATAATATCAATCTTGAGGTGTATGTCCCGGCAGGTAATCTGATTTTTAGTGAAACGCGCGAGAATGTGTCACCACAGGGAAAGTTCGAGTGGCGTGCCGAAACCTATAACGGTACACCTGTCGCATCAGGCATCTATATTTACCGCGTTTCTGCCAAGCAAGCGGACGTCCTTATTCAAGAAATCGGAAAGTTAAGTGTTGTCAGGTAAGCACCACAAATTCTTTAGAGATATTTCTTGACTAAAAATTGCAGTTATGTTAATTTAGTAAATAAAATCAGTTTTAGGCACATCGTTCGTGTCTTACCCGGGTGTTCTACAATCAGCCGTAGATGTTTCGCGCTATGATATTTTGAACGCCCTGCAGAATTTTTGAACGCCCTGCAGGATAGGAAACGAAAAAATGAACTTGCCATTCTATGAATGGCAGCCAAGGAGGCAATATTATCAATGAAATGGTTGAATAAATTCACAGCACTCAATCTCGTCTTGCTATTTGCACTCGCTTTTAGCGTCGCAGGTTGTGGAACATCTCTCTACAACTTGTCACCCATCCAACCTGTGCATAATATAGCAGACGCCTTGACGGAACAAGCTGCAAATCCGGAGGAAGAGGTGATCGTTCCTGCTGTTCCTTCTGAGGAACTTGCTAAGCCGGTGCTGGATAAGTACGGTATGGAAACAGTCGGATTCCGTGTTGGAAAAGCGCGTGATGCCAATATGGAAGCGATAACCTACATCTTCGCATTTGACGAATACGTACACGCTGTTGAGGAGTGGGATAGTTTTCTCAATGAATGGACGGAAACCCAAAACGTAATTGAAACAGGGAGCGGCGAAGATCGGAAGGTTGTTGATGTCGTCATGATGTCTGATCATCCCGAATTGTTTGAGGTTAATTCAAGACAACCGATCCTGACAAAGACTGCAGACGGGATTACCGTTTCTATTGCATACTGGCGACGGGCGGACCTCGACCGGAAGTACAATCGTGGTAATGCCTTCTCACCTTTTTATGAGACTGAGGCACTCCACCAAGGCGACAAAACTGACGTGTTTTATGTCAAGATTACTAACAATCGGGAGCATAACGTCATCTTTAATGTCAAGAAGTGTCGTATTGTCGACCAAGGTGAGAATATCTACAACGGTATGGATTATGATGATTTAAAGGAACGTTTCACATACATGGCACGCGCAACAGGACTCTATGTAAAAAATGGACTCGAAACTGCGCGACGCATCTTGATCGAGAGACGGATGCCTATTGTTGAGCAACAGGTCGGAACACGCCGGACTGGTATTCCTCCAGGTGAAAGTGCTGAGGGGTTCGTGCCATTCACGCAAACAAAGTTGAATGCTCTTGAATTAAAGGTTATCCTACCGATCGAAAAGGCACCGCCTCCCGGAGCCGCACAGCGTTATCAAACGATTGAATTTGAGTTCCCTTTCACGCATGACAGAGGAATTCGCAACGCACAGCCATCACCGAAACGTTATTAATGATGAAACCCGTTGTGCTATGCGTTATTTAGACGTTTTAAGATGCTCGTGGCATTTTGTGCCGCGAGCATCTTTTGTTGTTTATTCTTCAACAATTTCACAGTCTGGCAGCGAATCCAAAAATTGCTTTCCATAATTTCGCGTCCGAATCCGTGGGTCAAGTATCGCAACAATCCCGTTGTCTGTTTGCGTGCGGATAAGCCTACCAAATCCCTGTTTCAGTCGTAGGATCGCTTCCGGTAAACTGAACTCAAAAAACTCGTTCCCGCCGCTCTCTTTTATCTGTTTTACGCGTGCTTCCATTACTGGATGCGTCGGGACCTCAAACGGAAGCCTTGTGATAATAACATTACTGAGCGCTTCGCCACGAACATCAACACCTTCCCAAAAACTGGATGTCCCAAACAAAACCGAATCGGTATCCTCTCGAAACGCTTGAAGCATATCTGTCCGTGAGAGTTCGCCCCCCTGTTTGAAGGTGTCAAGTCCAATTGCCTCAAGATAGGGCGCCACGGCATCGTACACCTCGTCCATCATCTTGTAACTGGTAAATAAGACAAATGCTTTGCCATGGGTTAATTTTAAGTAGTGCTTGATTTTTTCTGTCACTGCTGGCACAAATTCACTACTGTTCGGGTCTGGCATATACCGCGGTATGTGGATTTCTACCTGTTTCTTGAAATCAAATGGCGAATGCGCAAGTAATTCACGACATTCATCTATTCCAATCCGGTTTTTAAAGTAAGCAAAGTTGCGATTAGTAGAAAGCGTGGCACTCGTCATCACAACGCTGTTTTTCACTGCAAAGAGGTGATCTTCCAGCATCTGGTTGACGTTTGCCGGCGTAGCATTTAGAAGAATGCGTGGTGTCCGTCCCCGCGTCGAGATTTCAGCCCAATAGACGTAATCTGAATCGCTCTGCTCAATGATCATATCTAATTCATCGCGGAGCCGTTCGCAATAACGATGGTGTGCCGTAATTTCTTGTTCTTCGTCTTCTGTTGAGGTATTGTCACGAAGCTGTTTCAAGGTCTGTGCAATATTCCCAAGCGGTGTGTCTAATACATTCCTGACGAAATTCCTTGTGTGGATGCGCTGTGTAAGGGTAGGACCGTGCCCTTTGTCATCGACTTCTTCCATGGCGTCAATAATCGTGCGAAAAAGGGTATTTGCTTGGTCGCGTGCTTCGTCGACTTCCATCGTCAATTGCCGTGATTCAAATATCTTCGCCAAATTGGAAAGCGAATCAAGAAGCCATTTGACGCGAGTATTACTAAAGTCGATACTTGCGTGATTGGTTGCTGTCGCCTCTAAATGATGGGCTTCATCAATAATCAGGTAATCGTAATCAGGTAAGACACCGAGTGCTTCCTCACTGTCTTTCCGGATAGCGAGGTCACTAAAGAGAAGATGGTGGTTCACGATAAGGAGATCCGCATCCTGCATCTCCCTGCGGACTTTGAAATAGAAACAGGTATCGTAAGTTTCACACTGGCGTCCGAGACAATTATCTCTGTCAGATGCAACTTTATCCCAAACCTGGGGGTTAGGCTGCCACGGCAGATCAGCAGTGCTACCATCTGCTGTCAAATTTACCCATTCCTCAATTTCGGCGACCTCTTCAACTTCTTCTAATGTATCAAACAAACCGCGCTCATAATTAAGCAAATTTTTGAGCCGTCTGCGCGAGAGGTAGTTGCGCCGTCCCTTTGCCAGCACTACGTTGAAATCGCGAGGGAGTATACGCTGCAGAAACGGAATATCCTTCGTAACAAGCTGCTCTTGTAAGCTAATAGTATTCGTTGAAATAACGACCTTCTGCTCTGCTTTAAGCGCGACGGAAATTGCCGGAATTAGATACGCAAAACTTTTACCAACACCCGTCCCCGCCTCAACAATCAAATGTTCAGCGTCTATTAACGCACGAGCTACCTCGTGTGCCATCTGTAATTGTTCTTGGCGGAACTCATATCCATCAAGATGTTGCGATATGAGACCGCCATGACTAAAGATTTCTCTGAGCGTAAGGGAAGGTGATGATTTCATATATTATCTTCTACTATGGTAGATTCTATAATTACTTAGACACCTCTTTTGTAGCGCAAACTGTTAGTTTGCGTGCTAACCTTCCACAAACTCTCACTGTGAGGCAAATGTGTGCTACAAGTGTCTATATATTTTTAGGACTTACTATAAATCCATCTCGGTTGCTGGTGAGGGCAGCAGAAAATTAAACCGTATCAAGTGAGATTTTTCTTCTTCCTTAATCATTTAACTTCACAGTTATTTTTTCTGTACCGTGACTACTTTTCACCTCAAGGATAATCTCTCCAAGGTCCTGCCCCATCTGCAGAAGCGCATCAAAATCCTGAGCACTCCTAACACTTTTTCCATCAACTGCAATAATGAGGGCACCTCGCGGAATAGGACTCCTTTCTGTGACCATGTCAACAATGACGCCATGATCCTCGTCGGTCAAGTATGTATATCTTTCAGAGTCCCCCTTTTCCAACTTGCGAACTGTCAATCCAAGCCGCTTCCACGCCACTGAGTCGTTGCCAACCGATCTGCCTGCTTGTAGCGAAGGCATTTCAGCTATTGTTACAGTAAAGGTCCGTTCATGACCGTTCCGGAGGACTGTAATCTGTGAGTCCTTGCCGACTTGAGAATCGGCAATCCACATTTTGAATTCGTTGACATCGTTTACTCTTTGCCCATTGTATTTGACAATGATGTCGTTTCTCTGCAGTCCGCCAAGGTGTGCAGGCATATTTTTTAAAACACTCCGAACTCGAATGCCTTGTGTGATTTCTTCCATACGAATTCCAAGAAAACCTCGTATGATTTTTCCGTGTGTGAGCAGTTGTGTCCCAATCTTTACAACAAGGTTGCTGGCAATGGCAAATCCGGCACCTGCTCTAACCGCCTGGGTTGCCGGTGTATTGTCGGCTCGCCGTATTAAGGCGTTGATCCCTATCACTTCACCATGGATGTTCAACAGCGGACCTCCGCTGTTTCCAGTGTTAATCCAAGCGTCCGTTTGAATGAAATCTTGATACCGAATAATACCTGCATCTGGAAGGAGTGTGCGTCCTTTCCCGCTCACAATACCGGTTGTCACCGTGTGATTGAGTTGGAACGGATTTCCAATAGCAATAGCGAATTGTCCAACCTGAACCCGTTCTGAATCTGCTAACCTAAGCACCGGCAGCTCTTCCGCTGAATTAATTTTTAAAACAGCAATATCTGTAGGTGGGTCTGTCCCAATTAACTTTGCTTCAAATTCGCGTCCGCCTAACAATTGCACCTTGATTGCTGCTGCCCCTTTCACGACGTGGTCGTTCGTGAAAATATAGCCAGCTTTCTGAAAGATAAATCCGGAACCTTCTTGCTGAGTAGGCTTTCCTTCATCCCAGCGTACAGCGCTCACACCAACGATAGCGGGCGTGCTCCGTTTAGCAACGTTTACAAACGCATTTTCGATCGAACCCAACAGTTGGACATCCGTGGGTTGAGTGTTTCTGATGCCACACGAGGAAAAGATAACACTCACACTAACAAGAAAAATTATCAAACGAGAGCAGACATAGATATTTTTTTTCATTAGACTTTCCTTTGCGCGTAGATAGCGATATAGAGCGACCTATCGTGTTTCTTTACGGTTCCGCGATGTATTGATATGGCGCGGTTGGAAACCGCGCCTACGCATGATCAATTGTACTTTGGGGCGTTTAGTCCACTGCTTCATCTGGGTTATCAGCTGAAAGATCCTCACCACGATGTAAACGGAGCGCAAGGTTCGCTGTCTGCCGGCGTGCCCGTGCTGTGGGAGCATGTGCAGCAAGATAACGTGACGCCGCTACAAGGGTCAGTTGCGCCCGGGCTTCATCTAACTCGTCTGCTTGCTGGAAAGCCGCCTCTAACATCTGGAAGGAATGGAATTCGGCATCTTCTCGTAGAAGAATATGCCCCAGTTTTTCTAACAGCGGCTCGCGTGGATGTCCAAGTGAAAGGTATCTATAGATGTACATGCCAGCCTTATCCGCTTGTGCCTGTGTGTCAAGAAGCATGACAAACTCTTCCAAGAGCGCATCAGCATCTGTCGGAAGCGTCTCGGTGTCCCGACGATGTTGTGGTAAACGCGCCGCTGGCATGTTGAACCAACGATCGAAGTAGATAGCTATTGCCCCGTGGAAAATACCTCTAATAATCTCTACTGAAGGTGCTCGCTTAGCACACTGATGGAGCGCGTTACAGTAAGTGTAAGTGTGCAAAACTGCAATCCAGTCCCCAAATTCGTTCTTCGTATGAAATTGTGCGATACGTAGTGCTGCTGCGTAAGTGAGCGTCTGCGTCAACTCCGTTAATGTCGCCCCGTCTTGAATAGCGGATTTGAGGGTATCTATTGTTTCAAGTGGGTCATCAGCAAGCAGCATCTCGACCAAGGCATCGCTACCAGTCCATGTCTGGTCTTTGCCTTCTGCCACAAGTGCTTCGAGTTCATCAAATGTTTCTCTTAGCACTGGAACGAAGTCGATTGGACTCCGCCATCGGTTCTGTTCTTCAGCCCGTGATGAGCTGGCTAACATCCCAACGAGCGTCGGTATAACTTCGTCGGCTTTTTCCCAACCGATGCGTTCGAGAAGCTCAAAGGCTTTATTGATGAAATCGAGTGTATGACCGCCATCTCGATAAAAGTGATCTGTTGCCGCTGCTACCATCATATCACAAACCTGTGTTTCCGTCGCTCCGTTGGCAATCGCTGTTAGAATCGTACGTTCAGCGCCATCGGCGTTCCGCACCTCGATGAAGTAGCGGAACCATGTTTTCAATTGTGGTAGCGAGTGGGTATCAGTTTCGAGTTCTGATAGAGCAATCCGTGGTGCCGATGCCGAAGTTTCATCGGATACATGGAGCAAGCCTTGGTAAAGTGCGAGCACCTTATCGGCATCCGATAGTTTCCCCGCGACATTCGCCATGCAAGTGAGAATTGTCATGGCAGGTCCCCAGCCAGCACGCCTGCCCCGCGCCCCATAAAGTGCGCCGACTTCAACAATAGCGTCAGGGGCGGTGCCGAGTGAACGGAGCGCAATAACGGATTTCGCGAGGATAAGGTTAATGCTCTGCTCAAGACCTTCGCCGAGTCGTTCTTTCCATCGCTCGACAGCATTTGCACCATTCGCACTCACAGCGACGTAGACTCTGCCATCTCGGACTTCAATGGGATAAGGCTCCACATCGTCTGCGAACGGGTGAAAGGTACAGCCACTCGCCAAGTCGAACATGGCATGATGCCAATGGCAAATCAGGATACCATCGTGGACGCTGCCGCGGTTAAGTGGATACCCCATATGCGGGCAACGGTTGTCCACTGCGAAAATTTTGCCATCACTTTTTGCGAGTGCAATCGACTGCCCAGAAACGTTTACAGCTATAATCCCGTCGTCAGGAATCTCTGCAACTTTTGCACACTCAATAAACTCAGTCTTACTATCATCGGCGTGCAAGCTGTGCGCTAAGTGTTCAGCCATTGTTCCGTCCTCCTGCATTATCTTTGTTTCCGTGTAGCCTATTTTAGCACAGTTTCAGCGAATATGTCAACCCTTTTTCACTACCGCAGAATCGCCAATTTTTCCAAATAGGTGTAGCTTTCTCCTTTTGATGTAGCCGTGATATGGCACATATAAATACCTGGCGATACCGCTAATCCGTAAGAGGTCTGCTGATTCCACCACGTACGCCAAACACGTTGATCTAACCGGTCAGAGACACCTTCAATCCGCTTTATCAAATTACCGCCCGAATCGTAAATCACTATCTGCAGGTCTGTTATATCCACGTTTGCCTCAACACGGAATTCGGTTAAACCTTCTGAACGCGCTGGGTTCGGGAACACCACTATCTCTTTCCAAGCAAATGCCTGCGTTAGAACAACGGATTGCGCGACTGAAACCGCACCGAGTGGATAGCGTGCTGTTGCCCGAAGCACATTCATTCCGGGTTGCAACGCGATTGTTGCAGTATAGGTCTGTGTTTCTCGATCCAGTGATGCCTCCGCTCGGTTCGGATGGATAACGATGTCAATTGGAAAATCCGAACGAAACGTTCCTGTAACCTCTAATTCGCCCTCTTGCGTTGTTGATGGAAGTTGCAACGTTATCTGTGGTATCTGACGCTTCGGTTGAAACATATCCGTGAGAAGATTATCCACTGTAACAAGCACAAGTTGGGTAACCTTTCTCACTAAGTTAAAGTTCACCTTATCAGCAGTATCGGCAGATGTGTGATAGAAAGGATTCGCATCGTAATTTTGTGAATCCCGCCACGGCGTAGAACTCTCGGTTAAGGTGACAGCATTATAGCCGCTATCCCAGAACGGTTTGTGGGAGGAAATATCAACGAATTCATCTTGCGTCCGGCGAATCTTCAAACCTACGTCGTACCATCTGTTTGCGATTATGAGTGCCCGACCTATCCACGCAGAATCGTTGTTAGTAATAATTTCAACCAAATCGTTTTTCCAGTTGAAACCCAACATGTCCAAGTTAAAAACACCAACAATGTTTTCACGTTGAGGAACGGTATCGACATCAGGACCTTCCTCTATAGTAGATGCCTGCTGGACATAGTACCGACTGCCAAGAAACCCGAGTTCCTCGCCACCTAATGCGATAAACCTTAACTCGTGATCGTATTCATATCGACTTAAAAGATACGCAATCTCCAGCATTGCTGCTACGCCTGTGCCGTTATCGTTAGCACCGGGTGCGGTGGAGGCTAATGGATTCCAATTCGGTTCGCGAATCGCTTGTGTGTCGTAATGGGCACAGATGATAAAGATACGGTTGCTGGACGAAGCCGTGCGCCGTGGAAGGACAGCCACTACATTTCTAATACCACCTAAAACTTGTTCACTGACCTCCATACGTGGGGAGCGTCGGAACGCATTTGTAATGTAACGGACTATGTTTTCCGTTGCCTCACGATGGTGGGCACTGCGCGTTCGGAATGCTGGTAAGTTGTGTCCCGATGCGAAGTTTTCCTGCAACGTTATTACCCGCGCTTCAAGTGCCTCAGATTGCACCAACGTCAGTAGGTCATCGCCTCGAGATAAAAGTTTATTGTCCGCTGCTGTTGTAATAGAGAAAGGAAGACATAGAAGAGAAAGAAAAAGAGCGTATGTGCTTATTCGGGCTTGCAAGCAGCATCTTAATTGGCTTGACATAAGAATAAAAATCGTGTACCCTATTAATAGTTTCATACATTTTAACAGATTTTATCCTGATTGTAAATAAGGATAACGTTTCATTATTGCCAAATCGAGGCGTGCTAAGCCTGTCCGAATGACGATGGAGATGGACGCAAGATGCCAGCGAATCTGCCCCCGACCTATTATAAACTCAAGCACCAGCATGAAGCCGCTAAAACAGACGAAGAACGACTCAGCCTGTTAGAGGAGATGTTACGCATCATTCCTAAGCACAAGGGCACGGAGAAAGTGGTTGCTGATATTCGTCATCGTGCTGCTAAACTCAAGAAGGAGGCGACAGCTCCAGGCGGCAAGGGTACAAGCAAGAGAAGCTACAGTGAGCATATCCCAAAACAAGGGGCAGGACAGATCGTTCTTCTCGGACCTCCGAATAGTGGTAAATCCCAGATACTCGCGAGTTTTACAAACGCCAAACCAGAAGTATCACTGACCCCTTATACAACGACAATGCCGATGGTCGGGATGCTGCCCTATGAAAACATACAATTCCAAATCATTGATACGCCGTCAATTTCACCAGATTTCGTTTTACCAACGGTGTTGACACTCACCCGTAACGCAGATATCCCGCTGCCAGTTATAAGTCTCGCAAGCGATAATCTATTAGACGATCTGGATGTAGTGATAGCACTCCTTGACGAAGCAAACCGAGAAACTCCAGAAAATGGGACACTTATCGTGGCAAACCAACTTGACGCAGCAGGCGCCTCAGAGAGGTTGGATATTCTCAAAGAGTTCTACGGGGATGTATTTCGAATTTGCCCAATTTCTGCCGAAACCGATGAAGGCAAAGAAACCCTATTGCAAGAAATTTATGCGGAATTGGATATCTTGCGTGTCTATCCAAAGGCACCAGGAAAACCGATGGAACAAGATGAGCCGATAGTTCTTCCAACAGGGGCAACTGTCCTTGACGCCGCGATGAGTTTGCACAAAGATTTCGCCGATTTCAAATTCGCACGAATATGGGGACCCGAATGGCATGACGGACAATCTGTGAGTCGCAATGACGTCGTTTACGATGGAGATGTTGTTGAATTTCATTTGTAAGTGTTCTCTGGAAGCGGGTGGAGCCTAAATGTTAAAACGAAGATCGGCATCTCCATATTTCATATTTTCCCTCTGCGTCCACTGCGTCCTTTTATCGGTGATGTGGTGGATGATTCCCAAGCAGGATTCACTTCTACCTTTCCGTGACGAAATAGAAGTTTCTATAACTCACGTTGAACGACCACCGCTACCAGTTAAAATACTTCCGGTTATTGAACCCGCTACACCCGTCGTAGTGAAAGAGACTAAGCCGCCCCCACCACCGAAACCCAAAGCCGGATTAAATGCAGCGTGGCAAACGGAAAATCAAAGCGTGGCAGACCTTCCCAAATCCGAAGTACGTAGGCAGGAGGGGCTGAATCGCGCCCGAGATTCCATCGGAACGGTAGTAGGACGTCCTGCCGATTACACAACTGGGAATCGCATAGCCGTGAGTTCACCTAATCAGCCAATGGTTGCACCATTGACACCAGAGACCGACTATGTAGCACCGCAGGGAGAGACGAAACCTATTGATTTGGGTGCCAATGATGCACTAAGTAGTGGCTCACCAACTGTCAACGCTCCGAAGATCCACTACGGCAGTCGTCGTGGTGACGCACTCCGAGCTACAGGCGTCGGTAATTCTTGGGGCGGCGGTGGCGGCACCGGAGGTGGTAATGTCGGAGGCGTTTTCGTTTACATGATGAAAGACATTGCCCGAACACTCGCTGAGGCGAGTACGACGAAAAAAGTCGATGTCGTTTTTGTGCTTGATGAAACAGCAAGCATGGATGACAACATCCGAGGTATACGGGCTTATGTCGACTTTGTTTCTGAAGCATTGGAACGAGAAGGACGCAGTCCTTCTTTTGGATTGGTAACATTCACAGATAAGACGAGAAACTTTGGACAGACAGATGATCTTGGCACATTCAAGAACCGACTTTCTAAGACAGGTGTTGATGGTGGAGGAGACCTCGCCGAAGCAGGCTTAGATGCGCTTATGGCGGTAGTAACGGAGATGAAATTCCGAAAAGGCGCACAACGCTTTGTTGTCCTTGCAAGCGATGCCGCCTTCCACGACGCTGATTACAACGGAAGATCCGTCTATAGTTTGGATCAAGTTATTGAAGCACTGCAGAATGAGCAGATCCGCGTCGATGTTATCGGACTCGATTATCTGCCAATTCGACAGATAGCATTGGCAACAGGCGGAACATGGCGTGCTATTCCGGGTAGAGGGTATCTTGAATATGTGCCTCCGCTAACGTTAACTGTTAAGTTGTTTTCCAAATTAGGGACGCTTAGGCTTGAAAGCGGGCAAATTGACGATAAGATTACGGTTTACATCAATAATCCGCCGCGTCCCAAACAACTCACTATGACATGGAAGGTACTCAATCCTTTGGGAGAAAGGGTATACGGACCCTTCTCAGAAATGAAAATTATTCCTGATGATGGCTCAACCCAGATAGAGTTGACTCCTGCAATTGATGCCGAATATTTTCGTACAATGCCGGGCATTTACACCATCATCTATCGACTCGAAAATGAACACGGGCATCAAAGCATCTTGCGGCGGACATTGACATTCTAACTACACCTGAGTTGTGCTTTAAAACTACAACTCGTTTTTACTTTACATTATACTAAAAAATGAAAGACTTGATTTTTGAACAGTGCCATCGTCATTTTAACGACATCGTCGCTATTCGACGCGACATTCATCAGTATCCTGAATTAGGATTTGATGTACACCGCACAGCAGGTATTGCTGCTGACGCACTGCGTGCGCTTGATATTCCTGTTAGGACGGGTATCGGTAGAACAGGTGTTGTGGGAGATCTGGAGGTGCCAGGTGCATCAAAGCGGGTTGCGCTTCGGGCAGACATGGATGCCCTCCCGATTCAAGAACTCACCGATGTTCCTTTTAAGTCAAAGATTGATGGCAAAGCCCATCTCTGCGGACACGATGCGCATACGGCTATGCTCATCGGCGCGGCACGAATCCTTTCACATCTTCGAGACGACCTCAAAACACACATCAGATTCATCTTCCAACCGAGCGAAGAAGCACTACCCGGTGGTGCACCCGCTATGATAGCCGATGGAGCATTAGAGGATGTAGACGAGATTTATGGGATACATGTCTTTCCGCTTTTCACCGTTGGGGAATACGCAACCTGTGTCGGTCCTATGCTCGCACAGTCCGACACTTTCCAAATCACACTTACAGGTAGAGGCGGACACGCTGCATTTCCACACCTCACTGTTGATCCAATCGTTATTGGAGCACAGTTCGTGACAGCCGCTCAATCGATTGTCGCCAGAAATGTTAATCCACTGGATTCAGCCGTCATCAGTATCACACAATTACACGGCGGGGACGCTAACTTGCAAAATGGACTCACGGGTGCTGCTCTTAATGTCATTCCACCTAAAGTGCTAATAGGTGGAACAGTGCGTACACTTCAGAAATCGGTACAAAAAAGCGTCCGAGGGCAATTGGAAAGCCTTCTTGCCGGTGTGGCAGGTGCCCACGATGCAACTTACACCTTCACCTATCATGAAGGGTATCCGGTAACATACAACCATGAGCCTTGTGTCACTACAGCCTTATCGACAGCAAAAGAGTTGGTGGGTGAAGACAATCTTGTGTTTCCGATGTCTCCGATATTGGGGGGCGAAGATTTTGGCTACTACTCACAGAAAATTCCAGCATGCTTCGTGATGGTAGGTGCCGGAAATGAAGAGAAGGGTATCGTGAATATGTGCCATCATCCACAGTTCGATATTGACGAAAACTGCATGATTTACGGCATGGCATTTCTTGTAAGTCTCGCTACGTTTTAGAGGTCCGCGGTAAATCTCTAATCCAACCCAAGAGAGGGACACTGCAGTGTCAACACCTAATCCACTGCCACATTTGCCAGTTGGTACCTTCACTTTGATGTTCACTGACATTGAAGGTTCAACGCTGCTTTGGGAGAAACATGACAGTAATATCGTGGCAGAAGTTATAGATTCCCACAATGCGATCCTGCGTGCAGCAATGACGGCATGGGGTGGAACAGAAGTCCGCAGCGAAGGTGATGCCTTCTTCTTCCGCTTTCCCACCGCGGGCAATGCTCTCACCTGCGCAGTGGAGATCCAATTGGCGCTCAATGCCCATCAATGGCATAAAGAGGTAGGGCAATTACGCGTCCGCATCGGTATTCACACAGGAGATCTGCTCCTCTTGAACAATGAGTATCATGGAATGCCCGTGAATCTCGCCAAACGAATTACCGATGCCGGGCATGGTGGCCAGATCTTGCTCTCCACGGCGACCCACGAACTCGTCAAAACGCAATTTCCACATGGAAGTTTTATCGCACTTGGTGAGCATCGCCTGAAAAACATCCAACGCCCAGAATTAATCTTTCAGTTCATCGCATCGGAGCCCTCGATTTTGAGGATTATCGGTGAAGAGAGATGGCATAAAGTCACCGGAAAAGGGACACAAGACGACGCCTGTATCCAAAATCTACAAAATGAATTTCCACCTCTAAGAACCATTGACAATCTTCCCAATAACCTGCCGACCCCCATGAACAGTTTCATCGGTAGAGAAACTGAAATCCACCGTATCGTCCGGTACTTTACTGATGAACAAGCACGGCTCGTGACGCTGACTGGATCCGGCGGTATTGGCAAAACACGGCTCGCTTTACAAGTCGCGACAGAACTCCTTGACGCCTATCCAGACGGGGTATGGTTTATTCCGTTAGCCGACTTAGTGCAACCTGCGCACGTCATCACAGAGATTGCAGCAGCGCTTGCACTTCCACTGGAGCCAGCACAGGATGCTCTCAAACAAGTCATTGCTTATCTCTCAGGAAAAACCCTCTTATTAGTCCTGGATAACTTTGAACACTTGATGGAAGCTTGTAGGGATGTCAAAACACTGCTCCTCCAATGCCCGGGGTTACGCTGTTTAGTCACATCGCGAGAATTCCTAAAAATCATGGGTGAACAGCGGTTTATGGTTCCTCCCTTGTCTGTTCCATCTGAAGTGGCTGACTATGAGGTGCTTCGGAATTCCGAAAGCGTCCAGCTTTTTCTTGAACGCGCAGAGGCAGTCGCTCCGAATTTTCAATTAACACCGGACAATGCTGAAGCTGTCGGAGCGATCTGTCGGATAGTTGATGGTCTGTCTCTCGCAATTGAGCTCGCTGCGGCACGCGTCCGTGGAATGACGCCTCAACACATCTTTGAACGTTTACAGATGTCTCTTGACAACCCACCAAGTAGTATCCATCCGACACTCCTTTCAACGAGGAATCAAGATGTACCAACGAGACACCGGACCCTTGATGCCGTGATCGCTTGGTCCTACGAACTTTTGGACCCTGATGAGCAGCCGCTCCTCTGCCAGCTCTCTCTCTTTTCAGGTGGATTTTTCTTAGAAGCTGCTGAAACCATCTGTGGTTCAATCTCCGTTCAAGCATCGCGTGATCTACCCGCTATGGAAACACTCGACCTCATATTTAATTTACACGATAAGTCCTTACTCATTACGGACGAACATCGCGAGCGCACCCGCTACCACCTGTCTGTGCCACTGCAATTGTATCTCAGACGGAAGCAGCAGCCAACTGAATTCAGGGAATCCCATGCGCGCTACTATCTCACCTTAGCGCAACAGCAAGACAAGAGATTACAGGGAGTAGAACAGACGGACGCACTTTCAGAAATGGCAATGGAACTCGATAATTTCCGCGCTGCTTTCCGATTCACAAAACAAAAAGCCGAATGGCTCTTGTTCGGGCAGCTTGCTGTTGCACTTTCCCAGTTTTTCTATATTCGTGGATTATGGGGTGAAGGTCTGGAGTGGTTGAAACAGGCAGAGACACGGTTACACCAGCAAATCGCGCAAAACCAGAACTCAGAGAACGTCTTAGAAATGGAGGATGGGACGCTCCAACTCACAATATCCGACCTTCAGATAGCCCTCGCGAGATTTTATAACGCACGACAGGAGTGCCAAATCGCCCGGCAATTGTGCGAAAATGCATTGCAAGTTTTCAGAACCTTGGGGCATCAACTTGGTGTTGTCAAGGCATTAAATCGTCTGGGTATCGTCGCAAGATATCAAGGGGAACTCCAAGAGGCTAATACACATTTCACTGAAGCCTTAGAGTCCGCAAAAATATTGAACGATGAATGGCAAATCGCTTTCGCGCTAAATAACTTAGGACTCACCGCATACCACGGCGGCTGTTTCGAGGAGGCAAAAGCATTGTATACAGAAGGATTATCTCTTGCACGCGAGTTGGGAGACAAACGCGGCATCGCTTACGCCCTCAATAACCTTGGGAACACAGCAAGTCGTCAAGGGTTACGCGAGGAAGCGAAACATTATCACACCGAAAGTTTAGAAATCCGACGGGAACTCGCTGACAAACGCGGTATCGCGACCTCACTCAATCACTTGGGGCTGATTGCCTATCATCAAACAGCGTATGATGAAGCAGACCGCTATCACACCGAGAGCCTCCGCATCCAACGAGAATTGGGCGATAAACGGGGATGTTCTTATTCCTTGAGTCATTTAGGGTTAATTGCGTACCAGCAAAACAACGATGAAGACGCGAAACGTCACTATACAGAAAGCCTGCATCTTGCGCGTGAGCTATCCGTTACTGGAACGAATCTTCCCTACCTATTGGATAGCTTGGGGAAAATAGCACTCCGTCAGGGTGAATGCAATGAAGCGAGGCAGTATTACATTGAAAGTTTGCAGTACCGTAACAAAAATGGCACCCGCCAAGACATCGCCGATTCACTCTATCAATTCGCCAGATTGGCGCGCGTGGAAGGTAAATTTAAACACAGTTTTTGCCTCTTTCTTCAGGTCGCACGTATCTATACTGAAATAGGAACACCCCCGCCGCGCTATGCCAATGCCGTGCACACTGCTCTTACGGCGTTAGAGGCGAAACTTGGCGCGGAGAGCGTTGAAAAACTCAAATTAAAGGTGGAAGCCAGCACACTTCAGGAGGTAGTTAACGTTTGCTTACCGCAATAAAAATGGAAACTGCAATGCAACGACGCCTTATTTTTCTTTTTCTGCTTCATCTATTTCTCATCGTTTTGATCGGAGAAAGCACCTATACTTTCGCACAGGATAGATCTTTCCCAAACACGCCAACGGTGAATCCTGCATTAGATCCTGTTGAAGCTGCACATGACCATTTCCATGAACAGCGATATCCAGAAGCAATCAAGGCGTATGAGGAATTGCTTGAAAAAGGTATTCCGAAAGGGGATGACAGGTATACACCACTTCGGCAGAGCCAAAAGGATTCTATCCGATTGATGCTCGGGCAAAGCTACAGTAAAATCGGTGAAGATCCCGCAGCACAGCGAGTCTTTAGAGAGATTATTGACGAAAACCCTAATGGTTCTTATTCTATGCAGGCGGTACATCGCTTGGGGAACCTACACTGGCAACGTTATCAGTTCAGACAGGCAATTCTTCAATGTAAGCAGATCTTGAGGCAGCACCCGAACACGACTGCTGCCGCTACTGCTGCGTATCTTGTTGGGCAATATCAACAGACAGAGGGTAAAACTGAGGAAGCCATGGAAAGTTACAAGTACTTCCTTGACAATTTTCCCGGTTCTCCGTATCGCGTGAGTGCAATGAGTAGCCTCGTCCGATTGTATATCACCAATGCCCGCTACACTGAAGCCGAAGAACTCATTCAAAAGCGAATGCAAAGTTCTCCAGGGGATCTTACGCTCCTGGATCAGTTAGCAGAGCTCTACCAGCAACAAGGTGAGCATCCGAAGGCGATTGAACTCTACCGTCAGGCGATTAAACAAGATCCAAGCAATACGAGCCTCCGTAGAAAATTAGGCGACCTCTACGCTGAGATCGGGAGCACGACCCAAGCCGTGAGCGAATGGGAGAAAATGGTAGTAGATGAAACGAATCAGGTGGATCGGCATCAACGACTCGGGGCAATCTATCTCTCTCATAAAATGTATCCAGAGGCAATTGCGGCGTATCGTCAAGCTATCCGGTTGAAGCCGCAGGACGGTTACCTCTATACGCAATTGGCAGCAGCATACAAGATTCAGGGACAAAATGAAAAAGCTGCTGAAGTCTATATTGATGCTTTGCAACAGGTTGGGTTTTCCCCGAATCAACGCCAACCTATCTGGGACGCAATGATCGACATTTATGAGGGGACACACAATAAATCACTTCAGGAAAAACTTATAGCGCAACTTCAAAAGCGACTGCTACGCCAACCGCAGAATCTCAGCATCACAATGACTTTGGGAGAACTCTTTTTTCATGCTGGGAGAGCATCACAAACGCTTGAAACGTTTAGGCAACTTTATCGAAGCCATCCAAACTACATCGACACGGCACTGGAAAGATACGCACTGGTGTTAGCGCGTAATGAGAGCCCCCAAGCCGTTGATTTCTATCAGGGACTCATAAAGGGTTCCCCGAATAGGGTGCGTATCATAAACGCCCGTTCTAAGCTCGCAGAACTCTACCAGAAGATGGAGCGATGGGAGGACGCTGTTGCGCTTCTAAAGGAACTCGTGAAAAATCGTCAGGCTTCTATTCAAAACAGGATCCTGCTCGGGCAGATCCAATTGCACGGTACCAAAGAACCTAAAGCCGCTCAGATGACCTTTCAACCCTTACTCACGCAGCGCTTGGTTACACGCCAATTGATGGAAGTGCAGTTGGGTTTGGCAGAGTGCCATATTTTACTAAAACGTTATACCCTCGCCAGAGAAGTGCTTGAACCGATCGCCAATAGAACTAACTTGTTTCGCGCTACCGCTCGAAAGCTGATGGGTGATTCCTATTTCTTCGCAGCAGACTTCGATCAAGCCGTCAAGGAATACAATCAGGTCATTCAGATATCAAAGTCTGACGCGCTTACGAACGATGCGCTTGAACGGGTTGTTCTTATTCAAGATCATCCCGACTATCTCAAAATCCCACTCACGGATTATACGACTGCCCTTCAACGCTACCTTAGCGGTAAGACAGAGGCCGCTCTCCAGAAGTGCGAACAGACACTTGAACTCTATCCGCAAGCCACTATTGTTGATGATATTTGGTTTCTCATGGGCAATATTTACCGTGAAACGGCGAAAACTGCCGAAGCCATTGATGCCTATCGACAAGTAGTTGCACAGGAAAGCCCAATCGCAGCAAAAGCACTCGTAAACATTGCCGAAATCTATCGGCAGCAAGACGATCTTGCTAACGCGACCGCTACCTATACGACCCTGATTGCAGACTATCCTGAGAATGTAATTGTAGTCCATGCACGCCAGCAACTTGATGAGATCACCAAACTTCAACAGAATAGATAACACCCAAAGTTGATGTTAGGACTATTTATTTATAAAGGATATACAGATGCAAACACTACCATCGACAAACGACACCCCTCAACAAACAGCACTCAAAAATCTGATCATACTCGCAACAGGTCTGTATGCCTTGGTAGTGTTCACGCTCATGGGTTGCGGAACGGCAGAAGAAGACCCATTAGAGCCTTCAACTCCCCAGCAGACGCACAGCGACCTCAATTCCACACAGATGTCCGCTATTCCCGCAGCGCCCCCCGCACCCACCGATGGCACACCCTTCGTCAAAGAAGTCGGTTATTATCGCGACTGGAAACTCACCCAACCTCTCACAGGCACCATTCTACCCGGCGCGACCATCTATACCAAAGTCGTCTTCTCTGAACCGATGCAGCACACCCCTGCTACCGACAACACCGCCCGCCCTATCCTCTACTATCGGATAAACCAGCAA
>JAPPNJ010000116.1 GCA_028818705.1 Candidatus Poribacteria bacterium
GGTGTGCTGCATCGGTTCAGAGAAGACGACTTTGGTATAGATGGTCGCGCCGGGTGGGATTGTGCCTGTGAGGGGTTGTGTGAGTTTCCAGTCGCGATAATAACCGACTTCTTTGACGAAAGGTGTGCCATCAGTGGGTGCGGGGGGTGCTGCGGGAATAGCGGACATCTGTGTGGAGTTGATGTCGCTGTGCGTCTGTTCAGGAGCTGAGGGTTCTAATGGGTCTTCTTCTGCCGTTCCGCAACCCATGAGAATGAAGATCCCTAAGGCACAGAGACCTGTTGCGAATATAAGCAGGTTTTGAGCACTGCCTGTCGATAGAAGTGTTTGCATCTGTATTTCCGTATTTCACTGTGCTGAGAGTAGTCGAAAGCCGTTGAAACTACTTATTGGCGATTATAACATATTTCCAAAAAATCTGGTAGATATTGTGTCAAAAGTACAGGGCATTCAGTTTAAGGGATAAGCTTACTGATGTGAAGGAAATGTCTTGATGGAAGCCCGAATTTATTCGGGATAGCACACTTGCCCCGAACAAGTTCGGGCATCCGAGCAGAAATTGCTGGAAAACTAAATGACCCTATCAAAAGTAAGGGCTGCGGCACCTGACAGATTTCTTATTCTTCTTTTGAATTGTAGATTGCGCGGGTTATGTATATTTTTTTCGTCTGAACCAAGATTTATGGGATTATCGGATTTACAAGATTATAGTTTAATACTGAATCTTCAGGGTCATTTCGTCTTCCATACTTTCGATCGTTTTTTTAAACGATCTTTGCCTGTAGGAGCGAGCTCCAGCTCGCGACACTTCGGGTCAAACAGATCTTCACGTTCTTGTATAAAGCCCCCGGGGAATGCCACACGGCATTCATATCGTTGATTTCGGGGCGATAGGTGTATAGAAATATGGGCAATCCTCTGTCTCTTAGCCCCAGCGGGGCGATAGGTGTGTATTACCAAACCAAACTTTTGACCAAATATTTACACCCCCACATTGTGGATTAGGCTGGCATTTTCTCTTTAAAATGTCTATAATAACGTGAGTTTGATAAATATTGAAGCGTTCTTAAATATAAAGAGAACCTTTTGGTATAATGAAGTATCCCATCTTCGACCAAAAGGAGTTCTCCGATGAGTATTGTATCACTTTTCTGCGAAATACACGATTTTTTTATGACCAGGGGCATTTAGTTTATATATGTGAATGTTTTTCCGCTGTAGGAGCGAGCTGTGCTCGCGATATTCACAAAAAACCTTAATTTATGTAAATGAAAACTAAGATCGGAACCGAAAACTAAATGACCCTATTTTTATGACGTATGAAACACATCTATCAACACACTGTCTTCCAAGAAAGACACCATCTGAAAGACGCGGACGTCAACGACGTCTACACGCCCAGTGAGGTGATGACCATTCTCATCGCCTTCCATGAAAGCAATTATCGGACGTTGAAGCACTTTTATGAAAGACATGTCTGCGTCTACTGGTCATAGGTTATCTACAGTATAATACACTGAGTTTATCATGAAAAAGGACTTTAGAATGCGATTTACACGCTCATTTGTGGTGGTAATTGTTCTACTGCTTTTTGTACACTCCAATTTTGCCCAAGATGCCACTATCCTTGACCACGGCAGTCCTGTCCAATCGGTGGCGTTCTCCCCAGTGGATAATTCTATTGTTGCGAGTGCGGGTGGACATAATACCATCAAACTGTGGAACTGGCGGGAGAATACTGTAAAAGACCTCATGGCTCATAAGGACAAAGTTAATTCGGTGGTATTCTCTCCAGATGGCAAATTGCTTGTAAGTGGGAGCGAGGATAGCACTATCAAAATCTGGGATGTTTCACAGTGGGAAACCATTGAGACCCGTGAACCCATTACAGTCCGAATGTTTTCCCCAGCCCATACAGTAGTATTTCACCCCGATGGTCAACTGATCGCTACCTCTGGTAGAAATGCAAAGTTGTTGGATATTACCAATCAGGCTGAGATTGCTACACTGCAACATGATGATTGGGTGTGGACGGTCGCTTTTTCAGGCGATGGAAGTTATCTCGCCACAGACGATGGCGTAGGAATTACTGTGAAAGTCTGGGATATTCAGCAAGAACAGATTACCACAATCTTAGAGGGGCATACTTCAGATATCAACTTTGTTAAATTTTCTCCAGCGAACCAGACATTAGCGAGCTCCGCGTGGGATGGAGAAATCAAGCTGTGGTCTACCTCAAATTGGGAACCTCTTGGTTCGCTTCATACGAATGGAACCGCTGCTCTTGATTTCTCTCCTGATGGGAAAACGCTTGCCAGTGGTGGATCGGAAGAGGTAGGGCTCTGGTCTGTTGCCAGTGGCGAAAAGATAGCTACGTTGCGAGGACACACGGGTTGGATTAGAGGCGTTGCTTTCTCCCCTGACGGTGCTATCCTCGCCAGTGGTGGTGAAGGTGGCACGGTTCGTGTCCAAGATATCAAGTCTCATTTAGAATCAATAGACCCACGAGACATCGTACGCCTTATCTACTTTCTTCCAAGCGATCGTTCCCCTCAACGCGATATAGACGGGAAATTCGATAAGTTGATAAAAGAAGTGCAAGAAGTCTTCGCTGGACAAATGGACTACTATGGGTTTGGTAGAAAAACATTTCAGTTTGAAACCGATGCAACCGGTAAGGCAGTCGTGCATCATGTGAGGAGTAGTTTCAAAGAGGCATACTTTCATAATCAAGCGGGAAAGGTTTGGGAAGAAATTGATGAGCACTTTGATAGATCCACTAACATCTATCTTGCCGCCTTAGATACCAGTACGGAAGATCTTGACGGTTCTGCGTGTGGTTACGGTGGTCCCCATGGCGCTTTCGGAGGATCGGTACTCATCCCAGCCTCTGGTTGGTGTTTCGAGGAAAGTGATGTTACTGTCCATGAACTGGGACACGCCTTTGGATTAGGACACGATTTTCGAAACAACTTGCAGGCTTGGATAGATTTATACAGTACCGAGCCAATGACGACCTCTCCGTGTGCTGCTGAATGGTTAGATGCCCATCGCTACTTCAACACCGGCAAGCCCAACTTCAATGAATCCACAATCATCGAAATGTTGCCACCAGACTTAACTGATCCACAAGGTATGCACCTTAGCTTCAAAATAACCGACCTTGACGGTCTCCATCAAGCACAATTATTTTATACAGTTGAGTACCTAAACGGTCATGATTTAAGCATAATCGATTGCAAATCCTTAGATGGCAGCAGCAACACTATCGAATTTGCTCCCACCTCATTGACACTGACAGCTGATTCTGTCCCCCTTAAGATTGTAGATGATTCTGTAACCCTTCGAGTTATAGATGTGCATGGAAACTTCACAGAGAAGAAATTCCCGCGCCACTCGCCGGAGGATGTGAACACAGATGGTGCAGTCAACATCCAAGATTTAGTGCTGGTTGCTTCTAACTTTGGACAACAAGGGGAAAATCGTGCAGATGTGAACGATGACGATGTTGTGAATATCGCGGATCTCGTTTTAGTTGCCAGCGCGTTGGGTAAGGCTGCAGCTGCACCTGCAAGCTGGCGTCGGGAGTTGGAAAGCCCTCCTACAAGAGCGGATGTGCAACAGTGGTTGCGTGAAGCGCGACAAACGCCCCTGACAGATGCCACCTATCAACGTGGGATTCTGATGCTGGCGCAGCTTCTTGCCTTCTTAACCCCCAAAGAAACTGCACTCTTACCAAACTATCCCAACCCATTCAATCCAGAGACGTGGATACCGTATCAGTTAGTAGAGCCTGCAGATGTCAACATCTCCATCTATGCTGTGGATGGGAAGTTAGTGCGGATGCTGGATTTAGGACATCAGTCTGTGGGTATTTATGAATCTCGGAGTCGTGCGGCGTATTGGGATGGTAAGAATGCACTCGGTGAACCTGTGGCAAGTGGAGTCTATTTCTATACCCTTACCGCCGGCGATTTCAAGGCTACACGCAAGATGTTGATACGGAAGTAAATATTTTGTTGAAATCAAGACGCTATACACCTGTCACCCCGCTGGGGCCGAGAGGTTCGGAGAGTCCGCGTTCCATACACTAAATTCTAAAAATCCCGATTCAAAGGACAAATGCTGACAGTGGAAAAATCCGAGAAATCTGTCTAATCTGCGATAAGATGAAAAGATTGGCATATTTTCTACAGAAAGTGATATAATGTTCCCGGTTTGGAAACCCAACGCTTTTATCATAAACAGAGAGGTCAAATAATGGAACATCAAGTCACACTCAATATTCCTGATGCCATGTACCAACACGCTTGCCAAATTGCAAAAATGCAAGGGATCAAATTAGAAAATGTCCTTCTTGGAGTGTTAAGTGCATATTGGTCTCCTGACAATGATCTTTTGACTGAGACGGAGAAACTGGAAGCCATTGCACCAAGTATAGAATCAACAGATTGGTGGGATGTCGAAGGCGATAAGGAATGGGATGTATGGACACCCTAAAATCCGCAGATGTGATCATTGCTGATTTTCCAGAGGTTACAGGCGTTAAAAGACGACCGGCAGTGGTTATTTCAACTACAGATTATCACACCACTGTTGGAGATGTGATTCTTGGAGCAGTAACAACGAATCTAACTATTGCAACCACACCAACAGATCACTTGATTGCTGATTGGACAGAAGCAGGTCTACGTAGACCAAGTGCATTTAGGAGTTTCCTTGTAACACCTCCACAGAGCAAAGTCTTAGCAATCATTGGGTCCCTATCATCTTCAGATTGGCAGAAGGTGCAGGCATGCATCCGCCAAGCAATAGCAATATGAATGCTTTAGGATTCAATACTTCCTATTCAACAGAGACTTCACATGCGATTTCGGTATCTATTTGCTACTCTAACTCTCCTATTCAGTCTTTTGCACCCAAATTTTGCCCAGCAGCAACCCATTGTCCTGAGGCACGGTGGTGCTGTCCGGACGGTCGAATTTTCTCCTGTGAATGCATCACTATTTGCCAGTGCCGGTGATAACAACACGATCAAATTGTGGGATTTGCGGAACGATACCGTAACAACGTTCAGAGGGCACAGCGATCAAGTTAACGCCATAGCGTTCTCCCCAAATGGACAATTGCTTGCCAGCGGCGGTGATGATTGGACCTTCAGACTGTGGAATATTCGGGCGAAACAACACATCGCGACTTTTGAACATATTACCGATCGAAGCCGATCACAAATCAAAGATGTAGCCTTCTCACCTAATGGACAACTCCTCGCAACTGCTGGCCAACATGTAAAACTATGGGAAGTCAGCGGGCAAAACGAGATAGCGACACTTCGACACGACGAATACGTCTGGGCGTTAGCCTTCTCTCCAAATGGACGATTCCTTGCCGCTGGAGATGGTGGGGGCATCGTGAAGATTTGGGACATTCAAGAGCGACAAGTTATCGCACAACTCGAAGGTGATGCGAATGCCGTGTACGCGGTCACATTTTTATCAGATGGCAGAACCCTCGCAACTGCCGGATACCAAGGTCAGATCAAGTTATGGGCTGCCCCAAATTGGGAGCACCTCGGCACACTTGAGAACAGAGGCACCATTTATGCCCTTGACTTTTCGCCGGATGGGAAAGCACTCGCCAGCACTGGACATGCAGCGGTAACCCCCTGGTCTGTCGAGAGTGGCGAGGAAATCACTTCCTTGACGGGGCACTCTGCTTGGGTTTACGGGGCTGCTTTCTCCCCCAATGGAAAAACCCTTGTTAGTAGCGGTGATGATGGTACTATCCGCCTCCAGAATATAGAGATCCACCTACAGACCTTGCAACAACGAGAAATGGTACGGCTTATCTATTTCCTTCCAATTAACCGCCGATCCCAATCAAACATCGACACAAAATTGGATAAATTAATAAAAGACACACAGCAGTTTTACACCGATCAGATGCAAAATCGTGGATTCGGTAGAAAGACTTTTACCTTTGAAACAGATACAACCGGTAGAGCCGTCGTGCATCATATCAATGGAAAATTCACCAGTCACTACTATCATACCAAAACGGTTGACAAAGTTATGGAAGAAGTCGAGAAACAATTCGACACATCAACGAACATTTATCTTATTGCTGTAGATGTTAGTAGCCAAGTCATTGAAGGCGAAAATACATGCGGCGTAGGGGGCGGGAGTTGGAAAGGCTTTGATGTTGAGGTGCAGCAGCGAGATCTCGGAGGACATGCGATTATCCCTGCCTCTGGCATGTGCTTTAGCATTAATGTTACTGCCCATGAATTGGGACACGCCTTTGGATTGGAACACGATTTCCGCAGCGATGCCTACCTTATGTCTTACGGCGACCACCCAGACAGGTTGTCCCAATGTGCTACCGAATGGTTAGATGTCCATCGCTACTTCAACGTAAGCCAAACCTCGTTTAATGAACCTACAACGATTGAGATGCTTACACCCATCGCCCTGCCACCAAACGCAATTCATCTCCGTTTTGAAGTAATCGATGCCGATGGTCTCCACCAAGCCCAACTACTTATCCCAACTGCTACTGGCGACCCGTCTTCTGGGTCTAAACTGCACAGATGTACCTCCCTAAATGGTGAGTCCAAGCTGATTGAATTCACTACAACCCAATTAAAAATCAGTACTGCGATGCAAGTAACACTTCAAGTTATTGATGTGCATGGCAGTATTACACGTCAGACATATCCGATTAGAACGGGTGACATAGCACAGGTTGATGTTAACAAAGACGGTGTAGTTGATGTAGATGATTTGGTTCTGGTCGCCTCCAAATTCGGTTCCTTCGTCGGTCAAAGAAGGAATTTAAATTCAGATGTCAACAACGACGGCTTCGTAGATCGAGAGGACCTATTATTGGTTGTAGAAGCACTGGAGTCTGAGGAAAACACTCCCGCAGCACCTGTCTTAGCAACAGAAAACCTACAACGTTGGATCCTTGCAGCAAAACAATACGACCTTGGAGATCCAACCTTCCAAAGAGGTATTGCAGCGTTAGAACAACTGCTGATGCCACTGCCCCTTCCGAGAGAGACAGCACTATTGCCCAATTACCCAAATCCATTTAACCCGGAGACGTGGATACCGTATCAATTGGCAGCATCTGTCGATGTCGGTATTTTCATCTATACTGCAGAAGGAAAGCTGATTCGGACGCTTGAATTAGGACAGCAGCCAGCGGGTATCTATAACGCTCGGAGTCGTGCGGCGTATTGGGATGGTAGGAATGAACTTGGTGAACCTGTTGCAAGCGGGGTCTATTTCTATACACTTTCGACAGGGAATTTCACTGCTACGCGGAAGATGTTGATTCGGAAGTAATTTTTTTCTTTACAAATTTCCCTGTTCAAAAACCGTATCCGTCCCCACTTCAATCCGCACTGGAGCCAAGTAGGGTCGAATAGCCTCTGTATCCACACGTACACCGAGTCCCGGAAGTTCTTTCACACGAACCATTCCGTCGGATTCGACAGGAAATGGATCGGCTATCAAACGCTGTGATAACTCAGATCCAGCCGCTGGATATTCTAACAGGTTAAAATCAGGGTTTGTTGCGAAGACGTGAAGTGCAGCGGCAAGACTCAGGTGGCTTTTAAAGGTGTGGTTAACGTACTGAATGCCGTGCTGTTCTGCGAGTTGACGGACCTTAAAAGAAGGCATAATCCCACCGATGCGTCCAGCATCTATCTGCACAAACTGGATACCGCCATGCACAACGAGGTCTTCTGCCATCCGGTAGATGTTTGATCCTTCACCGGCAGCGATTGGAACACTTGGACTTTTTTGTGTAAGCGCGCCGTAGGCATCAACTGCATCAGGAGCAAGCGGTTCCTCTAACCATGTCGGAGAAAATTGAGCAAACGCCTCAGCACGTTGATAAGCCGTTTCATGGTCGGTTCCCCAGACCACACCGGCGTCAATCATAATCTGCGCTTCTGTTCCCATACCTTCGCGCGCCGCACGGACAAGCGCAATATCGTTCGCTTCGTCAAATCTGCCCATCGGCCCCCAACCGAACTTCGCAGCACGATATCCTTGCTCGCGCAACCCTACGGCGATATGGTAAGTTGCTTCCGGTGTGTCTCCGAAAAGGACAGACGCATACGGCAATTTAGGGTGTGGAACATCAGAAGTTCCTGACATCTCGGCGAGGAGACGGTAAATCGGCTTCTTCAACTTCTGCCCGACAAGATCCCACAAAGCAATTTCAGCACCGCTATAGGCGTGTTCTATCTGTTGAATGTCCAGTCCGTTTCGTAGCACCTTCTCGCTTAGCCGTACCACATCATCCGAACCATCAAGCGTCTCGCCAATTAATGAAGTACGGATATTGATGATATTTCCGTGGGACATTGGACAACAATAGACAGCAAGGCTTACCAATGGTGAGGCATCGCATTCTCCCCACCCTTCAAGCCCTACATCAGTGCGGATCCTCACCAAGAGCGTATCCTGTGTCCCATCAGCCGCTGTTGTGATGTCAGGCATCCTCAGATAAAACGGATCAACCGCTGTAATTCTCATGCCTATTCACTCGTAGAATCTGTCGATTGACCGCTATTTGCTTCGGAAACAATTTGGGGGATTGTGTTGTCGGTTTGCCTACCCCGCGCGACTGCCAGAGAGCGCATCACAGAAATGAGAAACCAACCTAACAACCCGACACCCGCACCAATACCCATTGCAATTCCTGCACCCCTGGGTGTGGCAATCTTGTCCAACGTTTCTTCGTCTAACTCACACGAGAGACCGTCGATATGTCTGATGGCGATTGTCCGCCTTTCACCATCTTCTACATACTCAACAGTCGGTGCGGTATCACTATCTATTTTGATATCAGCACTTCCCGAAGGTGTACGAAGCTCCACTGAGTTATCCCCTTGCTCGCTAATCCAGTGTGCTTTTAATCCTTTTTTCCCATCCGCATCGCGAATCGGTTCCACCCGCGTCTGGAATAGCACACCGCCTAATAGATTAATGGTGATGTCTTTAGACTTTACCAAAGCGTTTCTCAAATTTTCTGAATTCACGGTCTTCTCCAATCATTATGATACCCACAGTATCCCAAGACCTCTGCGAATAGCTGTTTCAGTTAAATGTTATAATTCCTTGTTCAAACACGTCTCTTTGATGAATTATAGCCGAAATTCCACTGAATGTCAAGACATCACAGTTGAAGTAGGAGGCATTCAGTTTTCCTGTAGGCGGGGAATGCCATACGGCATTCATACCCGGTAAAGCCTTTATAGGCTTTATACCGTTGATTCTGATTCGGAACTCCAGTTCGCGACTTCCTGTAAATCTTGATTCTGACAATCCACTACTGACTTCCGATTGCTGATCACTGACCCAGATGATTGACGGTTGATAACTGGAAGCAAAATAAAAAACCCTTGACGAATCATACAGTTTGTGCGAAAATAGATATAGATTTGTGGCTATAAAAGGTCATCTATTAGATGCCCTGCAAACAGAGGGACATGCGTTGAAATCCGTTCCTTCAGCAAAAATTAATGCCACATATTACATCAAATATCCTGCGAAGAGGAGTTCTCACATGCAGAGCGACCAAGTTTCATCGAAAAGTCAAACATCTCGCGAACGTCAAATTCCGCTCTTCCCATTACAGGTGGTTTTGTTCCCCGGTGGACTTTTACCACTCCATATCTTTGAGCCACGTTATCGCACCATGGTCAAATTCTGCTTGGAACATGAGTCTGAATTCGGCGTCGTACTCATTAAAGAAGGAGAGGAGGTCGGTGAAGCCGCCACACCGTATGAAGTCGGCACAGCCGTTCGTATCCTTCACGTTGAACACTTAGACGACGGTCGCATGAATATTATCACCGCTGGCGAATACCGGTTCCAAATTTTAGAAGTCCAAGAACACCTCTCCTACCTTACAGGTCGCATACAGATGTTAGACGATCCGGATACTGAAACGGAAGCGGTATCAAAATCGCTTACGACAGAAATTGAAGAGTTATACAAAGCGTACGAGGCATTATCCAGCCGATTAATTTTCGGATGGCAACCGCCAGAGGAACAGCCAGAAGATCCGAGGGAACTCGCCTATCAGGTCGGGATACGACTGCGCATCTCGCTCGAAGAAAAACAGAATTTACTGGAGACAATTCCGTTAGAGAAACTCCTTACACGCGAAATCGAAATTCTGACAAATCAGAATCAACGGATCGCCTTTCAATTGGCAGCCAAAAACAATTGACCTCGTCGCGACAGTGTAAAGCAGAGTCATCAGGTTTATCATATTTAGACAATCGCTCCTACAGTATAAGATCCATCTGCGACATAATAATATAATGGCACTAAAGGCTCCTATTCATCAGTTCACCGAAACCCAGTCGATCCAGATCGCATCTCGGGACTTTTTCTACATCAGCAATATCCTGTCGGTATCTCGGCTTATCACGGTGCCTTTCATCTTTTACTTCATTTACCGTGAGCAGTGGATATATGCAATTGTTTGTGGCGCTATAGCTGTTATCACAGACCTATTAGACGGCTTCTGCGCTCGGCGTTTAGAGCAGCATACCGAACTCGGTTATATATTAGACCCCGTGGCAGACAAACTTGCTCTCTTCGCCGCGGTTTCCGCACTTGCTCTATTAAAATCCACCTTCCCAGTATGGGCGTTTCTTGTGATCGTCATTCGCGATGTCTCAATCCTGATTGGTAATGGCATTTTAGCGTATAAGGCAAAAATGATTACTCGATCCAATTTATGGGGTAAATGCACCAGTTTCTTTTTGTCAATTGCTATCATGCTTTACTTACTACGCCCAATAACGTCGCTCTTACCGGGGAATATTGAATTTTACGGTCTCTGTCTCGCACTGGTATTTGTTGTTATCTCAACAGTGAGCTACGCTCGGCACATGTTCAGCGTGTTAAAAACCCACAGTCAGCAATAGGCTCAGAAAACTCAAATACCTGAATCAAGCAACGTAGCAAGCAGTTTCCAAATTCATATACAAGGAACACCCTGATGGCTTACAAAGAACTCGTAACGAAGAAACCTTTTATCGTCAACAAAAACTTGGGGAGTGCCGTTGAGGTTGAACCCGAAGAGTTAACCCTAACCAATGCCGACGGTGTTCCCGTCAGCCCCCCAACACAGAAGCAGAAATACGATTTCGATCGGAACGGTTGGCTTTTAATTCCAAGCGTTCTATCGGACGCTGACATCTCGGAGATGCGCGACTTCTGTCAACGCCTTCAGGTATCACCGGAACACATTCCTGAACCAGAACGCTGTGCACTCGGCGGTCCGCTGCAGAAACTTGCCGACCATCCGGTTGTCGTCGGATTCCTCAACGAATTTTTGGCATATCCACCCGCCGCGAGCGAGGATTGCTACGGCTTTCGACTGGAGGAAACAACCGCACTTTTCGGGAACACGACAACACCATCGGACGCTGAATCTGTGCTTCAGAAGGGGAACGGTTTATTCCGCTTACCCGGTGATTCCCACCTCTATCGATGCGTACCGGGACGCGGCTGGAGCGGACTAACACGCGTTCTATGGGAACTCACCGAAGTTACTGTTCAAACAAACAGTATCCGCTTCATCGCGGGTAGCCACAAAGCCGCATATCCCATACCAGAGACGGTGCAGAATCCGAATTCATCGCTTTGGGAGACTTACGAGTGTCCACCCGGCTCGGTCATCTTTTTCACAGAATCCCTGACACAAGCGCAGGTCGAATCCAATGCTACCGACCAGGTCTGTATCTCAAATTTATATAACACCGTAGCGAGCCGCTGGTCGAATTGGCTACCCCCCTCTCAACTTCTTGAAGCAATGCCACCGAAACGCCAAACCCTTTTCCGAGGGACTTACGCAGGTGGAAACGTTATCAATGGCGATTTTAACCGGCGCACATCCGCCTACCCAGCGGAAATTTAAACAGCGTCAGGAGAAAATACCGATGGAGAAACAGACGAACAGAAATTTGCAACCTTGGCTTGGAGCACTATTGCCACCAGATACATGTGAGCTGCCTACCCGAAACGCCGACGGTTTAACCGTGCCTGAGTTAACTGCGGAGCAGCGTTACGCCTTTGATACCCACGGTTGGTTCCTGGTCCCGGAAGTGTTTTCCGGACCGGAACTCAAAGAGATGCGCGATTTTGGACACCGTCTCCATCACGATCCGGAATCTATTCCAGAACATGAACGGAGCACGCTCGGAGGTCCGTTACAGAAACTGATCGATCATCCACTTGTTGTTTCACTTCTCAATGAATTCACAGCACATCCGGCTGTTACAAGTCCAGAGTGCTACGGTTTTTCAGTTGAAAGCACCAACCTCCTTTACCGTGCTCCCGGTATGGCAAAATTCGCACCTCACAACGGGAACGGATTACTCCGTTTCCCGGGCGATGTCCACTACTATAACGCCTTCCCGGGCAAAGGCTACAGTCCACACACCCGTGTTGTATGGGAACTCACCGAAGTGAAAAAAGGACAAGGTGGGACCCTTTTAGTGACCGGCAGCCACAAGTCAGTTTACACAGCACCCTCTGATATCCAGAATCCCGATTCCGATATCTGGTCGACTTACGGATGTCCGGCAGGTTCATTGCTTTTTTTTACAGAAGCACTCACCCACAGCGCGAGGACATGGACAAATACAGAAAACGACAGGATCGCTATTTTCAATCTGTATAGCCCTGTCGACAGCGGTTTCGCGAAGACTTACGAACCACACCCAAAACTCCTCGCGGAAATGCCATCGCTGCGGCGAACCTTATTCCGAAACCGGTATGTCGTTGATAATGTCAACGGAACAGAATAGTCTTTGAGAGGAGTCAGCCGTGTCCACAAAACAACCAAATGTCCTCTGGATTTACGGTGAGGATCTCTCGCCAGATCTCGGCTGTTACGGCACGCCCGCCGTGAAAACACCCAACGTTGACCGAATCGCGTCGGAAGGCACCCGTTATACGAATGCTTTCGTTACGTGTCCGGTCTGTTCACCAAGCCGCTCCGCGCTGATTACCGGTACATATCAGACGCACTTTGACGCCCACAACCACCGAAGCAATCGCAATAAGCCGTTGCGAGCAGATATGAAGCTTATTACCGACTGTTTTCGGGAAGCAGGTTATTTTACCTGCAATAGTCCAGGACCGCCCTACGATCGTCCCGGAAAGACCGATTTTAACTTCCAACGGGAACAACCTTTTGATGGCATTGACTGGAGCGAACGCGCCACAGGACAACCCTTCTACGCACAAATCAACATTCCAGACACGCACCGCGTCTTCAAACCGGATTCAGAGCGTCCCATTTCTCCAGAGGATGTCGAATTACCGCTTTACTATCCCGACCACCCGCTCACTCGAAAGGATTGGGCACTCTATCTCGAAAGCATTCAGATTTTAGATAGGAAGGTGGGGCAAATCCTCGATCGCTTAGATGCTGAAGGACTGACAGATAACACCATCATCTTTTTCATGAGTGATCACGGGCGTGCCCATATCCGTTGCAAGCAGTTCCTCTATGACGGCGGGATTCACATTCCACTCATTGTCCGATGGCCCGGACACATTGAATCTGGTATTGTCAGTGACGAACTTATTAGCGGCGTTGATTTCGCACCGACGACGCTCGCACTTGCCGGCATTGATATTCCCGATTTCATGCAAGGACAGGTCTTCCTTGGTCCAGATGCGACCTCGCGCGATGCGATCTTCGCGGCGCGGGACCGGTGCGATGGAACGGATGATAGAATCCGGTGTATTCGGACCCATCGTTACAAACTGATTCGCAATTATCATCCGGAACGTCCATATATGCAATTCAACGGTTATAAAAAGCTACAGTACCCACTCTGGAGCCTGATGCCGTTACTTTCGGCAAGTGGCGAATTGCCCCCTGCGCAACAACATTTCATGCGACAGACGCGTCCCACCGAGGAATTGTATGACTTGGAGGCAGATCCGTATGAGATTAATAATCTCGCTACAGATGCACACTACGACTCCGTGCGCAGTGAACTCGCGGCGCAACTCGATACATGGGTAACGACAACAGGGGATATGGGCGAAATACCTGAATCCTCAGAGGTTACCTCTTACTGGGACAACAACATGGCGGAAAGATTCAAGCAGGACATGGAAAAACGAGGTATCTCGCACGATATAAGCGATGCGGATTACGTCGCATGGTGGAAAAACCACTTGCTGACTTGAGGAGATCCGAAATTTTACCTAACGTGAACTCGATTTAAATATTTTCGCGTGGAAATCATTTGCTACGGCACACAGAGTGTGCCTACTACTTTTAATCGAACTCATGTCACCTTAAAGCGGAGGCACTCAATGAGCAATACTGTCTATGGACACGGTGATGGGTTTTTAACACAGGGTGAACGTCGGCTCTTTCCAATCGGTTTTTATGAACTTCCAGCCGAAGACGATGGGCTCAGGGATATGGCAGTGGCAGGCGTTAACCTTATCCGATGTGGCAACGCCGATGCGCTTGACCGCGTGCACGCACACGGAATGATGGGGTGGGTGCCGCTATCGCTTCAAGCCGGGGCAACGCCTGAATTTCAGGAGCAGATCCGAACTCTCGCTGAACATCCTGCCCTCGCCGTGTGGGAAGGTCCTGACGAGGTAGTGTGGAACTTCACGGCATACAGCGGTCTCTGGCGACAGGACCGGATAGGCGTGTTTCCGAATAAGGGCGAATGGTGGATGCAGACACCGCTCGCTATTCAATATTCCGAAGAACGCGCTGCGGAGATTATGCCGAATATGCGCGAGGCTGTTGAATTCATTCGCAGTGCTGACCGCTACAATCGACAGGTCTGGATTAACGAAGCACGCGACAGCGACCTAAAATTCGTCAGACAATATATCGACTTTGTAGACATCACTGGGTGTGATGATTATCCGATTCGCGCGGATGGTCGTCCCGCTATACGGGTCGCCGCTGCAACGGATAGATGGCAACAAGTTGGCAAGGGTAGACCTGTATGGATGGTGCTCCAAGCATTTTCATGGAACGACTTGGACGATGAACACGGCGACATCGCTGCATTTCCAACTTTTGACGAATCACGACTCATGGCGTATGTTTGTATTACACACGGTGCCAGAGGTATCTTGTATTGGGGATCCAATTACCTTAAATCCCAAGGACACGAAGGCTTTCGGAAATCGCTTTACGCGCTAACGAGCGAACTCGCCGCGCTCCAACCTTTTCTTACAGCGCCGGTCGAGCGGCATGTGGCAGTGCAAGTAACTGACGATGGACGCACCGATATACCGGAACCTGCTTCAATACGCGGTGTGAGCATCACTGCGCGTAGAACTGGACGAGAGTGGCTTATTATTCTTGTCAACGAGGATCCGCATTCCCACATGGGTGTTGAAGTTATTGGATTGGATGCCCTAAACGGCACTGAGTTTGTGGAACTCTATGGCGATGAGAAAACCACTGTATCTGAAGGGTCATTCGTGACGCGGATGCGTCCGTACGAAGTCAAACTCTTCGCAACACACCGAAAATGGGAGACCAATCAGCGGGAGGGCAGAGAATTTGCAGAATAACATAAAAGAACGATTTGGATTTGACGCACCAAAGAATAGACCGATTGAAGAATCGATCCAATGGGCTGTTGAAAACGGGTTTGGATATATCGATTTCCAAGCCGATGTCCCGCCGAACAACATCGCTTCGTTCGACGATGCACGCGTCCGTACAGTGCGAGAGTTGTGTGAAACACACGGTATCGCTATGGGTATACACCCATCCTCAGCAATTAATAACGCTGAGTACACGCCTATTATGTCTGAAGCTGTTGACGACTACCTCTTTGCGAATTTGGAACTCGCAGAACGGCTCGGATGTGGCTGGCTTATCGGGCACGGCGGGTATCACTTTGGCGATGTTGCCCAACGTCGCGATGCCGCCATTGAACGTATCCGGCAATTGGTAGCACGCGCAGAACAGGCAGAGGTTGTCATCTTCTTTGAAAACCACAACCGAGAACCAGAGCACGCCGAAATCCACTATATCCCACATAATGTGGAGGAAACACACTGGTTTTTCAATGCCATGCGTTCCCCCTATCTCAAGTGGGCATTTAACGTAGCACATGGACATCTCGTCCCTGAAGGATGGCAAGGCTTTTTGGATGCGTTCGGTGTAGAAAATATCGGTCAAGTCCGACTCAACGATAATACCGGAGAGTACGAAATCCACCTCGTCCCCGGCGAAGGCACGATAGACTTTGTTAACCTATTTGGGCAATTGAAGGGGCGTGGCTATGATGGGTGGTTTAGTCTCGGCTTCGGTGATGACGCGGATAAGGTGCGTGTCCGAGATCAGTTTGCGGAATACTTGTAGGAGGCGGGGAATGCCATACGGGGAATGCCATTAGGCATTCATACCGTTGATTTGCATTCATACCCCGGTCTATGCCCACAGGCATAGATACCGTTGATTCTGAAGTCCATACGGACTTCATACCCGGTGAAGTGCATAAGCACTTCATACCGTTGATTCTGATTTTGATTTTTTCCGATTCCCGACCCATGACAACCTAACGATAAAACGAATAAACAGAGATCCGCCAAATCAGTCTGATGAGTACCCACGTACCACCGACGATGAATTGTCCAAGTATTAGCCCTAAAAAGAGCGGTAGTACTTTGTGATAGAGACGGATGCCGCCAAACCGCAAAACAAGGTTCTTAATTCCCCAACTAATAAACACGGAAAACCAAAGCCAGCCAAATGTCCACATACTACTTGCCACGGCATAACCTGTAGGATGAAACGGAAACATCGGAAAACGGGTGCGTAACCACCACAAGAACCCTGTAAACAGAAACCCGACACCCATGAATGCCACCGCGGGAATATTCGTTTCTGTCGGATAATAGAGCCACGATCGGAGTAGGTTATAGCCGCCGGTTCCCAAGCCAGGATTCGCGCCTATATTGTAGGAGACTACCAGATATGCCCAGAACGAGGCAAGGATGCCAAAAAAGACACCACACATGAGTGCCACAACCATCCGTCTGGCTCGCATATTTGCGACTTCTACCAACTTAAAAGCCTCCAGTGTATGCGGCATCGGATGTGCCCGATATCCGCGGTTGAACGCGAAATAAAGCGACATCATTGTTAGGTTCGGCGGTGAAATCATGCGAGAACCGAGTGAGTCGATAATAAATTGCCGTGGGTTCGCCACAAACATCTCGTGTGTTGGTGGCCCTACCTCAGCACGTACCCGTGTAATCCCCAAGGCAAGGAGATAGTAAATAGCGAAATACAACGCTATCATCCAGACTGCCATTCCACCACGGTTGGAAAAAATGAAAAGAAAAAGAAGACCGCCTATTAATCCTGCGACTGGCCATCGATAATTCGTAGAATCTTGCATCTCTGGTGGAAGATTCTCATCTCTCCTTCCGATCAGGTTTCTGAACACACCATAAAAATGTTTACGCCCGCCGTAGAGTCCAAAACAGGCGATAGCCAAATACGCACCCACTCCTTGCGGTCCATCGTAGGGGAATTCAGGTAATACTTGCAGCCCCATGGCACTTCCCAAGACACGTTCACCTTTCCAGAATAGGTAGAAAAACCAGAGCGAAAATGACATTTCCAACGGCATCAAAAAGGCAAGACCCACACCGAACGAGAGGATATAAACGGGGGTCCAACCTATTGCGCTCCACGGTTTCTCAGTGAAGTAGATCCCCAGATTTGCCTTACGAACCGGTATCTCAGGAAACGTTGGGACGAACGCATGGATACCGTTAATCAAGTCGATACCTCCCGCAATTGCGAAGCCCAACCAGAGCATCTTGTTTTTAAAAAGCCGCCCGTCCGAGTATGTCAGCTCTATGGGTAGACGAACGATCGGATAGGTGAGCCGCTCCCGATCAATCCACTGTTTTCGGAGGATTAGATCGATGCAAATCATCACCCAAATCAGCACGGATAAAAATATCGTCCACCATAAAATCGGTTCCCACCACGCCAGCAGATACCTTTGCCTATAAAAAGACGTATCACCATCATAGAAATCTTGCAACACGGACAGGTCACTGAGGGTCATCCAACTTGGTAGGTATCGCCAGAAAAGTTGCTGCCATTCGTTTTCAGCCGTTGCGAACCAAAAGCCGTTTGGAATGACAGGCACCACAGTTTGCATCATGTCGTGTCCCGCAATCGCCGAGGAAATTGAGAGAATTACATAAATAGTGAGCAACTCTCCCTGTCGTAGTGCGAAACGGGGCAACAGTAATTTAAGCAAGAAATTCAGACAGGTCAACACCACCAAAGTTACCACGACATTGTAAATTAAAGACATTGTCGTAGGCAACGTGCTCCAGAACCGGAGATGGTTCGCCATGATAAAATAGGTGTTCGGCGGAATGAGTATAATGCCAAGCAGAATCGCGCGAAACGTCACTCCCGGGTGTCCTGATTGCGGTGTTTCTTGATACTCTGTTGTGTATTTTGGTGTGTTTGCCATAGAATGCTTTTTTAGGATTTTTAAGTTAAGATTGCAAAGGAGAGAGATGAATATCGGAAGTTGCTCAACACGACTGCCGAGACTGGCTACATCCCACTACACCCTCGTGAAAAAATCAATTTTTATGTAACACGCCGCTCTTTTCTTTGTCAATGAAGGACCAACACTTACATTAGAAACGCAGCCATTTAACCAAAATAGGAAAAATCAGCACAGACAACCCACAAAACAACCCGATGTTCCACACCCATAAATTCGTTGGATCTGCCTCAAGGATTGACCAGAGTGCACACAAAGGACTTATGGCTGCCAACACCGGTATCCCCTCAAATAGCGAGGAAGGGATGAGAGGCGAGAAGGTCATGAGCAGCACAAGTCCGTAACTTATTCCTTTTGCCCGAGTCGGAGAAGTCCATAACGCGACAGCAATGCCGACGAGTGCGAAAAAAATGCAGCTCATCAATAACACCACACCGCATCTCGCCCACTGCGACAGCGCCAAACCGCCTATGTAACTTGAGAGTGCAAGCAACGGAGCCGTTAGTAAAATCCCCCACGTTGTCCAAAACACAACAGCAATCAATTTGCCCATCAAGATTTTCCAATTAGCCAAAGGCGCTAACGCAAGTATCGCGCCATTCTGCCCATCAGCTTTCAGATACCCACGTTCCATGTACAACGCCTCAACCGCATGTCTCGGTACCAAAAATTGGAGAACAAAAAGAGCGATAACGAAAAGGGTATAAGTCTGCTCCCCTACATCAACTGTACCTACTGTTCGGCGATGGGCATAGAACTCAAATGTCGCTACAAAAAGGATGAACGCGAGTGTACATAAAACGATGAACTGGATACGTCGATATCTGCGGGAATTGGCATAGCAGCGAAGGTCTTTAAGGATAACGGCTAACATAATTTTTTCGGGTGAATTATTAACATAAATAGACCTTTCAACTTTCCAAGAATTTCCAATAACCAACTACCAATAGCCGTCCGTCAGTGTCTTTTCCGTTGACACATTTCTGTAAAACTGCTATCTTCAGTACCAGCAAAATACACGTGATACCATATCCTACAAGAGGCGAAAGTCCTATAGGTCAGGAGGTTTTTTATGTCCAAACTTAATCTGGCTTTGGTTGGCGCAGGACGACGTGGCGCGGGTGCCCATCTACCGGTCATTGCAAAACTCAAGGATGTCTACAACCTTGTCGCGATCTGCGATATAGACGAAGAAGTCGCAACACGCTACGCCAAAGAATACGGTGCAACTCCATACACCAACGTCCGAGATCTCGTTGCGCACGAAGAACTCGACGTCGTTGACATTACCGCCCCGGGTGTTGCGCATCACGCAATCGGTTGCTTCATGGCAGATGCGGGTGTTCACATCCTCTGTGAAACACCCATAACCGTCTCACTTCCGACAACTGATCTGATGATTGAACGCGCTAAAGCGAATAATGTCAAACTGGAGATAGCTGAAAACTACTATCGTGTGCCGCGCGAACGGTTCCTGTCGAAGGTTATTGAAGCAGATATTATCGGAGAAGTTGCTCGAATTTACCGTATCTTCCATGAGGGCGGTCATCACGGAATGAGCATGCTCCGTCTCCGTGCTGGAGGTGAACCGAAATCCGCGCTCGGTATCACACAGACGACTCCTGTAATTCCTATTATTGACCGGATGAAACGACATCACACCAGTGACAGATGGAGTCTCGGCTTCATTGAATTCGACAACAACGCAACCGCTCTCATGGTGTACTCCAACGTTATCCACGCCCGTTCCTTGGGACGCGGACAGACAGGCATCTCGCAGATTGATGGCAGCAAAGGCACCATCGTCGATGAAGACATCTACGTTACACCCGCAGATGAACTGGAATCTGGCGCACAAGGCGTTGCCTATCGTCCCAAACACACCAACATTGATGTGGATGGCGTTGACGTCATCGAGACGATTGAACTGGAACTTCCAGACCAAGTCGTTACGTGGGAAAATCCGCTCAAGAACTATCCACTCCCCGAGCGGCAAATTGCGGTCGCTGATGAACTGCTCAGCATTGCCACGGCTGTTCTTAATGATACAGAACCTGAATACGGTGCAGCACGCGCCAGACAAGACCAAGAAATGTATCTCGCGATGAATGAATCAGGCAATCGCAGTCGAGAAACGCTTACATTCCCTTTAACTGTGTTAACAGCGACGGAACAAGACTTCCACGAAAACTATCAGCAACAGTATGGACACCCGATCGAAGACATCGAAGCCGGGATTGATACATTCTTTTTACGTACTTGACATCATAGCATATTCGGTGAAAGAACTCAAACGTTTTCATTAAGCATCTGATTAAAATCTGCAGCATCTCTGCAAACCCTGACAGTGTTTTCACCAATCCTTAAAACTTAATGACCTCACCAGGGCTATTCAGTTTTTAGATTTTTTATTCTGCTGGGTCAGAAAGTCGCGACCTGGAGCTTACTCCTACAAGAAGAAGTCGGGATTCGGAGATCCCTCCTACAGGAAAACTAAATGACCTCACAAAAAATTCCTTGCCGAGAAGTGGGTTTTATGATATACTTATAAATGGTAACAGACTGCCATATCTCATCAAAGGAGGCATGAAGAACATGGGAATAGGCGGAATGGAAATCTTTGTCATCCTTGTGGTAGCACTCGTCATTTTCGGACCCAAGAAGCTCCCTGAAATGGGACGTTCACTCGGAAAAGCTATCCGAGAATTTAAGAGTGCCGGAAGCGAACTCCAAGATGAACTGACAAAAACGGCAAATGAAATTGATAAGGACATAGACCAAAATATCAAACCTCCAAAATCGTCCTAATCTCTCATTTCGCGAGCCATACGCACTATGCAATCTAACGATGTTGCAATGACCTTCTGGGAGCATCTTGAAGAACTCCGAAGGCGAATTATCATCTCTGCTATCGCAATAGCCGTCTTTACGGTGTTGAGCTTATCCTTCAGCAAACCTATTGAGCGGGTAATTAAGTTTCCTTTAGAAACTTCTATGAACACCCTGATAGCAAATGCTATTGATGCTACACCCGGTTCCGAAGGCTCAACACTCGGATTTTTCGCTCTTACTTTGCGCGCTGGAAATTCCAACATCGACGCTACACTCATGAAAGTCGGTCCCTTGGAAGGTATTATGGCATACCTCAAACTGGGAATAACCACCGGCATTTTGCTGGCGCTGCCGATAATTATCTACCATGTCTGGGCGTTCGTCTTTCCAGCGTTAAATCGAGAAGAACAGCGATTCGCTATCCCTCTCTTTTTAATCATTGTCACATTTTTCATTCTCGGCGCTACTTTCGCCTACTTTATTGTCACGCCTGTAGTTCTACAATTCTCCGCACAACTGCTTCCAGAACTACCCAACATCTGGGATCTGGAAAAATATATTAACTTCGTAACACGGTTAATTTTAGGATTCGGTATCGCCTTCGAGCTGCCGATAGTTATGGCGTTTCTGTCTTATATCGGAGTGATTGACGCCCAGGGCTTCCGTGAAAAGCAGAACTATGCACTGATGGGTATCTGTATCATGTCAGCCCTGTTGACCCCTGCAGACCCAGGTTCAATGCTGCTTATGGCAATACCGCTCTTTGTTTTGTATCAACTCGGCATCTTCTTCGCTTATCTCGTCGAAAAGGAGTCAGAAATATAATGTCTAACGAGTCTCTGCAGCAACAACTCTCCTTGCTGTACCAATTGCAAGAACGCGACTTAGAACTCTTATCAATCCATCAAAAACTTCAAACCATCCCACGCCAGATTGCGGAACTAAATGCAGGTGTCGTGCAATCTGAAAAAGATATGACAGCGAAGTCGGCGGAACTCGCGGAGACAGAGAAGGCGCAGCGCGCTAAAAACGCCGACCTCGAAATGAACGCTGTACAACGCGAAAAATATCGAAACGAACAACGAATTGTTACATCAAATGAAGCCTATAGTGCCTTAGAACGACAGATTGAATTTCTTGATAGGGAAGACGAAGAAGCGGAAGACACTATCTTAGTTCTTATGGAGGAGAGTGATCGACTGAAGGAAGAATTGGCAGAATTAGAAGTCGAGGTAAATCGGGAAAAGGAAAAAACCGATGCTGAAACCAAACAACTTCAACAAGAAATACATGGTTTAGAAACCGAAAGTGCCGAGAAACTGGACGAGCGGAAGGCGTTTCTTCCCAAAATTAACAAGCCGCTCAGGGACGAATACCATCGGTGGATGAAATCACGACTTACAAGTAAATCTGGCGCAGCACGGGCGCAAACCGGTTTTGTCGCATTAGGTAAAAGCGGCATCTGTAGCAGCTGCCGCATCGCTATTCAACCGCAGACCCTCAAAGAAGCGCAAAAGTATCAGAAACAGGTTTACTGCTCAAGTTGCAAGCGGTTACTTTACGTCGAACCTGCCACACCAGACATCCCGTTTCCATAAAAAAGAGATACACTTCTACTGTAAATTTTACAATCGCAATCGGTAGTTAGAGAGGTTTTCCATCACAAAGGATCAGACATGAGTCAAAGACATCTGCAATTTCAAGATCGGGTGAATTTAGGAAGTTACTATACACCCCCTGAAATTGTGAATCTCGCTTGGCAGATGATAAATCCGCATCTCGATCCACGGACGACTATTATTGATACTGCATGTGGATACGGAGATTTTCTGAAAAACCATCGACAGTCGATCGGTTGTGATATAGACAGAACCGCAATCTCTATCGCTAAAAAGAATAATGATAAAGCCCAGTTTTTTCAAGCGAATGCTTTACACAACGTCTCAAGAGAAAAATTTAGCATCTCGCCACAATCAAAATTGATAGTCGTTGGCAACCCACCTTATAACGACAAAACTTCCCTAATTCGCCGAAAAATAAAGTCTGAGTCATTTAATATTGATGAGGATCTTACGAGTCGCGATCTCGGAATATCTTTTCTTCGCTCCTACAACAAACTTCAAGCTGACCTGGTTTGTATTTTACACCCGCTTTCATACCTAATTAAGCCGACTAATTTCAAGTCGCTAAAAGGATTCGCTGCCAATTATAAATTGGTAGCCGGACAACTCATCAGTAGTTCGACATTCAGAGAATCCGCAAAACTGACCCCCTTCCCAATCGTTATTGCCTTTTACCAACGAGATCGGAGAGGTATGAAATATGATTTTATTCGCTCTTTCCGCTTTAATGTCCATGGAGGAGGCTGTTTTTGTCTCAGCGATTTTGATTACATCACAAATTATATTAGCAAATATCCCAGCAAGAGGCATCAACCGATTCCTGACGATTCCCTATTTTTCTGGACAATGAGAGATATTAACGCGTTAAAAAGGAATCGGACTTTTGTCAAAAACTACAGCAATAATACTATTGTAGTTGATAAAAGAAAACTGAGTTATTATGCCTATGTAGATGTTTTCAAAAGAAACCTCTATCGACTTCCGTTCTACCTTGGTAACTGTGATATTCCTATAGATGATAAACGTTTCAGGCAGTATAAACATTATTTCATCAGTGATACTATTGGTCACCACCCTTTTCTGGAAAAGCATTTTCAGATAGATCCGATAGAGAAGGAACAGGCAAAAACGGAAATTGATAGATATTTCAAATTGCTATTAGGTAAACATCATGCAGTGCTTCCAGCTTTTGATAATTCACCATAAACAGGAGATACTTACAAACGATGCCCTTTTTTGTAATTGATGAACAACCACAGAAAAAGATTTTTGACAGTGCCAAGATTCGGACACTTCACGGCGAAAAAATAATGATGTCCTTTGTCGATCTGGAGCCGAATAGTGTTGTCGCAGAGCACAGCCACCCCCACGAGCAGATGGGAATGGTCTTGGAAGGAACATTTGAATTAACAATCAACGGAGATACGCGGATACTCAAAAAAGGCGATGCTTATCTTATCCCTTCCGACGTCAAACACAGCGCGAGAGCCTTTGACGAACCAGCCATTGCCCTCGACATCTTCAGCCCACCACGAGAAGATTACAAATCATGAAGAAGTATCATGCAATTCAAGAACTTGAAGCAACCGGCATCGTCACTGCCGGTATCACCACCCGCCACGGAGGGGTCAGTCGTGCGCCGTACTCGTCCTTGAATCTTGCTGAACATGTCGGCGATGATGCAGACGCAGTTGCGACCAACAGAAAAATTTTCTTTCAACAAAGTAGATTAACAGATTTGCACTATTGTCAGCAAATCCACAGCGATCGTGTCATTAATGCTGACTGTACAGCGATCAAAACACTCAGACAACATCCGGAAGCGGATGCACTCGTCTCCGCCCGGCATGGGGTTCCTTTAGGTATATTTACAGCGGATTGTGTCCCTATTTTCATCTTAGACGTTGTAACGCCCGCAATCGGTATCGCGCATGCGGGGTGGCGTGGAACCCTCGCACGCATCGCTGTAAATACGTTAGCGCGAATGCAAAATCATTTCGGCACGCTTGCCACAAACTGTCAAGTTCATTTGGGACCCTCTATCCAAAAATGTTGCTATACCGTTAGCACAGAATTGATTAACCAATTTACGGAACATTTCGGCAGCAACATCCATAGGGGCACAAAGCTGAGCCTGCAAACTGCAAACGTCAATCAGTTGATCGAAATAGGATTACCAGCAGCCTCAATTTCGGTATCTCCATTCTGCACCGCCTGTCGCACAGATATTTTTTATTCACACCGAGCGGAATTAGGACGAACAGGCAGGATGCTCTCATTCATCCAACTCAACATAAAAAATTAGAAACTATCCAATATTATCCTATCCTCAGCGCCAACGAAAAATTTGCATTCTGTCTAAAAATATAGTATCATTAATATACATATAAAGATACTACGGCACAGAGGGAAAGCGTTCCAGTACCGCCTGTAGACGTAACTTAACGCCGATTCAGAGCGTTATTTTTCCTATTATATACGCTAACGTGTTAGACATAATAACCTCTTAAAATTTTTGTTAGACAACAATTTGGTATATACCAAGGGAAAGTGAAATGCGCGCCCTCTTTACGGCGTTATCAATCGTTATAGGTATCATCGGGTTCGTCTTTATTATACTGGGTGGTTATCATCCTCGTAAGTATCAAGCGGTCTTGTCCGAAAACGTGAGCGCGGTCCAAGTCACACAGGTTTATACGGAGGCAACACACACGATAGCAGTAGGCGTCGGTATTGTTGGCATAGCTATTTTAGTTGCAGTTATAGGTATACTCTTTTACACAAATAAACCGTTAGATGAACACACGCATCCAGAAGATAATTCCGATACGCAATTGACAGACAATCCCGCAGCCTGACTCATCCCTTTAATCGAATCGACTCTGGAATCGCGCCCTATAGCATCACGCGAGGGATACACCAATTGAATCCGATCGCTGATAACCTTTCTAGTATCAACCAACGCATTGCAAATGCCGCGGCACGAAGTAACCGCACAGCGGATTCAATAGGACTCGTTGCCGTTACAAAAGGACGTTCGATCTCAGAGATGCGGGCAGTGCTTGCTACAGGTGTCACAGACATTGGTGAAAACCGAGTCCAGGAAGCTCAACAGAAATACGATGCAGTAAACTCATCTGTTGATGCCTCAGCTGCTGTGCGAACCGATAAAACATGCCAGTGGCATCTTATTGGACACTTGCAAAGAAATAAAGTCAAAACGGCATTAGAAATGTTCTCGCTGATTCATTCAGTTGACAGTTTGCGACTTTTAGCAGAAATAGCACGCCGTTCCGAAGCGCGTACACAACAGACGGATATTTTAATCCAAGTAAACACAACTCGCGAGGCAAGTAAGCACGGCTTAGATGCGGACGATTTACTTGGCTTCATGGAAAACGCTCAAGCGTATCCGACAGCACACATTGTTGGGTTGATGACAATGGGGCAATTAAGTGCCACACCAGACGCAAATCGCCCCGCATTTGCTTTGCTGAGATTGCTTGCTGAAAAAATAGAAGCACAGAAATTCCCCGGAGTTACCATGCAGTACCTCTCAATGGGGATGACAAACGACTTTGAGGTTGCCATTGAAGAAGGTGCGAATCTTGTTAGAATCGGTAGGGCAATCTTCGATCCTTCAGCGTAAACGCCAAACTTGCGGTTTTAAGCATATATCAGCAGACATAGGAAATCTCTTGAGGAGAAAAAAGTGGCAGAAGACCTTCGATTAGGTGTAATAGGCATTGGAAAAATGGGCGGCATCATCGTCCGAAGCATTGCTGATACGGTATTTCCTGCCCGGCAAATTTGGGTTACAGATCTGGAGATCAGCCTCGTGAAGCAGCTGTGCGATGAAAAAGACATCAACGACGCCGGAGATATTGCCACCTTGGTAGAAAAGACTGACGTGATTCTCTGTGCAGTCACACCCCCCGCTATTCCACACGTTCTGCCACAGATTGCGCGCAATTTATCAACATCACAATCACTCATTAGCATCGCCGCCGGCGTGACAACAACAACCCTTGAATCCTATTTTGATGCCCCACCTGCTGTTGTTCGGGTGATGCCGAATATCGCGGCTTCGGTAGGAAGAGCAATCTCGGTATTAACGACAGGCAGCGCAGCGAACGACACACATCTCATAACAGCACAGAAAATTTTCAACACCTGTGGGACCTCCTTAGTGATGGACGAACGCCACCTTGACGCCGTCACGGGGGTGAGTGGCAGTGGCCCTGCCTATGTCGCACTCTTTATTGAAGCATTGGCTGATGCAGGCGTCCACGTCGGCTTACCTCGAACAGATGCCCAAAAACTCGCAACACATACTGTATTAGGTGCAGCAACAATGTTAGCTGAAACACAGGAACATCCCGCAATGCTGAAGAATCGGGTCACAACACCAGGCGGCACAACCGCTGCCGGACTTCACGCGCTGGAAAAAGGAGGCTTGAGGGCAACGCTTACCGAAGCCATTCTCGCTGCAACCGAACGTGCAAAAGAGCTTGGCAATACATAAGCTTAGAAGATGGCAGGATAAAAAAATTATGGATCTACTGGCTTGGATTCTCAGTCAACTGATTGAAATTTATATGTTCATTATTATGAAGTCATATTGAGTAAAACATAAGGATGTGGTAAAATAGTGGAATCAGAG
>JAPPNJ010000133.1 GCA_028818705.1 Candidatus Poribacteria bacterium
GGTTGCTGAAATTAGTTCTCTAATACAGGACATTTTCGGTCACAACACAAGTGAGGATGAAGATGAATAAACTACATTTCGGTGATAACCTTGACATCTTACGGAAAATCAAGGATGAATCAGTAGATTTAATCTGTACAGACCCACCCTTCAACAGCGTACCCGGCAATAGGAAATCTCTTGAGATTTCCTCCACCAAGATTGAAGGATTCACGAACATCTGGAGTTGGGACAATTCTTCAAGGGACACACGAGAAGACATTAAAGAGCGATCTGCAAGTTGCATAATCTATAAGGCACTCAATAAATGCCTAAGTGGATACGATATGTTGCTAAGCAATGCTGTTACTGGCAACAAAGGAGCGATGCGTGCGTACCTTACTTTTATGGGACCCAGACTTGTCGAAATGTACCGTGTTCTTTCAAAATCTGGCAGTATCTATCTACACAGCTATCCCACTTCAAGTCACTATATTAAAGTGTTAATGGATGCTATTTGGGATCATAACAATAGAAAGAAAAGTAACTCTTTTAAGAATGAAATAGTGTGGTATTATCGTAGTTCTTCACGTGCTTCAAAAAAATACCGAAGAATGCACGATATTATCCTGTTCTATACGAAAACTGAAAATTATGTATTTGATATACCTAAACCTGTTTATGAAAATGAGCTTTTTCTTCGAGATAAAGTAAAAGACTTAATAGACAAAAAACCGATTCGCTCGCAAGATGATAAGGGGAAGTTCAAGAGAATACGAACAAGAACTGACGATGCATTCTTGCGCGATGTTTGGGATGACATTGGTATTCTTTCATTAATGGTCGCCGAACGTCTGGGTTATCCGACACAAAAGCCAAGTCTACTTTACACACGTATGATAGAAACATCCTCTAAAGAAGGTGACATAGTGTTAGACCCTTTCAGTGGTTGTGGCACTACGCTTGATGCTGCACAAGCACTGAAACGGAAATGGATAGGGATTGACAGATCAATTGTTGCGATAGATGTAACAGAGCATCGTCTCAAGGATAGGTACGGTTTAAAACCATCAGAAGACTACGAGATAGTAGGATTTCCAACAAACTTGAAGGATGTGAGAGATCTCACCAGTAAAGAAACGAACCATACAATATTAGCAAATTGGGCAGCAACACGGATTAATCTTACTCCATCTAAAGATGCTGACAATGATGCGGACACTACATTATGGTCATTGAGAGACAAGAAAAGAGAAGATGTTCGGATAGCTGCAGAAGTTAAAGTTGGGAAACCTAGTCTAAATCAGGTTCGTCAACTTCAGAGATTTATTGAGAACGATACAGCAGATATTGTTATATTGATTACGCTTGAATCTGTTACCTCCGAAATGTGCAAAATCGCTGACAAAGTAGAAAAGTTTAAGTATAAAGGGCTGTCATTTCCACGACTTCAGTTTTGGCAAATCACGGATAAGTTTTTTGATGATCCTGAGTCAGTCTATGATGTACTTCAACTGCCGGGGAAGTTACGTGTTAAACCGACAAAGAAAGGTGATCGACTTTTTCCTGATATTCAATTTGATTCAGATATGAAGTGATTCTGACAACATCCTTACCCGTATTCTGTGTTAATCCACTATTCTGCTATTTTTATCAATCTCCGGTTGACACCCTGAAGTGCCAACGGTAATTCAGACCACAAAATTAGCAAAGTTAAGACAAGTTTTTTTCGGTCAAATTCTATAGTGTCAAATACTCTAACGCTGAGTGCGGACGTTTCGGAGACTCCTTTCAATCAGATTGTTATTGTACCACAATCTTGGTTTAGAGAGTGGCCCTAATTTCCGATGGTGGTACAATAATTCTAACCTCTAAAATCTTAAAGGTGGAAGATTCCCTGTCCGCCGCTTTTTTACAGGGAATAACAATGTTTGTAATGACTGATGAACGCAAAATAATAAATCTTAACTATTATAACGCAAGTTGCCAGTATGTAGCATAATCTGTTAGATTGTGCCTCCAAGTGCCGCAAACTAAAAGTTTGCGCTACAAAACCGTGCCGATCCTCAACGCTTTTGCGAAAAAAATGAGGTTTGCATGTCTACATTCTTGTAAGTAGCAACTTAGGTTATTATATTGAAATCGTGTTTCATGATTCTGAGACAGAAAAATTTCGTGAAACTTTGGGAATTGGAGAAGAAAAATTAAAGGAATTGCAAAGTAGAGAATATCAAATCCGCGCTGTGCCTCCGGATACAACAGGGAAAGGGGGAACTGAAACCTGTATTGCATCGTTTTCGCTTGAGCAAAAGGAGATGGCAGAAGCAGCTTTTGATGCTCTCTTAACATCTATGAAAAAAAATAATCCCGTATGGGATGTCAATAACTTCAAATCGAGATACGGCGGATCGCCTGTTAAGATTAGTGGGAGTGCACAACGTCCAACGGAGTAAAGGAAAAGCACATGAAAAACCGAAATTTTAAACGTAATATTTTTGGTAACTTGCCGACACAAAAGATGGCACAGAAAGCACTGCCGATCCTTGTTTCACATGCGCAAAAGGATGACATTATCATCATGCGGGATTTAGCGAAGGAGATCGCGCCAGATCTGATTCAATTCAATTTTACTATGAGGCACGTTCTTGCTTGGATCCACACAACGCTTTACGAATTGGAGAGATCGGATGATTGGAACTACGGAGAGATACCAGGTATTACAGCCATGGTCTTAGACAGCTTTGAAACACCTACTAAATGGATGGATAAAGAAACCAGAGTTGACCCGAATACACCACTGCCCTGGGAAGGCTACGAAACCGACCATATCTTGCCCGTTTTTGAATATCCACACTGGGGTAAGGTCATGGACTTTTTATTCGGAAATTGAAATCAAACCTTCTTGATTGTGAGATTGAAACTTATAGATTGAGATGTAGAGTCGCAGTCCTGACACCTTTTAGAAAGGAGCGTTGAATCCGGTATCAATGCCGAAGCGGTAAAGAGTCTATGAGTTTAATAGAATACTTAGGGAGAATAATTTTGACTTTATTCAAAAGAAATCAAGAAGTAACTCCAGAAAATGGAACGGAAATAAATGAAGTGCCACCGTTTATTCAGACCAAGACTATACGACGGTGATTAAGACCTGGCTTGATGCTAACACGGATAGTTGAATCAAACAACATTCAAGGAGGCGATTTACGTGGCGAGAAGAGGAATCGTCAGAGATACACCCAAGCGGGGGAAACTGTCAAGAGTGAAGATTAGACAAGCGGTAGAGGTTGTTACTTACAGTCGGACTGACAAAGAGCATTAGGTCGTTTCCAGCCGTGAAGGGGGTTGGGATGTCATACGCGGCAGTGCTTTGAAAGCACTGAAGCATTTTGATACCAAAAAGGACGCAGTGGCGTACGAACAGCAAGTTAGCCGGGATCAGAAAACTGAATTGGTCATCCATCACAAAAATGGCAAAATTCAGCACGCTAATGGGAATAGACCCAAGGAGAAAATCAGATGGAGGAACTAAAAGAACTTTGCATATCCAACGATGCAATGAATAATCCGGAAGAATTGCGTCACCGGATCTCAGAAGAAGGCTACCTCTTCTTCAAAAGGCTACAAGATCCCGACAAACTCTGGGCGTTACGACGAGAAATGCTAACGACAATGCAGGAAGGCGGTTGGCTCGTCGCTGGAACAGACCCGATGGATGGTATTGCCGATATTTCTACGCAGTGTACTGAAGGGGATCCCGAATACACTGATGTGTACCACGAGGTATATAAGTTGGAAGCCTTCCACCGTTCTGGACACTGGTCCGAAGTTGTTGATATGGTGGAGAAAATTGTCGGTAGAGAGGTACTCCCCCATCCCCAGAAAATTGCGCGACTCTGGTTCCCTAAGTACACGGCGCATACCACACCAATACACCAAGACTTCGTCCACTTCCAAGGGAATTTTCAAACCTATACCTGTTGGGCACCCATCGGAGATTGTCCGATTGAATTAGGCGGTTTAGCAGTCCTGCCCGGCTCGCATAAAGTTAATAAGGTCATGGAACACCACTTCTCGCTCGGTGCTGGCAGTTTATGTGTTAATGAGGACGAATTGTCTGGTGAATGGCATTCCACGAACTATGAAGTTGGCGATACGTTAATCTTCCCTGCTTTGACCATTCATAAAGCATTGCCAAACTTGACCGAAGATCAACTTCGCGTCTCACTCGATAATCGTTATCAGGCTGTCGATGACCCCATCGCTGAGCACATGCTTGAACCGCACCTGAACATCTTCAACTCCCTTAGGTGGGAGCATGTTTATCAAGACTGGGAGTCTGATGAACTGCAGTATTATTGGAAGGACCTTGACCTGATGGTTCTGCCGAGAGACTTTAGTTATGGAAATAAGGGGTTTGAGGAAGCGTTGGAATTGGCAAGAGACGGAGACGAGCGCGCCATCTTACACTTAAACCGGGCTATCAAGCGGGACACTACAACCGAATTGGCACAACGAGCAGCAGCAGTTCTGCAAGAAGTTGAGGTCCGTGCCGCTGATTAAAGAGGTATGCTATTTCATGGCTTATAGCAATTTCACCTTAGAAACGGTCCGGAAGGAATTTCAGTTAGAAACGATTGAATCTGCAAACATCTTTTCTGATATAGAGCCGGTGCCACCAAGCAAGGAACTCGTTGCGGAATTGGCGAAAAAGGTCCAGTTAGCAATCGCTATAAGAACAGAGAAAGCACGCTCCGAGCTGATTGTTACCAATGTTCTTGTTGAACTCCGTGAGAAATTCAATCGTCGTATCAGTCTTTTTTCGGGGATTGACTTCAGTGTCGATATGGAAAAGGGATTGACAGGAACTTGCGATTTTTTGATAAGCCTCTCGCCAGAACAGTTTTATTTAGAGGCACCTGTTATTGTGCTTGTTGAAGCAAAAAATGCTGACCCAACGCTTGGCATCGGGCAATGCGTTGCTGAAATGCTTGCGGCGCAATACTTCAATCAGCAAAAAGGCAATAATATCCCTTGTATCTATGGGGCTACTACCACTGGCACGGAGTGGCTCTTCCTCAAATTAGAAGGACAGAAACTTTACATTGACATGGCATTGTACACGATTGAACGGTGCGACAAAATCCTCGGTATCCTTTCCAGCATGGTTCACCAAAAGGCGTGAAGAGTTCTGAGCGTATAATCAATACAGATTTTCATTACAAAGACATTGTGCCGTGGGGGAGATCGTTTGACGAATACCTTGATATGTTTAACCTCTCCGAAGACGACTTGGCGCGGGACATTGTTGGTGTAGGCGACGGTCCCGCGTCATTCAATTTTCGGATGAACCAACGTGGCACGCCGATAATCTCCGTGGATCCGATTTATCAGTTTTCTGAAGTCGAATTGCGCCAAAGAATTCAGGAAACCTACGATGATGTCATTGCACAAGCCCGCTTGAATCAAGATAAATTCGTCTGGACAAAATTCTCGTCTGTTGATGAATTAGCGAAAGTCAGGATGCAGGCGATGGACGAATTCTGCCGAGACTTTGAGAGTGGCAAACAACAAGGACGTTATATCAACGCATCACTCCCCAATTTGCCTTTCCCTGATGGTCACTTTGACCTCGTGCTCTCCGCACATCTCCTCTTTTTCTACTCCGCCAACAGAGATTTAGCGTTCCACCTCGATGGGATACGGGAACTACTTCGTATCGGAACTGAGGTAAGAATTTTCCCAATCGTTGATGTCAACAGCAACCCATCTCCTTTCTTATCGCCCGTCATTGACGAACTTAAAAAAGAAAATATTGCTTGCTCGGTTAAACACGTTCCGTATCATTTCCAAAAAACAGGGAATGAGATGCTACGGTTAAAGCCGTAAAACATAAGGTTGTTTAGCGTTTATCGACTTGGAAGTTGGCATCTAACGCTTTCTCAATTCGCACTTGTGATTCTTCAAGATGTGCCAAGCTATAATCGTCAAGTTCCCCTCTGGCGTTCTGAAGCGCGCGCTGTATTTTACTATTGATCTGCCCAAGATGGCGACGTGCGAGAGACCTCGCGTCCTCGGGGGTGCCACTGTCCGCATCCAGCAATAGTTTGATGAGCTGCTTCAAGTGTTCCCGTTGCAGGCCGCGACGGAAACTGGAGATGAATGCATCCGTATTTGACCACTGCTTTCCTCTGGGATCTCGATTGAGATCTACCCAAACCGCATCCGTAATCCCTGAAAAAAGTTCTGGCATTGTGAATGCGTCTTCACCCTTAGCAAACTTGAGTTCTGTGTCCTGAATGCGCGACAGAACTGTCGGATAAAGCAGTCGTTCCAAGATGAGGGTTTGATTCCGCAAAATCACATCATGCACCGGATAATCGAAACGCGAGGAAAACCAACTGTCTCTTCCCCAGTCGCTCCAACGGGTAATTGCCAGACTATTGAGGAGTTCGGGCGAGAAGCTGAAGGCTTTGTCCGAGAGGGCGTGTTCCTTGACGAATTGGAGTGCTTCGCGCTGTTTCGCTGCGGGAACAGGGACGAAAGGTAAACGTCCATTTTCATCACCGCGATGATCGCGATGGTGGTACTGTCCGCCTATATAACGCGTTGCAAGGTACATTGTGTAGGCGTGTTCAAACAGTAGGCTTCCAAATGCGCGTCTGACGCGTTGATAGCCCATCCCCTCTTTTGTGACCTTGTCGGCAATCTTATCCCAGAGTCCGACGACGATCTCGCGCCGTTGTTTGGCAAATTCAAGGGGATCGTCACCGAGATCCCAACGGTTTACCAGTGGATCTAAATCTCGGAAGCGATACCCATAAGCATCCTCATCTGTACCATAAGTGAGGTCTGCGCTCGCGACACGGGAAGCGATTTTGCCTAACGCCTCTAATTCGCCTTCCGGTTTGCTTGCCTCGATCGGTTTATAAGCGTACTCGACCACCCAGTAATCCCAAGGTCCGATTGTCTTTGTGTAATAATCGCCTTGTTCCTTACCTTCAGGTGCGATATTCACAGCATCGTATTCCATAACGGAACCGATAAGTGCTTCACCTCTTTTATTATTCAGGTCATCAAGCGAAAATATCGTACTCGCTTTAAAGTTGTGTCGGAATCCCAACGTATGTCCAACTTCGTGCATTGTCAACGTCTTGAGTGCTTGTCCGATAAACTCCTCTGGTAGTTCACCGTCTTCGTCTGTCAGACCCCGCGCCTGTAGGACACTTGCCATGAAGCTCATCTGTCGTGCCAATCCGGATGCCATCTGGCACTGGAACCGTGAGTGATTCATCGGGTGGTCCCGTTCATGCGCCACTTCATCAAAGAACGTCATATACTCTCGTTGCCAGTATCTGATCCAACTCTCACCGATAAGGATATCAGCATCCAGGATCTGACCTGTTAATGGATTTACACGAGACGGACCAATCGCGAAACCTGCACCAACAACCCAGCGAATTGTATTATACCGCGCATCTTCAGGGTCCCAGTCCTCATGGTCTTGTTGAATTCGCGCTTCAATCGCGTCGGCAAAACCTATTTTTTCAAACGCCTTGTTCCATTCCAAAATACCCTGTCGGACATAAGGGCGATAGCGATGTGGCACCGTTTTTTCGATGTAGAAGATAATCGGTTCTTTGGGTGGTGAAAACTTAGCGTCTTTATCTGCTTTTTCTAAGTGCCATCGATTGACATAACGGATAAAGGGTTCATCACTGGTTTTGGACGAATAGTCTTTGACCGCTGTCATAAAATGTCCAACACGGTCGTCGGCCAACCGTGGACGGTAGTTATTTTCTGGAAGTTTAGCGAGGCTATAGTGTAGCGTCAATTGGATACCGCGACTGTCCGGAATGGCAGTCATTCTTCTTTCTGATGCGTATACGGCTTCAACTTTCAGTTCGACGTTCTTCGGAAACGCTTTGATGGCTCCCCAAGTGCTGCGCGTTTTGTCGAACCGCGCATCAGGGGCAATACGGCGTGCCAAAGGTGGTAGATCGGATACAAAGACCGGAGAGATATTCACCAGCAGGCTTTTCCGTTGTGGATGGATGCTTTCGATCTTGAGGGAAAACAGCACGGAGTCGTTATGCCCTAAGTCAACGGCTTCTGCAATGGGTGTTCCTTTTGTAGCACGAAAACGCACATTTTTCCGGACCAGATGCACCTTGTCGCCAACGCGTCGCCAGACGAGCAGCCATTCTTCCAGAGTCATCCCTGAGAGCAGGAATCCACTCCCCATGCCGCGCGCAACGCTAATCATACATAAAAAAGGCTTGTCCAACTGTGAGGGTTGTATTTCACAATAGAGGTTCTCTTTTTTCTCGTATAGTTTGAAAAACCCCTCATAGTTTTTACTGTCTTCGGTAACTTTGCTAAAATCTTCAAACTCTTTTTTCTTTTTCGCCGTTGCTTCCGTCGTCGCTGGTTTTGCAGCTGGTGTCGCTTCCTGTGCGAATATTGGAAGACAATAGGTGCTTATTAGGATTAAACAGATCCAAAAGGTCAGTTGATGTCGCATTATCTTTTCTCCTTAGTTGATTTTTTAACCTAAGTTTAGTATATAACGGTTACAAATCGCACCTCCCAACGAAATGCGCAAATCCTATATGTGTATATAACCCGAAAGTAAACAGAAGTTTCATTCGACCAGACAAGTTTTCGGAGAGGCAACTTTCCTCAAGACAAACAAACTTAGGTATTATCCGCTTTGCTGGTAATGAATCCGCTTGTTACCGTCGAATGAGAACCGGGGCCAATCGCGTTCCCAGTTTTCGGAGGCATAAGGGATATAATGGCACGCCAACGCATGTCTACGTGTGCCGGGCTTCAGAATCTGCGCGCCGCCGTGGATTAACTTGCCGTCAAATAGAATTACATCGCCAGCGTTTACTTTGACCTGCACTGCATCAATACCGTTTTCTTGAAAAACCTGTTTGACTGCTGGAAAATAGCGATTATGCTGTTGGAGTTCGTACGTCTCCCCCGGTAGCAACGCCATCGGCACATCTTTTTTTGTAACCAATTGACCCTTGTGTGAACCGGGTTGTACCAAAAGAGGTCCATTGTCCTCATCAACACCGACCATCGCGATCCATGCAGACATACAATCGGGTAAATAGTACTGGTCTTGATGAAACGGATGTTCCGAGCCCTCGTAAAAGTGCATCGTCTGAATACCTTCGGGTTCGCCGCCAAAACAGTCTGTGAGCGGTTTATGCAAACGAGCATCGATAAGCAAATCCAATACGCGCGGGTCGTATAGGTGCTGATTAAAAGTTCGCGCCCCATATTTATCCTGTTGGAAGAACCCTTCAAGATGCTTGCGTCCTGTGTGGAGGTCTTCCATGTGCGCCACAAAACGTTGGCATTCCTCCTCCGAGAGGACACCTTCAAGGACAACATATCCGTTTTCCTGATAGAACGTTTTTTGCACAGGAGTTAAGCCTGTCTGTTCAGATGCCATCTTTTCTCCTTTATCATTGTGTCATGTTTTCGGCGGTTAAACCTAAGCAATTTTATCACGATTCTGATTCAGTTGTCAAATTCCCAACTATTTATAAATTGCTGCAGGAATGATCTTCTGATCGCGAAGCTATCTATAAAATGAACAAGGACTGCCCACTTTTTGCTAACTGCTGACCACTGACAACTAACAACTGATAACTAATAACCAACTTCCGAGATATGTCTTGACTGATTTCACTAACCTGTGCTATTCTATTCCAATCAATACTTATTTCAAGGAGGCAAACCTTTCACTCCATGCCACTTTTGGTCGGGGGGTTTGGTTGTAGTTTTTATGCAGGTTGCAGCAATGTTTGGTGAAGGTAAAGGAGGCGTGGTGGATAAGCCAGACCCTCGCGCAGCAGGAGATGTGGTCGTTGTCAAGATTCACGCTGTTCCGATGTGTACAGAGTATAAAGGATTCATAGGTGGCGGGACGGGCGAACACTTTGGACACGAGGCCGCTGGTGAAGTTGTCGAAGTCGCACAACCCGGTCGCGTCAAGGTAGGAGACCGCGTCGTCGTACAACCGCAGAACGGATGTGGCAAGTGTGCGTTGTGTGCTGTTGGTGAGCATATTCACTGCCAGAATGGACGTAACATTCGAGAAATCATCGGCACAGACCCGGCTTCGGCGACTTATGCCCAGTACTTGCACAAAATAGATAGTTTGCTATCCCCTATTCCAGATGGAGTAAGTTATGAACACGCTGGAATGGCGTGCTGTGGACTCGGACCGACGTTCGGCGCAATGGAGCAGATGGAGGTCAATGCATTGGATACAGTCATGGTAACCGGCTTAGGTCCTGTTGGATTGGGCGGTATTATCAATGCCCACTATCGCGGGGCACGTGTCATCGGCGTAGAGAGCCATCCGTATCGTGCTGAACTCGCCAAAAAATTAGGGGCAGAGGCTGTATTCAACCCAACTGATTCGGATGTCCTTGACCAAATTCTTGAGTTCACGGATGGCGTTGGTGTTGACAAGGCTGTCGACTGCTCAGGAGCATCTGCTGCACATCGATTAATGGTCGATGCATCGCGCAGGAAAGGACAGGTTACCTTCGTAGGTGAAGGCGGAGAATTTCCACTCGGTGCAAGTCGGGATATGATTCGGAAAGGACTCGTCCTACGCGGGAATTGGCACTACAATCTCGGTAGTTATCCAAGATTAATGCAAGTGATTCAGAGTGTATCTGACCAGATAGACACCTTTATCACGCACACCTTCTCAATGCGAGACGTACAACAGGCGTGGGAACTCCAAGCAACAGGGGAATGCGGTAAAGTCGTGTTGCATCCGTGGGATTAGTCATTTAAAGGCTTCACGGAGTTTTATCAGACAGTTGCGTCTTGAAGACGACGCAGTTTGAGAACGAAAGACGCCTCATCTAATTCTACTATGTCGTAAGAAATCGCTTCCCCTTGCGAGACACTGCGCTTCAGTTTAGCACCGTCCGACAGACCGAGGGGAAGTAGATTCTCAGCACGTGCAATCTCCGCTTTTTCGATCAGACCGTTGACGGTATACCCACCGCTGCCATCGAGAATTTCCCCCGCTTTCAAGCTGCGTTTAGCTACCGTGATAATATCGGCGACCGGTGTTGGCAGTGGTGTACCTGTCGGTTGTCCATAGAGAACGGCTTTCGCAATCGAAATTGGAGCTTCAACTGCCACAAGGTGGTATGGGCGGTAGAGAAGGTAGTTCTTGCCATCACCACCCGGATACAGATTGTAACCGGCGAGGTCTTCTTGCGTAAATGGGTGATCCGTCCGAATAACAACGAATACTCCCATCCGGAGTGGATTATCCAGCATCGTCTTACCGTCGGTCGCAATACTATTTGCCAGTTCGACGACACCGGGGCGGCTCAAAATACCGCCTTCTTTTTTCAAGCTGAAGACTTGAGCGATGTCTGAGATGTTCACTGACGGTTCGTGCATACCACGAACATCTGGCGGAAGTCCTGCCATATTTGCCAAAGAGGTCATCTCAATCTGTGCCTTTGAACCGTCTCGGAACGAATTGAACATCTTAAAGTTAATCGTACGACGTTCAATCAGTTCTTCGCTGAACCCGAACCGTTGTGGAACGGTGTCTGGTATCCCAACGCGGTCATCATCATAAAACACCGTGCCTCTTCCCGCAGCGACGATCTCAAATCCGAGCGTTTTTGCCCACTCAACAATGTTCATCGTCACACCGGGTTGGTCGCCATCGACGAGCGTATAGACCACACCGGCGTTATCCGCTAAGCGTCTTAAGAGGGCACCTACGGTCACATCGGTTTCAACGTTAACCATCACCAGATGCTTTTTGTGCATCAACGTCTGGTAAGCCATGCGTGCCCCGACTTCCGGGATACCCGTCGCTTCCACAACCACATCAATCAGTTCTGACTGAATAATATGCAGTCCATCTTCGGTGATTGCTCGTTTCTCGCTGCGAATAGCATCGTTCAACGTGCTAACACTCTGAACATGTGAGATTGCATCGGGTAGAACATTGCTAACTGTATATGCACCGGTAGCGTGTGCCAAATCGATATCAGCAATCGCGCTCGTGACCATACCTTGCATCTGTGAAAGCTGCGCCACCAATCCAGCACCGAATTTTCCCGCACCGATAATACCGACACGGATCGGATTATTTTCCGCTGCGCGCTGAGCAAGTTGTCTACTAAACATATAAGATTCCTCTGATTTAGGACACTATTCAAGAAGTTTTTCGATTGATTTTCTCGTATGCTGCGCGTGTAATTTCATAGTCCAACATTTTCCCATCATCCGCTTCTCGTGAAACAGTGAGGCCAAGCGACTCCCATAACGCTTGTGAACGGACGTTGTCTGCAGGAACATCCACTGGACAGAATCGATCAATTCCTAATTTTTCAAACGCATGTGCCATCAAGCATCGCACGACCTCTTTTCCATAGCCTTTGCCCCACAAGGTCTTATCCCAAATCGCAATGGGGAGGCGCATTATTTTTTCTCCCTTGATTTTTGCCCGTTCAAGGTTCATCCACTGCAAACATGCTTCGCCTATCGCTCGCCCGCTCGCCTTTTCCACGATCGCAAACAGAAACCCCTCTTTCCTCATATATTTGCCTGCACTTTTGAGATATTCCTTCGTCACAGGTTCGTCGGGTGGCTCTTCCTCAATCGCGTTTAGAAATTCAGGGTCTTGGTAAAAGGGGACCGCAATATCAAAATCGGCATCCATCAATGGTCGCAGTTTCAGACGTTCAGTCTCCAAGTGAATGTTGTGTTCTGCAAAGTTATCCGGTTGCGTCATATCTAAAACGCTCCTTACCAGTTATCAGAGAATCTCTATAATCCATTCGCCCTCATGTGCGGGATTATAGATGAGTCCTTTTTTTATATCAAGACAGAGGTCGAGATGTTCCAATACCATGTGCCCAACGAGAACAGGGGAACCCTCAGGCAGATCGGTAATCTGTATCGATCTTGTTCGTCCCAATATCGTAAATTGGACTTCTGAATAGAGGGTGCGCTCAACGATGCCGGTAGCTGCACGAGCTCGCGTCATTTCAATAGGCGTGAGACCGAGTTGTTCAATGAGAGAAGTTGGTAGGCAGAGGCCCGTTGCCCCAGTATCAACAAGCGCATCTGTGACGGTAAGTCTCCGCACGTCTTCTGGATTCATAACACCCAGTTTTACGGCTACCAAGTCATATTGATTTTCGAGTTCAATTTGTGTCGTGTGTCTCATGGCTTACCCCCTATCTGAACGCTGATTTTTTTGAGATTGGGTGTTGATTGGTGCTTGCAATTATAGCAGGTTTAAATCAGTAATATCAAGACGAAATGTGTTTTGATACCCACACACTATAGGGTAAATAGATAGGTGAATTTGCTCAAAACTGTCCACGCATGTGCTTTGAAGCCGTCCGATGTCCCCCACCTTTGGTCGTACACAAGATAAAAATCACTACCCGGACGGTAGATATAATTGAGCAAAAAATTCGCACTGGCACGTTCAGCACTATCGTTCCATTGTGCATACAATTTAGTAAAGAAACGGGTGTTCAGTGCATAACTAATACGTGTGCCGACGACGTTTGTCGTGAAAAGGTCGGTTTCGGGCAACTTAATCCAGTTCCGCTGATATCGCGTTTCGATCGCCAGTTGATAGGTCATCCGCCACTGACCGTCAATGTCGATGCTCACGCGGTTGCCGTGGAAGTAATCTCCGTAATCCACTTGTCCGAATAGCGCAAACGGACGGCTGGTCTCGGTGAAAGCGGTTAGTGAGACCTGATTCATCTCATAATCACCGGCGGGGATCTCGACACCACTGATGCTAAAAGGTTCATCAACGCGATCAAAAAACCGTCGGAAATCAAGATTAAATCCATCGTCGGAGTCCCAAAGCGCGCTCCCGCCAATCCCCATGTCCCAACCGATGGGTCTGTTATCGTGGTCTAACAGGTAATTGCCCGTGAACATTGCACCGACATCTCGTACGCCATACCGTCTAATTTGGACTTCATAATCGGTATCTAACATCAACGACCGGATGTCTCTGCGCTGCATAAATCCCATTTCGTTCGTAAATTCAGGACCAATGTCGAGGTAAGAGGCATTAACGCGGAAATTGTCGTTGCGCCAGTCATTTGAGAGATACCATGCGAGATCGCTTTCGTCGGGATCTGGGGACCAACTTCCAACAGTCATCGCACGCATCCGCCACTGATCGTGAGGTCTAAAAAACAGATCTACCCCACCATTACGATGATAATTACTAACATCGCTTTGTCGATTGGTGAAAATGAAACCAACGGTTGAATCGCTGAGAATATCACGTTGCATTCTTAGCACAGAGAAATTCGTCAGCGGTGCTTCCGATGAGGCATCGGTTGTCATATTGAGCGCCCCCACACTGTAGGGGCCGACTTTTCCTGTCAGTTTACCACCACCAAGAAGTCGAACCTGTTTATCACCTTCGATGCCGATACGCCTGCTGTAGAAAACCGACAACGGTGGGGGGCCAAAATCCCCGATGCCTGCCCCGAAAGCGAACAGACCACTGCCTTCGAGGAAAAATTCGCGACGTTCTGGGAAAAAGAGATCAAACCGTGTAAGATTGACCTCTTCCTGATCCGCCTCTACCTGCGCGAAATCAGTATTCAGCGTCAAATCTAACGTCAGATTCGATGTCACGCCATATTTCATGTCGAGTCCTGCATCGCGTTCAGTGATGGACTGCCAACTTGCGTTATCAAGACGCCTTGCCAGACCGCCGAGCAGGTACGGTTTAACATCAAAATAGGATGGCGATGCAATACCTTCCAGCCCAATCACTTTACCTTGATACGTCGGATGATAAGTGCCTGGCCAGCTCTCGCTACGCGGCACCTGTATCCATTGTGTGGTTTCATTCTTCCGCGCAATATTGCGTCCGAAATTCACACCCCATACCATTGAATCCTTTTTCTTATACCGCAATTGATTAAAGGGAATCGCGATTTCGACCGTCCAGCCTTTATCGTGTCGTCGTCCGGCAGCTTTCCAGATACAATCCCAACTCCCATTGAGGTTTTCGCCACCGTCAGTGACCGCAGTATCTGATAGTGCACCCAGCGCGTTCGTTCGAAAAAAGAAGCACTGTCGTTTATCACCGTAAGTGTCGAGCATCACGTAAACATTATCATTTTGCCAAAGCTGTCCATCACGCCGCATCTCGTTCGCAACAACTTTCTCCGGTTCGGAGTCGGAACACTCAAACCCGATGTACAGGTTCTCTGCGTCATACACCATACGCACCTCTGTACGTTCGGTAGTTGGCTCCCCTTCATCCGGGCTTTGTTGGGTAAAATCGTTAATAACTTGTGCCTCTACCCAGGCATCCTCATTGAGATGTCCATCAATCTCGATTGTCTCTTGCGTCAACAACGGTCTGATTTCTTTGCTAGCTTCGGTATTTAAATTGATCACAGCGATCACCACGAATACAATAAGAACGATTCTGTAACGCATCTCTTCTCCTCTTTTAGGATTTGCTTGCCTGCAAACGTGATTTTTTATTTTTTTCCCTGGTAGACACGGTTTCCTAACCGTGTCGATTATCGTTCTCACGTTTTTTTAAGGTTTTTGTTGTTCGCAAACGTAATACTTTATTGTCATTTTAAAAAAGAAAAACCCCCCACTGAAATCTCGCTTTCATGACCTTCAGTGATGGGCGTTGTGTTGTGTAACTCGGGAACTATTTTATCTGCTACTTATAAGCCCACACCTGCACGATACATGGAAACCGCGAGCAGCATAGCACTAATGCCCGCAGATGTAAAAAGACAATTCTTATGTATCGATGTAGTCAGTGTCAGATAAAACATCCGATAATCCTGTTTCAAATTTACGTATGTTAAGTATTATAACACTTTTTTGGAGAGATGTCAAATCTTTTCGGGATTCTTAATGAATCTTGCCACTAAAGATATTTAACCTTCGGTTTTCTGAAGAATTCATATTTTTTCAAGGAAAGTGAAATAACTCTCAACTAAAGATGAAAATGAGACAGTGATGAAAGGACGCAATCCCCGCGAAACTGACATTAAATTTGGAATAAGGATTGCAGAAGACTAAGTGGCTTCGGGAAAGTTTGGTAAGACATACAGATGATGCCACGCTCGGTAGGCGAGGGGAAACACCCAAGCAAAAACACCTCGCTGATCTTTCTTTGTTCTTTAGGGTATCCTTTTATGAAAACGAATAGGAAAAGGCTATCGGGATAAACCCCGAGGTTGCTGAAAACTATTACGAACGCGGACTTGCCAAAGAAGCACTTGGACAAAAGGAAGCAGCTAAAGCGGATCTTAAGAAGGCTAAGAAGTTGGATCCAGATGTCGGAAAATAGGCGCAAAAAATAACATCTGCTCATAGCATCCGCGATCAGGCATTCACGCCTACTCGGAAAGCGTAAAGTTTCGCACGGTTCAGCACAAATCGGAGCCGCAGCGGCTGTGCTGCATCCGCTAACGTAGCCGATTTCCACCGCACCGAATGCCGTATATTATCACCCGTCAGCGGCACACAATCATCAATCGAAAATCCAGATTGAACCTGTCCATCAGCCGTCAACACCTCAACACCAACCTGACCTGCACTTGCATCCGCATTCATCTCAAGTCCACCGTTTGGAATCCGCAACGGCACGGTTTCAATAACACCACCTTCCGCCTCGGCATCAACCGAGACAAAACCGTCTAACCGCCACTTCGCAAGTCCAATTTCCTTATGCCTATCCTTCATCTGGGCACCGTGGGTGTGGACGGTTCCTGTATAGTACCAGTGAATTTCGTCGTCGGTGATGATCGGCTCTATGGCAGTGCCCATAATCATACCGGTATCGAATGTACCACTTTCGCCGCGTGGAATAATCGGCGTCCGATCCGAGTCAGTGTAATAATCCCAATTAAATCCGTCTCGACTACAAATCAATTGTGCGTCAATCGGTCCGTCAATAGGAATCTCATGCTCCGCCGCACCCGGTCCCGTCACATACAACACCCCAGCAAGACCGATGTAAATGTTGTGATAAAGGAAACCAGACATATTGTGGATTTCGGCGCGATCAGCACCGTATCTCTTCACGCCAACTTCGTCATCCCGTTCAGTTGCGCCAAACATCGGCACAAGTGGTTTCCACGGTCCCTCCAGACGTGGGCTTTCGGTATATGCAATCATACGTCGTGCGTCTTTGTCATCCCCACGGATCAGTGCGTAGGCTCGAAACATCTCTGTTTTTTTGTCCCAGATGACATTGAACGCGCCTTCATTGGCCCGATCTGCAACCGGTTCCAAGTAATCTGAGTCGTCCCATCGGATACCATCCGGAGATGTGAGAAAGAAAATATTGCGATACCGCCTACAAAAACCGATCGTCTTATACCGTCTCTGCGGATCCGATTCATCGTCATCGCGGAATACACACGCACCGTGTAGGTCCCACACAATATTGTTGTTCGGATTTCCGTTGAATTCAAAGAGTCCAAGGTTCGGTTTCGTCCACGTCAATCCATCTTCACTCTCTGCGTAGCACGTGAGATCGCCACGATCGTTCTCTGCGAACTTCCGTTCGTACGCGTCATGTGTTTGTCCTCTGTATGTTGATGGATTGCGATCTGGACGTGGAACGTAAAGTCCGGGAATTTCGTTGGCTTTGAACCGCCAGTGCGGTCCCATGCGACACATATACCACATGCGATATTTCCCGTACGCAGCGTCGTACATCGTGGTGCCGTAGAGGTGAACACGTCTCGACTGGTCTGGACCTCCGTGTTCCCATGGATTGTTAGGATCAGGTTTAAGTACAGAAACGTCATGTTTTACACATTGATGCAGTGTACGCGTCACGCCGCATTTAGAAGCAATCAGTGCGTCATCAATAAACAGTTCTGTGCCGGTGTTAAGCGTATGGACAGTATCTGAATTCACGTTATTTTCCTCGATTTGGGTATAGTTTGCAAGTCCAATCGGCGCGATTTTTACTACAGAAAAACGGCGGAAAATGCTATACTTTTACATGTGCAATCTGAAAAAATAAAACACATTTTCATAAGTCATTATGATACAGGAACAAGTTATTTCGCACAAGAAAAATTGCCCAACTCGCTTTGGCGAGTTCATACTATGAAACTCAGCTATTGTCTCGGTAGGCGAGGTTGGAAACCTCGCCGGTTCACACTATGTTAGTAGTTGTAAAAATTTACTATAAACGCTTGGGGACATTTGAATGGTTGACGCCGAAAGTTCTCCTATTATTGTGCTTGGTGTAGAGCGCAGTGGGACATCTGTCGTTGCAGAGATAGTACACAGATAGGGTGCGTATGCGGGCCCCTCCGAAAAATTACACAAAGCTGATGCACATGCCCCCAGAGGATATTGGGAATACAAACCTTTGTGGGATTTACTCGCCGAGTTAGGAGATTTTGATACTGGAGCAACTTGGTGGGATGCTGATTTCCAAAAACGTATGGCGGAGAAAGTTACTAATCCTGTATACAGAAAGAAAGCCACTGAACTGATGGCTGAAATGCAAAACTGCTGGTTTGTTGGCAATTCCTGAGTTCTCTGAGGAGATCTGGTGCTTACCGGATGAGTCATCGTAATCAGTGGAGGGTCTTTATGAAGCGAGCAATTCGTGTGGTGGAACAGTTGAAAGGTCCCGTCGTACCGGTGAATACCTGCTTCGGCGATGACGATTCACTAAACGTTGGGGCAATGCGGCGATATGTCAACTGGTTGTGTGAGCAGAACATTCCCGTGATCCTCCTCACGTATGGCAGTAGCGAATTCTGTAGTCTAACAGATGAGGAAATCTGGCAGTTGACTGCGGAACTTGCTGAACTCTAATTGATAGACACAAACGGTTAACTGTATTCAAGTGCGATCTTAACAATCGTTCTCAACCTACCTGATATAGAGATATTCCAATGAATCAAACAAATGTTTTCAAGAATCAATGGTGCTTCACTACCCATAGAAGCACTTGAAGAATTTACCCTTGGAGAATTAGAATCCTTTGCCATTGCGATTTCTCCGAGGATGGAGTATATTAAACTTGAATGTTTCAGATTTGTAGCCCTTTGAATTCCTAAATTGCCATAATTGGTGGAATTAATAAGTTTATAATTTCATCTGATATAGAAAGGAAACTCTATGAATATTAAAGAAATTCGTGTCGTAGAAATCGAAGTAAACCCAAAACCGACAACGACACCGCGCACACCCAGTCGCGCCGGAACGTTTCCAATGAACCGACCCGTCACCCGTTATGCCGCAGCCGACAGAAGAGGAGAGCATGTCTCCGGTTCGGGATGGAGTCGACCCGCATGCATTGTAACAGCGGAAGACGGCACTTGGGGTTTCGGTCTTTCGCTTTATGGGGGTCCCGTAACCCGAATTATCAACGATCACTTTGCCCCGCGACTTGTTGGTGAAAATTGTATGGCGACTGAAAAATTGTGGGATTTGATGGTGCGATCATCTGCTGCCTTCGGCGGCACTGGCTTGACGAGTTACGCCATCAGTGCAGTTGATTGTGCCCTCTGGGACCTCAAAGGCAAAATCCTAAAAAGACCGGTTTACGAACTGCTCGGCGGACCCCAAAAGGAAAAGATTTTCTGCTATGCTTCCGGTTTCGATCAGGAATGGTATATGGAACTCGGATTCAAAGCGACAAAACTTTTCACGCCATGGGGGCCGGGACACGGAATAGAAGGCTTACAAAAACTTGAAGAATTGGTGGCAACGACACGGGAAGCGATCGGAGATAAAGTTGACTTAATGTTGGATGCTTGGACTGGGTTTGATGTAGAACATACCGTCCGCGTCTGCGAAACCATGAAACCTTACGGTTTGAAGTGGATGGAGGATTACATTCCGCCCGATGATTTCGTTGGTTATGAAACAGTTCGTCAACGCCTTCCTTGGCAAACCCTCGCGACCGGAGAACACTGGTATCTGCCCACTGTCTTTGCGGCAGCAGCAGGACGACGACTCGTTGACATCTTTCAACCTGACATTTTGTGGTGTGGGGGTATTACCGCTGCCGCTAAAATCTGCCACATCGCAGAGGCAAACGGTATCTCCGTAATTACACACGGTGGAATGAATTACCCCTACGGTCAACATCTTGCTTTTGCCATGCCGGCCATTACGTGGGGTGAACGCTCTGAAGGCGTTTCTTCCCCGGGTGTCCCTCTCGAAGAGATGGTCAAGTTACCCGGAACTTCCGTCATCAAAGACGGCTATGTCGCTCCGTCTGATGCCCCCGGTTTCGGTCTCGAAATTGACGAGGCGTGGATAGAGAGTGTGATGGTATGAATGACGAAATTACAGTTGCCAATCGAGCGCATTGGGAAGCCGAAGTCCTAAAGAAGGGCGGCTTTACAATCCCTTGGCTTGAACTTGATAGAGATGATATTCTGAAATATGCTGAAGGTCAACTTGACCCAGTTCCAGATCATCTCTTCCAAATCTACCCTTCTTATCTACTCAGAGATGTCGCTCACAAGAATGTTTTGTGTCTCGCAGCAGGTGGAGGACAGCAATCGGCGGTGTTCGGTCTACTTGATGCCCGTGTGACGGTGATTGATTTTACGCAGGGTCAACTTGACGGGGATATAACTGCTGCGAAGCATTACGGCTATCCGATAAAAACGCTCCGCCTCAACATCCGCAATCTATCCCCAATTGAAGATGCATCGTATGATCTCATCTATCAAGGACCTTCCATGAGTTGGGTGCCATCCGTTCATGAAATCTATAGCGGTGTATCAAGAATCATCCGACCCGGTGGTCTGTATCGCGTAGATTTTGGTAATCCTGCCAACCATTTCTTGGAGTGGGATGGTGAATTTTATCGTGTCACCGAGCCGTATTCTGAGCGTTTTTATAGGTATCCAGATGGCGCGTTTGACTTTCGGCACTATCTTAGCGATATATTCAATGGACTTTTGCACAACGGCTTTCGGATTGAACATGTCGAGGAGCGCGCTTGGACCCAACCAAATATTGAAGCCACACCCGGGAGTTGGACACATAAGATGGCTTACAATGTGAGTTTTGCCATTGTCGCTAAGAAGGAGATGTAGGACACGTCCTGATCGGAAAGGAGAGGTTTTGTTGTGGAGGAGTTGCATATTCGCAAAGCGTATGTAAGCGACAGCGAATTCGTTTTTACCGTAAAGAAGACGGCATTCCAAGAATATGTCGAACAGGTCTGGGGTTGGGACGAAAGTTATCAAAGGGAACTACACCATAGACGGTTTACCACACAAGATCTTCGCATTATCCAGTTTTGTGGGACCGATGTCGGTTTCTTGGCAACGTCCCGTACTCGCGCTACACTTAAGGTTAATCAACTCTATATTCTGCCTGAATACCAAGGAAGAGGCATCGGTTCAGCGTGCATGGCACGTGTGCTTGATGATGCCAGTCTGCGGCAGAAACCTGTCGTGCTTCAAGTGCTAAAAGTCAACACCCGTGGTATTGTTTTCTACCAGAGATTAGGGTTCACAATCGTCGGTGAGACTACAACACACTTCCTGATGAAAACAGCCTGAATTAAAGGTAGCAGGTACACTCCGTGTGCCGTCGCTGGAGCATGTAAATTCACAATGTCTATTGATTTCATTAAAGCACTCTCTACAGACAATCTAACCGCTATAAAAGCATCCCCTAAAACTGATGTTCACGCCCATGCCTTCTTAAGCACACGACGGGAGAATATGGAACGCTGGCTCGGACACTCCCTAACCAAACCACCTCTCAAAATGAAAGGACTTGACGGAATGCATGGCTACATAGATGAAGTCTTAGCACCTCATCTGGAGCACCGCCACGGTTTTGAGCGTGTTACTGTGTCAGCGATGCATGATGCATCCCAAGATGGTATTGTTAAGCTTGAGATGAGTTTCGACATCCGGTTGGTTAAGTTCTATCCAGATGGGTTAACCGAACTACGTGCATTTATTGATGCCTTAGTTGAGCAATATCAAGGAGAGATTGATTTGCGTCCAGAACTCGGTTTTGCACGGGAGTGTGCCGATGTTCCGAAACTGGTGAGCTTGGCGCATGAGGCAATAGAGTTGGGTGTGTACCGTTCAATCGACTTGTATAGTCACCAAGAGGCGTGTCCTCCAGAAACCGTCCAGCCTTTGTACAAAAAAGCACGCGCAGCGGGAATGAAACTCAAAGCACATGTTGGTGAGTTTGGAGGTGCAGAAGAAATCCGACGAACTGTCGAAGTACTTGACTTAGACGAGGTGCAACACGGTATCGCTGCCACAGAATCAGTTAAGGTGATGCGGTGGCTTTCCGAGAATCAGATTCAACTGAATATATGTCCAACGAGTAACGTAATGTTAGATGCTGTGACGGATCTTGCGTCTCATCCGATCCGCGTCTTGTTTGACAACGGCGTGCCAGTGACGATTAATACGGACGATCTGATGATATTCGGTCAGAGCGTTTCTGAAGAATATCGAAATCTCTACCGCGCGGGCGTTTTCAGCGCACAGGAATTGGACGATATTCGCTGCGCCTCTCTCGTGCCTCAGCCAATTGCATAAAGGAGAAATAAACTGCGTCTGATACACAGAAATGGCAAATTCGACAAGCACTACCAAGTGAAGTTGAGCACTTAAGCAAACTCACATTCCATTCCAAGTCATATTGAGGCTATTCCGACCGGTTTATGCAGGCATGCCTTGAAGAACTGACGGTTGACGAACACTACATTGAGAACAATCCTACTTTTGAGTAGTTTAGATTCTAAAAAAACATCCGAACAGAGATAAAAAAAAGCCGTCAACTGGTGTAGTCAACGGCTTTCTTTTATGATGTATAAGAGCGAGGTTGTTCGTTGGGTTGCTCTTGTGGTTCACTATCTTCGGTGTGAAAGCCCAATCCTTCAGGTTTGGGATGAAAACGCCATTCCGATTCCACTCAGCAGATGTAGCGACTGCCTCAAACGACAGCGTATCTCATAAATACTTAATCAAGATGCGTATGCAGGCAAGATGAAGAAAACCGAGATAGTTCAGAGCATGGTATTCCCAACGAACTACCAAGCGACGGAAATCTTCTAACCAAGAGAAAAAACGTTCCACTTTGAAACGACGTTTATACCGGCGCAAACGACGACCATCTTGTGTCGCAGGTCGTTTACGATTCCTTTTATGAGGTGCGACCATGTTAATACCACGCTCACGCAACGATGCATCTAAGGGATCTGAATCATACGCTTTGTCACCTATCAATATCGCTGGCGACTCTGAAACAATACACGTATCTAATGTTGAGGCAACCAAACTCACTTCGTGGGCAGACGCACTGGCAATCAAAACACTCACGGGTCTACCACGCTTTTCTGTGATCGCCATGAGTTTTGTTCCTTTACCGCACTTGGTTAGCCCTACAGACGACCCCCTTTTTTCGCAGCCACGAACTTGCCATCAATGCAGCATTCAGTCATGTTTAGCTGACGACGTTTCTGAAGTTTACCCGCAACTGCCCGAAGCACTTTTTCTAACGTTCCATCAGAAGACCATTTCTGAAAGCGACGATGGCAGGTTTGATATGGCGGATATTTCTCGGGTAAATCCCGCCACGGCGCACCTGTGCGAAGTATCCAAAGAATGGCATCCAGTACCTCTCGGTTGCCACGCCAAGATCTACCGCGTTTACCCGTCGGGATTGCCGGGAGGACGGCTTCAATGATGTCCCAGTCATTATCGGTGAGTTCCATAAAAATCGTCTCCTTTTTTTCTCACCGAAAGTTTATCAGGGACGATTACTTTTTACAAAGCCTTTTGTTAGACACACATAACTATTTATGAGACACGCTCTAAAGGAAATAGGCATTTTCAAGAATGGGATCGACTACTTAGGACCCGAAAAGAAACTTGAAATCCCGTTATTCTATTCATACGGCACGCAGGAGTTACCAGAACAACCACTCAATATAACTGTCACTTACAAGGATTCAGTAAATACTAAACATACAGGATCATTTTCCCTCGAAATCAAACAATGGGAAGGCTATAGTCATTTCGAGAGAGACGCTCTTGATCAGATAGCACAGAAATTATCTGACATTGGGAGAGCTTTACAAACTAATTTTTGAAAATCACGTATTTTCTTACTTTTTTTATTTTTCGTAAATTTCGTTAAGTTCGTATCCGTTTTTTCCTCTAAAACTGACCAGATCCGCCCGGAAAAACAGCCCCCTTTTGTATCTCTAATCCCTTTTTTCCGTTAATTTTCCAGTTACGAACAACTACGGAGGACTACGGAATGGCTAAAATAACGGTTTCGGAAGCATTGAAGCTGGTGCCAGTCAAGAAAACGGCACTCTATGGAGACATAAAAAAGGGCGTGTTATCAGCCGAAACAGACAATCGCGGGCGAAAGATTGTTGATACCGCGGAGTTGGAGAGGGTGTACGGCACGCTTAAGCGTCTGAACACAAACGGAAAAGAAAACGGAACAAGTCGAACCGTACCGAACAGTAACGGAACACTGGAAGGAACGCAACGGACAGAAGCGAACGGTACTGGAAAGGCGAACGGAACAGAGCGAACAGTAGCGGATACCCACGGAAACGCCAGCGAGGTTGACGCTCTCAAGGCTCAAGTCGAGTTTCTTACGGCTACACTGGAGAAGTCGGAAACTCGAGCGGAAGAACTCAAGGCTGACAAATCAGAACTGGGGGAACGCCTTGCGGAATCGCACAAAATGCTTTCGGCTGAACAGGAAAAGACACGATTGTTGATGCTGCCAGCACCCAAGAAAAACGCAAGTTGGTAGGGCTATTTTCGGTTGAAGCGGTAATTGACATATCAAACTTGCCTATTTTTCGACTATCTGATATACTATTCAAACCAGTTTAGGGTGGCACTGCTAAGACTCGGAGACTTTCTCCGTTTCTGCCACCCTCCCACCTTAGCAGGGGGATAAATCAAACTGGAACTGGGACACCCCATGAAAACAATACTCGCGATCTGGATACTCTTTTCTGCGATCGCTTTGCCAGCTCTTGGTGAGTTGACCGACGCCGACCTTGATAAAATCCGCTTGATTGTCAACGAGGGCGTCAAGCAAGAGAGCGCAGCATCCGAAGCCCGCATGAAAGAATACATTGACTTGAAACTCGCTAATGTAAACAACCAAATCAAGACAAACAATCGCGAAATAGGTGCCATCCGGAGCCAAATTAACGTCTTTATAGGCATCCCTTTACTCATAATCACGCTACTTTTCGCTTGGCGTGCTTTGAGGGACCGGGCAAACGACAAACAAATACAAGCCCTCATTGCTGAGAACGAGGACTTAAAACGCCAGCAGACCATAACCTCATGAGAGGCATCTCATGAGGTTATCGCCTTGCTATAAAAGAGAAAGGCATTGCCCATGAAAGGCACTCGCCCCCTTGACAACGACGAGATAAGACGAGTATCAACGAGTTTCACCGGCACATTCGCTGTACGCAATCGCGGCTTATTCATGCTCGGTGTTTCGACGGGCGGACGCATCAGCGAACTCCTAAGCCTAACAATAGGCGATGTGTACCAGAACGGCAAGCCGGTGACCGATCTGCTTTTTGAGAAGTCTATCGTGAAAGGTGGCGAGGTCTCCAGGGCAGTCCCTGTCAATCGAGACGGCAGGCTTGCGATAGACGATCTGATTGCTTGGCATCGCCAGCACTACCCAAACACCGACCCTAACCGTCCGCTATTTCCGTCGCGACACAATTCGGGGACGGTGCCCATGCATCGTCAAACCGCCCACGACATTCTGAAAAAAGCGTTTATCGCCGCGGGGTTGAACGGCAAGCTCGCGACACATAGCCTGCGAAAGTCTTTTGCGCAGCGGGTGTATAATAAGTCTGGGGACATCTATTTGGTGCAGGAGCTGCTGGGTCATAAAAACATCTCGACGACGCAAAAATACTTGGGAGTCAACTATGCGGATGCCAGGGCTGCTGTTGAAGCGATTGCGATAATGAGCGAGTCTGACAGAAAACACAAAATGTCAAGCTCACGAAAATAAAAAGGGCGACTGAACTCCTCAGTCGCCCTTTTTGTGAAAGGAAAATCCTTTACATGAAAACGCTTGCTTAATCCGAAATTGGGTTTGATACGTTTAGCCAAATCAAGGCTTGAAGAAATTCGACATCTTCCCCAAGAGGTGTAATACTATTTCTCGCGGGTTGAACGGACGCAAATCATGTGCCGCATCTTACAACCCATTTTTTCGCACGTCGTATTTTTGCCACGAATATGAACGGGGAAAGAACGTCCGAACGCCGATGAACACTGAAAACCAATAATTTTTGACGCTTAGTACCCGGCTTTGATTTCCCCCCATGAGGTAGCAAGCTTATCTGCCGGCTCAACAGCAAAGGGATTCCCAATCACCTTAACGTCAAGTTCGACCCACTCATAAGTCGGTGGGTCTGTTTTACTGGCTTCGTGTGAATGCCCACTTCCCTGATCGGTCCACGAATCCCACTCCGGCTCGTCCGGAATATCGGTGTTTGCTTCACGGGCAACTTCGACGCCGTTAATCCAAATCACACAACCATCGTCAAAGTCTGCTCCTAGCTCAACTTTGCTATTTGACCTGATGGACTTGACCTCGAAGATAGCGCGGCTGTAGACCATTGCAAGGTCTCCCTTACCAATGATCAGATTGTCATCCCCGTCACCGTAACCGACACCGTATTCGCCCTTTTCCCAATCTTTATCGTCAAATTTTGGTTGTGTCCAGCCGGTGGGATCTTTATCCGAAGGGATATTCTCCTCAGGCTGAATGGCAGTGCACTTGTGGCCTTCATCGACCACGATTTTACCATCAATTTTCAACTGAATAATTAAGGTTAAATCACTGCTGCCGGCTGAATCGTTGACAGCCGCTCCAGCAATAACATTGTCCCCTTTGGCAATCGGCGCCTTTTCACCACTTGCTTCAAGTAACGCATTAGCGGGCATTATTAATGATGCAATCATCAAAATAACGATGCATGCCTGAATAATCAGTTTCATGATTTGGTCCTCCTTCAGAACCAAGACAAAGACCGCCAAAAATGGCGTGTGTTTTTTGGAAAACATAAACCTCAAAGATAATTGTAGAATTTTTTGTGTTTTTTGTCAAATTTATTTTTTTCTCAAGTCCAAAACCACTAATTCCGAAAAAAAATATTCCAAAGAAGATAGATTGAAAGAGTTAGTAGAAAAAGGCATTTCAAATAGTATGCTCACTTGTGATAATAGTATACCCTATTCTGTGCCGCAGCCTGCCATTCACCATCGAAGTCCGATTGCTGATGGTTGATAACCGTTCGCCAAAAAGTTTAATTGAATAAATTAGAGAAAAATCTATTTAATAATAGAGGTAAACAATCACAGTAAACTCTTGCTTGCGAATTACACCAGAAATGCTGAGAATGAAGGCACTGCAAACAGGGATAAATTTTGCCATACTACTTCGAGAGTTGCCACTAAAGTCTGGAGAAACATAAGGATCGAGTGAAAATCAGCTTTCCAACAGAACGGCGAAAAGCACTTCATCTTGAATACTTGATATATACCCATGGCAACACTTTGGCTTGTTATTCAACGAGAATTCGTTTCAAATGTATTGACATCCCGATTCATGATCGGTTTTCTCATCTG
>JAPPNJ010000195.1 GCA_028818705.1 Candidatus Poribacteria bacterium
CGAAGTTCCGTCCGGTTCGCAACCAAGAGACCGGGCATGTCGATATTCAATGGATTACCGAATCTGAGTTGAACAATGCGGGTTTCAACATCCTGCGGAGTGAAACGAAGAACGGCGAATTTAAAGTTATTAACGTGAAAGGTATTGTCGCTGGACACGGCACGACGAGTGAGAAGCACGTGTATACCTTCACGGATACAACTGCGAAACCCAACGTAGTTTACTATTACCAGATTGAGGATGTCTCCATTAACGGATTGCGGACAACCTTAACGACGACGCACTTGAGGGGTCATGTGGGTGCGGCTGGTAAACTCACAACACGTTGGGGTGAGCTAAAAACGTCTAAGTAGGATAATAGTAGTCAGTAGTCGGTAATCAGTAAGGAGGACTTGATGGAACAATCAACCCTATCTCAGAGGACTCCAAAGCGAGGTTAATTGTTACCAAATCAGTCTTATTACTGACGACTGAAAGCGAAGCGTTCTGACTACCGACTGTCATTCTACAAAGACACCAAGGTTGTTCAGGGATGAAAAGATTGAACTAACCTAAAAGCAAAATAGGGACTCTCGACTTCGGTTGTGAGTCCCTGTTTTTTTTATAATGAAGCCCGTAATTATTTAGATGCGCGGTGAACCGTAGGGGCTGGGTAACCCAGCCCCTACTACGAGCGTGCAATGTGGGGTTGCTATCGTGAAGTGTCAGCTTATTTTCGGGTTTTACTATATAATTGTCAGTAGTTGGTAGTTGGTAGTCAGTTGTGAGTAGTCGGATTTTCTTTTCTGACTACTGAATACTACAATACTGATTACCATTCCCCTGTAGGAGGCGGAGAATGCCATACAGCATTCATACCGTTGATTCTTTCCAAATCCCGACTCCTCCCTGTAGGCGGTGAAGCCCATACGGGCTTCATACCCCGGTAAAGCCTTTATAGGCTTTATACCGTTGATTTTTCATGCCTATAAGGCATGAATACCGTTGATTCTGATTCCGAGCTCCCGCTCGCGACTTTTTCCACAGAACCGCAAAAATGCCGAAAACTATGGTGGATCCTATAATTACTTATACACGCCGCACCGGCGAGATTTTTTCCGGACGCCCCAACTTGTTGGGGATAGCGCATTTGTCCCGAACAAGTTCGGGCATCCAGATGTAAACTTATTTACATAATCCACCATAAATAGCCCTATACAGAGGTAGGCTATTTAGTTTTAAGAAATAAGTCTACATACCGCTAACAGCCAACCGCTATTAAAAAATATCTATTCGTTAAACAAAATATAACCAAAAATCGCTTTCACGGAGAACGCACAATTCCAAGTTTATAAACCCAGTGAAATCAAGGCTCCAAAAATACTTCCGTGAAGCCTCCGTGAAAACCTCTGTTAAAATACAATTCTGATTTCAACGCACTTCAGTATAAAGAGGTCAATATTCTATTTTTGATAGATCATTGGATTATGTTATTGATTTAACCTACGGATTTGTGCTAACATAGTCTCGTGAACTTAAAATCTGTTTTTGCACAACTTCAAGGCAAACGGGTAATGGTTATCGGGGATATCATCGTGGATGAATATATCTGGGGCGATGTGAACCGAATTTCGCCTGAAGCTCCTGTTCCGGTGTTTGAAACGTGTACTGAAACAACCGGTTGTGGTGGTGCGGCGAACGTCGCACAGAATGTGGCAAGCCTCGGTGCCTACGCATCACTTTTCGGGGTCATCGGAGATGACAGAGCGGGTCAAAAGTTAGTCCAGATGGCTACCGAAATGAATTTAGGCATCGACGGGGTCTGTGTGGATTCACAGCGGCCGACAAGCACCAAGACCCGTGTAATTGCCCGCGCTGCTTCCTCAATTTCCACCGAGAGAACATGGGAACCAGGGCAGCATCTACTCCGCATCGACAGGGAATCTAAACAAGAAATCCCTACTCGGTTGCGGGAACGCCTTTTGGTCGAGGTGGTTTCTCAATTGCCCGCAAGTGATGCAGTTCTCTTTTCCGACTATGATAAGGGAGTTGTAAATGCTCAACTTATCAAGGAAGTGGTGAAGCAAGCGCAAGCTTACGATATCCCGATTATTGTCGATCCAAAGCGCGATAATTTCTGGCATTATGAAGGTGTAACTGCTGTCACACCGAATCATAAAGAAGCCGGTGTTGCTGTCCGTGAGGAAATTACGGATATGAGACAGCTTGTTGCTGTTGGAGAGAGAATTTTAAACCGGTTATCGCTTAAGGCATTATTAATTACGCGTGATGCGGAGGGAATGTCTCTGTTTCAGCGTGGTGCGGATGGCAATCTGCAAGTGAAACATTTACCGTCGCGCTCTAATACTGTGACTGATGTGACGGGTGCGGGGGATACAGTTGTTGCAGTTTTCACACTTGCCCTTGCCGCAGGAGCCGAATTTCAGAGTGCTGCCGTCTTATCCAGCCTTGCAGGCGGGATTGTTGTGGGGAAAATGGGATGTGCAACCGCCACATCGGAGGAACTGCTCCAGGCGATTGAGACAGCACAGATCGCTCCGGCATATTAGGGAACTATCAGAATGAAAACTGTCTTTCTTGATCGGGATGGTGTTATCAACCGAAATCCTCCCAATATGGGTTACGTCCGGAGATGGACAGAATTCTCCTTCATCCCAAACTCACGCAGAGCAATTCGCGAACTCACACAAAACGGTTATCGTATTTTTGTGATAACCAATCAAGCTGGGATTGGGAGAGGACTTTATTCGGAGGAGAGCCTGAAAGATATACATTGTCGGATGGTTACTGAAATTACAGAAGCAGGTGGAGCGATTGAAGCGCTTTACTACTGTCCACATCACCCTGATGCAGGTTGCGAGTGCCGGAAACCGAAACCGGGTATGCTAAAACGCGCTGCGCAAGAACACAATGTTAACCTCTCAAACGCATACTTCATTGGTGATACAACGACAGATATTCAGGCAGGTAAGAGCACCGGGACTGCGACGTTCCTTGTCTTAACGGGACTTGGGCAAGGGAGCTACCACGAGTACATAAATGCTGAATTTCATCAGCATGCGAATAGAGAACTGTGCCGTCCTGACAAAATATTCACTAACCTTTACGCAGCAACGTGCTGGCTCCTTTCGGCGTAGTTTGCAAGCCGAAACTTGCTATGAAAAAGAAAATGATTCTTAAAAAAATAGAGAACCGCAGTGCTCACGCCGGTGTTATCGGGCTCGGTTATGTTGGATTGCCGCTTATGGTTGCCATTGCGAGCGCCGGGTTTCGAGTTACGGGTATCGATATTTGCCCACAAAGAATAACGCTGCTGAAACAAGGCATATCTCACGTGCCAGATGTCGCCAATGAAGTGCTTGAATCCTTTATTACATCTGGGCAGATCCAAGTCACAACGGACTACGAGGTGCTTCGTGAATTAGATACAATCAATATCTGTGTGCCGACCCCTTTGAGCGAGAACCGAGCACCCGATATGCAGTTTATCATCGCTGCAGTCCAGCAAATTGCTCAGTATTTGCACGCCGAACAACTTATTATCCTCGAAAGCACGACCTACCCGGGGGCAACCGAAGAAATCGTCCTGCCAATGCTCAATGCTTGTTTTGAGAGAAGTCCGGATTCTCGCCCCGCGGAAGTAGGGCGCGATTTCTACCTCGCTTTTTCACCCGAACGAATTGAACCCGGAAATAGCACCTACTTTTTGGAAAATACCCCCAAAATTATCGGCGGCGTTACAACGCAATGCGCCCATATCACCAAAACTTTCTACGAACAGTTTATCAACAAGACGCACACCGTTTCTTCTCCCCGAATGGCAGAGATGGTCAAGTTGTTGGAAAACACGTTTAGGAGCGTCAATATTGGTTTAATCAATGAAGTTGCGCTTATTTGTGACCGGATGGATTTGGATGTATGGGAAGTTATTGACGCCGCTGCAACAAAACCTTTCGGGTTCATGCCATTTTATCCAGGACCGGGACTCGGTGGTCACTGTATCCCTATTGATCCCCATTATCTTTCTTGGAAAGCCCGGATGTATGAATACCACGCCCGCTTTATTGAACTTGCCAGCGAAATCAACAACGAAATGCCCAAATATGTAGTGGATAAAATCATTCATGCCTTGAATCTTCAGCGCAAATCTCTTAATGATGCTCGCCTTTTAATTTTAGGTGTCGCTTACAAAAAGGACATCGGCGACACTCGCGAATCTCCGGCTCTTGAAGTAATTCGTTTAATTCTTGACAAAAAAGCAAAATTTCTGTATCATGACCCGTACGTGGAGACCTTGTCTCTCAATAAACAGAAAACCTATCGTTCGGAACCGTTGACAGCGGCTTTGGTCCAAAATGTGGATTGTGTCGTCATTCTGACCGATCATAGTGCTATAGATTATAAGTGGCTTGTTGAACATGCACAATTGGTTGTTGACACGCGCAACGCCACACACGCTGTGCAACAGGGACGAGAAAAGATTATCAGAATCTAATTCCCCACATCTTTTGGAGCCCAATTACCTATGCCAAACCCAAATCTAAAATTGAAAGTACGGCGGGATCAGCTCACGTGGTTTCTGGATCTGCTTTTAGATGAAAGAGAGATCTTCCAATTGAGTGCTTCTGCCAGTATTATTCTGGATTTTGACCGATTGTACGCATTATCGAAGCGGGAGTTGTTGGCAAGTCTAACGGATGCATTTTTGGGCGGAACTGGTGAGCCCAAAATTGCTATTGAAAATGGTCGGACTTACACGCCAAAATCTCCGGAAATAAATAGAGATACCTCAGTAGAGGAGCTCGCAAGCCAGTTTTTTACCCAAAAGGCGCAAGCAGCGATCTCCCGGGTCGGATACATGGAAGTCTCCGAAATTGAAACGTTTTTTAAAACATCCGAAGTACTCATTGAAGCCGGGGACTTTGCCGAAATTGTTTGGGCACTCTTAACTGACCAACGCAGAGAAGTTGTTGAACACGGTTACAAACTGCTTAACAGAACTTACGAATCATTAGAAGGACCGCACGTAAACGGGCGAGAAACGCTATCAAATACAGAACAATTGTCAGAAATTCATCAACAATATGTCTACGATTCAGAAGATGGACAACAACAGGGAAAGAGTCCTGTTCAAGCAATTGAGCATCTTGAACAACAATTGGCAAATTCCAAGGCAAATTATACCTCTCTTGAGCAAGAACACAGCAGACTGGACCAACAGCGGACCTTTTTATTAGAAGAAAATAAAGGGTTGAAAAGTGAGGCAGATGCTTATAACGAAAACAACAAGCGTTTAGAAAATCTTGAAGAGGAAAATCGCATTCTCCGTGAACAAGTAGCACAATATGTACAAGGCACAGAGGAGCTTCAGCAACTTGCTGAGGAGCGCGAACTACTCATCGTGGAGAAAGAGCAATTGGCGGAAAAGCTGAGAGAGTATGAACAAGTCAAAGCAGCCAAGGAGACTTTTACTACCGATCTCAAATTGGTTGAGGAGGCAGTCTACAAGGGGCACCAAGGCCTCGAAGATTTTCAAAGAAGCTTAGATAACCATTTTGATGCCTTAGAAAATTGCCATCAAGCGGCAAGAGGTGCCCTGAACCAGATTCGCCAAACCCTTGCTTATCTGGATTCACAGCGTGTTACTGAGGGAGAAAGACCTTACGGTATAACATCAGAGCAACCGCGCGTCGGGGTTTTCGTCGATGTGCAGAATATGTTTTATGCCGCCAAAGACCGGTTTGGACGTAGGGTCGATTATATCAAACTTCTTGACCTGATAGTTGGACCGCGATACCTCATGGTCGCTTACGCCTATGTAGTCCAAATACCCGAAATCAATCAATCCAGTTTTCTCTCACTTCTTGAACACAACGGATATACGATTAAGAGCAAGGATTTGCGCTTGCGGGGCGACGGTTCAGCAAAAGGCGATTGGGATGTCGGTATTGCTGTAGATGTTGTTTCAATGCTTGGATCATTAGATGTTGTCATCTTAGCAAGCGGCGATGGTGATTTTTGTCCGCTCGCAGAACTTATCAAACAACAGGATAAACGGGTAGAGGTGGTAGCTTTCGAGCACAATACTTCTATGGACTTACAACAAATCGCAGACCAGTTTTTTCCAATCGGGGATGAATTGCTTATCTAAACTCAAAAACGCCTCACGAACACAACTCGCTCTATAAAATGACTCATCTTCTTCAGCCTATCCGTTGTGCTGTTGGCACGTCTTCAAACCGGGATTCTTTTCTACGGTCCTGGTCATGTCTTGTTCTTACAATCCTTTCCGTACTCACTATAATAAATTTAGCGACTGCGGAATGGCCCTCTTCGCCAACACAAAACCTACCGTTATGCACAGCACAGAACGAACAACATTTCCCTGTTCTTATTGCCGATGGAGACAACGGGGCTATCGTGGCGTGGAGTGATGCGCGTAACGCAAATCGCGATATTTTTGCGCAGCGCGTCAACGCTACGGGTGATATGCTCTGGAAACCAGATGGCATCCCGATCTGCGATCTGCCTTCATCGCAGAGTTGGCCACTGATTGTCAACGACATGAACGGTGGTGCTATTCTTGTTTGGGGTGATACCCGACATGGCAATCAAGACAGCTATACACAGCGAATTGATGCTGACGGCAACAGGCTTTGGGATTCGGAAGGTGTCCCCGTTTGTACACATCCAACACTACAAGACGATGTCAACGCTATCGCCGATGAAAAAGGTGGTGTAATCGTCGTATGGGAGGATTGGCGAAACGGGAATCAAGATATTTATGCCCAGAGAATTGACGCCACTGGAAAACCTTTATGGGAGATGAATGGTGTCCCGGTTTATAATGGCGATGGTGATCAGTATGATCCTGTTCTTATCGCCGATGGAGAGGGCGGTGCTATTTTCGCATGGTGGGACATTAGTACTCCGGATTGGAATATCTTCGCACAGCGACTCTCGGCAGAGGGAGTGCCTATGTGGCATTCTAATGCTGATGCAGAGAATAGTCCTATCCCTCTCTGCACAGCAGTAGGCAACCAAGGCGCACCTGTTGCTGTTAGTGATGAAAAAGGTGGTGTATTCTTTGTTTGGTCGGATTACCGCAATGATCCTCAGTTGTATACAAGGGCTCAGTTGTACGCACAACATATAACCGCTCAAGGAGAGGCGTTGTGGGAAAAGGACGGTATTCCTGTCTGTGAATTGCAGGTTAATCAGCAGCAGCCGCACTGCATCCCAGATGGAAGTGGAGGGTTCATTGTTGTCTGGTGGGATGAACGAAATATTTTTGCTGACATCTATGCCCAACGGATTGACGCAGGAGGTAAGCCCTTATGGGGTAGTGAAGATGCTGACTCGCAAGACGGTATCCCTGTATGCACTGAAGCAGGTGTCCAGCGACTCCCTCAACTTGTTCCTACCGATGATATGGGAGCTATCGTCTATTGGCTCGACTATCGAGAGGATTTCGCTGATTCAACCGAGGATGCAATCTATGCACAACGACTTGATACTGACGGCAACCCGGTTTGGGAGATTGATGGTATTCCTGTCTGCAGTGCTCCAAAAGCGCAAATTAGTCCGCAAGCCGTGACCACAGGTCTTGATGCCGCAATTGTCGTCTGGAGCGATGCACGTGGCCCAGATTATGATATATATATCCAGCGCGTTCCGTAGCGGATAAGGAGAATTTTTATGGCAAAACGCACGCAGCTTTCCCCAGCAAAACGGGCAATTATTATCGGAATGGATGGGGCAAGCATGGAACTGGTTAAAAATATGATTGATTGGGGACATACCCCTAATATGGCGACCCTCCTTCAGAATGGGGTCTACCGACCGATGATTGGTGTGTTTCCAACCTTGACGCCACCGGGATGGACAGCACTCTCTACCGGTTCATGGCCCGGCACGCATCGGGTAATGGACTTTAACATTCGCGCACTCGGAGAGCGTCTTGATAAAACAACGTGGGGAATTAACACAGGATTGTGTCAATCTGAATATTTCTGGAACCTTGTAGAGCGGGCAGGTGGAAAACCGATTTTGGTGAAATGGGAAATGTCCTGGCCCCCCACTGTGAAAACAGGTATCCAGGTCGAAGGCACAGGACCCGGAGTCTCGAATCACCATCAGATTGCAGGTTATCACCTCTTTGTCGGTGGAAAGTGGGCACCTCGTCCTATCGGTGGACAGCGCGATCCGGAGACGCTTGATCCGAGCGCATTGCAGACAGTTCGAAACGTTGATCCGGTGAGCATTGAACCTATCGAAAATCGCGGTTGGGATGCTTTACCGGATTCCGCCGAGCCGGTGCGAGAGGTTGAACTCACTATCAGACCTTTGGCGCGTGGCAGGGAAGACGTGATGCCTTCAGTCTATTCCCAAAGTGAAGCCTCCGACGAAACCCGTGTTCCAAAACCATTTTATGGGTTGATTTACGCCTCTGGAGATAACGGCTATGACCGAGTACGGGTTTGTAAGAGCCGCTCTGGAGAAGATGCTGTTGCTGATCTCGGTGTTGGGGAGTGGAGCGAGTGGTGGTTGGATACATTTGAAATTGATGGGAACGGTGTGGAAGGTTATGTCCGAATGAAACTCGTAACGCTCACACCGGCAGCTGATGCTTTTGAACTTTTTGTGCCACAGATTTGGCCCAGAACAGGATACACAGTACCAGATACGATCGCCACCACGATTGATAAGGAAATCGGATCATTTCTTCAAAATCCGGCTCGCGATGCGCTCGGACAAATGGATGACGATACCTATTTTGAAGTGTTAGACTATCACCACCAACGTCTCGCTGATGTCGCGACACACCTTGCAGCAAACAACAACTGGGATGTCCTGATGGTGGAGAGTCATGCCCCGGACTACGCCAGTCATTTCTTCCTGAGTCAAGCAGATGAAATCAGTGGTGCAGCCCCTGAAACAATTCACCGATGTCTTGAAGGTCTACGGCGGACCTACGAATCTGTAGATCGGATGATTGGGCGCGTGGTGGAACAGGCAGATGAAGATACTGTTATTCTTATTTGTTCAGATCACGGCGGCACACCCAACCAATTTCGTGCTGTGGACATTGAACAGGTCTTGGAAGAGACAGGGTTCATCGTTAAGGATGCGAATGGAGCGATAGACTGGACGAAAACGCGGGCAGTTAATGTCGGGTTGGTACATATCTTCATTAACTTAGCCGGACGTGAGCCGAATGGGATCGTTGCCCCTGAGGACTATGAAGCAACGCAACGTGAGCTTATCGCAGCCTTGCATACCTATAAGGACGCAGAGACAGGACGACACCCGTTTACATTAGCCGTCACTCGTGCTGATGCAGAGATGTTCAACCTACATAGCGACTTAGTCGGAGATGTCGTCTATGCACTGCGACCCGAATTCGATGGCGCACACGGCAAGCAGCTACCTTCCGTGAGTTTCGGTATCGGTGGCCAGCACTCTACATTTATTTTATCGGGGGCTGGTGTCCGGCAAGGGCTCGCTTTGCAAGGGCAGGTTCGCGTCGTTGATGTCGCACCAACCCTCTGTTATCTGTTAGGGCTTCCGATGCCTGACAAAGTCGAGGGCGGTGTCGTTTATGAGGCACTAACGGATCCGAATTGGCATTTAACCCAACTTGCCAGTTTAGAGTAAACACAATAGGTGCGCGTTTTACGAGCGCGCACCTATTCCACATGCCTCTCGCAATTTTTCCAGGGAGTATGTATTAATAACCTCGGATTTTGTCAACCACCCGCGCCGCGCAACATTCAGTCCAGAATGTCGGTGCGCGAGCCGTTCAATGCCGTGCGCATCGGTATTGAACGCCAATAGAACGCCAGCGTTTTTTGCCATGCGTACAAATTGAGGATCCAAATCTAATCGGTTTGGTGCTCCATTAATCTCCAAGACTGTGTTGTTTTCTGCCGCAGCTTCGATGATCTCTTCAATATTCAGCGGATACATCGGTCTGCGTCCGAGCAGTCTACCCGTAGGGTGACCAATGATGTTAACAAATGGATTTTCAATCGCGCGAATAATACGCTTGGTCATCTCTGCTTCGGTTAGTGTGAAATTGCTATGAACGCTTGCGACAACAATGTCGAGTTGGGCTAAGATCTCATCAGGGAAATCCAATTCGCCATGCCGCCGAATATCTACCTCAGAACCAGCGAAAATTTTAATACCTTCGATCTTTTCATCTAATTCACGAACTTGTGCCACCTGTTCGAGAAGTCGTCGCTGATCTAATCCGTTCGCGACAGTGGACGAGACAGAGTGATCAGTGATAGCAAAGTATTCAAAACCTTCTGTCTTCGCCGCCTCCACCATATCCTGAAGCGTATATCTTCCGTCACTCCAGTTTGTATGTGCGTGCAGATCTCCCCGTAAGTCCGTAAATTTAACGAGGTCGGGCAAGGTATTATCTTTTGCTGCTGCAACTGATGTTTCGTCCTGTCGGAGTTCCGGCGGGATATAGGAGATTCCAAATTTTTTGTAAATTTTTGTTTCTGTTAGATTTTCCATTGCATTGAATGCAGTTTCTGATCCTGATGCCTTTGAAAATACTGCTGCAAGGTGTGCATCTGTCGCTGTTGTTAAGAAGAGGGTTGACTCATAAGTGCCGGCAACGCAGAGATAGATAGACACTGGAAACTCTCCCTCAATACAGAATTGAATGGCGGGGAGTGTGTCGCGTACATCACCTGTCGGTTCGCCTTGACTCTTTTCAATAGGAGTCCTGCTATCTGGGTCATAGATATACTGAATTTGATTTGTTGTTTTGAAAACTATTGGCGGACGTGAATTTTCTATGGAATGTGATGGATTAAATTGAAGTTGCGAAAGCAATTCAAGTAACGATTGCAATGGCGGGGATACTGTCCCGTCTTCAAATTGAAATACTGTTTTATCCTTGCATTCAATGACGAGTTCTATACTTTGACACACCTCTTCACGCCTACGTAAATCTCCTGTAAATTCGGGTTCGCGTTTTATCCATCCTTCTTTTACAAATTGCCCTAAACGCTCGACAATTCCCTCCGCGATCGGCAAAACGTTCCATAAGGGACGCTTATTTCTTTGTTCCATGTGAAACGCTAAACTCGCAGTTATCATTCGGAGCGTTTTACGTCCGATCCCTTTGATGCCACTAAGCTTTCCGCTTTCCAGCAACCCCTGAAGATCCTCAATATTTCTAACATCGAAGTCGTGATAGAATCTACTGGCTGTCTTAATACCGATTCCTCGGAGTTCCAGCAGTTCAAGGATACCTGTCCCTGTTTCCGCTACCAATTCATCATAGAATTTGCAGCGTCCTGTTTCGATCATTTCAACCGTTTTGTCTTGGATAGCTTTCCCGATACCAGGTGTAGCGCGGAGCTGCTCTAATGCTGTTTTGTTGTATGCTGGTGTGTTTTGTTGAGTGGGCTCGGTAGTCAATTCGTGTGGAAATTCCTCAATTATATCAGATGCTCGTTCATAAATACGTGCGCGAAATGTATCGTCACCACGGATTTGTAGGAGATATCCGATAGCTCTGAATACAGCACTGATGTCACGATTCGTCATTGCGGTAACCTCCCTTAAGCGCGATGTTACGCGTATTTCCGTTGCGTAGTGAGACCCACGAGGAGTCCGATTAACATGGCACCCATGACAACCGAGATGAGTTGATAAATATTAAGGAAATCAATTGTGCCTAATTGAGCTCTGAACACATGAAACATTCCGTAGAAGCAGCAGAGTCCGCACAAGGCACCGAGCCCGCCAAGGAAAAATCCATGGAAGACAAAGGGGGAGAGGAGATAGTGTCGAGGCATACCAAGGAACTTCATAAGAATAATTTCTTCAGCATGGACAGCCGCTGTTTTCTTGATAAGAGAACCAATAATCAACCAAACAACGATGACTGCTATTCCCGTACCGATGAGAACCGTTCGCTCTGAGTTACGCAACCTATCGTTTAACTGTCCCTGTCCTGTTAGTGATACATCCTCAATTTCATCGTAGGCTTTCATGTCTAAAGCAATCTGCTCTAATGCTTGGCGTGTTGCCAGTTCTTCGTCTACATAAATGTTAAGAGATGCTGGAAATGGATTGACACCCTTTGTTTCTGCAAACGCCTCTTTAATCAAAATCCCCAAATCGCGGAACTCGGTCTCGCCGCGAGCGAGATTTTCTGCCTTGGATGTGTAGTCCGCAGCAAGAATCTGTCCACTTTTTTCTATTTGACTGAGCAGTTTACGTCCTTCTGATTCGTCCACGCTATCTTTTAGGAAGGCTACAAGGGTGGGCGCGTGGCTTTTAAATTCAGAACTTTCTGATATAGATGAGTGGTTTAGCAGCAGAGCCGCAAGGAGAGTCGCAACGAACGCAATCCCTACGATGCTCATAATATTGGAGGTGCCAGCACGCGAGATATGAGATATGGCATTTTGAAAGCGGTAGCGCATTTTTTTCCCATTTTTCTCTGTTAACCAAAATGAAACGAGGCGATGAGAGGTACAATGGTATCGCTCTACATCTCAGATGGATGGGGACGACGGATCCCAATGAATGGCACCATCCCTCAGTTCTATAATCCGTTTATTACATTTCTCGGCGAGTTTTCGGTCGGCTGTGGCAACAAATATAGTCATACCTTGGAAGTTAAGCGCATCGAGAAGTGCCATTATCTCAAGTGAAAGCCGTAAATCTAAGCCTTCTGTCGGGGCGTCGGCAAGGAGTAATAAAGGTTTGTTGATAATGGCTCGCGCAATAGCAAGTTTGCGACGTTCGTTGCCAGATATTTCTGCTGGGCGCGCATTCTGATGGTGACTCAACCCCATTTGATGGAGCAGCTCGTTCACATTATCCTTCAGCAGCCGAGGTGCCGTACCTACCAGTTTTTGTGGGAGTGCCAAATTTTCCTTTACTGTTTTGTCCGCTAATAACTTGAAGTCTTGAAAAACCAGACCTATCTTCTGCCGAAAATATGGAAGGTTTATCTTATTCAATTCAGCAAGTTGTTGTCCAGCTACGCTCAGGTCACCCCCTATAGGTACTAAGTCAGCGTATAACAGTCGTAGTAGGGTCGTCTTCCCCGAACCGCTCGGACCGACGAGGAATACAAACTCACCACGCTCAACGCGAAAGCTCACTTTTTCCAGCACGCTAAGTTCGTCGTAACTGAAACTGATCTGGTGTACCTGTATCATCTCACAAGCCTTCCAATAGATTAAAACGTGGTTTAAAACCGGGTCTAAAGTAAGAACCAAGAAATGCCATTATGCTGTTTTTGTATATTGGCATTCTGATGAGAGACAGCTGATAGAGGTACTCACAGTTTCACTACCTCTCGCTTTTTTTGTTTTCTCAACCACGAATGGAGCATGGCATTCTGGGCAAGGTTCTGGAACAGGTTTATCCCACGTTGAGAACTCACACTTCGGATAGTTGCTACACCCGTAAAAAATTTTGCCACGGCGGCTGCGACGTTCACCGAGATAGCCATCACAATTAGATTCTGGGCAGTCAATACCTATTGAGATTGGCTTGGCATTTTTGCATTTAGGATATCCGCTACATGACAAAAATTTACCACCAACACGGCTTGTTCTAATAATCATGGGCTTCCCGCACTTGTCACACGCAGTGTCGGTTGGCTCAGGTTCGGCAGCAGGAGCTTCATCTGTGGTTAACGATTTGATGTTCTTACACTCTGGATAGTTTGCACATCCAAGGAACCGTCCATATCTACCCCATTTAACGATCATGTTCCCACCACACTTATCACACGATTCGCCGGACTCCTCTTCCAATTCTCTGCGGGCTTCATACATCTTGTCGGGTGCTTCTTTCAGGGCAATTTGAAAAGGCGGATAAAATTCCCCTAAGGTTTGAGACCACTTGACTTTACCTTCTGCAATGATGTCGAGTTGTTCCTCCATTTTTGCTGTGAATGCAACATCAACAATATTGGGGAAACCGTGAATGAGAAGGTGGTTAACGAGTCTACCAACATCCGTAGGTAAGAGCTGTCTACGTTCTTTGGTTGCATAGCCTCGGTCCTGAATGGTTGACAGAATAGAGGCGTAGGTACTCGGTCGCCCGATCTCCTTTGCTTCCAGCATCTTGACGAGCGTTGCTTCGTTGTATCTCGGTGGTGGCTGCGTAAAATGTTGCTTCGGTTCTAATTTGCGTAGATTAAGTGTGTCCCCTTCTTTAATTGTGGGTAAGTTGATGTTTTCTTCATTAGATTCGCTTTCATCCGTGGCGATGTCATCCCTACCTTCCATATAAATACGCCTGAATCCATTAAACTTGATAACTGAACCAGTGGCTCGGAAGAGGTAATTATCTGCTTTGATGTCGATTGTTGTCGCATCAAAAACAGCAGGTTTCATTTGACTCGCTATGAACCGCTTCCAAATCAGGTCATAGAGACGATACTGTTCGCTGCTCAAATAAGGTTTCAATTCTGCTGGAGTTCGCAAGGGGACAGTGGGACGAATGGCCTCGTGGGCATCTTGTGCTCCCTTTTTGCTTCGATAAGTAACCGAACGGGCAGGTAGATATTCTTCACCGTATGTTGTTTTAATGTAGTTTCGCGCTGCTTGAACTGCATCTTGGGCGACACGCGTTGAATCGGTACGCATATAGGTGATAAGACCAACTGAACCTTCACTTCCGATCTCTAATCCTTCGTAAAGCTGTTGAGCAATAAACATCGTCTGTTTAGCAGCGAACCGAAGTTTACGAGATGCCTCCTGTTGCAGGGTACTTGTGATAAACGGTGGGACTGGTCTCTGCTTGCGTTCCCGTTTTTCGACTTTTTCCACAACATAGTTCTTGGTCTTTGCGTCTGCAGCGAGTTCTTTGGCGCGCGTCTCATCAATGCGGAACCCGTAATTATTGATCTCCCCTCTCTTACTACCAATTTTATATAATTTCGCGGGAAAAAGATGTTCAACATCAATGGGTGTCAGCGTTGCCGTGAGTGTCCAGTACTCTTTCGGTTCAAATGCTTCAATTTCTGCTTCACGTTCACAGATAAGTCGTACTGCGACCGATTGAACTCTTCCAGCGCTGAGACCTGGTTTAACGCTCCGCCACAAGATGGGACTAATCTGGTATCCGACAAGTCTATCCAGGACCCGTCGTGCCTGTTGCGCGTCGACGAGTGACATATCAATCTCACCCGGACTTTTGATCGCATTTAAAATTGCACTCTTAGTGATTTCGTTATAGGTTATTCGATAGATAGGTTTTTTGGTTTTCTTTAGTTCTTCAGCAAGATGCCAGCAGATAGCTTCGCCTTCTCGATCAGGATCAGCAGCAAGATAGATATTGTCTACCTTACGTGCCTCGCTTTGGAGGGATTTCACAACCTTGCCCTTCCCACGGATGAGGACATATTTCGGTGCGAAGGCGTTCTCAATATCAACTCCGAGTTCTTTCGTGGGTAAATCGCGAATATGTCCTACGGAAGATTCAACGATATAATCTCTACCTAAAATCTTTTTGATGGTTTTTGCTTTCGCTGGCGATTCAACAACGACGAGTGACTTCGGCATGTGTTGTTCCTATTCTCGTATATTCACAGAGGCAGAGGTGGTGATTTAGTGAATGTCTGCCTTCGATTTGGTGTCAGCAGTTTCCGTCAACGGTGTCATTTAGTAAAGAGTGATATATTAGCGCGTATATTTCCAACAACACGTAATTTTTTCATACTTACACGCTTTTATTAACGAAGAATACTGCTAATAGTTTCATATCGCATTTATTAGTCGGCTAAAATATGGGCATCCGTTCTGTTTCTGGGATAGGGAAAGAAAAGAGACGATAGTTTCGCGCGTTAGGACGCAAAAGCAATTAGATCGGTAAGCATCTGGTGCATATTTGCGCGATGGACGATAGAATCAATAAACCCGTGTTCGAGTAACGATTCTGCTTTCTGGAAGTTTTCGGGCAATTCTTCGCGGAGGCTCGCAACGGCTAATGGACCTGCAAATCCGATACGTGCCCCGGGTTCGGCGATAATCACATCTCCCAGTGAGGTATAACTGGCAGTAGCCCCACCAAAAGTTGGGTCGGTGACAACAGAAATATAAAAAACCCCTGCTTTGGCATACTCAACACAAGCAGCGGCAGTTTTCGCCATTTGCATCAAAGCGAGTGTCCCTTCCTGCATCCGCATTCCACCGCTCACGGAAACAATCACTAACGGCAATTTCTTTTTAAGGGCGCGTTCAATACATCGGCTAACTTTTTCACCGATAACTGAACCGCACGTTCCCCCAATGAAACCGACATCACCGATGGCTATAGCAGTCGGATAGCCGCCGATCTTAGCTATGCCAGAGAGCATCTCGGATCTAAGTCCGGTTTTCGCGACATCTCTCTCCAGTTTTTCTGGATATTCTGGGAATTCTAATGAATCGATAGAATAAAGGTTTGCATCGTATTCCTCAAAGCTATCCGCATCTACGATGAGGTCAAGTCTCTCATGAGCACTCATATAGTGGTGGTGATCACAGTGTGGGCAAACTTTGAGGTTTTTAGCGAATGCCTGTGCTACAATTTCTGTGTTGCAATTTCTACATGTGACTGTTTTGGAAGTTTTGGGCATTTTTTTAATTGATAGGCGCGCTCAGAAAGCGCGCCTCTTGAAAACTGGCGAAGTTTTAACCTCGCCAGTTAAACAAATATCCTATAAACTTTGGTCTTAAATCTACCTTAACGTCCTGCTTTAAGGCGACCCCAGGTTGTCGAGAGTTTTCCAGTTGCTTCAACGGAGAGAGCATCTACGCCCTGCTCCATAAACGTATTGATTTCATCCTCGCTTAAAGCGCGGTTCCAGAGGCGAACTTCATCGATAATTCCAGCGAAAACATAGTTAAGGCGTTCGCAATCCTGTCCAATCCGCCACGGATCATCGTTGGCTTTGAGTTTGCCAGGGACATCCCCTTCCACTTCCTCGTTGCCATCAATGTAGATTTTACCTTTCTTCGTGTCGTTGGTGAAAGCGATATGGATAAATTTCTTGGTATCGGGCAGAGCGGTTGAAATATCGTTGCGGCCAGCTTCCGTTTCAAAGCGGAGTTTGAAGGTGCCACCTTCACTAAATAACCCGTATTGAACCCTGCCACCGCAGCCACCATGAACCGATTTACCAACGATTTGGCGCGTGCCATTCCAGTGCTCGGCGTTAACCCACGCCATAAACGTCATTTCATCCACGTTGAGTTTGGCGGTACTTTCAACGGTGACAAAAACGTCGCTACCTTCACCGCCGAATTCCAATGCCTTTCCAAATTTTCCGTCAACCCATTCAGGGTTGTCAATCTCACCCTCGTGTCCGTTTCCGCTGAGATCTTCAGCTTTGGCACCTTTCCCTTCATCATAAGGGTGGTATAGCACTAAACCATCCAGAAATTCTGCTGGACCGATAGACATAGCGAACGGAGTTAGCATCAAAAGCAACACAACGGATAAACAAATAACCAGTTTCATTGTTGGATTCCCTCCTATAAGTAAAGATACGGTATTATAACAAACATCAAAAATGTCTGTCAAGAAAAAAGGTGGGTTCTGAAAACCCAGAGATCATTTCCTTGTTAGCGTGTTTTTTTCTTCTGTATCAAGCATTCAAGCCGAGCTGATCGCTCAGTTCCATTAGACGCTTGTTGATTCCTGTTTTGTCGATGCGGTTTTCATCTACGAACTCTTGGTATGGGGGCAGCAAGGACTCTGGGATCATTATCCGAGAAGTGGCTTCTCGCAGTGCTAATAGCCCCATAAAAAGCTGCATCTCCGATGAGTATGCAGGTATAAAATCATCTAAGGCTTGACGCAGATCGGTTTCCGTGAAATGTTGGCGTTGATTATGCCTCCCGATGTTATATGCGCGTTGAACAATTAGGAAGAGATCGCGCCAAGTCAATCCGTCCGTATCTGGACCCCCGACGAGTGCTCGGAAGTTAATCTCACTTTCAGTTTGTCCTTGGCAAAATATCCTTAAAATTTCCATTCTGCCTTCAGCAATTGGCGGCAACATAACGAATTTAGTATCGAAGATACCATACTGACGAAAGATCTGCGGCATCAGATCCGGACGATGCGATGCTCCGACCCATATCACTCTACCGTGCAGTGACGGATCACTGATAGCATTCACAAGGCTTTGGGGAAACGGCTGCCGTTCCTCTGGATGTATGCTGGTGTGTGGGGATGCTTGTTCGATTTCATCAATAAAGACAACTACAGGTGAAATTCCGCGGATAAAGCTAATAGCAGCATTCAGATTTCGCTCATAGGAATTCCCATTCTCATTAATGTTAACAGTCACCTCGCCTACTTGACTGGCGTAGCGGAGTTGTACAAACGTCATATTTGCTTCGCCAGCGAGCAATTGCGCCGCGTAAATCTTGCTGGTCCCGAGTGGACCAAGAAAAAGAATACCACGTGGCACGCGCTGTAGATCTCCATTTTTCATACCTTCCGCAATATCCCTGATTGTCCACATTACATACCAACCGTCAGCATCGGAATTTGTGTGGGTTTCACCGAGTTCAAGGACACCGTGACTGAAGGCTCTAATGCTCTCGCGTTTGTATTTCACCAGTGGTTCGCCACCTGCTTTCTCCTCCACAGATTCTGCTTGCCGCACAACATCGTGAATGCCGAAGAGGTTGAGTCCTATGGTATCACGTGCCAAGATTTCTCTGTCACGATCGTCTCCGAGGGTTTTACGCATCTGTGATGAATCGGTCGAAATGGCATGTAGATGTTCAATAAAGTGGTGCCGTTGGGCATAGTCTGGAAATGAGATTTCTATCACAGGAATCTCGGGATTGACGGTGAGGCTTGGATGAATATCAAATCTATTTTGGGTGAGGAGTAGAATGGCGTGTCCACGTCTTCGGATCTCTAAGTCGGAAGCCCAATTCTGGACCCGACTGAAAAAGCGGTGTAGATCGTAGCTGATCCCGCTGCTCAAAGAAGGGTCGTTCGGTGCCAGCTGCTCCAGAAAATTGATAACTAACCCAACTTTAGCTCTACCTTGCTGCAAAAGATTGTTTAATTGTTCTTGTAATTCTTCCGAAGGGTCAGGCTCGACATTTATAAACGGATCTTCGTGAAGTTTATCGATTGCCAAGTTAGCATTAATTCTGGGACGTTCGGTCTCCGGTGCTTCTTCCTGCTCTGCGGGGATAAGTTTTAACATCTTCTGCGTGTTCTGCCACCGCTCAATATTTGGCCAAATGATCCCCTGTGATGTATTATAGCCAAGAACGAGATCACAACCTAACGCATTGAGTTGCTCCATGAGGTAGTCGAAAGTGGGTAAGTAGCCGTAAACATCGTCATACAAGAGATCCTGTACGTTAAAATGGAGCAGAAATTCGTGTGCGGAACCTGCATTGTAGTGTCTTTTTATCTGTTCCCAAAACATACTGTACTCCGAGACGGGATGTCAATTTTTTATGGTGGATGTTGGGGAGGTAAGATGGGAAAGAGAGTGGCGCGCTCAGAAAGCGCGCCTACACTGTTTTAACGATCGGTCTTAATGTCGCCCCAAGTCGTAGCTAATTTCGCACGAGGATCAACAGGCGTAAGCAAGCCTTGTGCCATGGCAATTTCATCGGTGCTCAAAGCGCGGTTCCAGAGACGCACCTCGTCTATTAAACCCGCGAAAACATAGTTAAGGCGTTCGCAATCCTGCCCGATTCGCCACGGATCGTCATTTGCCTTCAATGGACCTGGCACATCGCCTTCCGCAACGGATTCAGCATTAATGTAAATCATCCCTTTTTCACCATCGTTGGTGAAAGCAATATTAAGCCACTCACTGGTTGCCGGGAGATCGGTTGCGATATCGGCTCTACCACCTTCTGTCTCAAAGCGGAGTTTGAAAGTGCCACCTTCGCTAAACAGGCCGTATTGTGTCCTACCGGCGCAGCCACCATGAACGGATTTACCAACAATTTGGCGTGTGCCGTTCCAGTGATCGGCGTTAATCCACGCCATAAACGTGCACTCGTTCACGTTCAAGGTGGCCGTGCTCTCAACGGTGACATAGGCGTCGCTGCCTTCGCCACCGAAGCGAAGGGCACCGCCGAATTTTCCAGAATCCCACTCGGGATTAGAAATTTCACCATCGTGACCATTTCCGCTTGCGTCTGCAGCGGTTGTACCTTGCCCTTCATCGTACGTGTGATGTAGGATAAGTCCCTCTGTAAGATCCGCTGAGACGAACGGTGTGAACAACATTGATAATGCTACCAAGAAACACACAATCCCATACAGGGAAAACTGACGAGTCCATACTGCCTTTTTCATGTTTTGCCTCCTTCAAAAGTGTAGGGCTATTATAACAAGTTTTTTATAACGCTGTCAAAGAAAAAACACGCGCAATAAAACGTCCTTAAGGCATTTACGATTTGAAAAACTCGGATTCCCATCTTGACATCTGAGCAGAATTCTGCTAACATGAACAAGAAGTAGACAGAACCCATAGTCTGACACCGCCAGATTTAACCCGGTAGAGAAGCCAAGCAGTCCTAAATAGGAACCAGAATAGAAAAATATGAAGAAAGCACGGGGTGATTTGACCCGTGGAAGTCTTTTTAGACACCTTCTACGGCTCTCAGTGCCGATAATATTCAGTTATATTCTCCAAGATGCCTTTAACATCGTTGATATGATTTTCGTTGGGAGACTTGGTCCCGGGGCAATAGCTGCTGTCGGCGTGAGTGGCAACTTGCTCCGATTAATCGGTGTCTTCTCGCTTGGGGTTTCAACAGGAGCCGGGATTATAGTAGCGCAATATCTGGGTGCTCGGAACCTTGCGCAGGCTGAGCACGTTGCGATGCAGGCAATCCTGCTATCTGTTTTCTTTTCAGTTGGTGTTACACTTGTCGGCTACCCACTGGCGGAACACGGCTTGCGTGCTGTCCGAATGGTCGATCCAGAGGTGCTACGCCTCGGGACAACTTACATGCATATCACGCTCGCCGGTATCAGCACGATGTTTGTATCTTTTACCCTCGGTTCTATCTTCCGAGCTGGCGGGGATTCGTTTACACCGATGATCGTGTTAATCTTTTCGACATTGATTAACATTGTGTTAGATCCGTTGTTGATTTTTGGCTTGTGGGGTTTCCCGAAACTGGGGGTTGCCGGGTCGGCGTACGCAACCCTCATCGGACGTGGTGCTGGGGTGGTTGTGCTGCTTTATCTGTGTTGGACGAACCGCGCACCCGTTTCGCTGCGGCGCGTTCAACGTCGGGTAGATTTCTCAGAAATGCTTGACATTTTAAGGCTCGGTGTTTATAGTTCTATGCAAGGGTTCTGGCGGCATTTCTCAAGACTCGGCTTCTTATGGGTAATTGGACCCTACGGTAAGACTATCGTTGCTGCATATACAATTTGCATGCGACTTCGGATTCTGGTCATGAATCCGGGGTTCGGTATTGCAAACTCGGTTTCACCATTGGTCGGACAGAATTTAGGCGCGAATCAGATGGAACGTGCCGAAAGGTCAACAAAGATCGCAAACCTTTTAGGTGCTGCGCTCATGGCAGTAATTGGGGCAGTGTTCCTCATTTTCCCGAGGACATTCGTTGGGATCTTCACACCAGATACGACTGTCATCGAAATTGGTGCTGTTTACTTACAGTTTCTGTCTCCAACATTTGGATTTATTGCTTTTTCGCTTATTTTAGGCAGAGCACTCAATGGCGCTGGAGATACGCGCTCTCCAATGGTGATTACACTTGTCTCACAGGTAGGCGTCGGCTTAGGGCTTGTGATTCTACTGTCCCATTTTATTGGACTTAACGGTGTTTGGTTGGGCATTGCGCTCTCAAATGTCGTGCAAGGGATTGTAATGTGGCTTTGGTATCGTACTGGAAGATGGAAAACAATAGAACTTGTAAAAAGGGTGCCAAAAACGGCATAGGGAAACCGAAGCACACCAACGGCATCTTTTGTCTGCCCCCTGGTAGGCGAGGTTTCCAACCTCGCTGATGCAGAGTGCACACGGAATTCTAAACATCACCATAAACAGTTTCGGAAGGAGTTAGAATGGAAAACTACAAAGGCTACGAAAATCCACAACTGGTTATCTCTGCTGAAGAATTGAAAGGCGCACTGGACGATGAGACGTACTGCATCGTCGATACGCGACCGACTTATGAATATATGCGTGGGCATATTCCTGGCGCACTTCATTTGGATCTGTTCGGTTTAAGCCTTATTGATACCAGCAAAGAGACTTTTGATACTTTCATGTGGATGATAGCGTATCTATTTCAGCAACGCGGACTTGATCCACAAAAACCAATTGTATGGTACGAGGACATCTCTGGGACACGCGCTTCTCGGGGATTTTGGTTTTGTGAGTATTTAGGGCATCCCGAAACCCGTTTGTTGGACGGTGGTTTCAAGGCGTGGTTAGCAGCGGACGGACCTGTTAGTACGACTGGTGTTGAACCGCCGGAGGTGCCACCTTTTCCAATAAACGCCCAACACGATACACACATGGACGCTGATGTGATCCGTGTTCTACTCAGTCGAGACGATTTTATCCGTCTTGATACCCGCACGGATGATGAGCACTACGGCAGAGTTGCCCGTGCAGAACGCCCTGGCGCGATCCCCGGTTCTATTCACATCGAGTGGCTCGATAACCTTGATGAAGCCGGAGCTTTCAAAACTTCCGATGAACTCCGGCAGATGTATGAGGCGGTCGGTATTACACCCGACAAGCAGGTAATGTGCTACTGACAGGGCGGATACCGCTCTTCTCAAGCCTATTTGGCGTTGCGGCTTTTGGGATATCCGAAGGTGAGCAACTACATTGGGTCGTGGAAAGAGTGGGGTGACCGGCTGGATTTGCCGGTCGAAATTCCAGAGGCTTAGTGGTTACGGCATAGCAGTAGGTTGGGTTGAACGGGAATCTCCTAAAGATACCAGACACCTGATGACTTTCAACATCCTCGGAAACCTAACATTATCCGTATACGAGTGAAACCCAACTTTTTTATGTTCGAAGGCGTTGGAATATTGGGGGTCGCTGGAGTTATCTATACCGATAGGTTGTGGGCAGTGGAGATTTTCTGTCTAAACAAAATCTTCTGTCAGCGTTATGGGCAACCTATGGGAAACACCCAAGCAAAAACACCTACGCTTATACCATATATGTGCAGGAGGTCTATTGGCTGGATGCCCGAACTTGTTCGGTCTCTCGGTTCTTGTCGGAAACAAGGCGGGATTAGGAAATCCCTCCTACAGAGGCGTCTCTAAAACCGAAAAACTAACACTTCGGAAAACTGTGGTGGATCCGATAAATAAGTATACATTTCAAAAACCGCTTCAACGGCTTAATTATTCTAAAGATTAGATGGTCGGACCATCGCCCCCATGTAAAGGTCCATTCTCTGTTTCTTCGGGTGTTTGGGTTTCTTCGGTTTCTTGAGGCTGTTCTTGTGTGGGTTCTGATTCTGGTTCCGGTTCGGTGGGGAGTGGCACTTCTTCAACCGCTGCGTCGGGTGTAGGGAGTTGTGTAAAGACGCTGTCTTTGGGTGCCTGTGCGTGGCAAGCGTGGCAACTCTCGCTCGTGCTACCGGGGACATCGCCACCGACTGCTATAAACTTTGCGCTTTCTGTCTGTCGTGTGTGTTGTGTATAAAGCCACCCATTGTGTGTTGCATAGGCTGGATCGTCAGTTTTCTTCATACTGGCGACATGCTGGACGAAGGTGTTGGTGTTATCGTTGACCTCTTTGATAATGAGCGTGCCGATGGGGAACGTCTTGAGGGTATTGTCTTTAAGGGCAGCGACGCCGATGCCGTTGATATAGACCGAGCGCGTGCCTGATCCGTGTCCGAGGTTTCCATTTTTTGTGGGTGTGATTTCAATGCGTATGCTTGGTGCTGACAGTTCGGGTAGCAGGACAGGTTTCATTATCTGCTGTGCCTCATCACAGGCGATGAAAGCCAGGCAACCAATCAGTATGAAAATGAGAAAGCAGTATGAGAAACGCACCCATTAAAACCCTTTTTTGGTAATTTACCAGAGTTTATCAAAAAGTGCCGTAGAAATCAAGGAAATTTAGGAACATTTAGTTTTCCGATAAAAGGAACAAAAAGTCCCCTGATAATGTCGGTGTTCATTGTAGACTTTACTGTAGATTCCATATCTGCGCAGCCGTCCCACCGAGAATCTGATCCTTGTCATTCTCGGTCAGGAATGGAAGTCCGTCCTTGATGAGGCGGAGTTCCTGTTCCAGAGAGGGCCAGTTGTGTTTTTGCCTGTGGTGTCCGGGGTATCCTGTTCCCCATACCGTCCGTGAGGCACCGAAAGCTGAAAGCAGTGTTTCAATGAACGGATGGACATCTGTATAGGGAAAATCTTGGTGTGAGCGTCCAGCAACGTCTGATAATTTGAAGTAGATGTTATCGTATGCGGCGAGTTCCACGATCGGTTGAAAGGCGGCTGCATCGGCATCTACTTGTGGATACCCCATGTGATCGAGGATGAGTGTGAGATGCGGATACTGTTGCGCGATAGCCTCGACTTGGTCAGCAAACTCAGCACGTAAATGAAATTGGATAATCGTATCTAACGCGGCGATCTCTTCCCACATCGGGCGGTTCTGTTGCGTTAGCAGTATCTTCTCTTCGGGATAGTACATCGGGTGAAAACGAAAGCCTACCAGACCCCGCTCTTTTATCCAATAGCGCACCTGCTCCGCATTCTTTGGATCTTGTGGGTCGATTAAACCGTGTCCGATGAATCGGTCTGGGAAACGCATTACCGAATCTGCTATATAACCGTTGTCCCAAGTCGACCAACTCGTCTGCACGAGGACTGTCCAATCCACTCCGTGTGCATCCATTTCCGCCAGAAGTTCATCGGCGGTACCGGGTTCATCTGGATATGAATTCCAAGTCGGAGCAGTCGGACCAACTGGATACTTCGGAGGATCGATTTCCCAAACATGAACGTGGGTGTCTACAATCATTCAAAACTCCTCGTCCCTGGATTTAGAACAGGAACTGTGCATCAACCGTTTCCCCGGCACGTAGCGTTACCCCAGCTGGAATCGTAATCAAACCGTTTGCCAAGACAAGTGAATGCAGGATACCTGACCCTTGGGGTCCGGTTGTCTCGGCAGTATATTGTCCGTTGTTACCTGTGAGGATTGCACGCATATAATTAACACGTCCATCTCTATTCGTAATGGTTTCTGCAAGAGTTGCTTTGAAGGTTGGACGCAACAAATCGCTGTGTCCCGCCATTTTCAAAAGCGCGGGTCGCACAAAGAGTTCAAACACAACAAGCGAAGAGACTGGATTGCCGGGTAGTCCGAAGATTGGTTTTCCATCAGCGATGCCGTAAGCCTGTGGTTTGCCCGGCTTCATAGCGACGCGCCAGAAGTTAATTTCGCCTAATCTCTCCAATACACTTTTCACAAAATCGTGCTCCCCTACGGAAACGCCGCCACTTGTAATGAGGGCATCAGCCTTCGCGAGTGCCGCGCGAAAGATGCGCTCTATTTCTGCTTCATCGTCAGGAGCAATACCCATATCAATCGGGATGCCTCCCGCTTCCTCGACCTGTGCATAGAGACCATAACGGTTGCTTTCTCGAATTTTTCCCGGTGCAAGCGGTTCGCCGAGTAGCAGAAGTTCATCACCCGTCGAGACAATCGCAACGGTAGGTTTCCGATGGACCGAAGCTTCTGCGCAATTGAGAGAGGCAAGCATTGAGATTTCTGGTGGACGCAGGTGTTTCCCTTTTCCCATCACTAATGCGCCTTCATTGACGCTCTCACCTGTGAAACGGACGTTCTCAGAATTGTCAACGCTCTCGAAGATTTTGACTTCACTACCTGCTTGTTGCGTTACTTCCTGCATAACGACGGCGTTTGCCCCTTCAGGCATCATTGCGCCAGTCATGATACGCGCCGCTTGTCCTGCCGTGACCTGTTTTGTAGGGGCATACCCCGCAGCGATCGTCTCTACAACCGAAAGAACAGCAGGGTTTTCCTTTGAAACATTCTGGACGTCTGCTGCGCGTACCGCATATCCATCCATTGCTGAATTGTCAAATGGGGGGATATTTTCAGCCGCATGTAGTTCCTGTGCCAAAACATAACCGGCACAGTCCAGAATACCTTGCTTTTCTGGCAGTAAGACAGGAATGGTATTTAGCATCTGTTGACGGGCTTCTTCAACACTTAGCATATTTTTCTCCTTCGCATAATCTTTTATAATATCATAAAGCATCATGCTGATAAGTGCAAGCCTCTATTTTTCACAGGTCTATTTATAGTGAATCCTAAAAACAGATAGACACTTTCCCCATCTTGGTAGGGTTTTTGCTGGAGGTCTTTGCGAATCAACACGGAATGCGCGTGTGGCATTCCGTGGGGTGTTTCCTCAATTTCTTCAAGGTTTCCTAACCTCGCCCGTTTACACTTTGCATTAAAAATTGGCTTTCGACCATTCTTCTTCAAGCGAGATATGAAACAGCCTGCCGTGGTCGGTAGCAATGTAGAGCGTGTTGTTACTGATCACGATAGAAATAACTTTACCCGGAACGCTTGGCAAAACCTGTCTCCACTTCCCATAAGTATCTGAACGATAAAGACCCGTATCGCCAGCACCATAAACCGCCGTACTATCCACAGCGAATCTGTCTATGACAGGGCGCGTTTCCGTTCCATCAGTCAGCACCGACCAGTGTTCTCCAGTTTGTGATGTTAAAACCCCGGTGTCCGTCGCCACGTAAACCGTCGAGCCTACAAAGACAATCTCGTTGAAACGCTCAAAGTGAAGTGGAAGATTGAGTGTGACATCTTTCCAACTGTTGCCGGCATCAAGCGATTGAAACAGTTTGCCATCTCGTCTACCGACATAGACAGTTTCTCCTGAAACTGCTAACTTGAAGCTCCTATCGAGTTCGTTGCTACGGGATTCACTCGTATCTACTAAACCGGTGTCCTTCCATTCTAAATCGCCAGGCCCCCATCTGAAAAGTCTTCCGTTATATTCTATGTAGAGGGTTTGTCCACTCACTGCTAATCCAGTGATTTCGATATGCATTTCAATAGGGGTTTGTTCACTCGCTGCTAATCCAATGGTTTCGATATGCATTTCAATAGAATTCGACGATGTTGGCAGGAGGTCGCTTTTTTTATCGTTATAAAATAAACGCTCCACCTTCGTCTCTTCAGCCCCTATTTGTGATTCAGTGGCGGATGCCAATTTAAAAACGGGAACTCCCTGAACCGGAACGAGCACATCTGTATCTGCGGATAAATGAAGAACGCGTAGACCTCTGTTTCTCAGGGCAATTCCATAGAGAATATCGTTGTCGACCGCTAATTTTGAAACAAGATGAGAATGAATAGGAGAAAACGTTATCTCTCTCGTTGCAAGCGTGCCATTGCTGGAATCAGTCCGAACGGTTTCCCACGTCTCACCATCATTAGCGGATTGAACAAGATTCGTGCCGGTATATGCGTAAAGTCTATTGTTGATTGTGACCAAATCTTGTATTGTGCCTTGCCTTATCAATCTTCCCGCCAAGACCCCATGCTTTAGCTTGCGGGATGTAGGCGGGC
>JAPPNJ010000083.1 GCA_028818705.1 Candidatus Poribacteria bacterium
TGCCGGAATCCAGAACCGATGAAAGAATCCGGGGTCGAGGGAATATCGTCACCCACATCGAGTCGCTGCGTATCTGTTTTTCGTCGATTCACGTCCGCCTGGATTCCGGCATTCGCCGGAATGACGGCTTTGTTGGTCATTCTCGTCGGGTGAGATGAGCAAGGGTTTGTGGTTCTGTAGGGGCGGACCTAAGTGTCCGCCCTCTTTGTCCATTATCCCAGAATTCCCTATCCATCCAGTGAGAAACCACCCACCGGATGACAACGTGAAAACAACGCGGTATCTTAGTGGTTAGTAGAAACGCTTTGAAAAATACACCCCGCCCGAAACCTGAAAATTCCTTAACAGGCGTAAAATCTCCATCAAATGTTCAGGAGTTACGATGTCCGAGAACAATTCTCTTATCAATATAAATTTCGGCGATATAGATTTTAAAAATTTATCAAAACCCGCAAATACCCTAATAAAGAAAATTACGAGTGCCGTAGGGATTTTTTACGAACCCACACACATAAAACGAGTCGCAAAAGCCGAGGCAAAAGCCGCTTTGATAGAAGCTAAATCCGAAATTGAAATTTCTGAGCTGCATCGAAGAGCCGCGCAACGATGGGTCGAGGAAGAAGCGCAACGCCAAAAGAACATGGAAGACATTACCGCCAAGGCGTTGCCGAATTTGAACGAAGATGCGAATCCCGATGAGATTGAGGATGACTGGATTGTCAACTTCTTCGACAAATGCCGGATAGTATCTAATGATGAAATGCAGAAGCTTTGGTCTCGCATTCTAGCCGGCGAAGCGAATACACCGGGTACTTATTCGAAAAGAACTGTCAATTTCCTTGTTGACCTAGATAAAAACGAAGCCCAACTATTTACCAAACTTTGCGGTTTTGTTTGGAAAATCGAAAGTTTACAACCGTTGATCTTCGAGCATCAAGATGAAATCTACAACAGCCATGGAATTCGCTACGAGAGCCTGAACCACCTTAAGAATATAGGACTTATTGAATTCAGCGTAACAGGACATGTGTCAATATTTAGGTCCATAGAGGTGCCAAAGACATTTGCTGCAAGTTACTATGATAGACGACTTGCTCTGGGAATACCCTTAAATACCAACAAAAGGTTGGCAGTTGGAACTGTGTCACTTACGCACATCGGGCAAGAACTTGCCCCGATATGCGGAAGCCAGCCTGTCGAAGGATTTTGGGAATATGTCAAGGAGCAATGGAAGGAGTATTTGCCGAAGGTAGAAGCACCGGGATAGCAGGGCATAAAAAAGAATTGAGCATCAAAATCACTTCCTCCTTAGTGTCGGACTTCCCGCCTCTGGAAGACTGACTGTGAACTAAGGGCACAAGCGAGACCCAAACTTTCTCGTAAAACTTGTATCACTTAAATTATGAAAGTTATGTCCACTCATCTTCTTCATGACCAGTCTGAACCGAAACATTACGAAAAGCTTTTGAAAACAATTCTTCTAAATGAGGAGGAGACAAAAGAAGCCAAGTACATGCAAGTGTCGTGAACGCCTCAATTGCATCAATTGCATCCATTATTTCAGTATTACGACCTGATATGTCCAAAATGTCAGTCATCGAATACAGTTCTTCAACTGACACTTCAGCACTTAAACTGTGAGCAAACTTATTTCGCAACTTGTTGAGCAACAACAGCCCAGGTTTGATGATCGCTGGAGGTGCTCCCTGTTCCGGGAGCAACATTACCTTCTGGTAATACGAAAGCCGTGCATTAGATAGATTTGAAAGAGCTAGTTTCTCACAGAGAAATTTTTCTATATATATTTCTGAAATTAAGTGACATTTAATTATCCTTCCAAAGCTAGTGTGATCTGTTCTTAATAGTTCTTTGAATTTTTTGTTTTCATTTTCAAAGAATTCATCAATTTCCTGCCAATGTGGCCGTAGTACCTCCAGAGCTTCATCTATCCCATTAATATCTCTCATTGTTTACTCCAAAGCCTGACCCCAAAAAGAGGAATGAGCTGTATCCCTACTCTATTAAGGGGCGGTACGCGAACCGTCCCTACCATTTTACGGCCCCCAACAAACAGGGCGGACACACGGGTCCGCCCCTACGAAGGCATAATTCATCCTTAGTGACCACGGACAGGCGCGGGGGCCTGTCCCTACAAAACCATCTCCGCCCCTACGAAACTACGCCGTCGCCTCTTCCCGCAGCGGCTTCGTATAGGCGATCGCCGCCACGTCGAAGTATTCGAGGCTCGCGTTGTTCGCCCGGCGGAAGCTGCGCTGTTTCTCGGAGTTGAACCAGGCGTCGGCGGTGGCCTTGTCCTCGAAGTGGTAGACCGACGCCATGCGGCCCGTCTCCTCGTTCATGCCCCATGTCTTGTCGATCAGGCCGGGCACCTCGTTCTCGAAAAAGGCGGCTGCCTGCTCCTTGTCCGCGCGGACCTCGGCGAGCGTGGGCGCGACGGCGGGATAGTGTAGAATGACCATCATCATGGCGATGTCCTCC
>JAPPNJ010000024.1 GCA_028818705.1 Candidatus Poribacteria bacterium
TGATAGAGCCACATCAACTCAAAGATCAGGTCCAATCGTTCTTTATTCGGTAGAATGTGCTTGAAAACAAGGTTCGTCCAGAATCGGTAAGCTGCTGAGCGAGGCGCGTTCTGCTCATAGATGGCGCGTGCCTGTTCAAGGAGTTCCCCAAAATGGACACCAGAAGGACAAGCCGTTTCACACGCCCGACAGTCCAAACACCGATAAATGTATTCTGACCATTCCTCGCTGAGCGGGGTGGCATCTTCATCTTTGAAGGCGCTCCCCATGAGATAGAGCCTGCCTCTTGGTGAATCTGTTTCTAAACCTAATTCTCGATAAGTCGGACAAGTGGGTAGGCAAAGCCCGCAATGCGTGCAAGCGTCCCACTTTTTCCAACTAAAAGTATCTGCACCGATAAGCGGTTGTGTTTGTTGATTGGACATAGTTAACTCTGTTTCGCAGGCATCTTAATACGGTTTAAATCCTTTCGATATAGCATGCAGCAGCCAGAGTAAAGCTATCACAATCAAACCGATTGTAGCAAGTATCATGTAATTAGAATTGTCTTTGCCAGCGAAACTTTTCTTGAGATTACTGATTCTGGTCTCCTGGATTTTTTGTGAAAGTATCTGTTTCTGGGGTTGTGTGAAGCCTTTCTTTTTAGAAGGGAGCACTGCTGAAGTCGCGTGCGGAGTCTGTTGACTTTTCCATTTCCTGTGCAAAAACCTAAAAATTAGTACACATCCGACAGTTCCTATCAAGACAGCCGCACCGATGAGCATATCTGTGTAAGGGAGCGCTGGTGGATCGACACGACTTGGCCTGGCGTATGAAGCTTCGCTTCCGATGAAAATCTTATAAATAGTTTCCATCTCTTACGCTCCTGTGATGATTTTGGTAACTCCTTCGTTAAGACTCCCAGAACGATATCCCTGTAAGTCGAGCGTAATATGAGCATATCCAAGCGTTTTAAAATATTCACTAATATCACGCCGCACGGTTTTTGAAAGCATCCGCGAAATCTCCGCCGCTTCGAGTTCAATGCGGGCGAGTTCACCGTGGTGGCGTACACGGAACTGACGGATACCTAAATCGTAGAGGAATTGTTCTGCGGCATCCACCTGTCGTAGCAAATCACGGGTGATACGCATACCGTAAGGGAACCGTGAGGAGAGACATGCAAACGCCGGTTTATCCCATGTCGGGAGATCCCACGCCTTTGAAATCTCTCGAATCTCCGCCTTCGTCAAGTTGACATCAATCAAAGGGGCTTGAATACCCATCTTTTTCGCCGCATCCATGCCTGGGCGATGGTCACCGACGTCGTCTGGGATTGCACCGTAGACAATCGTCCCCACATCGTATTTTTCAGCGATTGGACGGAGCTTATCAAACAATTCTGTCTTACAAAAGAAACAACGATTCGTCGGATTGCTTGCGTATCCCTCTAAGTCTAACTCGTGCGTGTTAACCGTCTCAAGACGAATCCCAATCTGCTTGGCAATCTCCTGTGCCGCTTTCATCTCCCGAATCGGATAGGAATCAGAGATAGCAGTGACAGCAAGTGCATTATCACACAGGGCGTGTTGTGCCGCTTCCGCGAGAAATGTGCTATCAACACCACCAGAAAACGCAACGATAACCTTCTCATAAGCGCGTAAGCACGCATAGAGTTGCTCAAGTTTTGTTTGCAAGATAGGCTCAAGTTTCTGTTTTGACATATTTCTCAATAGCAAATTTCGGCTTACAAATTCTGCCGAAATAGCCTCTGCCTGTCGCACAGGCTGCTCCTCTACGATATTAAGAGGGGTGTTCGGCTTGTTGTAGTTTCTGCAATTCGTCGCTGAGCAACTGCCGTTTTAACCCACTAATCCGGTCAATAAAAAGCACACCGTTGAGGTGATCTATTTCGTGTAGTAAGACGCGTGCCAACAAGCCATCGGCTTCAATATGAACAGGTTCACCTTGGATATCAATTCCGTCAACGACAATAATTTCTGGACGTTTCACATCCGCTGTCACATCAGGGATACTGAGGCATCCCTCTTCCGCGACAATTTCTCCCTCGGCGCTCAAAATTTCAGGATTGAACAGCACCAAAGGTTCGTATGCCTCATCGTCTTCTTCACCGAGGTCAACAATGATGAGTCTTTTCAAAACACCGACCTGTGTCGCGGCAAGTCCTATACCGTTGCCTGTATCCTCCAGTGTCATCAACATCTGTTCAGCGAGTTGACGCTCTGCGTCCGTGATCTCTGCAACCGGTTCCGCTCTTTTGCGGAGGACCGGGTCGCCATAATAACGCATCTGTAAGGGTGCTGTTTCACGCAGCACTACGCTATCTTCTCCACCCACGTCCGAAGTTGGCGTGTTCTTGGACTTTCTTCTACGTTTCGGCATATATCGGGAGATTCTCCTAAGGTATCTTTGAAAAAAACAACTCCTAATATGGTATCACTTATTGCAGATTCTGTCAAGCAAAAAGTTTTTGCAGGGTGTGTAAAGCTTTTGACGCTAAATACATCAAGAGATCCTCCAATGCTTCTGACATGGCACTCCGCTGGAGTACAAGAGGGTACCTCCAGCTGTTTCTATTCTCACTGCGAAGCAATATTGCTCTGCTGGAGCAAAAAGTCTCTTTGTAGGAGGGATTTCCAAATTGTGCTATTAAAGCGCAATTTGTCTTTGCTTTACATTTCCCGACTTTCTTCACGCCCGCTGAATGCCCGGGGAAGCCCACACGGGCTTCATACCGTTGATTTACGCGCATTCAGCGTTGATTCCGGCGTGATATGTCTATAGGGGTTGTATCAAGGTGCGGGCATTAGATAGAGGTGGAAGCCTTCATCGTCAACAATTGAACCCGTGAATTCGGTGAGGAGGGTGAGGTTATGCTGTGTAATCAGTTCCGGTTCCAGAGGGCGATTCATGATAAGTAGAATATCCTGAGATCTCTCGGTCCGCAGGATATTTGCCTCCGCAACGACTTGAGCGTCCGGGATATCATCATCAGGCATGCGGACATCGTCCCATCTGACGAAGGAGCCGAACCGACTGCCGTGTACGTAGTAAATCTCGTCTTTTTCGAGGTATCCAACAATGGTGCTGGCAGCATAATCAATCTCACCGACCATGACCATATCTTGCATGTCATTTGCGTTAATATATTCTGCTATCTGTTTCCCATAAGAGAAGACATAGCGGTGTTCCAGTGCGACTGCGGTTATACCGCCAATAAACTGACAAATGAAGATAAAAGTGAGAAATCGAGCAAACAGGCGTTGTGGCAATTCATTAAGGCTTTTGAACGGGAGGCTTACCTCAGGACAATCTCTGTGGATCCACCCAACCATCAGGAGTGTAATGAACAAGAAACCGTGATGACGCATACTGCCGTAATACTTTACATAGAAAAACACCAGAAGCCCAAATGTCGCCACGAGATATATGAGAAGCGCAGTAGGACGTTTAAGTAATAACAGGGTACTGCAAAGTACAAGGAGACAGCAGAACGGGATTTGGATAAATTGGAAGAACGCGTAGGTGTCTAATTGGTGCTTGTTCCAAAAATTAAGCGAGAACTCAGGAATAGGAAGAAGTGCGTGAGAAATGAGTTTGATAACCTCGCCCAGTTCCTCCGAATTATAGGTAAACCTCCATTCAACAGCGAATCCCGTATCTGGTGGAGGATTCAGTTGCAAAACCGATGTAATGATACCGATGCCGATAAGTGCAAAACCGATCCAGATGGGTTTTTTATCCGCTATAGCCTCGATTTCCTGAGCGAGTGGCTGGGAGAGCCGATTACGCCAGAGATATTCACAGCAAAGTGCCAACCCCATCGTGATAGTGAGCATCAACGCGTGAACACTCGTGTGCGCAAGTAGAAATAGCACACAACCGATCCAAATGAAGCGTCTGTAACGCTCACTGAAAAGTATACAGAAAACGGTTATCAGCAGTAATCCAAAGGCATAGTTTCGCGCAAGAATACCGTATTCATAAAGCACAAAGTAACCGAAGCAGAAGAGAAATTTTTGGAAGCGATTGAAAGGGGCGTAGCGAACAAAAAGATAGACGGTAGCAACCGTAATCAGGAGATGGAATACCTGCATGATAACAGGAGAGTGTGTGATGCGGGTAAGTGGCATGAGGTAGAGGTGCCACAAACCTGGGTGTCCTTCGTACTTAAGGTGCGAAAAAAGTTCAAAGATTGAGGCACTGTCGCGCGCGAGGAGCCACGCTTGAATCTCGTCGCGCCACATCTCATGGTGACTAAGTGTATAGCCACCTACGACAAGGAAAAGGAACGTTAAACCGAGTGCGTAGTGTGTTTCCTTTATGCGCATTGTTATGCCTGTGTGCTTTGGATCAAGGCACTGCTATTGTCTTACTGGATCGTGAGACTTGAAATAGGTAACCATAAACCGCCAGTAGTTTTGGCAATAAATTTCTGAAAAGGCTCATCCCGCCCGATAACATCTACCTTGATTCTTGAAGTTTTCATCTTCATCATTACGTCTATTGATGAATAAGCACCGCTCACGTACTCATCTGTGACAAAAATAAAATGGATTTCAGCATCACTTCGGAATTTTACCTCGTCGGCGGCGCGGATGAGGGCGTCCAAACCGTTCTCATCTCCTCGGAATTTAAGTTGTGCGAGGACTTTTTTCACCTGATCAGTGGAGCGTGTTTGCGGAATCACTTCAAAATCCAATCCAAGAAGACTATATCCTGTTCCTGCTCGAAAGGCAACGATGCCGATGGTGAAGTCGATACCTACGCTATCAAACAGATCGGTCATACTCGTGAGATGCTCACGCACAGCGTCAACGTCGTTTTTCATACTGCCACTACCGTCAATAATAAAAACGATGTCAACGAGGTTTGTACGCTTGTTCGCGACAATGTGTTTCGCAATCCTGTTTAGGGCAAGATCGGGGAGTGTTAATCCTCCAAGATCCGAGGCTGGTTGGGTATTTGTTTCTGCCATAAACCCGCCTGTATACCTTTCGGGCTTGCCGCCGAAGATACCCGAACCCAATCCAATACCTATTCCACTACCACTACCAGCGACCGGTTTGGCTTGTAGACCTTTACCATGGGTACGTGCCTCTGAGTGCGTTGCAGAGGAGAGTTCGGGTGTCTGCAATTCAAGTGGGACATCTTGATGCGATACGGATGTTACGGGTCTCTGGAGCAGCGGGGTCTTGACTTGTAGCACCTGTGTGTGCTGCATACTTTCAGTCATCACCGTCGGTTTTAGCGGTATATGAGGAAGTCTTTTCACCGGAAGGCGGGGAGTCCTTAAGTGAATTTTAGCGATATCAAACGCCGTACCTGCCTCAATGTGCCGGTCCGGTCTTTGCCGGTACAAGGCTCCAAGCGTCAGAAACAACAGGATATGAAGCCCAATGGAGATGATAAGGGCATATGGAATATTTTTGCCAATGCGGACTTTCATTTTTGATTCTGTGCGTTCATCGCAGTAATGCTTGAGTTTTTTGCAAAGCCCATGGTAATGAAAATTATTATAGCATTATCTACTCAGTTATTACAAGCAGAGAACGGAATTATTTGAAAAAAGGTTGACGAAAATGTCAGAATTTGGTATCCTATAGATTAGAGTCTACGCAAAATCAAGGTGTGGAAGCATTTAGTGTGCCTTTTTGCGGTAAGCGCGATAGCACAAATTTGCTTAAAATATCTTCTGAGCAAATTATCAACCGAAGCGGGTTTTTGGAGTATAAGATGTTCTGTTATGACTACCCACGGCCTGCCGTTACCGTTGATATTGCAATCTTCACAGGTGAGGTTCCAGATCTGTTGTTGATTAAGCGTAAGCATTTTCCCTTTGAAGGGGATTGGGCGTTACCCGGCGGTTTTGTTGAAATGGATGAATCGCTTGAGGCGGCGGCACTGCGCGAATTAAAAGAAGAGACGGGTATTTCGGATGTGCCGTTAACCGAGGTCGGCGTTTTTGGCGATCCCTCTCGCGATCCGCGCGGACGTGTGATTACTATCGCCTACGCTGCTATCCTTGAAAAGTCTACGCTAAAGCCTGAAGCCGGTTCCGATGCATCCGAAGTTGCGTGGTTCTCAACTGCTAATTTACCGACCCTCGCGTTTGATCACGAGGCGATAATCCGAAAGGCATTGAAAAAATTGATATGAAACATTACGGTTTGACGTTGAACCTAAAAAACGACCCAGCCCTGATTGAAAAATATAAAGCGTATCACCGAGATGCCTGGCCAGAAGTCCTTGACGGTTTGAAAGCTGTAGGTATAACGAAGATGAATATCTACCTATTAGGATGCCGTCTGTTTATGGCGATGGAAACGGTTGATAATTTTGATATAGAACACGACTTTCCGCGTTATCTTGAAGAGAATCCGAGATGCAAAGCCTGGGATGAATTAATGCGAACTTTTCAGGAACCGGTAGCGGAAGCACAACCAGATGAATGGTGGGCACACATGGAGCCTGTTTTTGAATTGTAATGCAAAAAGGACATACTTCTTCGATGCCGGTAACGTTTCTATCAGTGGGTCATTTTTGTTATGATGTCTCCCCAAATGGCTATATTCTTGGAGGATCTGCCTCGTATTCAACACTAACTGCCCGGAATCTGGGGCATCATGCCCGTGCTGTCACGGCTGTAGGTGCGAATTTTGACCGACGAAATCCGCTCCTTGATGGTATAAAGACTGTTTATTGTGAATCTCCTGAAACAACGATTTTTGACAACCAGTACGATGAAAAAGGACATAGACAGCAGTTTATTTTAGGGGCAGCAAAGGAACTAAAGGGGCTTGATGTACCTGTTGAGTGGCAAACCAGCGATATAGTTTACTTGTGTCCTATCGCAGATGAAGTGTCCGCCGAACTCGTTCACTGTTTCAGCAAGGATACCTTAATAGGTGCTACACCACAAGGTTGGCTCCGGCAGTGGGATACGAGTGGAAAGGTTGAGGCAAAGCGTTGGGCAACAGCAGCTGAAATCTTGCCTTATATTGATGTGTTAGTCCTCAGTGATGAGGATGTCTGTACCTATCCGGATGAATTAGAGAAGTATATCCAATTGGCTCCTATCGTTGTGCTAACGCAAGGGGCAAAGGGCGCAACGCTTTTTCAAAACGGTACACAGTTGGCGTCCGCAGCATATTCCGTGACAGAGGTTGATCCTACAGGTGCGGGTGATGTTTTCGCTACCTCCTTTTTGATTGACTATTATCAGAATCGTTCCGTAGAGAAAGCACTAAACTTCGCACATTGTGTCGCTTCCTTTGCTGTTGAAGGCATTGGAACCTCTTGTATTCCGAAATTGGCGCAGGTTATGTTAAGATTAAAAATGTAGTCCGACGGATTCGATGCCTTTTCGTCTCTATTAGGATTTCATATTTGCGCAAAAGAAGAATCAACAGATAAAATGTTACTTTTGTGAAATTTTTCCTATATCACAGATTGCAACTACTAAAGAGAAAATTATGGGTATCCACTACGATTTTATCGTGTACAGCAGTAGAACATCAGCAGACAGTTGGATGATTGGGATGAAGGCAATCCAGGGAGAGGTGCCGCTGGATATTGTTATACCTGATGATCAAACGTCCGCTGATCCTGATAATCCGGAAGTCGTCGGTGTTTTGACAGCAGAGGGGTTAGAACGGGAAGCCATTGATGCTTTAGAACTTTACCGCTACCTTCGTCGGTTGAATCCCAAAAAGAATGAGGCATTCAATTACAATGAGGTGGTTATTCGGAATATCCATACCCGTCTGAGCACGCTGCCGGTTAATCAAGAGCTCCGGGTGCAAGTTACATATACCGAGCGGAGAGAACCGTATGCGCGATTTTCATATCAGATTAAGTTATTAGGTGTCTCCAGAAAATCAGATGCTGATCCTTCTGATAATACGGACACCGGAGTTGCTGCGTCCCCTTCCGAAGACGAAGGTCAGCAACTACTGGAACAAAGAAATAGTACGGCGACTCCAAATCAATCGATATATAAAACTACGAGCACGCTTGAGAAATTAATCTCTTTTACACAAAACCTCCAAAAGGAATTAGATCAGACCCAGAAGCATCTTAGCGTAGTCATGAACAAGGTTCGGCAATTAGAGGAGGATCGACAGCAATTCCGCGACATATACAACGTGATTGAGGAAATCCTGGAACGGATGAATCGGTTGGAAACTGTGGATACCCGGCTTCAGTATCTTGAAGCAGACCGACACCAGATTCAGGATCTTCAACAAACTTTGCGAAAGTTCCTCATAGCATTGAACCAGCAGACACGGGTGTCGCTTCAGGAACAGGAAGCAATTACCGCCGGTGATGAGTAGATGAGGTTTGTGGAAAGTTTTAGCAGATAATTTTGCTCGGTACTCGGGTGAAAAAAGGAGAGTTCGGTTATGATAAAATTGGGTACAATGTCCCTAAACGTGAGAAATACCACGGCTACTGCTTTCGCACAATTGGTGTATGATCTCGGATTTGACGTTGTCGAGTTGCATTCGAGCGCATTTGAGTCGACCGATGCAAATTATCTACGTGAGTTGAAGATGAACCTCATGCGGAAAGGGTTGCCGTTAGGGTACATCGGTGTCAGCAATAATTTTGGGCGTCCTGTTGAGGAGCACCACGAGCAGATCGCTTTGATTAAGCAATGGATAGATGTTGCTGCTTTTATGAGCTGCCCATTGGTCAGGGTCTTCGCTGCGTATGTGCCTGAAGATTGTAAAGACGAGGAGACTTTGTGGCCACCGATGATCGAAGCCTTCAAGGAGGTCGCTGAGTACGGTTATGAATCGGGGATTCTCGTCGGGTTACAGAATCACAACCATAACAATGTCACGCGCGACGGTGCAGCGGTTTTGCGCGCTTTGAATGGGACAGACCATCCCTATTTTACGCATATTTTGGATACGGGACAGTATGCTGGATCTCCCGGTGCAAGTGGGCATCGCGGTTCTTCACACCCAGGCTACGACTGCTACGCCAGTATTGAACAGACGGCACCTCGTGCCGTTTATGTCCGTACAAAGTTTTATCAGATTGATAGTGGTGTGGAAGAGTGGTTAGACTATCCTCGTATCTTAGATATCTTGCGGGGCGTCGGCTATAACGGTTGTCTATCAGTTGTATACGAAGGTGAATCGGATCCGGTTGAATCGATGCGAAAAGCGAGAAGTTATCTGGAATCCATATTGTAAACATATTACGACGTAGAGCGAGGAAAAGATGAAAACGCGTGCTGCTGTCATGTATGAACATAACCAACCGGTCGTTGTTGAAGAACTGGAGTTGGATGAACCGAAGGCAAACGAAGTACTCGTCCGAACTGCGGCGAGTGGTGTCTGCCACTCTGACTTGTCGGTCGTCACTGGAACGATCTTTTACGATGCCGCTGTAGCACTCGGACATGAAGGAGCCGGTATTATTGAACGCGTCGGAGATGAGGTAACCGGGTTTCATCCGGGTGATCATGTGATCTTATCTTTCGTCAGTTATTGTGGTAGTTGTCGCATGTGCCAGATGGAAAAAGTTTGTCTCTGTGAGAGTTACGATGTACCGCGCGGTTTTCAGTTAGATGGCACCTATCGCCTCCATAACAATTCGGGAGATGGTATTCTTCAGATGGCGCGGATTGCAACGATGTCTGAATACATGGTTGTCCCACAACAAAACCTCGTCAAAATTGATGACCACTATTCATTGGAGAAAGCAGCACTCGTCGGCTGTGGTGTAACGACAGGTGTCGGTGCTGTGCTGAATACTGCGAAAGTGGAACCCGGAAGTTCTGTGGCAGTCATAGGGACCGGTGGTGTCGGTTTGAATGCCATTCAAGGTGCAGTGCTTGCGCAAGCAGAGCGGATTATCGCCGTTGATATTGCTGAGAGAAAACTCAACTTTGCGAAGAGTTTTGGAGCAACAGATGTCGTCAACGCCTCAACAGGTGATCCGGTTGAAGCCGTCCGTGAATTGACCGCTGGTCTCGGTGTAGACTATGCTTTTGAAGTGATTGGGAATCCGAAAACTATCGTACAAGCTTACAATATGGTTCGAGCGGCTGGCACTGCCGTTATTGTCGGAATGGCACATCATCAATCGGACGTGAGTATTCCCGCGCAACACCTCGTCTCAACGGAAAGACAGTTGATCGGTTCGTTTTACGGCTCGTGTCATCCGAGAGTGGATATGCCAAAATTGCTCAGTCTGTATACAGAAGGTAAGTTGAAGTTAGATGAATTGATTACACGAAATTATCGGCTTGAACAGATTAATGAGGCGTTCGCCGATATGGAAGCCGGTGAAAATGCCCGCGGCGTTATTCTTTTCAATTAACGCAGTTTGTCGTTTCCCGTAAGTTGGGTTGAACGCAGTGAAACCCAACAAGCCCTATTTTGGAAGAAACGTCCTCCGCTTGGTAGGCGAGGTTTCCAAATTATGCTACAAAAGCATAATTTGTCTTAGCTTTACATTCCTCGCCGGTTCACGATTATCAGTAGTTATAAAATCTACCATAAAAAACCTCTTTAACCGACGACTGATAACTGAAAACCGAGAATCCATATATGAAATCCATACATACCGCAGTCCGAGAGCAGTTTAGCCAGCATGCAAACTATTATGCACAGAGCAGTGCCCATGCCACTGGAGATACCTTAGACCTTATTTTGGATTTCGCCGAGCCGAAGGGTACAGAACAGACGTTAGATGTTGCGACAGGAACGGGATTCACAGCATTTAAGTTCGCACCAAAAGTCTCACATGTCATTGCCACTGATCTGACACCGGAGATGGTCGCGAAAGCAGCCGAACTCGCAGAGGAAAAAGAGATAAAAAACATCGATTTTTCTGTCGCTGCTGCCGAATCCTTACCCGTTGCTGATGCCTCGTTAGATTTGGTGACATGTCGGATCGCCCCGCATCACTTCCAAGATGTCCCTGCTTTCTTGAGCGAAGTACATCGAGTTTTGCGGACAGATGGACTCTTCTGCATGGTGGATTCTGTCTGTCCTGAATCGGAGAGGTTAGTAGCGTGGCAGAATCGTATAGAGAAGCTTCGGGACAATTCTCATGTATATGGACGTCCACCATCTGAGTGGGATGCCATGATTACGGATGCTGGGTTTTCACTTGAAAAAACGGCACACGTCCGAAACGCCCAGATGTCATTTTTGTGGTGGGTGCGTCCAAAGGAAAACCCGCCAGAGGTAGTACAGGAAATTCGTGAGGGGTTCGCCAATCTTTCTCCTGACGAAGCAAAAGAACACTACACAGTCGATCCGGCGGGTGATGATTTCTATTTTTCTTGGCCGATGTATGGGGTTAAAGCAAGGCGCACGTAATGGCTGCTTATGCCAAATACAGAACTGAAGCGCGGGTAACTCCCCTATAACAACGTTTTATTTTTCTTCTTCACACCATTTCGCAAAATCCGCTTCAATCTCCTCAGACCATTTCCTATCGATTTCGCCCGGCGTATATTTACCTTCACGCAGCCGTTGATGTCCAAACCGATCTCGGAGTGCTACCTCTTCACCTTGTTCAACGACCTGCTGGGCAAAGTGTGGCGGAATGAAGATAACCCCGCCGCGCCTCCCTAAGACCACATCCCCAGGTAAAACAGTCGCCTCCGCGATACGAATAGGAATGTTAATACCCGTGAGTGTGACGTTCGCGATGCCGGTTGGGTCCACACCTCGCACGAACGTCGCGAAATCGGGCAACTCATAAATACCGTCCAAATCTCGGATACCGCCGTCAATGACCATACCTGTCCCTGTTTTCGCATAGATGGAATTGCCGAGGTTATCACCAGCGAAGGTACCGTCCTTGACTTTACCAAAGAGATCCACAACAATGACATCATCACGGACGAGTGTATCAATCACCCACGAATTTTGACCACCAACGCGCCCCTCTTTTTCACCTTGCGCTGAGACAGCACCATTGAAGTCCGGACGGATCGGGACGAAAGCGCACGTTACTGCCCTACCGACCAGAATCTGATCCGGATGAAGGTTCATCCAATCACCGGCAAATTGAAACTTATAGTCGTTGCCGTTGAGAACACCCCACGCCTGTTCAATACTGATGGCTTTCATCCGTTGCAGGAGATCATCAGGGACACGCGGGCGTCCATCAGGAAACCGATCGCCTTCCCACAGATGCGTCATCGCACGGATGCTCTCTTTATCAATAAGTCGCATGTTGAGTCGCTCTCCTCTGTTTACTTCCTAATCAACGTTTTTCGGGTAGCTGTGAAATCGCCCGCGGTGAGTGAATAAAAATATACCCGACAACAGTTTCGCCGCTTGCATTCCTACCGTCCGCGCCGCTCTGCCAGTGAGGGCATAAATATGTAAGGATGTTCGCTATGTGATTAGGGGCTATTCTCAAGCATCTCTATTGAAAACTTAAGCCCGAGTCCATGCAGAATCGCACCCATTGTCTCGAATGGCAGCATCTGATTTTCGGAGAAGACTTCATGAAGTGCCTGGCGACTAAGTTTGATGTGCGGCTCTAACTTTGATAGTCCCCCTTGCGCGTTTACGACATCTCTAAGGGCAAGTAAAAACGCTTCAATATTTCCATCTTCGTCATATTCCTCAAGTGCTATGGCAAGATACTCCTTGGCATACGCCGAATCTGCTAATCGCACCTTCAGCCCCTCTTCGTAGTTTCTGTATTTTCTCATTGCATCGACTCCCTAAAATGCTGCCAGTAGCGTTTTGCATTCGCAATGTCCCGCCGCTGCGAGTTCTTATCACCGCCGGTTAGCAGCAAAATCTCTTCACGTCCGATTCTACCAAAATAAATCCGGTAGCCAGGGCCGAAATCCAAGCGAAACTCAAGCATGCCTTCGCCAATTGAACGCTGGTCGCCTAACAGACCTAATCGCACCCGTTTCAGGCGGTTGTCAATACGTGCTGAAGTTCGAGTGTCTCTAATTGAAGAAAGCCATTGTTCAAACAGCTCATTCCCATTCTCATCTCGATAAATCCGTATATTCATGAGACGATTATTATTTTTAAAACTTCATCAGGACGCGCCCTCAGTAGGGGCGCTTATAGCTCCGCATTCTCCCATACCTGATCCAATGACGCCGCGGTAGCTTTTGCTGCATCAGCAGGTTCCATGCCATTCACTTTTTGGCTGAACGGTTCAGGTGTCACGGGTCCTTCATAACCAAGTTCCGACAGGATTTGCATCAGTTCCGTAAGCGGGATCACACCGGTCTCGGCGGGAAGGCACCTGATGTTATCAATCTGATCATACGGGTCGATTCCTGCGGGTGCGTCGTTGATATGGACGTAAACAACATCCGATACAGAGAGTTTACGAACATCGTCCATAGCGGAACGGCAAGTATACCAGTGCCATGTATCAAATAGGAGTCCAACGTTGCCCGTACCGACTGCGGCGGCGAGTCCTAACATCGCATCCATTGAATAGGCGAAGAGGTACTTGGAGCCTGCGCGGCTTGTTGCTGGGCCAATAAACTCAAGCCCAACCGAATGTCCGTGATCTTTAAGAATCTCGGCGATAGGACGGAGCCGTTTGACGGAAAAATCCCAATTCTCCTGAAACGTCATGTCGTTTGAGGCGGGTCCAACAACGGTAGTTGAACGATAACAACCGAGTTCTGCGGCGAGGGCTGCGCGTTCGGGGAGCTGCGCTAAACTGGCGTAATAGTCGGCTTCAGGACCGCGCCAGTTAACACCGAAACCCCATCCACCCATAGCAATACCAGCCTCTGCCCAGAGGTCTTTGACGTATTGAACGGAATGTTCCTGCGCGAGTTGACCCGCTTCGTCGATATTTAGGTCGAGGCCTTCAAAACCGGAGTTTTTTGCTAATGCCAAGCCTTCAGTCATATTTGCCCGGATGCCAATTGCACCCGTGCTCAGGTTTTTAAACATATTTTAATTTTTCCTTGCGGATCAGTCATGGCATCCGCGAGTTTAACGGCTTATGTGTTCGAGTTGCCCGCGCCGTTGTTGCGGGCTTACGTTTGTGGTTTAATGTTTCATTATTTAACCAGAAATCTGCGCGTAAGCGGAGCGTAGCGCAGTCCAAAAGACCATAGTTAAAAAAACGATTTTTCACCGCGTAAAACTTTCGCTGCAACAGCCCACGGATAATCTTCGTCCTCTGCTTTGGCATCGCGGTATGTGGGTATCCAGACCCAGCGTTCTTCCCCAGATCGGTTGGGATGACTGGCGTGGAGTGTCAAGTCGTGGAAAAAGACAGCACCACCCGCTTCTATCTCTGCTGTGAAAGCGAGGTGTTCATCAATCGCGCCCGGACGCAGCCGATTCCCAAACCCGTGTCCATCACTGGCATCGCCATCATGGACAATAGCCGATTTGTGTGAACCCGGAAAAAGTTTGAGGCATCCATTTTCAACAGTTGCATCGTCAAGAGCCACCCAGATTGAGAGTTTGTGTGCACCGTGCCAATAGTGCCAATCTTGGTGCCACGGACTTGCGAAGGTCATCGATTCACTCTTGAAAACTACTTTATCGCTCAAAAATTCAATATTCGGTGCGAGGATGCCTTCTAAAATATCCAGTATCCGTGCATCACCAACTGCGGCTTGAAAGACGGGACTCCGCACGGCTAAACCCACGTACACACCGTGTCCGGCAACTGTACCTGTTTCTGCTTTAACGGCTTCCAGAATGTCGATACACTCTAATTTAAGCCGTTGAACTTCACTTCGCGTGAACAGATTCGGGGCGATAGCAAAACCATCTCTTACGAAATCGTTGCGAAGTGTTGCCATGTCAAGCGTCATCTTTTAATTTTCCCTTAGTTGAAGACAGCAGCCTGCAACAACGGCGCAGGCGGGTATAAGAAAGAAACGTCAAGAAACCCATTACCTCATTTAACGCCTTGCGAATAATTAAAAAACTTCAATCTGAACTTCGCGTCCGGTCTCAGCACTTTTGAGCAGACCTTCCATCATCTGTTGGACAATCAGTCCGTGACGTAGGGGTGCCTTGCAGGTTACATCATCTAAGATACACTCAATGAAGTGATCGGCGATAGCGTCCCAGGAGTTTTCATATTTACCCGGCGGCAGGCTAACGCTTATATCCTCAGATGTCCCGGATTCGTCCGTGCGGTAAAGCCGCAAAGGCTTCAGAGTGGCACCGGCTTCTGTGCCGAAAAGTTCTATCTGGAATTCATCGGGTTGATGTGATGCCCAGAAACTTTCAACCTGTAAGCCGAGTCCATTTTCAAAGGTAATGAATCCACCCGCATAGTCATCGGCTTCGTACTGTTCGTAGGTCTCTTTTGGTGGCTGGCTGCGGTTCCAGTAGCCTCGTCCGCGGGGTCCGAATTTTGCACCCGCGGCTCCCAGGACCGCGATCGGTTTCGGTAAACCGAGTATCCACCAGGCGGAATCAAGCACGTGAACGCCCATATCGCGGAAGGCACCACCGCCTTGTTTGATAAAGCCGAGATTCCATGCGGGGATACCGTTGCGGCGGACACTTCGTGCGCGGGCGTAGTAGAGTTCACCAAAATAGTCATCCCGTGCAAGATTGCCGAGGTATTGGGAATCATTTCCGAAGCGTGTGGAGAGCGACATCATATTCACAACCCCAGCTGCTTCTGCTTCTGTGACGAGTTTTTCTGCTGCGTCCTCGGAGTCAGCGAGCGGTTTCGTTACCATGACGTGTTTACCATTCCGCACTGCCTCTAAAGCAATCGGCACATGCCACTGGTTTGGCGTGCCTACAAACACCGCGTCGATATCTTTGGCTTTGCACATCTTTTTGTAGTCTGTGTAGAATTTAACCTTGTCTGGTAAGTCCTTAGCGAAGGCTTCCATCCTGTCCTCTAAGAGGTCACAGAGTGCGACAACATTGCCTCGTGAGTTTCTGGCGAGTGCTGCCCCATTGGGTCTACCAATACCCATCCCAACGACTGCAATACGGACGGGGTCTTTTACTAATGCCATTTTTTTATTATTGCTCCTGGCTGCTCTCCACTACGTTCCGAGCAGGTTTCTGGTCTGAGCAGGTACAAAACCTGCTCCTGGGGTTTAACTGATAACTATCTTAATACGGACGACCGCGTTGATTCAACGGGGGACTCACTTCGTTTTTGACGGGCTTAACCGTCCTAAGATATGCCCAAATTGCCTTAAGATCTTCATCATTCATCTCACCGTAGTGCTTTGTAGGCATCGGTGGGAAGATCTTCCGATTGCTCTTGTCGCCTTGATGGTGTCCAGTCCGCATTGCATCGACGAACATTTTCTCTGTCCATTCACCCAATCCGGTCTCCTTATCGGGCGTCAGATTTGAAGCAAAACTCGTTCCGAACGGACCTGAAAATGCACTCATTTGTGGCGATGTCAGAACAAAAATACCTTGTTGCATCATACTGAAGTTGTAACGCGGATAAGGAGCATTTGCCGGATGTCCAGCAAGATACATGTCCATGTTATATTCAGCACCCGCACGCGGTGTGTGGCAGTGTCCACAGGCACCTACCGTGTCCACGAGGTATTTTCCACGCTGCACCATATCGCTCTGACTTTCGACTGAGTTGATGGTCAGAGTAATAATGGTACCTACAAGGAACACAGCTATGCAAAAAATTAAAAGATTTCGGGACATTCAACGGTTCTCCTTTGGATTCAAATCTCAACCTAATTTAGCATATTGTGTAAACACGCGCAATAGAAATTTGACAATACGACACTACTTGTAGGAGGGGTTTGTAACCCCGATTTCTTCACTTAGAACCTATAGGATAGCTTCGCGTAGTAAAGTCCGCCGTTAAAACCGAAAGGAGCCGACCTTCTGGAATAGGTAAACACGCCCGGAGAATCAACAATGACGTGTCCGGTGCTGTCCGTCAACGTTCCACCACGGGACTGACCGATCTCATTAACATCCGGTAGCTGATCAAATAGGTTGTTGACTCCTATAGTGAGTGACAGTCCTTCATTTAGCTGATAGTTACTCTGAATATCGGTGAGCCACTTTCCGCCGTAGGTCTGCCTTTGCGGTTCAGGTCCGCTGCCTTCTTGCACGGTGTAACTGCCGAAGTAGCGCAAAGCACCACCGATGGTCAGATCACCGATAATGTAATCGGTGCTGAGGTTGATGCGGGTATTCGGCTGCCATTCCTCAATCATGGAGCGGTCCTGTGAGGGGAAAAGCGTGTCCTCAAGCCCAACGAGAATTTCCGGCGCGTCTACATCACCAATAATTGCGGTATCTGCCCACGTAAACGCAGCCTTCAAATTAAGAAGAGATTCATTATCGAAAGCGTGGAGATAACCCGCAGCGACATCAACGCCTTGTGTGCGCGTCTGTGCGACATTCGTAAATACCTGTGCGCTGCTCGCCCCTGCCGCGATTAGGCTGGGGATTTTATCGGCACTGAAACTACCACTCAGAACAATCCGATCATCAATTTGGATGAGGAATCCATCTACCGTAAACCACAACTTTTCAAGCGGTTTCAACACGAAACCACCAGAGACATTAAAAGCAGTCTCTTCTTTCAGCTCAGGTATACCGAGCGCGCGCGCAGCATCGCTGTCATTGCGGAACGTTCCGACTTCGAGCGGTATCACTTCAGTTGTGTTTCCGTCACCGTCAAGGTCGTCAGCGTCTATTTTGAATTGTGTACTGATGTTATTGAAGTAAAGTTGCTGAAGTGAAGGGGCACGGAAACCTGTGCTACCGGCAGCACGGACCGCCAATTGTTGGGTCAAATCATAGCGAGCTGTTGCTTTTCCTGTGACAGTAGCACCGAAATCGCTGTACTGTTCGCCACGAACGGCTGCACCGACGAGCAGTCCTGTTCCTGATTGACCGCTGAGATAGGATTCAAAATCGGCATATCCAGCAATATTAGTCCTGCTTTCGTCAACTTCGTTGTCGGGTCGGAAGCCGGGGAAAACTTGGATGCCACCAGCAGCGCCGGGGACCCCAAGTCCCGCGTTGATCCATGAAAGCGGTTCGCCTGCGTGAATTCCGTAGCCCTCTCTGCGAAACTCAACACCACCGGCGAGGTTGACCAGAGAAGATTGGTACTGCAGCGGATAAGTAATATCCAGGTTAAACGCTGTTTGCGAAAGTTCAAACCCACCGGCATCTGCAGAGGTTGGGCTGCTGACACCGTAAGAGGCGTTCAACGAGTTGGAAATAAAGAAGTCGAATGTATTTAATCCGTGGTTAACGCTAACATCTACATTTAAGTCTGTTGTTTCATGCGTCCATGCCAAACCTAAAGCAAGCGAAGTATCACCGACATCGGTGTTAATTTCGGGTAAGAATCCGTCTGGATAAATTTCGGTCACTGTCCGTTCTGCTTGGTTAGCTCGCCGATAAAATCCGGCGCTGTTGTTTTGGCGAGTAGAATATCCACCAAAGGAGTAGAGTTCCAACCCTGTGGCGAGTGGGAGTCCGAAATTATAAAATCCGACTTTTTGGGAGGAATCGGCGTCTCCGACGCGGAAATTCTGGCGTTCAAAAGTATATTCGCGTGGGTCAAACCAGACGGGTTTAGCTGTTACAGTGCCATCGTCATTTTCGATTTCGAGAGTGTTATCTGGAGGTCGCCCTTGATTGACATCTATCCAATCGTATTGCCGGGTACCTGTGAGACCTGCACGATTGGTGCGCGCTCTGTCGCGCCATTCAGCCGTAAGGTTCAAGAAACCGGATTCGCCGACTTTCATACCGTAATTGGCGTTCCCGTTCCATGTATCGCCATCCCCTTCATAAGCTTGACCCCAATAGACATCAGCATTGCCCGTATCAACATCGTCTTTCAGCACAATGTTAATAACACCCGCAATAGCATCCGACCCGTATTGTGCGGCGGCACCATCTCGAAGGACTTCAATTCGCTCTATCGCCGCCGATGGGATCGCGTTGAAGTCTGTTCCAGCGGTACCACGCCCTACCGATGTATTGACGTGCAATAGTGCACTTTTATGACGGCGTTTGCCGTTGACGAGCACCAAGGTCTGATCGGGTCCCAAGCCACGCAGCGTTGCAGGGCGTAAAGCATCCGTGCCGTCACTGATGGTTGAGCTTGAAAAATTGAAGGAGGGAACTAACATCTGAAGCACACGACCGGTTTCAGATTGTCCAGTGAGACTCAGCTGCTCTCTGTTAACGACTTCTATCGGAACAGGTGCTTGTAAAGCGCTTCTGCCTATACTCCGGGTTCCAACGACCACAACGGTTTCAATAGTTTGGACGGGGGTAAGTGTGACTGTCGCTTCAGTTTGTCCAGTGGTAATATTAATCCGCTTGCTTGAAAATCCGAGTGCTGTTACAGTCAAGGACGCCGCACTTGTCACGTCCCTAAACGTAGCGGTTCCAGAGTCGTCGGTTGTCTGTTCTTGAGTTCCGATTTCTACTTTTGCTTCTGGGATAGCATTTCCATTTTGGTCTTGAATGACTACCTTAAGTGCATCAGCACTGGCAGTTAAGGGTATCACTGATACGATGGAAAATAAAATAGCAACAGTCCACCAGAGATACCGTTTATTATCTGAAATTGGCATTTATGTTCTCCTTGCTTGTAATTTTTGGTATAAGTAAAAAGTGAGGAGCGCAGAAATCTGGAATATCTAAACGTATTTCCGTTTACAATACGGTTTAATTATGTATTATTTTTCTCGTAGAATGCAAATTAAAATTGCGATGATACAGAATATCAGTTTTTTTCACAATAAACTCTGTTTTTATGCTAATATGAGTAGAAACCGGAACAATTTTTGAGTCTGATAGACGGGATTCTTGGATACAATTTGATCGTTACCAGGACCTCTGATACGCCTCGAAAATCCGTTTTTGATAGGAGATATTGCCTGTTACTGGGAAAGGAGAAGGGGAAAACGGCGCGAAAACCCAATTGTAAAAAGAATGCAAGGTTTGATGATGAATTATCCATTGACACTCGCGCAGATGTTGGAGCATGCACACCGAATTCATGGTGATAAGTGTGTTCAAACCGTGCTGCCCAATGGAGAGATGCATCGTTATACCTATGCTGCGCTATATGAGCGTGTGAAAAGCCTCGCCAACGCCATCACGGAATTAGGTATACAGCGCGGTGACAGGGTTGCTACCTATGCTTCTAATACCTATCAACACCTTGAACTCTACTATGCAATTCCGTGTATAGGCGCTGTGCTCCATCCGCTTAATATTCGTCTCTCCGCTGTGCAACTGGCACAGATTGTCCATGAGGCAGAGGACAAACTCATCTTCGTTGATGGTGCATTCTCCGAGCAGTTTGGTGACCTCCGAAATAAGATTGGGTGTAAGCGGATCGTCCGTTTTAATCTAATGCCCGCGGACACTGATACGTCTTATGAGCAATTGCTCGGTGAAGCTGAGCCGACGTATACATGGGATATCCAAGACGAAAACTGGGCGATGGGGCTCTGTTACACCAGCGGAACGCAGGGAGAGCCGCGAGGTGTACTCTACACGCACCGGTCTATGTTTCTTCACACCTTGGCGGTTAATCAAGCGGATGTATTCGGATTAACGGAGGCGGATGTCGTTCTCCCGCTCGTTCCGATGTTCCACGCCATGGCGTGGGGACTGCCTTACGCCTGTATGTTCGCTGGGGCTGATATGGTATTACCCGGACCAAAGCCTACGTGTCTCGCAGATCTTATTGCTGAAAACGATATCACTGTTGCTGCTGGAGTCCCAACAGTTTGGGCAAAGGCTTACCCCGATTTACAGAGAAGACGACAGGATATTTCGTCATTGCGGCGGGTGATAGTCGGTGGTGAAGCGATGCCGTCAACGCTCATTGAAGCATACGAAAAAGAACTTGGTGTCGAGGTCTGCCACGCTTGGGGGATGACAGAGATGTCCCCTACGGGTACATGCTCGAAGCTCCGCGGTACGCATCAAAATCTGTCAGACGCTAAAAAGTGGGACATTAAAGCGAAACAGGGTAGACCCGTACCGGGTGTCGAACTTCGACTTGCCGCTGAAGCATCTACCAGTTTCACTGAACTCCCTTGGGACGGCGAGACGGTCGGAGAAGTCCAAGTGCGGAGCCCGTGGACAGCCAGCCGCTATTACAAGAGTGAACCGACAACGGAGCATTTTACTGCCGATGGATGGTTGCGCACAGGGGATCTTGCCACTATTGACGCCGAGGGTTACATGCAGATTGTGGATCGCGCGAAGGCACTCATTCGAAGTGGTGGAGAATCTATTTCAAGTATTGCCTTAGAAACAGCACTATTGAAGCATCCACGGGTCCTTGAGGCAGCGGTTATCGGTGTGCCTGACGAAAAATGGGGCGAACGTCCACTTGCTGTTGTTGTCCTCACACCGGTAGGGGCGGAATGTAATACAAGGAATGGATTTAGTCTATTCCCAGACCAAATCCCTAATCGCACCGAGGAGGCACTGAGAGGGCAACTCGCTGCAGAGTTCCCTAAATTCTGGATTCCTGATCGATTTGTCTTTGTTGATGAAATTCCGAAAACGAGCGTTGGTAAATCTGATAAACGTGCGATTTTAGGAATGTTTGTATCCACTGGGAACTCGGATTTACCATGATGATGGGTAGTCAGAGGTTCCGACACCTCGGCCCCAATAGCATTTTAATTGATGGGCATCTCGACTGCGCCTCTCTGTATTCACTGCCTATGGGGGCTGGAGGGGAGCGCAGATTCTTGGTATCGTAAAAACCTGTAGCCCGTAACCAAGTGGAGGACGATCCTTGAGCGAAAAGCCGAAAAGCGTAAGTCTCGTCGTTTCTCCGCAAGGAAAAATTAAAAAAATGAAAATGAAAGCCGCTATCTATACAGGAATTGAACAAATTGCAGTTCGAGAAGTTGAGCATGACCAACCACCACCGGGTTTTGTGCTTGTAGATACCAAGCAGACCGGGATCTGTGGAAGCGACTTGCACAGTTATTTCGGACATTGGGGGCAATCCCATGAATACGCCGCTGGGCATGAGACATGTGGCGTGGTCGCCGAGCTTGGCGAAGGCGTAACCAAGTTTGAGATCGGGGATAAGGTTGCTGTGGAATGTTTCTCACACTGCGGCACTTGTAAGTATTGTGAAACTGGTCAATACAATCTCTGCTTTAATAGAGGTGGGATCTCTCCGGGCATGCACGGTGGATTCGCTGAATATACCTCAACGCACCAGTCTGGGTTATTCAAATTACCAAAAGACATGACATTTGAGCAAGGGGCACTTGTTGAGCCACTTGCTGTTTCACACCGTGCTATAGCACGGACGGGTGCTAATTCCAGAGACACTGTCGCTATTATCGGCGGCGGCACCATCGGTCAATTCGCTTTGGCGGATGCGGTTGCCGCAGGTCTTAAGGAGACATTAATCACCGTTAAGTACGAACAGCAGGCAGAATTGGCAAGGGCGCTTGGTGCGGATCACATCGTCAACATTAGTGATACCGATGTGCGCGAATACGTCAAGGATGTCACAAACGGTATCGGTTTTGATGCTGTGGTCGAAACGGTGGGTGGTGGAGACAATTTCGACACCGCTATGAACATCGTTCGGAAACAAGGCGCTGTTGTCCTCGTTGCCGGATACTACAAACCGCTTGAGGTAGATCTCTCTAAGATCGTCTGGTCAGAAGCGTTCGTTACAGGCTCTAACTGCTACGGCTATAGCGGAATGGAAACCGATTTTGAAGCGGCGATTGAATTGATAGACTCTGGGAAAGTTGATGCCACAAAATTGGTGACACACTCCTATCCCTTTGACGAGATCGTTGAAGCCTTCCGCGTATCTGCTGATAAAACCTCTGGTGCAGTTAAGGTACATGTCACTCAGGAGTAGTCCCTTATTGATTTGCTGGTGGGGTTTAAAATCCCGCCAGCAATAGCGAAAACGCCTTCGGTAGTCGAGGTTTTGCGGCGTCTCGCCCCGGTTCATGCCCCGGTGAATGCCACACGGCATTCATACCGTTGATTCTAAAGCCTTTATAGGCTTTATCCCCGGTGAATGCCTTAGGGCATGAATACCGTTGATTCTGATTTTGAATGCTCTATAGCATTCATACCCGGTGAATGCTATCCGGTGAAGCCCACACGGGCTTCATACCCCGCAGAATGCCACACGCGCATTCTGACGTTGATTTGAATGCCATACGGCATTCATACCGTTGATTCTGATTTTGATTCTGATTCATGTGATCTGCATTCTAACCTCGCCGTTTCGCAGTTATGTCCATGATTGTGAAATCTACTATAAATGAAACGCCTTCGGTAGGCGAGGTTTCTAACCTCGCCGGTTCACAGCATATCCATAGTTGTGAAATCTACTATAAAAGGATTTTTACACAATGCAAAACGGAAACCATACGTTAAGCAACGAAGAGCGGGAACAGTTTTGGCAACACGGTTACCTCGGTCCCTACACGCTCTGTAGCCCTGAAAAGATGCTCAACATGCAGCCAGAGATCGAGAAGGTGCTTATAACCCAACCGCCAGATCATAAGCAAGTGGAGCATAACCGCCATCTTGATTCGCCATTGATTCACGAGCTTGCCACACATTCATCTATTGTCAAGCGGATGGCGTCTCTTTATGGACCAGATCTCCTGCTCTGGCGAACAAACTTTTTCATCAAGGAGCCGGGTGCAAAAGAGATTCCGTGGCACCAAGATTTTAACTATTGGCCCCTTGAACCGCCTATCATTATCTCGGCGTGGATTGCTGTGGATTCGGCGACATTGGAGAACAGCTGCCTCCAGATCGTACCCGGTTCACATCGCAAAGTGATACCACATGTAAAGGCAACTTCGGACATGGCATTCGGGAAAATGGGGGATCTCGGTTTCGTTGATACAAGCAATGTTGTCAACTTAGAGATGCAACCCGGTGAGTTCATCCTCTTTAACGAACGCACACTGCATCACTCAGAGGCGAACCGCTCCGACAAACGGCGTATCGGCTTGGCTGTCCGTGTCATCCTTCCTATCGTTAAAGTTTTTGATTGGGACGCGCCCGAACATGAACTCATTGTTATTCATGGCGAAGATCCCGTCCAGTTTAATAAGAGACACTAACTATTCATAAGGAGAAATGATAAAATGAATCGTCAAATTACCCTCGCCGCTCGACCCGTAGGGTACCCAAAAGAGTCAGATTTCAATTTGGTCGAAGTTCCGATGCCAACACCCGGAGACGGTGAAGTATTGGTAAAGACTATCTATCTCTCCGTCGATCCATATATGCGAGGACGAATTAATGCCGCGAAGTCTTACGCCGCCAACGTCGAGATTGACGAAGTGATGGTCGGTAGTGTTATTGCTGAGGTTATCGAGACGAAGCATCCGGATTTTAAGGTCGGTGATATCGTCAATGCAGGTATCGGGTGGCAGGAATACGGCGTGGCTGCTGGCAATGGATTGCGGAAAATTGATCCCACAATCGCTTCTATCTCCACAGGCGGAGGAATTCTCGGTATGCCCGGTCTCACAGCCTATTTCGGTTTGCTTAAGGTCGGAAAACTTCAAGACGGAGAAGCCGTGTTTGTTTCTGGTGCCGCTGGGGCTGTCGGTTCCGTCGTCGGACAGATTGCGAAAATCAAAGGCTGCCGGGTTGTTGGCTCCGCAGGAAGCGATGAGAAGGTCGCATACATCGTTGATGAACTCGGTTTCGATGCCGCTTTTAATTATAAGAAGGTTGATGATTATTACGCCGAACTCGAAAAACATTTCTCTGACGGTATTGATGTCTATTTCGACAACGTCGGTGGACGTATCACGGATGCCGTTTTCCCCAATTTAAGGGTGAAAGGACGCGTCGCCATCTGCGGACAAATCTCGCAATATAACTTAGAGCAGCCGGAGACAGGACCGCGGTTCCTCTGGTTCATGATTACCAAACAGGCGAGGATTGAGGGTTTTCTCGTTTCTGAATTCGCCGACCAGCACGCGGAAGCACTCGTTGAGATGGCAGGATGGTTGCGAGAGGGCAAGTTGAAATACCGTGAAACGATTGAGGAAGGCGGAATCGAGAGTGCGCCTGCGGCATTCATTAGCATGCTGAAGGGTGGCAATATCGGGAAGCAGCTCGTCAAAATCGTTGATTAGTGAGGCAACCTCCACCCGGTAGGCGAAGTTTCTAACTTCGCCAAGGCATAGTATATAAGTAATTCTAAAATCTACTAATAGTAATGAGAAGGCGAGGGTTTAACCTCGCCTGTCTCCAACATTTTCATGTTTCTAATATCCCTTTTCCTTGTCAATCACGCTCAGGAGCGGTTTGCCAACAAGGAGGCGTTCGAGATTATCACAAAAAAGCCCGACCGATCGGTCTAAGCGAATCGGTGAACCACCGGCGACGTGCGGTGTAATAATCACGTTTGGCATGTCCCACAGCGGGCTGTCGGTGGGTAGAGGTTCTTCAGGCGTGACATCCAATCCCGCACCGCCAATGCTTCCCGAAGTGAGTGCACGAATCAGTGCCGGGCCATCTACGATCTTGCCACGTGTCACGTTGATAAGCAACGCGTGCGATTGCATCTGTTCAAACGCTGCATCGTCGAACATACCATGCGTCTCCGGTGTCAGCGGGGCGCAAATTGCAACGACATCCGATGCCGCAAGGAGTTCGTGGAACCGGTCCATCTTCCAGACTTCGTGGACAAACGACGGTGCCTCAACCGGCTCAGGATCAACAGCGATGACGCGCATGTCAAACCCTTGTGCTCGGCGTGCAACATCAATTCCAGTACCGCCAAGTCCCACAATCCCCAGCGTCTGTTCGCTTAATTCCCACGTTGCCAGACGGATAGACATACGATTGTCCCATGTGCGCTCGCGTACAGAGCGTCCGATGCCTCGCAGAAGCCCCAGCAACAAAGCCCAAGTCTGATCTGCCAAGTGTGGTCCAACGAACCCTTTCGCGCTCGCTAAGGTAATATCGCTCTTGACGAATTCGGGAAACAGCAATCCGTCAACACCCGCTGAAAGTACTTGCACCAATTTGAGTTGTTTCGCGTTTTCAAAAAGCGAACGGTTAAACCCACCGAGCACAACATCCGCATCCACAATCTCACGCAATGCTTCTTCCGAATTCTGTGAACGCACAACCGAAAGATCGGCAGAGACCGATTCAATCTGCTGCTGTTGTTCTGGTGTAATGTCCGTGTTAATCAGAATTTTCATCTTGACAATCTCCTCTCTGTCGCGGTATTCTATATACAAAACAACAAATTTCCTACTAACAGACGCATTTCTCAACAAAGGAGAATTCTATTGTGATTGATTCATTTTTCGTCCGTCCATGTAACCGACAACCCCGGATCCTTTCTATTCCTATTTTCGCCGTGAGTCTTTTTCTCGCTGCAATTTTCATTGCGAGCTGCGGCGACGAAGGCGATGTCACTGAAGACACCACGGGGACAACCGATATACTTCAGCCCACTACAACACCTCCTGCCACTCAGACACCAGTTCCCGCGGAACCACCCGCCGGGGTTGAAGTGCCACCCGTTGTTGAAGAACCGAGGGTCTCTTTTAAGGATGATATTCAACCCATCCTCGCTGAACGGTGTTCTATTGCGGGGTGCCATGTCGCACCCGGTGCTGCGGCGGGGCTTGACCTCAGTCAATACGATACCTTCAAACCGGCGTTCGTCGCTGGTAATGGTAAAGGCAGCCTTGTTGTTAAACGTATTGATGGCGGCGGCATGCCTCCGATCCCACCACCCCTCAATGCCGAGCAGGTTCAGCTATTCGTCGACTGGATCGATGATGGTGCTGAGAATAACTAAACTTTAGCGGTATCATAACATCTCTGTTCCCTTCTGTCAACATTTAAAAATGCCACGATCCTTGTGAGTATTTTGAAAGGCGCGTCCCTTACGCGCCTTTTCTTTTTACCTTGAACTTAAACCTCTTTACGTTATCTCATTAAACGCACAAAATTACGGTATCTTGGAACTATGCAAAATCTGCAGGGTTAGGTATGCAAAATTTGCCGATTGCGAAAAATTTGCATAGTCACATTTTCTTGGGATTCGCTAATCGTATAGGTTTCCCAATTGGCACGAGAATTGCATTATAGTATAAGATAATAGATTGAGCAATGATTAGCAGGTTCGTTATGTATCGCTACAATATGGGGACGAAAAATATGTTTGATTTTCCAAAAACTTTGCACCAACTCCACCTCTTTGAGGCAGATGGTATTTCTTATGCCGCAGACATTGAGAGAGCACGGGTCGTTGAGCTTTCTGCTGTGATGGTAGATATCTTAAAACTTGCAGAGACACAAACGAGCGAGGTAATTGTCCAAATGCTGAAAACTTCTTATATGGAGGACGATATTTCTGAGGCATTTGAGAGACTGGCGGCATTTGAAAAGACGGGCTTGCTATTCAACCGTGGTGAAAATCTCAAAGAAACTCTCGCTGTAGAAAATGAACGGCGAAAGTTGCTTGCTGTGTGTATTATGCCCTTTGAGTAATTGGAGGAATATCCTATGAGGCTTATATCCA
>JAPPNJ010000113.1 GCA_028818705.1 Candidatus Poribacteria bacterium
TGGAACCGTGGCCTTCTGGAGTCGATTAGCACCGACTCCAGACCGGCAGGATAACCGACGTGGCCCTGGTTATGGGCAAGGCAGGCAAGGCAGGCAGGAACCGCCGCCAAACTTTGACTTTTACGCACGAAAGTTTTTCCCTTTAAGATATATAGCTAGCAACCCCGAAAGTTAGAAAACAGGCACCGACTCCACGCCGGCAGGATCACAGCTTGGAACCGTGGCCTTCTGGAGTCGATTAGCACCGACTCCAGACCGCCGGCGTGCAGACTGCACGCCCCATAAAATGACCACACACGGCACAAAAACCTCACTTCACAGGCACAGACTTTCCACACAGTTAGATATATTCCACGTATGGTTTAACTTGATACGCACGCCCGCCAGACAATGAACGCAAGCCCACAGCCGCCCCCGCCCCGCCACACCACGCATGACTTTTTTGACTTGTTAATATATAGGACGTAACGCCTTTTTCCTAAATATAGAAACGCCAAAACGCCGCAAAACAGGCCCCGCGACCGCGACCCCCCAGAGCAAGACGCAACCATGAGACGCAGGCCGCCCCCCAAGCCGCCGCGAGGCAGGACAGGCACAATCCAATTAAGTGAGAGAGACGCACCACATACATGAGATGTGGACACTGTAAGAAAGGCATGATTTTGACACGGCAGAGCGGATCAAAGCAAATTTGGTATTGTATGTATTGCCGCACGCAGGCAATCACAGACGCAAGCGGCAGACAATGGCCACCAGCACAGGCACAACGCCCCCAGAGATCTAGAAAGAAATGGGTATTCTCGAAAATTTTAGGCGTATGATAAAATCGAATAGTTATATTACTAACTAAACATGCCTAGGGTATGGGCAGGATCAGGACATGCGATCATTCAGGATCATACGTCAAGGACTGCAAACCATGCCAGGCAGAGAAGGACGCACTAAACGCAATGGCCAAACACCCATCAAGCCGATACGCGTGATGATCGCAATGTTGACAGGAAAGGTTAACCCCGACCAGCCGCACCAAGTTAACCAAAACGCAACCCGCCGCCCCATGAGGATCAAGGACATACTGCCTAATTTCAGATGCTCAACATATGGCACAGGCCAGACATATGTAGAGATACCTTATCAGTATGCTAGCTATTTGCCCGCAGACATGCCAAGAGAGCTTAGGGAAATAGTCAGACAGACGATCCATGAACTGATCCGCAGGCATGGCAAATCAGGCGTGATATATGACGAGAGGCAAGACGACGGAACAGAGGCAAGCACGGCAGGCATGATCAAGGGATATCTGATCCCCCTCGAATCATGGGATTTTGCCTCAAATCAGAAAGTCGAAAATTGGGAATGGCGCGAGATCAGCCCGCCAAGCGAAAGCAAGCCCGTAACGCGTCAATGGCCCCTCAATATCTAGCAAAACGCAAGCCACGCAAGTGATCTATGTTCTTTTATAGGTTTGCGGAAATACAGGATCATGGGAATAAACACGCCCGAATTGGATCGCAGGCAAATGTTAGAACAGAGACTCGATGAGAGAGAACAGAGACTCGATGAGAGAGAACAGAGACTCGATGAGAGAGAACAGAGACTCGATGAGAGAGAACAGAGACTAGAGACGGACATAACACGCAGGCAGGAACAGGCCGCAACAGCGCGCAAGGCCAAGCAGTCCAAAACGCAACCAAGCATCAAAGACCGCAGGCACGATCGCGCCATGAGATTACAAGCCCTATTGAAGCAACAACCCAACCACAGAATGACAAAAGGCAAGTGTCAAGACATGTTAGCAAGCAAGACACCAGACGGCATAGCCGCGTCATATTGGACGGTAAAAGGTGACGTTGAAGCGATCATAGAGCAATACGATATATTCCAGACAGAGGTAAGTAGTCCTGGTATGAGAGCCGACTATAACAAGAAGAGAGAAGCACCCAAGATCAAGAAGCCCGTCACGTATGTGAGTTTAACCGCCAAAGGACTCGAATAAGCTTGTTATGGGCCATAAGACAGTCTTATATAGAAATACAGGGGAGTATATGCTAGCATGTATGAACCCAAACGCCCCATGTTAACACGTGAATCTGATTTTTTCGACATAGTGTTTGGAGCATTGAGGCAGGCCAAAGACAACAAAATGCCCGCCGCGGACCTAGTATCAATGGGCGCGGAAAGACTGGAAGTAAGCCCGCCCACAGTGCGTAACTACCTGCGTGTGTTACTGTATATGGACGGCCACCCACTAATCAAGGTCGGAAACATGATCGTCATGACACACATGCCTAAAGAACGGCCCGAAAGGTATAGGCACGCGTCAAAGAAATCAAAGATCGCAGAGCCGCTGCCTAGTGCAATTATCGAACACAGGCAACAGGTAAAACAGCAAGTGACGGCAAGCCTAGAGCCCTTGTCAACCTATTTCTAGAGCCGCGCGCGCGACGCGCAAAATTGACTCTATTACCCACCACCACCACCACC
>JAPPNJ010000076.1 GCA_028818705.1 Candidatus Poribacteria bacterium
CGACAATTCGCTCCTTCCTGAAACCTCTTTTTTCTCTAAAAGTCGCTCCGCGTGGCGAAGGCAATCCTTGCTAATATCAACACCCGCCGCGTGCCACGATGTGTTCTGCTCCAAAATAAACGCGGTTAGCACGCCGGGACCGAAACCGAGATCGCAGAAATGTGAACCCTCTTTGAAACGGCTGAAGTGTTTATGGATAAACGCCTTGCGTTCCAAAGCAGGTGGGAATGAGATGTAATTCAGGTGTTCACCAATAGGATAATACTTCGTTTCATAGAGTTTCGTCTTGACCGCCTCAAAATCCCTATCTGCTGTCAATTCGTTCGGAATCTCAAGGGCGAAAAGTTGCTCGACATCCATATCCGCACAATAGAGAATATCACTCACAACTTCTTCCGTCCGTGCCCAACCTACATCCGACTGCTGAATCAGTGCATCTGTCTGTTCCAAGATAGATCGCAACAGATACTGAATCGTTTGTCCAAACCGGACGCGATGATATGCTACCGCGTTGCTATACGAGTCAGTGCGTGTCTGCAAACGCGTTTCAAACGCCCTCTCAAAATCAGCATATAACATTCAATGTTTTCCTTTAGTTCTCAATTTGCTTGAGTTCATCCAGAGTGTCGTTGTTTCCGAATTCAGCAGCGATGCGACCATCTCTAATCGTTCTGCCAAATCTGTCTCAATAAGACCTAAAAACACTACTCCTTTTTCAGTTCACCCCACGTCGTCGATAGCAGGTGCGGCTGCGGTGATACCGGCAACGCATACGCTGGATCAAACCAATCTCCGCCAGTGTTGGCTTGAAAAATACCGCCAATGTGCGTTAACTGCGTCCGAATCCCGCTGTTTATATTCAGTTTGAAGATTTGGAGCCATCCGTTAATTTCCTGTGTATAAAGCACCTCCGAGCCATCCGGGGATAACTCAGGATAGCGTGCCTGGGGACCGGCTTCATCCACCAGCTGGCGGAGACCGGTGCCATCACGGTTGACAACGTAGATGGCTGTTTTGCCCGCCCATGCGTTGTGCAGTTCCCTATCCAAGATGACCGGTAACGGATGCTTGTTGCCAGCAAAGGCAAGTATGTCTCCCGCGGCTGACCAAGACGGCTTGAATTGCCATTGTATTGCTCTCTTGGGTAGAGGTTGTTCTTGCTCTCGTGTGTGAACGTTGAGAAATGTAAGTCGCGCCTCCTGTGGGTAACTTATAGAGTAGGCGATTTCTGAACCATCAGGTGCCCAGGCTGGGAAACTGCCATCCCCGATGAGTTCGGCATCTTCTTCGCCAAGCGTCGCAATATAGAGACCGAACGCCATACGGATCCGGTCCGTGTAATCATAAGCAAACTGTTTGCCATCGGGGGCCCACGTTGCAGTGTCTCTCCACGCCGCTATTTTTCTTTTAAAGACGCGGCGGACATTCGTGCCATCCGCGTCCATCAAATACAGGTCCCGCACCCGCGTTCCCTGGCGATCCGAGGTGAATAGGATCTGCTGACCCGTCGGAGACCACACGGCACTCATATCATCGGCGGGATGTTGTGTTAGGTTCACCTGCTCGGAGCCATCTGGATTCATTATGTAGACTTCTCGATTGCCATCCCGCAAGGAGGTAAACAGGATTTTCGGGGTTGTCGGGGCTTTCGCGAAAAGTGGGCACACCGTGGCACAGACCCCCAGCAAAATGATGATACAAAAAATCGACAGCAATCTCATACTTGTTCTCCCATTGTCAAGTTTTAGACCCATCGCGCCGGTCGCGTCAGGCCCCAATTCTTCAAAAACCATCATTATGTAGCGCATGTTTGAGCGTATGGCAGCAAAACTACCACACGCTCAAAAGTCAAGAAGAGGGTGGCGGTTCACACCGCAGCCTATCTTGACAACATTAATGTGGTATACATGTCCCTATCATCTCACCGTTAATGGGAATGAAAGGCCCAAGACAGTCCCGACCAGGGGGGCATTCATCTTTACCAAATTCGCACCACCCTGCTTCTGCCTGGGGTGTTCCGACAATCGTATGCGCCAACAGAAGACCCCCTGCTGCTACACCGAGCGTCAGTGGCGATTTCACGCTCACCTTCCCCTCTTCAGACTGGATATATTCGCGGATTTTACCGCGGAGATTCTTTTTCATCAAATTCACCTCCTCCCTTTTACCGGGAATCTCACCCCGGTGGGATATGCCTCCCAGCCGGAGCTGGGAAACACTTGGTTCCAACGAGAAACATAATCATATACATTCGGGAATTTCCCGCTGGAAATGCTTGAAAACCGATGCCACTTCAGCAGCCGTATGTCCTTCAGCCAACACCTCCGCCAAAGCCGTTTCAAAATCATCATCGTCTCTATTGATTCCCAACCGATACACGCAGGACCTCAGCGCGCCTGTCTCCGGTTCATACTGACGACAGAAAATCGGCGGGAACAGTGTTCTTTCGGTTTCCCCAAAATCGTCTGTTTCTCGTTGAAAAC
>JAPPNJ010000165.1 GCA_028818705.1 Candidatus Poribacteria bacterium
CCGTCGCCATGACCACAGCCGCTCATGCATCTCGCCCGCTGAATCCCTGAACTCCTCTTGACTTCGTTCCTGGCTCCGCTTCCGACCCATTGCCTTTCTTCCCTTTCTCTATCCACTCTAGCTCCCCAACCTCCCTCTCAGTATAGCTCACCCCCATTTTGGGATGCACCCCAACAAGCTCAAGATTTGACAATCAACAAGATGTATGGTAACATGACCGACGCTCAAATTGAGACTACTTTTGCCCGCATTTGTATATGTAGGTAGGAGTAGGAGTAGGAGTAAGTAGGTAGGAGTAAGTAGGTAGGAGTAAGTAGGTAGGTAGGAGTAGGAGTAAGTAGGTAGGAGTAGGAGTAGGAGTAGGAGTAAGTAGGTAGGAGTAGGAGTAGGAGTAAGTAGGTAGGAGTAGGAGTAGGAGTAAGTAGGGCAGATTGCGTCTCAATACATATATTTGGGTGTGGCCACTGCTAATGGGCGGTGGTTTTTTCTTTTCCGAAAGGGGGATTCGATGGCAGGAGAAAGGAGTAGGGGACTCATGATTGGCCCAAAAATGACTGGCCGCCCTCGCGATGTGAGACGGGGGCCAACTGGGATCGGATGAAGCAGGACGCAAATTACCAGAAAGGAGATGTTCCATGCGGACAACCACAATTAGCGTAGAGGATTTCGAACTGTTCCAAGATGTCCAGATTCGACCGAGATGGGGATGGTCCGCCTCATTTTCCTGCAATAAGTCTAAGGAAGTGTGGCCATTCTCTGGGTTTGGCCCTACACCTAAGAGCAAGAGGCAATATCTGGAAGGGTTTTTTCCCTCGCTAGACCGAATTGTAGAAGTTGTGTTGTCAATGAGAAGTGAAGGAGGCCGCTTCTTTATTGACGAAAGAGGGGTCTTTATCAGACCGGAAGACAAATATGTCCAAATCGCCCAGTTCGCATTTAAAAATGTAACTGGCCCACTGTGACCGTCCAAGCGGTGATGGAACAGTGGAGAAGAAAGCAGGACTCCACGCAGGTCGGGCGACTCAAGGCGAAACCCTGAGTTGCGGCAGGAAGTTGCCCGCTGCGGTCAGAAAAAGACGGCGTATGATCGCCGGAACACAATCAGCTGCGATAAGGAGGATAGAACGTGGCTATACCAACAAGGTGGGAACTAACGTTGCCGATACTAAAGCTATTGGCAGTAGAAAACCTTGATCATCCTGAACATTCCGATCGACTCGCGCGTCAATTCAACGTGACTGACGACGAAAGAGAGGAGACTTCCTTGTCAGGCGTAAGGAAGTTTCAAAACACCGCGGTCGGTCACGCGAAGCGCGAGTTAAAGGCGGCAGGCCTCATCCGCTATGGGGGTGGCACAACTTTGGAGCCAGCCAAAATCACCCTACGTGGCCGCAGGGTATTGGACAATCCCCCCACTTGCATCGATAGGGAATTTCTAAGGAAGTTTCCAGAATACAGGCAGAAATTAGAGCAAAGCGCGCGGAAGGCGAAGAGAAAATAAGAAGCAGCAGGTGAATTGTCACCAAACTGAATTTGCACCTGCCTATTCTGAGGTCGTGCCAAGCGGGCACGACCTCCCCCGTGGGAGGGGGATAGATCGGAATTCTGGTTTTGACTCTGTCCCCTTCTCACAGCTCTCAAAGTTCGAGTCGAAGACTCGCATTACATTGCGCTGGGCGCCGTTCCTTTTCTGCTGTCGCGGACGGGTCGGCTTGGCGCAAGGCATGACCGCCGCAGGCGCTGCCTTGCAATGGCTGTAGCCTGTCCGTCGATATGTAAAGCCCGTCAATCGGCCAAGCCGCAACTGCACAGTCAGCCATGACGAAAGGGAGCCGTGTCTTGAAATACCCTAGACACCATCGTACATTCACAACCTGTGGAAAGGTATTTGGCTACGAATTCAAGGGTGTCAAACACCGCCAATCTTGCCGACAAGACACATTAAAAGGGCTTCGAAAGTTACTGCCCAGTCTAATGGCAAGACAGAATAAGACTTGCCCCTTTGCAATAAGTCTCTGCCGGAGGAGATTTCAGCAGATATACACGGTGATCACCGCTGGCTGATAGCTTTCGGTGGATAAGATGAGTTCGAAAACTTGCAAGCCGTACATACCCCTTGCAACAAAGACAAGAAAGCGTCAATATTCCAGGAAGGCTACAGTGTAGTCAAAGATGTATTCCGTGCCATCGACGATGGCACGCGCGTCTCGAAAATGGGGAACAAGAATAATTGCAGCTTCATTCTAGATGACAACGACTAGGAATCAATATGCCGGCTATGGGTCAACAAGGGAAAAGTGTATATGAGCGTGTCTGATGAGAACGCGAAGGAGACGGGAAATAGAATCGGATCTTTTGACGACATTATCGCCTTCGCTGAAGAGATCAAATCGACTACCCTACGAACCCTAATACTACAACCGCACATTGATCGAAGAGTGTTCCTTCGGCGATAATGAGAGAAAGC